>SUUT01000039.1 GCA_015062385.1 Alphaproteobacteria bacterium | reverse complement strand
GAGCTTCTTCGGCTCGACGGGCTTCCTCGGCTTGGCGAGCTTCTTCGGCTCGACGAGCTTCCTCGGCTTGGCGAGCTTCCTCGGCTTGGCGAGCTTCTTCGGCTCGACGGGCTTCCTCGGCTTGACGAGCTTCTTCGGCTCGACGAGCTTCCTCGGCTTGGCGAGCTTCCTCGGCTTGGCGAGCTTCCTCGGCTCGACGAGCTTCTTCGGCTTGGCGATGGACTACCTGATTATTCAAAACACCTACAACTTCTGCCTGTCGTTCAGCACTTTCAGGAACAATCTGCTCGTCTGTCGGTATTTGAACTCTTTCTTTGGATACTGTTTGTACAGTTGAAACATCATTTGCTTGTATTGTAACTTCATCAGCTTTTTTCGGCAACAACACCCGATTCATATCAAGAACATATCTACCGTTTTTCCGTGTATATTTGCCATTTTCAGAACGTAAAGCACAAACGCGATTAAGAATTTCACAATCTTGTTCTGATAATGCTTTCCCTCGTTTTATATCTCTGAAAATACCTTCAAATGTATGTAGAGATCCGTTTCTTCTATATCCTAATGCTTCTCGGGCTTCTTGTCTTGTTTCTTGTCCGTTTGTCCCAATAACAACAAAATCTGTTCCCAATGCAAAATTATCACTTGCACTCTTCAACTCGTGTAATATAATTTGAGCGTTTGCTTCGGATAAAAACCCTGCTCGTACTGCCGTTTCGATAGAGCTAATTGCTTTTTTGCGTTGTGCACTCGGAATATTATTATTCCGGCGGGTTGCTGTTTTTATTTTTTGACGGCGTTCCGGCGTTTCTTCTGTCGTTGCTCGAACGAATGATGCCGGCTTCACGGTCGGAGAAGAAACGGCTCCATCTTGAGAAGCACTCGCTAATGTCGCAGACAAAGAAGATGTTGTCGGTTCTGATGAACCGGACACATCCGAGGCAACAGGTGCTTTTTGTTGTTGAGTTTCTTTAGCTTGACGAGAAAGCATTTGGGAATTTAATGCCTCAACTGCCGCAGCTTGTCGTTCAGCACTTTCAGGAACAACTACTGACTTTGTTGATTTTTGACTCTGCCCTTTCGTCTCTGATTTTACCTCTAAAACACTATTTGTTGATGTTACAACTTCATTATCTTTTTTCGGCAACAACACCCGATTCATATCAAGAACATATCTACCGTTTTTCCGTGTATATTTGCCATTTTCAGAACGTAAAGCACAAACGCGATTAAGAATTTCACAATCTTGTTCTGATAATGCTTTCCCTCGTTTTATATCTCTGAAAATACCTTCAAATGTACGTAGAGATCCGTTTCTTCTATATCCTAATGCTTCTCGGGCTTCTTGTCTTGTTTCTTGTCCGTTTGCTCCAATAACAACAAAATCTGTTCCCAATGCAAAATTATCACTTGCACTCTTCAACTCGTTTAATATAATTTGAGCGTTTGCTTCGGATAAATACCCTGCTCGTACTGCCGTTTCGATAGAGCTAATTGCTTTTTTGCGTTGTGATCCCGGAATACTATTATTCCGATGGGTTGCTGTTTTTATTTTTTGACGGCGTTCCGGTGTTTCTTCTGTCGTTTTATGAATAGCTGATGCTTGTGTTACTGTTTTTGTCATAATCATCTCCATATTTGTACCTTCATTTATTGTATCCTGTTGTGCCGTATTTGTCAAACTCATATCTAAAATAATTTGATTATTTGACATCCTTAATCCACAAACCCGTTGAACAATAACAGAATCCTGTTGGGATAAAGGTTTTCCGGACATCATATCTGCATAAATATGTTTAAATGTACGCTTTCTTTGATTTTGTGTATACCCTAAAACCAAACCGGCTTCCTGTTGTGCTCCGTTTACAACAATATCCGTATTAGAACTCAACATACTACTTGCATATCGCATTCTATTTAAAATAATAACTGTATTATTCGATTGTCCGTAAATATCCGGCAAAAATCCTCTTTGAGCTGCCTGTTCAATACATTGAACTGCCTGTCTGTGTTGTGCGGAAGAAAGATCTGCAAGTTCTTTTTGTGCAATAGTTTTTGATTGATCCGAAAAAGTTAATTGCGTAAAACGATAAACTGATTTTCTTTTAGCTCTTGTTCTTCGTTGTCCTTGTCTTGTTCTTTGCATAACAGCCTCCCTTTTTTAATACACCTGTTATACACAATATAATAGCACAATAAAAATATTTTTGCAAATAAAATGTTTGAACTGTATATTAGAAAAACTCAAGATAGGTTCTACAAAAAAAGTGCCTATTCGGCACTTTTTTTATAAATCAATTTGACTATCTCGTTGAGGATTATACGCATTATCCGGCTCTGTTTCTATCACATCAAATCCGGAAGAAACTGCGTTTACCGGTTCTTTCTTTTCTTTTTTATCTTTATCTGATTTATCTGATTTTTTATTGTTTTTAATAAATTTACCTTTTTTTACATTTTCTTGAGCCCCATTTACAGAGGGATCCATCAACAATCGATTTGTTAAATCATCAACAAGTTGAGTGTTCATCAAAACAGGATTTTGGTTTAAATACCACAAAATGGTTTCACCTCTGTCATCCGTTCCCATCACATTGGCTCCGGCATCAATTAATAAACTCATAATATCTGCGCGAGGAGAATAATACGCTGCAAAAAAGGCTAACGGAATTTCTTTCGGAGCACCCGGGATAGGATAATCAACAATTGAAACTTTATCATTTAGAGAAAGCATATCTGCCTCCAAAAGAACTCTCATCACTTCTGGATTACCACGTAAAATAGCCAATTGCAAAACATTACCGCCACAGCGTGGTTTAATATTCAAATTAACCTGATTATTAATTAATTCGGAAATTTCAGAAGCATCTCGTGCATTACGAATTAATTGTTGTAATGGGGAATAAGAACATTCTTTTCCTTTTGCAGCTAAGGCATTTCCTGCAAATAAAGTTAAACCACATAAAGATGCCAATAAAATTTTACGCATATTTTCTCCTTTTATTTTTTCTTTTTCTTATAGGGATTATGGAATATAAAAATCTTCTTGTCAATAGGAATATTAAATTGTGTTTCATAAAGTGAAACCGTTGATTTTATTCCCTCCATATCAACAATATCCCATTGTTTCAATTGCAATGTTTCCTTATCAATAATAAGTGTCAAACTACCCAATTCCCGAGCATCCTTCTTAATAGCCGTCACATAATATTCATCCAAAACAGTCCGAACATCTGTCACTAAAAACTCCGGATCACTAAATTTAAGCTGTCCTTTTAAAATAAGGCTGACCGGGGTTTGTTTTAAATGAAAATAATTAACCTCTTTTAAATCTTTATCATGGTAAATCAAATAACCATTATGTGCATAAAATTCCAAAGGAGAGCCTTTTTCATAAACAAGCCGCATTTCTCCCGGACGGGAAAGATAAAGTTCCCCCGTTTGCAAATCATCTTGCATTTTAGAGTTAAACTGTGCAAATTTTGCTTTTAATGTTCTGATTTTATTATAAGCCTGCTCAACTTTTTGTAAAACAGCACGATTTTGTGGCGTATCGATTCGCTTATCAATATCAGCAAATGCCGTTCCTGACAAGACACATCCCACAACCAAACCGATAAAACTTTTTATTAACCAATTCATTTTGTCTCCTTAATTTTATGCATTATCCGTCGGCACGATAATTTCACGCTTTCCTGCCACATTCGGTTTTGATATAATTCCTTCCATCTCCATCCGATCAATTAAGTCTGCCGCCTTATTGTATCCGATCCGTAACTGGCGCTGAACATAACTGGTGGTAGGTTTTTTATCTCGTAGAACAATGGCAACCGCTCTATCATATAGATCACCACTTTCTATATCGCTACCTCCCGTGCCTGATATTGCCGATGATGTTGATGCATCAACATCCATTGTTACAGCCTCCACATATTCCGGTTCAGCTTGCATTTCCCAGTGATGAACAACTCGTTCAACATCATCATCACTGACAAACGGTCCATGTACCCGTTGCGGAGCAGAACCGGCTGGCATAAACAACATGTCCCCTTTACCCAATAATCGTTCAGCTCCTTGCTCATCCAAAATTGTCCGAGAATCGATTTTGCTTCGTACTTGGAAAGACATTCGTGAAGGGAAATTTGACTTAATTGTACCGGTAATAACATCAACAGATGGACGTTGTGTTGCCAAAATTAAATGAATACCCACTGCCCGAGCCATTTGTGCCAATCTTTGAATAAGCGGATCAACCTCTTTTCCACAACGGCCCATTAAATCCGCCATTTCATCCACGATGATAACAATATAGGGGATTGGGGTCAAATCAAATTGCTGTTCTTCAAATATAGGACGCCCTGTTTCCGGATCAAACCCTGTTTGAACCCGACGGGTTAATGTTCGTCCTTCTTTTGCAGCCTGCAATAATTTTTGATTATATCCATCAATATTTCGAACACCTAATTGGCTCATAGACCGATAACGATCCTCCATTTCCCGAACTGCCCACTTTAAAGCAATAACAGCCTTTTCCGGTTCAACAACAACCGGTGTCAGCAAATGCGGAATACGGTTATATACAGAAAGTTCAACCATCTTCGGGTCAACCATTATCATACGACACTCGGCCGGTGTAAAACGATATAACAAAGACAAAACCATCGTATTAATAGCTACAGACTTACCAGAACCAGTCGTTCCTGCAACCAACAAGTGGGGCATTTTTGCCAAATCTGCAAAAATCGGAGTTCCACCGATATCTTTTCCCAAAATCAACGGCAATGCTCCACTATTGGCCTGAAATTTAATATTTTCAATCATTTCACGAATATAAACTGTTTCTCTTTTGGCATTCGGCATTTCAATACCGATGGAACTTGTTCCGGGAATGACCGCTAATCGAACAGAAACGGCCTTCATTTTCATTGCGATATCATCTGCCAAAGAAATAACCCGAGCGGCTTTAATACCATCTGCCGGCTCAAATTCGTATAATGTTACAACAGGACCCGGATGTGCCCCAATAATCTTTCCTTTTACGCCAAATTGTGTTAAAACAGCCTCTAAATTTCGTGAAACCATATCCATAGCTTCTTTTGACAAAACAGGTGCCTGACTGGCGATCACGGCATCTAACAAAGCCGATGACGGCAATTCCAACGAATCTGCTCGATCCTTTCCCTGTGTTAATAACTGTGTCCCTTCGGATTTATTTTTAGATGATTGTTTTACATCCTTTGCTTTTTCTCTGACTTTTAAGTCCTCTTGTGGCTTTACATCGGACATTTCATCAAAATCAAAAGACGGTTCTATTCGTTGAACAGAAGATGTTTGTTTCTTTCTCTTTGATAATCTTAACGAAGATTTTTTCTCTTTTATAGTTTCATTATGAATTATTTCGTTCTCAAATAAACTTTCCGTTTCTTGATTTTCATCTGCTGTTTCCTTTTGTTTGCGTTTAAAAAGTTTTATAACAAACTCACGGCAACAATTCAATTTACCAATACCAATATTCGATTTATGAACATGAGAAACGGTTGTTGTAATTGTTTTACCACCCCACCGACAAATTAAAAATACCGGAACCTTTAAACCAAAAACAAAAGAAACAACAACAATGCCCCAACCAACACAATATTGCCAAGTTTCGGAAAGACGAATCCATTGTTCTAAATAAAAGCCCAAAAAACCGCCTTTACCAGCATTTGTCAAACCCGCATCAACAGGAATAACCGACCCACCCAATAAAAGAGCCGACCCGATTAACGCAATTAAAAACATTGTTAATCTGAAACCAATCCACCGAACACGTTTAAATAAAAAAAGAGCAAAAACACAACAAGCCAACGGAATAAATAATGCCAAACAACCGAATATCTGCAATAACCAATCCGCCATAACTGCACCCAATACACCCAACACATTTTTTGTCGGCAATGAACCGGCAACATTCCAAGACGAATCACCGGCATGATATGAAAAACATGCCACAAATAAAAACAAACCCGTTAAAAGCAATACACTTGCAATAAATATTCTCATTAAATTTTTCATTTTATCCTCGCTTAAAACAGCATATACAAAAACAGATTAAAAAACAAGTTTTTTTATTCAATAACAATCATCTTAATTTACATAATATGAATCAATCCGTTAAAATTATTTGACGAAAAAAAATAAAGATTTTAAAATGCGAAAAAAAATGTTGAAAGGATGGAATGATTATGATATGATAGATTTCGTATTGATTAACCATGTCTGAAAAGGAGACCTTTTTATGAAAAAAATTTTAGCATTAACAATTGCGTGTTCTGTATTATCCGGTTGTTCATATTTGGGTGAACCGGAGGCTTATACAGTTGTTGAAGAAGAAACAGCTCCGATTGCAACACCAGCTCCGGTAACAACTCCGGCTCCGGTTGTTTATGCACAACCGACTTGCGGGATGTCTCATTGCGGGATGTCTCATTGCGGTATGCCTCGTTGTGGCATGCCTCGTTGCGGTTGTTCACAAGGGGCTTGTCAAATCAATCCGGGTATTGCCGGTCCGTTGGTTATTACAATTCCGGAACAATCAGTTTGCGTTCAATAGGTCTCTTTTGAGCAAGCTTTGATAGTCAAAGGTTTTTGTTCAGATATTTGAAACCCGTAGTATTTATGGGTTTCTTTTTTGCATTTCGCATAAAAAAAATAACCATCAATCTCTTGTTCTGAACGTCGCCAACTTTACGACCAGCGTAATGTCATGCTTACCAAAGTCGAGAGATACTTTTTGTTTTTAAAAGATATTACCTCTTATTTTGTCTATTAACAAAAATTATTGACATTTATCTAAATTCTGGTAAAATAAGTACATTTCGTACAATTTTATTTTTTGAAAAAAAGGAACAGAAAATGATTCGCTCAGGAACAAAGGATTTAGCACAATCTGAAAGAATGGTTTCCTGTCGTATTAAACTTGGTTGTCGTGATGCAATGGATTTTTACAAAAAATACAGTCAAAATGGAAAATTGTTTTCATATCCCAAATATCAAAAACATGAAAGTGGCGAACGTCCGTTAAATGAAAAATCTGCTATTACATACGCCAAAATTTTTAACGTTGATTGGATTTGGCTTTTACACGGAGACAAAAAACATCAGGAAACCACTATATCTATTGATGTTGTTGATACGGTTGCTTGTTGTGGTAACGGACGGGTTAATTTTAACACACACATTATTGGTCAACAAATGATGACCGTGGAAACACTTCATCAAATTACAACCGTTCATCCGAATAACATCAAAATATTAAAAGTTGTCGGAGACAGTATGGAACCAACAATCAGCAATAATGATTTTGTATGGGTAGATATTTCATGTCGTGCCCCCACGGGAGACGGCATTTATCTGTTTTGCATTGGAGATATGTTGGTGGTTAAGCGTGTTCAAATCAATCCGTTTAACAATTCAATTCAAATTTTATCCGACAACCCGAAATACAAACCAATAGAAGCCGATAATTATCAATCAGTTAATACGGTTGGACGTATTATTTCTTTCACAAAAATGATTGGATAAAGTTTAAATGCATATAAAACAATTTATTCTTCTATGTATTTATACATTTGCCCCACCATTTTATATGATGTGTTGCACGTATTTATTACAAACCTACGGTGGACAAACAGATTTTATGATTTCAGATTTAATCCCTGTTTTTTGGGGAACAATTTGGATTCCGGCACTGCTTTCGTTAAGTTTAAATTTTTTTATTCGAAGACAGAAGCGAAAACACTTACAACAAAATGAAAAATTAAAAGATTATCCCCTGCTGTTCATTTTAATTTACTCTTTGTATTTTTTTATTTTAGGGCAGACATCTTGGGGCATTGATTGTTTATACAGTGCGTTAAGCGGTATTTTACTGGTTTTGTTCATTTTATTTTTTAGAAACACAACGTATCGGTGTGTCGAATATTTACCAATTGTAGAGAAGTTTTATTTATACACCGTTGCCTTTTTGTTCCCAATCATTATATTAATGACAACCGATATTTTATCTCTAATAGAAGAGACCCCTTGGCACATGGCAATTTTATTATCACCTATTAGTTATGTCGGTGGCATTTCGGTTTTTATTTCTGCTTGCATGTTGCTAAAACTATTTTGCTTAAAAAATAATATTTCTTTACGCAAACATTGCTTTACATTAAAACAAACAATTATCTGGTTGTTAATCGGCGATAATCTAGCTACCTTATACATTATTCCTTACATTGGAAACCGGTTATTTGTTGTCGGATTAATGATGAGCATTATTTTATATTTCATTGAATCCATATATGAAATAATTCGTCTGCATCAACGAAAAAAGAAAAAGATAAATATATAACTATCCTGCTAATTCCGTATTATTATGATTTGGATTAATTATATCCAACAAATTAACACTTTCCCCATAAGTATGCCCATTATTCGCAAGTGTTTTTAAGATATTACTGGAATTTGCTTCAACCTGTTTGCCGTTTTCAAAATATATTATCTCTTCATTTGGATTATCTTGCAATCCAATGGATACTTGTTTTCCATTTCGTTCTCCGTTTAAATACTCACTTATCCGTAAGAGATTATCATTATCGTAAATATACAATGAGCCCTGTTGAGGATTACCATCCCACCGAGTAGTTAAACGTAATTGTAGAGCAATACTAAAATCTTGAACAGCTTTAAAAGAGACATCATCAAATCTGTCAGAATGATGCGGTATACCATCTTGATAAAAAATAGTATAGCTTTCATTTTCAGACGGATGATATGTCACTTGTGTTAATTTTCCGGAATCATATTGAGCAACCACCAATGAATCATCTAAACTTTCTCGGGTAATTTCGGTTCCGTGTTTAACACCATTTTTATATTCCACAACCTTTCGAATACAATTATCTGTCTGAACTGCCGTTGCTGTCACAACCCCCTTTTCAGGAGTTCCTTGCCATTTAAAAGAAAAAGATGTCCCACCCGAAAAATTCGGTTGTAAAATATCTTTTTCCAATGGCGATAATTGTTTTTTCATTGGCAATCCTTCTACTTAACCTGATATTAATATTGTATAATACTTTTTAATGTTTGTCTATATTAATTTTTTTATAAAACAAATAAAAAAAACTTGTTTTTGTCCGATTTTTTGTGTAATATAAGAGCAGTTATTCATAAAGGCAAGGAAAGGTATCCCATGTTATTAATTTTTATACTATCGTTTATTCTTTTTTCAATTTTTTGGACATCTTTACGCATTTGGCAAATGTTCCAATGGGATAAAACAAAAAAGGCCGGATTGTTTTTGGCACTTTGCCTTATATGGATTATTCCGCTTATGTTAAAAAAAGGTATCATTGATATTGGCAATTCTTATGCCGTTATTTATCATATATTTTATTTCTTATTTATTTGGATATTCCTTTTCTTTCTCTTTATATTTGTACGGGATACAATATGGGGAATTGGATGGCTTATTCGCAAAATCAGAAAAAAACCGTTGGGTAAATTTGCTTTAAATCAACCGAATTTTTTACGTCGCTCCAACTGCGTTTTTGCCGGCATCGCCGTATTTCTTTCATTTTTGGCATTATATGCCGGATTAAAAACTCCTTCATTTCGAGAAATCACAATCACAACAAATAAAATTGATTCGGGAATAACCATTGTCGCTTTATCAGATATGCATTTACACCAATCCGTATCAAACAGCAAAATAGAAAAAATGACAAAACGCATTCAGGAAATTCAACCGGATGTAATTGTTTTTGTGGGAGATTTAATTGACGACAAAACAACAAATCTGCATTATAAACTTTTCAAATTATCACAATTATATGCTCCATTGGGAAAATACGCCGTTGCCGGTAATCATGAATTTTATATCGGACAC
The DNA here is from genome assembly GCA_015062385.1 of Alphaproteobacteria bacterium. Lineage (GTDB taxonomy): Bacteria > Pseudomonadota > Alphaproteobacteria > CAAHEQ01 > UBA3637 > RGIG4140. The sequence continues at coordinate 1,996 of SUUT01000039.1, read as the reverse complement.
GAAGAAGCAAAAGAAGCAATAAAAGAAGCTGATATAACTTATTTATATAACGAAGGCGTTCAAATAACACCAAACGTTTATTTAGCCGGCATTCCTGATTACAAAGGAGTCCGACGGATCAGTGATTCTGCCGATGTTGTTCGAGCATTATCTTCAGCACAAAATAAAGATTATAAAATATTATTATCTCATCGACCGGATTTTATTAACACCTTAGCTTCCGGACAAATTGATTTACAAATTTCCGGACACACCCACGGCGGACAAATTTTCCCGTTCCACATTCCGACAAAAATATTTAACGGTTATTTATATGGTTTACATCAAACAAATGCCGGCTTATTATATGTTTCTCGGGGAGCCGGACAGTGGGGACCGCAAATGCGTTTGTTCGCTCCTGCGGAAATTACCGTCATCAAGTTGGTTCCGGAACAAACAATCCCGTCTTTTAACGAAAATGAAAGCAGCTTATCAACAAATACAGCGGATGAAAAAGTAACAATTTCTCAGGATATAACACAACATAAAGTTGATAGTGAAAAAGAAGATTTATCACAAATTGATTTAAGTGTTTCAGCACTTCAAAAGACAATCAAACCGGAAATTATGTCTCAAATTCGACCGGTACTGTTACCATTAAAGGCAAACGAACATACTGATACAAAAACAGAAAAACAAGAAACAGAAGTCGTGTCGAAAAAAGAAGAAACAATAATTTTAGAACCAGAATCCAAAGAAGTCAAGATACCTGATACTGAAAACACAGATAAAAAATCAGTAAAAACAGACGAACAAACACCCTCTGTCTCTGATGAAGCAGAATTAATTACCAAAGAAATTGATTCATTGATTGCAAGCATTCAACAAAAAGATGAAAAATTATCATCCGATGAAAAAATTCCTCCCGAATCCAAAATTGAAACAGATGCCGACACTGAATTGCAGTTGATACCGGCAAAGGAACAAACAATCCCGAATATTTCTTTAGAAAAAAAAGAAAATATTACTAATCAAGAAACAGTCGATACATCAATCGCAAGTGCTTTATCTAAAGAAGATTTGTCTAAATCTGAAAAAGTTGAACCGACTATAACAGAAGAACATATCCAACGGGAAGAATTATTTGTGGAAGTTGAAAAAAAAGACGGGAAAATAGCCATTGTTCGCGTTTATGATGCAAATCACAATCTTATTGCCGATACCGAATTACGAAATGGTAAAAATGTTATTACACGAACCACACAAGGGGCAGATGGAAATACCATTACACAAGAAACCGTTTTATACGTCCACGCTACGGCAGACAAGCACACAACATATCGCTCCGAAAGCATGAGAGATAAACAAACCCAAACAACTAAAACACAGGAAAAATTAAAACAAAAAAGCAAAGAGGATAACACAAAACAATCTACAACACAAAATCAAGTAGCTGTTCCAGTAACAAGTCCAGCAACTACTCCCATTGTTTTGCAACCAACATACCATTCAGCAGAAAATAATGGTCAACCGATATATTACCAACAACCAAGTACCGGATACAGATATTATCCAATACCCAACAATGCCATTAATTATTATAACAGACATACATTTTATCGGATAAATTAAGCTGGTTTCTAATTTTTATATACACCTAAAAGCGACATTTTAATGTCGCTTTTTAGTAGTATCACAAAAAACACCTTGCTATAAAAAAAGGTACGTATAAATGCAACAATTTTTTACACATTTTTGCATTTTTTTTGATTTTGTATAAGATATTCAATTAAAAGAAGAAACTACCACTTTATCAAAAATCTGATTTTCCCGAAACGAAGCGGGAAAAAAAGGTACCTTTTTTTATAATATATGTAGGTATATGTGAATAAGGAGCGAGCCTATGTATAAAAAGAGCGTTCAAGAAGTTGGTCGAAGCATTTTAGAAATGTTGGGTGTATTAGCGATTGTCGGAATTCTTTCGGTTGTCGGGGTTGTGGGGTGGCAATACGGGATG
>SUUT01000008.1 GCA_015062385.1 Alphaproteobacteria bacterium | reverse complement strand
TATCATTTGCCCGAATAGCCAATTCATTAACGGTTTCATTAGCAATATATTTATTCATGGCAAATTTATACCCCAGTATGCCAGCAACACTTAATACTCCAATAACGGCAAGCACGCCCAACATTTCTACCATACTCCGTCCAAGTTCATTGATTTTAGTTTGCATATCTTTCTCCTCACATCATAAAGTTGCATTTATATATGAGAGTGTAATAAAAGGGACCTTTTTTTCCCTATTCAAATCGATAAAATCAAATTTTTGCAGAAATGAAAGATTATTGTTTGAGTTGAATTATTTAGTCAAAATTAAAAAAAATGCCAAAATGTGAAAAAAAGTGTTGCATTTATACGTCCCTTTTTTTGCAACTATTAGGTAATGATATTACTTTACTTTGTTCGCATTTAATCCGGAAATGATATCATTTTTTAGTTGCTTATGAACGGATTTAATTAATTATTTTGACGGAGATATTTGGCTCCACCATATCGTTTTTTTTCCAAAATTAAAATTTTTGTGTAAGGTAAAAATTCGGCAATATTGAAAAAATCCGATTCCGGCATTAAATATTGTGGTGTTAAAATAAGCGGTTTTTTACCTGTTTTCATATAATCAATCAGATATCTGTTTAGCATACTTTCATCATGCCATTGAGGAAGAATATTATTTTTCAAGTCTTTTTCCGTCATTTGTTTGATTGTTTCCGTTAACTTTAAAAAGCTTTCTGCTGTACCGCCGTTAAATCCACCTGCAACATAATATATTCCGTCTTCATAAGAAACATATGCTTGTGAAGACGGATGGCGTTCATACGGATAAGTAGCAGGAGCTTTACGATATTGCCCCGGATGAAGTGTTACCATAATGCCCTGTTCTTTTGTTGGAAAAATTTCTTCATGTACATAATCTTTTAAAAAGAGTGTTCCATTCATAAAAAATATATAGTCATATTCTTTCAATAAATGTGCAATTTTTGAAAAAAAATGATATCGTTGAAATGTAATATATGGCCAAGGAAGCTGATCCTGATGAATTTTAATAACATTTGTTGGGACATCTAATGTGTCATGATTGGTAAACAAAAAATAAGTTTTATGATGATTCGGTAAAAAATAACGTTCGGCAGAATGATAAAAGTTATTCCAAAATTGAATATATTTACCAGTCGAAATGTATAAAATGGCAATTTTTTTGGGTGTTGTACTGGTTATACGAGAATCTTGAAGCAACTGATATACATTATGCTCTCGTGTTTGTATGTAAACCCGTTTGCCCGTTTCGGTTTGAATGTGTAAACTTGTCTTTGTATGTAGAAATACATTTAAACAATTGAAATTAGATTTGTCTTCCGGACATAGTGTTTGTTTTTTCGGATAATAAATATATGGAATTTGTCGGGTATCTTCCTGCAAAAAAATCCGTTCTTCAGCATAAGTGATAAACGATGTTAAAATAACACAAAAAAACAGTATAATCAGATGTATTTTTTTCATTAAACAGCTCGCTATGATAAATTGTATATGCATTATATGAAAAATATTTCTCTTTTTCAAGATTTTTTAAATGATTGATATGATTGTTCTTGTGTTTTTTTTTAATTGTGTTATTTTAAAAAGAAGAATAATTTTGCGAGGTTAAAAATGAAAAATATACAGAATTTAAAACAAAATATCAATCAAGCCATTCAAGAACAACCGATTAAACGAAAATTAATTGCCATTGGTATTATTTTATTTTTGTTGTTTATTTTGATGATAAGTGGATTTTCTCAATATCAGAATGTGAGTCAAATGGCCGATCATAATATTGCCGTGGCGGATGAGGCTGCATTGTAATGATTGATACGCTTTTTTCAGGCACAACGGCAAAACCGCTTGCTGATAGATTACGACCGCAGAACATAACGGATGTTGTCGGGCAAAATCATTTGTTATCGGATAAAGCTCCGTTAATGCGTATGATAAAAGCACAAAAATTAACCTCATTTATTTTATGGGGACCTCCAGGATGTGGTAAAACAACCATCGCTCGTATTTTGGCACAAGAAACAAATATGCATTTTGAGGCTTTGTCCGCTGTTTTTTCGGGCGTTTCCGATTTAAGGAAAGTATTTGAGGCGGCTCAAAACAGACGCCGGATGGGACAGGCAACCTTATTGTTTGTGGATGAAATTCATCGATTTAATCGTTCACAACAAGATGCGTTTTTACCCGTTGTTGAAGATGGAACGGTTGTACTAGTTGGAGCAACAACGGAAAATCCTTCTTTTGAATTAAACAGTGCCTTACTTTCCCGTTGCAAGGTATTTGTTTTAAATCGGTTGGATGATGAGGCGTTGGATCGCTTGACCGAACGAGCAGAAATGGTGTGTAATCGATTGTTGCCGTTGGATGAAGTTGGTAAAACATATATTAAAAATTTGGCAGATGGTGACGGACGGTATTTTTTAAATTTACTTGAAACCGTTATGACATATGCCGAACCGAATGAAATATTAGATAAAGACGGCTTAGAGTTGTTATTGCAAAAACGGTTGCCGAATTATGATAAATCATCAGATGGACATTACAACTTAATTTCGGCATTGCATAAATCTTTGCGGGGTTCGGATGTGGATGCAGCCTTATATTGGTGTGCTCGAATGGTCGTTGCCGGAGAAGATATGAAATATATTTTACGTCGATTAACCCGTTTTGCGGCAGAAGATGTCGGTATGGCCGATCCGTTGGCGTTAGTGCAGGCACACAGTGCGTGGGATGCTTATGAACGACTTGGGTCGCCGGAGGGTGATTTAGCGGTTGCACAATTGGTTGTTTATTTGGCAACGGCCCCTAAATCAATCGGTGTTTATCGGGCTTGGAATAAAGTCCGTCAACGAGCTGTTGAAACAGGCACATTAATGCCCCCGAAACATATTTTAAATGCTCCTACTAAATTAATGGCCGATTTGGGATATAAAAAGGATTATCAGTATGATCCGGATACAAAAGACGGTTTTTCGGGACAAAACTATTTTCCGGAAGAAATGAAAAGAGAAACTTTTTATACGCCTGTGGAACGTGGTTTTGAACGGGAAATTAAAAAAAGAATTGATTATTGGAATGATTTAAGGCAAAAGAAACAAAATCAACAAAAAAAATAATTGCAAATTCTGATAAAAAGGAATATACAACAAATAAAAGGGAGAAAATATGTCAGCCGTACAGTTGATAAAAGTTGCACAAAAAGATAGTGATATCCGTCTGGATAGATGGTTTGCACGCCATTATCCGGATTTAAAAAACGGACAATTACAACGGTTGATTCGGGGTAAAAACATTCGGGTAAATGGAGCCAAAACAACGGCTGATTATCGATTAAAAACAGATGACGAAATTCGTATTCCGCCCTTGTCTGTTAATGAAAAGAAAGATTTACCACGTGATCTATCCAAAGCTGATATTGAATTTATGCAGTCGTTGGTTATTTATAAAGACGAATCCGTTATTGTATTAAACAAACCTTCGGGCATAGCTGTGCAAGGCGGGTCAAAAACAGAACGACACATTGACGGAATGTTAGATGCATTACGTTTCGGGCTGGATGAAAAACCACACTTGGTTCATCGATTGGATAAAGATACATCCGGTGTTTTGGTGTTGGGACGGACGGCAAATGCTGCTGCTAAATTGGCAGAAGCTTTTAAAACCCGTAAAGCACAAAAAATTTATTGGGCAGTTGTTGTCGGAAAGCCGAAATTGTTATCGGGCAAAATCGATGCGCCGTTATCAAAGTTGAGTAATGTAAAAGGCGGGGAACAAATGAAAGTGGATTATGATAACGGGCAACGGGCACAGTCATTATATCGGGTTTTAGATTCTCTTAGTCGTAAAGCCAGTTGGTTGGAATTAGCCCCATTAACGGGGCGAACACATCAGTTGCGTGTACATTGCATGGTATTGAATACACCGATTGTCGGTGATGTAAAGTACGGTGATGAACGGGCAGTTTCTTTGGGACTGAAAAGCGAACGCAAAATGCATTTGCATGCCCGTGGTATTCGGATGCCCCATCCGATAAAAGGGGAATTGTGTGTGTTAGCAGATATGCCGATACATATGAAAGAAACATTTGAATTTTTAGGTTTTAATGAAACTCAATCAGTCAATCCGTTTGACTATTTTAAAAAGGATGAACGTGCATGAAATTACTATTTAAACTGTTTGCTTTAATTTTTGTATTGGCACTTATCGGCGTGGGTATTTTTATATGGATGTTTGATATTAACAGTTATCGGGCAGATATTGAAGCAAAATTAAGTACGGCACTGAACCGTCCGGTTACTATTCAACGGATTGAAATGAAAATTTCCATGATTCCGACCGTTAAAATAACGGATATTACCATCGGTAATCCGACCGGATTTTCCGATAATGCCCCGTTTGTAAAAGTTGCTTCTGCCGAAGGAACATTGGCATTAGGTCCTTTAATTATGGATAAAAAAGTACAGATTGTCAGCATTTCTTTGCAAAAAGCAGAAGTCAATGTTGTAAATACACCTACTCAAAACAACTTAACATTCGGAACGGAAAGCAAAGACAAAAATAGCATGGATGTTGCAATGGGAAATAGTTCGAATGCGTTAACTTCCAATCCGTATTTAAGTAATATGCGTATTGATTCCATTGATATGAAAGAAGTGATAATTTCTTATCGGGATAAAGAAAAAACACACAAGTTAACATTGAACAATTTATCATTAAAAGCCTTGCGTATGTTAACGTTGGATATGAATTATGATGCCAAACCGATACAATTGAGTATCAATGCTGATTGGTTATCTTTAATTAAAGGAACAAACAATCTTATTTTTAATGGGGAATTAAAAATTTTTGATATTTCATCAAAAATATTTGGAAGTATTGGTAATATTCAACAATTAAAAGACGTTGTTATCAGTATTGATGCACAAATGCCTCAATTACAAGAAACATTAAAACAATTAGGTGTAAGTAGCAATATTCCGGCTTCCACCGCCAAAGTATCCGGTTTTATTAAAGGTGATACGGAAAATGTTAATTTAGATAATGTTAAAATTATTTTGGATGACATCGTTGAATTAAAAGTAAAAGGCGGATTACAAAACATTCAAACAAACATGTCGGGAAATGCCTTGGGAACACTTACATTACCGAAATCGGCTTTAACGGAAAAATTGGGTCTTCAACCGATGAATGTGACTTTTTCTGCAACATTAAAAGACTCTGTTTTGGCTGTTGAAAAATTAACTTTAACGGCTAACCGTTCAGACATTGAGGCAATCTTTTCTTTAAAGAAAAACAAAGAAAATATAGCTATTAACGGGCGTGTTGTTTCAAATTATTTAGATAAAAACGATTTTCTGACACCTGCTGACATAACAGCTCAAAAGCCTGCAACCAATACAAATGCGGTTGCACAGCAGGGGGCAACTGTTTCAAATCAACAACCGAAATCAGACGTTTTATCTCTTTTAACCGGTCAAATTGATTGGCAATTAGCAAACGTTAAATTAATACCGGATGCAGATGAATATTACGGCATTACGGGGCGTACAGCATTTAATAACGGTGTTATTACGGCAAATCCACTTCAAATCAGAACAATTGCCGGTACATTAAATACAGCAGTTCAGGTTAAAAATGCATTGTCTGTACCACAAATTCAGGTAACGGCTTCTGCTGAAAATTTAAATTTGGATAAATTGAAGTTTTTAACGGAATACGTATCGGGTTCAACAGCTAATTTAATGGCTAATTTGGCTTTTGTCGGAACGGATACCGCTCAAATTTTATCCACGTTGACCGGTACGGCAGAAGTAGAAGTAACGCAGGGTAAAATTGTAAATAAATGGTTTAATGCTTTGCCGGAAACGGTTGGATTGTTCCAAAAAGCAAAATCATTCTCTTATTCACAAACAGATGCAGAAAGCACCTTAAATTGCGGTGTGATTAATGTTAAAGCCAATAATGGTATTTTAACGATGAAAGATAGTGTTGCCGTTGAAACATCAACATTGAACTTATTGTTAAGCGGAATAGTCGATTTGCCAAAACAAACGATGAATGTTTCTTTAATTCCCGAATTGCCGAATTCTTCACATAATAATGCGTTGCAAATGGCACAAATTATTAAGTTAACCGGTTCATTTACCGCCCCAAAAGTGTCTTTGGATGCACGAGAAGTTGTTCAAAATACGGTGGCAAAAGCAACAGATAAAGCCATTAATAAATTGATAGATAAAGCCAACGAAAAAGGTGTTGGTAGTTTATTAACGGCAGTTGGAGTAACAAATGAAAATACTCAACCGATACAACCGACATATACATCTATGTGTGAACGGGCCTTAGGACGTAAATTAAAAGGACGTGTTTATGTTGAACCGGTTCGTCAACAGACTCCGAAAGCCGAAGAAACTGTTCAGCCGGCACAACCGAAAAAATTAACAACCCAAGATGAATTGAAAAATCAATTGATTAAATCAATCAGTATTTTGGCACAATAAAAAAGATAATGTCGGTAGAAACAGCTCATTTTTATGTGTTCGGACGTGTTCAGGGAGTCGGTTACCGTGCTTGGACCGTTCGAACAGCATTGCGTTTAGGTATTTCGGGGTGGGTACGCAACAGACACAACGGTTGTGTGGAAATTTATGCACAAGGAGAAACGGATACTTTATCTCTTTTTCGGGAATCCTGCTTACAGGGACCGTTATGGAGTCGGGTTAGCCGATTGGAGGCCGTATCTGTTCCGGATGGTGTTATTTTACCAATTCGGGAAAATACATTTTATCAAGCCCCAACTGTTTAAGTTGAATTGTTATAAAAAATCAGTTTTTTTGCATCTTACTTTATTAAACATAAATCGGTTGAAGTGGATAAGAAATTATTCATATTTCAATAACTTATCGCAAAGGATTTGATTTGTATTGTGCCAAAAAAGGATTTTCAGCCCAAGCATTACCAAAACAATTATCAGCAGAGGCTTTACATCCACCTTGACATTTTTTCACTAATTTACAAGGGTTACAAAAATCAGGATGAGCATCAATAAAATTTTTAGCCTGTTGTGTTTTGAATAATTGTGATAAAGTCATTTTTTTAATATTGCCTATAATTGTCGGTGAAAAAGAACACAATCGGATATTTCCCAAATAATCCATCACAATAATATTTTGTTTAAATCCAATACCACAAAGTGTAAAGGAAATGTGTTTAAATTTTGTTATATCTATTATACAGGGAGGTATATTAATTGGCGAATGAATAGCGATATCCGAATGTGTTATGGCAAAATTTTCACAAATTTCCAAACCCTTTAACAATTCCGAAGGGGACAGCTGTAAATCCTCTAAATAAATTTTTCCGTTACCACACGGGTTAAATCTGTTAAACGAAAAATTACGCACACCCAATGCATAAGATAAATTTAAAGTATCTTGTAATGTATGAATATTTTTTTTCGTTGCAACAAAAATATGCGAAATCAATACATTTTGCTTAATGATTTCTTGTGTTGCGATAACGGCATTATCAAAAGCAGAAAATCCTTTAGCTTGTGCTTGCGTATCAAAGATTTTTTTATCGGCGGAGATGAAGGACATTTCAAACATTTGAACTTTATGTGCTTTTGCAAAAGCAATTTTTTCGGCATCTAAAAAGGAACCGTTTGTCATAATTTGTATCTTTTTTATACCGCACTTTTCTGCTGTTAAGAGAATTTCATTTACATCCGGACGGGTATACAGTTCTCCGCCCGTTAAAATAAGTTTTTTACATCCTATCTTGGAAATAGCTGTTTTCAGAAGCTCACATGTTTTTTCTGTATTCAATAAAACCGACGGATATTGATTTGATATTTTCTGGATATTATAACAATGCTTGCAATTTAAAGAACATACGGGAGTTACTTCAAAAATTAAATTTTGTACTGATTTTGTTTTAAGCATCTACACATTACCTATAAGAATCTCTATCTCCCCAACTAAATGAAAACACACTTCATCGTTTAATACATCACATCACCCATAAGACCCTACTCTTCCCAATCATCCCACGGTTACATTTACCATAATCATTACATTGAGTCGATGTATCCCATAACATTCTCCCAATCCGCCTCATCCCACGATTGTGTTAAACGCTTAATTACAAAAAAAGGTAACAATCCGATAAGTGTGAATAATAAAACTTTTAACCATACATAACGATATCCGTTTTTTGATTTTTTATAAAAATATTGAATATACCAACAAAATAGAAAGAACCACACAACATCAAAAAAAAGCAGTGGATGTAAAGGGCTTTCTATAAATAAAATAGAAACAAAAAACAGAAATATTTTTGTTTTTGGTGAAATAGGGAATTTTGATTTCCACATCGTTATCAATGTAAACAGAATACCAATACCTATTAAAACACCATGTACAATATAATTATGAAACGGAAAATAAAAATCATAACTCATTTTAAATTTTTCAATATAGCTATACATTGTCGGACTTTGATAAATCATTAGAACAAGTGGAAAAATAATTGTCAAAGTCCAACCGGCATAAGATAACCATCCCAATATTCCTTCTTTTGGAATATGCAAAGCCTTTTGAGTACTTGCTACCGGATTGTCTAAAAGTGTTTGTACATTAATTTGTTCTTTTTGTTTCGGTTTCATCTAATACTCCGTTTTTATTATATTATTATATTGTTTAATGTGTGTCAATAAATTTTTACATAACACCTCTATCGTTTTTCGGAGCTGATTTGGTTTAAATAAATTTATTTGTGGATTTAAGAATGTTTCAGTTAATTACAATAAAAGTACAACAGTTTTTGGGCTATAAATTTGATGTGCCTATGTTGTATTTTCCGAAATACAAGCAATAGTTAAAATGAAAAATCCGGCATAAAAAATAACATATTACAACTTTGTTTTTTATAGTAAAAATTGCCTATACAAATTACAATGGCAGTAAATAGTTTAGTATAAAATAGACTTACGAAAGGATCCTGCTGTAAGGCTCCTATATTTAGATTTATTTGATAAGTTGTACCCAATTAGTTAATTTTTCTTTTGCACGAGTTGTGTAAAGGCGTTTGCGATCTTGTCCTTTGACTTTTTTTCGTTTTCCTTCTGCCATTGTTGTTGATAAATCTAATTCGGGGAATATACCGAAATTAATGTTCATCGGTTGAAAAGTTTCTTCTTCCGCTTCAATTGTAATGTGAGAAAGCATTGAGCCGAGTGCTGTTTCCCGAGGCGGTAAAGGTAAATCGGGTAGGGCAGTAAATAATCCGGCTAATAATCCGATAGACGCACTTTCAATGTATCCTTCACATCCTGTCAGTTGTCCGGCAAGACGAATGTTCGGTCGTTGTTTTAAATTCAGTTTTTCTGTTAAAACCTTCGGCCCGCAAACAAATGTGTTACGATGAATACCGCCAAAACGAGCAAATTCGGCGTTTTTTAATGCCGGAATGAGTTTAAATACCTCTTTTTGTGCACCATATGTTAATTTTGTTTGAAATCCGACCAAATTCATTAGTGTACCGGCTTTGTTTTCTTTACGAAGCTGAACAACCGCAAACGGACGGCGACCATCTTCATGCGGATTGGATAATCCCACCGGTTTCATTGGCCCGAACAATAATGTTTGTCTGCCTCGTTCAGCCATCACTTCAACAGGTAGGCAACCTTCAAAATACGGTGTGTTTTTTTCCCATTCTTTAAAGGCAATTTTTTCGCCCGATAAAAGGGCATCAATAAATGTATTATATTCGTCTTTACTTAATGCACAGTTTAAATAATCCGTTCCCTCTCCTTTGTCATAACGAGATTGATACCAAGCATGATTCATATCCACTGTTTCGGTATAGACAATAGGGGCAATGGCATCAAAAAAATGAAGGGAATCCAACTGTGTTAATTGTTGTAAATCACTTGCCATTTTGTCAGATGTTAATGGTCCCGTTGCAATGATAATAGGGTTTTGTGTGTCAGTTGGTAAGTCGGCTTCCCTATATTCTATCGTGAACAACGGATGATTTTTAAGCGTATCTGTTATTTTTTTTGCAAATTCCGTTCTGTTAACCGCCAAAGCTCCGCCGGCAGGCACTTGTGTTTCATCGGCACAATGCATAATCAATGAATCGCATGCACGCATTTCGGCATGCAGTAATCCAACAGCATTGATTTCTGAATCGTCTGAACGTAAAGAATTAGAACAAACCAATTCGCCGAATAAATCTGTTGTATGAGCCGGTGTTGTTTTTTGAGGACGCATTTCAATCATGTGAACAGCTATACCTCGTTTTAAAAGTTGCCAGGCAGCTTCGCTTCCAGCCAGACCGGCACCGATAATTGTCACTTGTTGTGTCATTTTTAACTTTCCTTTTTGTTTGAACTATGCTATACCATAAAACAAATGAAAAAGAAACTGTTTTATTTTAGTTTGCCTCTTTTTTTTCTCGTTTGTATTTTGGGAACGGGGCTGCATGTGTATTGTGCTGAATTATCGGCAGAAGATAAGGCAGAAATTGCAGCTATTGAAAAGCATAATAAAGAACAAGAAAAAAACAAACTAACATTGGAAAAATTCTATAAAGAAAATCCCAATTCTATGACACCTCAAGATGATGATTATTGGGATTTAGCTTGGCATGCCCGTTTGGCGGATTATGGTGATAAAGACAGTCAGTATGTTGTAGCACAAGCATATGAACAAGGACGGGATGTTGATGCCAATCCACGTAAAGCCGTTGCTTTTTATGAACGTTCCTGTGATCAGGATCACATTGATGCCTGTATGCGTTTGGGTGAAATATATACCGAAAATAAATGGGTAAAGCCGGATAGGGAGAAAGCACTGTATTGGTATGTTCGGGCGGCTAAAAGTAATTATACACCGGCTCAGTTTAAAGTGTCGCAACTGTATGAAGAACAAGGCGATTATCGGGCTGCTATTCAGTGGTTGGAACAAGCATTAAAAACATTGTTTCCAAAAGCAAAAGATTTGGCGGATCATTCTCCCAAATGGGAAAAATTACACAAACAGGCTGTTTTGCAGAAAAAAATGAATGACAGAGGGATTTATCATTTAGTATTACATGAAAGTTGTTTGCTTCCGCTTAAACCTAAGCAGGTGCGTGAACCAAAATCAAAACAAGTTTTTACCAGTCAAACAACCCCAAATAAGATTGTACCCTCGAAGTCAAGAGTTATTCCTAAATCAAAGCAGGTTGATTCATGACACAGTTAACAGAAACAGTGGGTATGGATATTGAGGAAACGTCGCTTCAAACAGATAAAGTTTTGACAGAACGGAGGGCATTAACAGTGCGTCCATTGAAACGCTCATTTGTTTGTGGGGCTCCAATGGCCGGTGTGACGGATAAACCGTTTCGAATGATTTGTCGTAAATTCGGAAATGAAACGTTGTTCACGGAAATGATTGGTGTAAATTCCTTGTATCGACGAGCGGTATCAACGTGTCGGATGATGCGGATTGCCGATGAGCAAAATATTGTTGTTCAATTGGTGGGGATTGATGAAACAGCACTTGTTTATGCAGCCAAAGAAGCTGTTTTTAACGGGGCAATCGGTGTGGATATTAATATGGGATGTCCGGTTAAAAAACTTATCACAAACGGAAGTGGTGCTTCATTAATGAAAAATGCCGATATAGCAGTTCGGTTGGTATCCGCTGTTAAACGGGCAGTAGATATCCCTGTAACGGTTAAAACCCGATTGGGATGGGATGAAAAACAAAAAAATGTTGTTTCTTTTGCTAAACAATTAGTTGATGCCGGTGTGGATGGGATAACTATTCATGCTCGTACCAAAGAACAGGGATATAGTGGGCAGGCAGATTGGCAAAACCTTCAAGCTGTTAAACAGGTTGTGAATATTCCTGTTTTTGTCAACGGAGACATTACGGATAAACACTCATTGAAAATGGCATTAGACATATCACAGGCAGACGGTGCAATGATTGGACGGGGGATGTTAGGTCGTCCATGGGTATTGCATCAATTAGCAGATGTATCCACTCAGCCGAATATAACAGGGAAAGTATTGGCAGATTTGATATGTGAACATTTAGCAATGATGTTGTCATATTATGGAAAAGCAGGCTTGTTTGCCATGCGTAAACATTTGGCCTGGTATGCAAAAGGGTATATCGGACATGCTGAATTTTGTCGGCAAATGTTTTGTATGAACGATGAAAAAAAGGTGTATCATTTAGTAGAAGATTTTTTTGACAATTCGGAGAAACAGGGGGAATAAATGAAAATTATTATTGCAGGAGCAGGACAGGTCGGTGTCGGGTTAGCAAAATATTTACGTGCTGAAAATCATGATATCATTTTAATTGACAATAATGTAAATCGGTTGGGTAATTTAAGTGAATTGTTAGATATTCAAACGATTGAAGGTTCTTCCTCGTATCCGGCTGTTTTGGAAAAGGCTGGAGCGGGTTCGGCAGATATTTTTTTGGCGGTTACCGGTTCGGATGAAACAAATATAGTTGCCTGTGGTGTTGCTCGTTCTGTTTTTAATGTGCCGACCCGTATTGCCCGTATTGCTGCTCCGGAATATTTATCTGTTAAATATAAATCTTTTTTACAATCACAGGGAATTGATATTGTTTTATCTCCGGAAGTGGAAACAGCTCATCAAATATTGGAAAGTTTAACGGTTGCTTCGTCGGTAGATATGGTTAATTTGGCTGGTGGACAGGTTAAATTGGTTGGTTTGCGTATTCGTAAAAATTCTGTTTTAATTGGTAAAAAAGTTGCTGATTTAAAAAAAATGTGTACGGATGTTCCTGTTTGTTTTGTGGCATTGCGTCGGCGTAGAAAATTAATATCTATGGAAAATACTTCTTTGCGGTGGGGTGATGATATTTATGTTGTTACTGATACGGAACATTTTTTGCAAATGTTGGATATTTTAGCTTATCAAACGATTTCTCCGAAGTATTTGGTTGTTTTTGGAGGTGGAAAAGTAGGATATCAGATTGCTAATATTTTGGAACGAACTACATTTTCGCAAAATGTGACAGTGGTTGAAAAGGATGAAGCTCGAGCCCGTTGGTTGGGAGAAAAATTAAATAATACGTTGGTTATTCACGGTGATGGTTTAGATGATACATTAATTGATGATTTAAATTTGCCAGCATATCAGGTTGCCATAGCTACAACACAGTCTGATGAAAGTAATATTTTATTATCGTTATTGGCAAAACGAAACGGGGTGGAAAGAACATGTGCATTAATTCATAATCCATTGTATGAAGATTTGGTAACCGGTTTGGGTGTGGATTTAACCATTGAACCGAATGCTGTTTTGGTTTCGGCTATTTTACGCCATATTCGTAAAGGAAAAGTAAAAAACGATTACTTTATTCAGTCCGGCATCGGGGAAGTGCTGGAAGTGGAAGCAATGGAAACGTCTAAAATCACAAAGCGTCCGCTTTCAGATTTGAAAATACCGGACGGTGTAGTTGTTGCCGGTGTTATGCGTGGGGAACAATTTATTGTTGCAATGCCTGATTTACAAGTATTGCCTCAAGATACGGTTATTTTGTTTGTTGCACGGGGAAAAGCAAGAGAAGCCGAAAAACTTTTTACAGTTGGTTTTACATTCTTTTAGATAAAGCAGATGAAAGCGTTTATAAAAAATGTCGATAATTGATTGGTGTGGGATTCCCAATGGAACACAGGGACTTGTTTTAAAAGAGCTTTGTCGAAAAAAAACGGGAATACATTGTCATATCTGCCCCAATGACAGACAGATGTCTTTTGTAAAAGAACTGGTACAACTTTGTTTGCCGAATGTTCGGGTTTTGTGTTTTCCGAATTGGGATACTGTACCATATGACAGAGTTTCTCCTAAAGCGGATATTACGGCAGAACGAATTGATACATTGGGGCGTTTGGCTGACAGATTAACAAGTTCGGCTGATAACAAAGAGTTTATTTTAATTTTGACAACTGTTAGTGCCATTATGCAAAAAGTACCACCTGTTTCTTTTTTTCAGGATGCTTTTTTATCATTAAAGGAAGGAGATAATATTTCATTTGATGAATTACGGGCATTTTTAAACAAAAACGGTTATCAGTCAACCACAACGGTTATGGAACGGGGTGAATATGCTGTTAGAGGTGGTTTAATAGATATTTTTCCGACCGGAACACTTCATCCGGTTCGGATTGATTTTTTCGGTGATGAAATTGATTCTATGCGTTTTTTTGATGAAATGACACAAAGAACGTTAAAGCCCGTTCGGGAAGTTGTATTAAAACCGATGGCTGAATATCGTTTAACGGCCGAAAACATTGCTTTGTTTCGCACTCGTTTTCGCACATTATTTGGTCGAACAGGACATAATTATTTTTACGAGAGTATTTCAAATGGTATAGCCGTTGCCGGTATAGAACATTTCTTGCCGCTATTACATTCGGAAATGGTAACATTGTTTGATTATTTGGATAATGTTTCATTTTCATTGGATTGGCAAGCACGAGATGCCTTGTTTTCCAGATATGAACAGATTTTGGAATATGCCGAATCCCGTCAAACGGCCTTATCAGGTTTAGGAATGGATATATCTGATGCTTATTATCCTATTCCGCCGGAATTGTTTTTTGAAACACCTGAGATGGTTTTAAATCGGTTAAACACTTATGCAACATATACGTTTTCTCCCTTTGTTGAGCCGGATAAAATTGATAAAGGCGGTCGTATCGGTCAATCTTATCATAAAAGTGTGATCTCCGATAAATCGGAAGGGGATGTGTTTGATTTTGTTATTCAGGAACTGACAGGGGATAATCGGGCTATTGTATTAACGGCTGCAACATTTGGTGCTGCAGAACGGTTACGGGGTATTTTTCGGGAACACGGATATACGGTAACGGAAGCACATAATTGGAAAGAGGCACTAAGTCAGTCTCCCAGTGTATTGGTTGCTCCTTTTGAATCGGGATTTTATACGCAAGATATTCGGATTGTAACGGAATCCGATATTTTGGGGGAACAGGTTCGTCGGCGAAAACCAAAAGTACGTGCCAAAAATTTTATTACGGATATTGGGAGCTTAAATTTAAATGATTATGTTGTTCATCAAACGCATGGTATTGGACAGTTTACGGGTTTGTTTCCCATTACAACTGGTGGGGCGGTTCACGATTGTATTTGTTTGCAGTATGCCGGTGGAGATAAATTATTTGTACCGGTAGAAAATGCAGATGTTCTGTCAAAATATGGTTCGGAAAATATAAGTTTGGATACACTTGGATCACCTGTTTTTGCACAACGTAAAGAACGGGTAAAAAAAGATTTATTTGTTATGGCGGAAAAATTAATCGGTATTGCTTCGGCACGTGCTTTAAATCAATCAGAAAAAATATTAATTCCACATGGAACATATCAGGAATTTTGTATGCGATTTCCCTATGCTGAAACAGATGATCAGTTGCGAACATTATCGGAAATTGAATCGGATTTGGCATTGGGACGGCCGATGGATAGACTTGTTTGTGGTGATGTCGGTTTTGGTAAAACGGAAATTGCTTTACGAACGGCATTTTTAGTTGCAATGGCAGGATATCAGGTTGTCTTGGTTGCCCCTACGACATTATTGGCGATGCAACATGCTCAAACATTTAAGGACCGGTTTAAAGGGTTTCCGATTCGGGTGGATAGCTTGTCCCGATTGGTAAGTACCTCCAAAGCAAAGTTAATTCGAGATGAAGTTGAAAATGGTAAGTTAGATATTTTAATTGGGACACATGCCGTCTTGTCCAAAAATATGAAATTTAAACGATTAGGGTTGGTTATTGTTGATGAAGAACAGCATTTTGGTGTTGCTCATAAAGAACGCTTAAAAGAATTGCAAAAAGGGGTTCATGTGTTGACGTTAACGGCAACACCCATTCCTCGAACACTGCAACTGTCTCTTTCAGGTGTGCGTGAATTATCCATTATTGCTACGCCTCCGGTGGATAGATTGGCAGTTAAAACCTTTGTGACACCTTTTGATCCCGTTATTGTTAAAGAAGCGATTCTTCGGGAACATTTTCGAGGCGGGCAAGTGTTTTTTGTGTGTCCACGCATATCGGATATGGGAGAGGTTAAGGAAATTTTATCAGCACTGGTTCCAGATATTAAAGTTGTTGAAGCACATGGACAAATGGGAGCAACACAGTTGGAAAAAATTATGCATGATTTTTCTGATAAAAAATATGATGTGCTGTTGGCGACCAGTATTGTAGAATCAGGTTTGGATATTTCATCGGTTAATACCATTATTGTTTATCGGGCGGATATGTTTGGTTTGTCGGCATTGTATCAATTACGGGGACGTGTCGGACGAGGTAAGTTGCGGGCATATGCCTATTTAACGATTCCGCCATATATGCGACTGAATGAAACGGCACAAAAACGTTTAAAAGTAATGCAGAGTTTGGATAGTTTAGGAGCAGGTTTTACATTGGCCAGTCACGATTTAGATATTCGAGGGGCCGGTAATTTGTTAGGACAAGAGCAATCAGGGCATATTCGGGAAGTTGGGGTTGCTTTATACCAAAAAATGCTTGCTGAAGCGATTGAAAGTTTGCGTATGCAATCAGATGGAAAACAAACAACGGAACTTTTTTCGCCGCAAATATCAGTTGGATTGCCTGTTATTTTGCCGGATTCTTATATACCGGATTTAGATACCCGTATGCAATTATATAACCGTATTGGAAATATCGAAACCGAAGAAGAAGTGGAAAATTTAAAGATAGAATTGACAGATCGTTTTGGGCCTTATCCGACAGAAGCAGAGAATCTGTTTACAACCATTCAATTAAAGTTATTATGTCGTCAGGCTTACATTGAACGATTGGATGCCGGTGAAAAAGGAGCGACAATTTCCTTTTGGCAAAATACGTTTCCAAATCCGAGCGGATTAATTGCATATATCTCAGATCAAATGGGAACGATACGTATTCGTCCTGATCAAAAAGTAGTTGTAATGCGACCGTGGGTTCAGTTAAAAGATAGATTGCAAGGGGTGGAACGTATTATTCGTAAAATTGCCGAAATAGCAAAGGGATGAGATGTTAGATAAATAAATTTCTATATCATTTATTCAAAATTTTGGTTTCTGTTGTTCTCTATAGAGTGAATTGGTTGATATTTTAATTTTGATTATATACAATAGTGTTTTGGATAGGGTAAAAAAAATAACTGTTTAAAGGTTATCTCTTTTTTCGCAATTAAAATGTTTATTTGGCTGATTCTTTCAAATCTTTAAAGAACTCGGCAAATGTATATGTATTCATTAAATAGTTTTGCGGTTTTGTTTTTAAAATCTGTCGAAATTCTTTTGCATTAATACGTTGTCTCACTTTGTTTTGTGAAAAAATAGCATTTGATAAAGGTCCGTCAATATAGGTAATAAAGTGAAGATGGAGGGGGTGTCGTTTTTTGTTTAATATAATTCAGTTTTTCTTTGGCTTTTTTTCTTTTCCACCCCCTGTTTTCTTCATCGTTTGGTATTCTATCAAAAAATAATCTTTTTTGATTTTAATGATGATATCCGGTAATTGTGATAATTTTTCAGAACTTATTGAAATATTATTTATATCAAAAATTTTCTGAATAAGTGTTTTGTTAAACATATCAGGTATCAGATAATACATATCTAACGAATCATCTTCATCAAGGTGAGTCATGATGTTTATAATGTCGATTTCTTGTATTTGTGTGGCAATTTTAATGCCTCTGGTTTTGTTTTTTTTATCATACATTGTTTGCATAATAACCGGTGTGTATCCAAGAGACTTGTAAATATGGTGTCTATTTTTAATATATCCGATGATTAAATCTTTTAATAGTGGTAATCTGTCTTTGTTTGCAATAACCGGATACAGGGATTGTGACAGATTATAAACAAGAAAATATTGGCAAAATGATGTAAATTTAATGTTGGGTGTGTTCATAATTATATTATCAATTTTAATCAGTAATTGATGAATTAAATCTGTTGAAACTTGATTTTTTAAATCCGTGTTAAGTGTTTCAAATGTATCAATATAACGATATAAATTTTCCGTAGCTTTGGTTAATGTATTACTTTCATTTTTTGTGTTTGGAATAATAACAAGATTATTTTGAGCGGCATAATGTCTGTCAATTAATGATTCCGGATTTTTTTTCATTAAAGTAAAAACTTCTAGATTTTTTTCATTTTCAGTCTGTCAAAATATTACAATTAAAAATCTTTAAATTGTTGATTTAATGTGAAAATTTTTAAAATGTAAGTGTTTTTATTCTATAAAATAAAAAAGCGTATTGCCATTTTTTGGTAGTACGCTTTAATAATTTTTGACTTGTTACTTTTGAGTTTTATTTATATTTTTCCATTTCTTTTTGAATCCAATTTTGTACAAAAGAGATTACTTCATTTAATGGAATTAAGCCGGTTTCATCTGTTCCCCGTACCTTATATTCAATCATCCCTTGTGCCAATGCTCGTGGTGCAACAATTAAACGAAGTGGAATACCTGTTAAATCCGCTTCTGCAAATTGAACGCCTGCTGTTAAATTACGGTCATCATATAATACTTCAACACCTGCATTTTGTAAATCGGCATAAATGGATTCGGCCGCTTCAAAGATTTCCGGTTTGTCTAATTTCATCGCACATAATTGTACTTGCCAAGGAGCAATGGATAATGGCCATATCGGACCATAAGCATCATTTCGGACTTCGCAAACCGATGCTAGTAATCGGCCGATACCGATACCATAACAACCCATAATCGGCGTTTGCTCTTGTCCTTTATCATCAGTGTATGTCATATTCATTGCTTTTGAATAACGTGTGCCGAGTTTAAAGATATTGCCAACTTCAATTCCGCGTTTAATTGTTAATTCTGCCCCGCATTTTGAGCAGATGTCACCGGTTTTAACTGTTGCAATGTCTACAATTTCAGCATGAGGAATATCATGAGTGACGTTAAAGTTGTTCATGTGATATCCTTCTCGATTGGCACCGCAAATCATATTGTACCCATTAGCTACGGAGTAATCAACAAAAACACGGCATTTTAATCCGATACCACAAGCGAATCCCGGAATGGCCCCTGTTTTAAGAACTTCATCATCAGAAGCAAACATAAATTCAGATTGTAAAATTTTGCCTAGTTTACATTCATTGACTTCTACGTCCCCTCGTACGATAACTCCGACAGTTTCGCCTTTTGCCGTTGTATAAAAAACCATTTTCGCCATTTTTGTTGCCGGTTGACCGGTAAATTTTTCTAATTCTTCAATTGTTTTAACATTTGGTGTTTCGAATGTTTCCAAATCAAGTAATACTTCCGGTTCGGCTTTAAAAGAACAGGTTGCCACTTCGTTGTTTGCATATGTTTTACATTTTTCGCAAACAACAACTTTATCCTCACCTGAATCGGTTAAGAGTTGATATTCGTGAGCTACTTTACCGCCCATCATACCGCTGTCGGATTGAATGGATACCACTTCCGGAATACCACACCGGCGGAAAATATTATGATAGGCTTTTGCACAGGAATCATAATAATTGTTTAAATCTGCTTGTGATGTGTGGAATGAATAGGCATCTTTCATCACAAATTCACGCACACGAACAAGTCCGCCCCGAGAACGAGCTTCATCACGGAATTTTGTTTGAAACTGATATAACATAAATGGATAATCTTTATAACTTGTTACTTCTGTACGAGCCAAAGCAACAACGGCTTCTTCATGAGTCATGGCTAAAAGCATGTCATGATTTGAACGGTCTTGAAAACGCAACAATTCTGCTTCTACCCCGTCCCAACGACCAGATTCATCCCACAATTCACGAGGGAGAGTAATCGGCATTTGAATTTCTTGTCCGTCAATTTTATCCATTTCTTCTCGAATGATGTCAATGATTTTGCTTTGAATGCGTTTTGCCGGCATTAATAAAGAATAAATGCCGTTAGCAACCGGTCGGACATATCCGCCTCGTAATAAAAAGATATGACTTATTAATTGAGCTTCTGCCGGTTTTTCTTTGTGTTTTCTTGAAACAAGACGACTGGACCGCATAATATATTCCTTTCAGTAGTGTTTTTTAGTTGTTAAACTATACGCTTATTTATAGCTGAATGCAAGTAAAATAAAAATACTGGTATTTAAAAAGTGTTGTTCATAAAGGGATTCTATTGTTAATGTTAAAAAAAACCGGCTTGTTTTGCGTAAGCCGGTTTCCGTTTGATTTTGTTTTCCTTATTTTGTCACGCATTGTGGACAAGGATCATTCGGATCCGGACAGGGGCAAACAACTTTTGGTTGAGCAGGTTGCTTTGTTTCCTGATATGTTTCCCACCATGTTTTTTCCGGTAAAGGTTGTGGCATCGGAACAACTTCAACCGGCTTTTCAACAACTGTTTCTGTTTTTTCAATTGTTACCGTTTTTGGTTGTTCTATAACCATTGGCGGTTGATTGCATGACGGACAAGGAATAACTTCTTCGTAAACCGCTTGTTGCTGATAATAACACGGGGCCGTTGTTGAACCACATGTACCGACTAATTGAACTTGTGTGGTCGGAACTGTTTGAACAACTTGTTGTTGTACATGTGCTGGTTGTGGTGTAGGAGCCGGTTTTTCCGTGACGGTTGTTTTTGTTGTTTTTTCGACAACAACACCTCCCGGAGCAACAGTATCTTTTACCGGTGCATCACTGACAATAGCCAATGGTTCCCCTTTACAATTTTGAGAAGCGATAAATGTTTTTGGTTTGTTGTTTTCGTATGTAGATAAAATACAGCGACGATAAGCACTGTGACTATCAGCAAATTGACAACCGATTTCCGTCCGAATTTCAGCACGACTTTCTGCCCGTTTTTCTGCTGCTTTATCTAAATCAGGATCAAAGGGTGTGCAACCAGCTAAAACCGTTAAGCAAACACCTAAACAAAACAATTTTTTCATATCAACTTCTCCTTTTAAGTTAACTCTTTTATTTTTTATACGTCCTTTTTTTTCAAAAATCAATTATTTTTTTTATATTTTTACATTTTTTATGCAAAATATTGTTTTTTTGTTTTATTTCAATTGATAAGATATTTTTATTTTGTGCAAAAATAGTGATTTTTTTTCTCAAAAAATTTATAAGGGGGTTGATTTTATCTTGTTTTTTCTATATAACCCTTCAAAATTTAGTTTTTAAAATTGTAAAGGAATAAACATGTCTTCAAATCGGTTTGATTGGCAAACGGTCCGTTTGGCTGTTCATAATTGTTTAAATCAGTTGCGGATTCATCCTGCAATTTGTGCTGTTGTATCCGTTGGTCGGGGAGGAGCCATTCCGGCAACGTATATAGCTTATCAACTGGATTTGCCGTTGGATTATATTCATTATTCCCGAGAGGCTGGTTTAAAGGGAGATACATTGAATCGCTTTCCTCCAAATACCTGTTTTTTGTTGGTTGATGATGCCACTGAAACAGGCGGAACATTTGAAGATATACAATCAGCTTTTAAACAGTTTAAATTTATTTCCTGTGTTTTGTTTCAATCTGAACAGGCTGATTTTCAACCGGATATTATCGGATTAAAATATCAACAAGAGGCAGGTTGTCCTGTTATGCCTTGGGAAATTCCGGAAGATTAATTAACATATAAAATTAAATATCTTCAAGCATTTTTTATGTAACTATTTAAATTGATTTAAAAAAATAAAAATTTTTTGAAAATTTCATCTGCAAAAAAAGGGACGTATAAATGCAACACATTTTTTCACTTTTTTGCATTTTTTTTGATTTTAACTAAATTATTCAACTAAAAGAACAATCTTTCATTTTCTCGAAAATCGAATTTTGTTGATTCGAAGCGGGAAAAAAAGGTCCCTTTTATTATACTCATTCTGTAAATGCAACTTTTATACTGTGAGAGGGGAAAATGCGGATATTTAAAAATGAACTCGGTCGTTCAATGGTGGAAATGCTGGGTGTTTTAGCTGTTATCGGGGTATTAAGTGTTGGCGGTATTATGGGTTATAAATTTGCGATGGATAAGTATCAAGCCAATCAAACCGTTAATGATATTAATTTGCGAGCATTGGATATTTTGATTCAGCAATCGGAAAATAAACCGATATCATTGGATGAATGGGAAAACACGGCAAGCATTTTTCCGATAGAATTGGTTTTTGACGGAGAAACAACAGAGGAACGAGTATTGATACAGGTTTCAAACGTTCCTCAAAATGTGTGTAAAATATTGGTAAATGATATGAAAACCCGTTCGGAAATCAGTATCAACGGATATATAACGGAAGATGGGAGTAATACTGATTGTACCGATACAAACACGCTTGCTTTTTATTTTGGCAACAATGAACCGTGTGGCAGTACTTATTGTACACCGCAAGCCCCGTATTGTCATCAAGAAACGCAAACGTGTAAATCGTGTATTACGGACGGACAATGTCCCAATGAAAAACCGATATGTCGTAATTTTCAATGTGAAGCCTGTCCGGAAGATACGCCGATTTGGAATGCTTCACAACAAATGTGTGTCGGTTGTGAAACAGATTCTGATTGTTCAAATAATAACATCTGTTTTTCGCATACACAAATGTGTCATTCATATCGTTCAACACAGATTTCCGGAACTCCTAATTGGATTCATGTCAAAATAGATAACGGTAGTTATGCAAATTATACCGATGCAGTTTTTATATGTAACTATTTAGGGTACGTTCTTCCGGCTCCATCTGATTTTATTAGTGATTGGGATGGTGTTTCGCTTACGGGTAATGGTGTTTTTACACCTACAAATATTGGTAATGCAATATCGGCCAATATACCTCAAACATATTATAGTCAGGTTTGGACAAATGAATCACGAGGGATTGGTATTAATGCTTTTTGGGATTATTACATTGTTTATTTAAGAGATAAAAAAGAATTGTATAATTTTCATAAAATGCATTACGCAACAGTTGTGTGTAAGCCCATTGATTAAAAATGGTACAACAATAATTCAAAAACAAGATTCTTAGTGTACGTGTTTTTTCTTGAAAAAAATATCAGAATGTGTTATAAAAAACATCTGTTTTTGTCATAAGGAGCCGTATATGTTTTTTTCAGAAGAAAAATTTTTAAAAATTTTATGTAAAGATCAAGTGCCTGCAACTGTGTTTTTAACGTGTGGTGTTAAATTGCAGGGAATTATAACCTCTTTTGATAAATATGTTTTATTCCTACGGCGGGATGGACATACACAAATGATTTATAAATCAGCTGTTTCAACTGTTATGCCTTCAATGCCGATTGAAGCAAAATCTGATGATGAATAATTTTATAAAAAGGTATACATAGATTGGATAATACACTTGTTTTGTTACCGTATTTAAAAGGAGAGAAATCCATTCGCCAACCGGAAGCAATTTTGGCGGAAGCGGTATCATTAACCAAAGCTATTGATTTAAATGTATTGCATAGTGCCGTTGTGCCAATGCGTGAAATTAAAGCTGGTACTTATTTGGGAAAAGGAACGATTGATTCCTATCGGGATTTTATTAAAGAAAATGAAGTTGCTGTTGTTATTTTGTCGTGCCATTTATCGCCGTTACAACAACGGAACTTGGAAAAAGAATGGAACACAAAGGTTATTGACAAAACAGCCTTGATTTTAGAAATTTTTGGTCAACGGGCTCGTACCAGAGAAGGGGTACTTCAAGTAGAATTGGCTCATTTAACATATGCTCGTTCCCGTTTGGTTCGGTCATGGACGCACTTGGAACGGCAACGGGGCGGATCGGGTTTTTTAGGTGGTCCGGGGGAAACGCAAATTGAGCTAGACAGACGTTTGATTGATGAAGATATTGTTAAAATCAAAAAAGAACTGACAGAAGTGAAAAAAACACGGGAACTGCATCGAAAAGCCCGCCGACGAGTGCCGTTTCCGATAGTTGCATTAGTTGGTTATACAAATGCCGGTAAATCAACGTTGTTTAATAAATTAACACAAGCAGATGTATTTGCAAAAGATATGCTGTTTGCTACATTGGATCCGACAATGCGTCAAATTAAACTGCCAAGCGGGCAAATTGCTATTTTATCTGATACGGTCGGTTTTGTTTCCGATTTGCCGACTGAATTGGTTATGGCGTTTCGGGCAACGTTAGAAGAAGTGTTGGAAGCTGATGTAATTGTGCATGTGCGGGATTATTTTCATCCGGATACGAAGGCACAAAAAAAAGATGTAGAAGCTGTTTTGTCAGATTTAGGCTTAAAGGAAAAAGTTGATTGTGAATTGATTGAAGCCTTGAATAAAATTGACATGTTTGAGCCGGATGACCGACAAATGATTTGTAATCAGAAGAAATGGAAAGATAAAGAATGGCCGATTTCTGCCGTAACAGGAGAAGGAATAAAAGAATTATTATTCTGTATTGAAGAAACATTGAATAAAGACAGACAGTTATATAAGTTGATGATTCCGATTGAAGACGGAAAAACATTAGCTCGTTTATATCAAAAGGGGCAGATTGTCAGACGGACGGATAACGAAAAAACAATTACTCTTTTTGTTAAATTAAAACCAGAAGATGTATCATTGTTTCAGGCGTTTATAATAAAAAAAGGAAAAAAGAATGGTTAAAAATTTTACACGGACAATTGAAGATTTTGTGTGCGATGTATGTGAAACATCTGTTTCTGGTGATGGTTATACTAATCATTGTCCAACCTGTTTGTCCAGTAAGCATGTGGATATTAACCCTGGTGACCGTGCTTCGGATTGTGGCGGGGTAATGATAGCAGTTGGTTATGAACAACGCAATGGCAAAGAGTGGATTTTGCATCGATGTGAAAAGTGTGGATTCGAACGGCGAAATAAAGTGACTTCGCATGATAGCCGAAAGGCAATTCAAGCGTTATCCTGTGGACAAATGGATTTTTATTTGCAAAGGATAAGGTCCTAAAAAATGTGTATAAAAGGTTTAAAGTTATAAAATAAAAGGCTCAAAAATGAAAACAATTTGTTATTTAGATATGGATGATGTGGTCGCAGATTTTGCAAAACAGGCCCTAAAATATGTCGGAAATGATTGTATGAAATTAAAAAATATTCCTCGTTCAGAAATGACACCACACGAGAGAGCTATTCAAAATAAATTGTTTCATTATTGTGATTATGATAATACTTTTTGGGAAACAATGCCTGTTAAGACTGGGGCGTATGAATTATATCAGTATTGCTTAAAACATTTTGACGATGTTGTGTTCTTATCCCGTTTTGTGCCACCGAAAGATAAACCTAATCGGTTAAGGGCTGTTCAATTTTTAAAAACACGTTGGGCTCACAAACATTTTTACATGAATGGAAAGTTGCCGAAAGTAATTGTAACACCTTTATCAAAAGAAGCCTTTCTTCAATCCCGTGCCGGTGTGGCTCAAGTTTTGGTGGATGATATGTATCACAATATACGTAAATGGAAAGATAATGGTGGTGCAGGGATTCTGTTTTTTTCACCAAAAGATGTTATGCGATATATAAATCAGCGGAATGGGCGTGTTTGCAGATAATGGAGGAAATATAAAATGAATAAAAAATTTGTTGTTTTGTTATTTGGGGCTCCTGCTGCCGGTAAGCGAACAATTGGACGAAAATTAGAAGAAAAATACGGATCATATTTATTAGATAATCATCATTTTAATAATGTGATAATGCCGTTTGTGGATGTGAATGGCGATACTTTGTTGGATATTTGTCCGGCAGTTTATAAAATACGAACGTTATTTTTAGATGTTGTAAAAAAACATTATAAAAAAGATGGTCCGCAATCATATGTGTTTACGAATGTTTTAATAGATGATCCTGTTGATTATGGGGCTTTTGAAGAATTAAAAGGTTTTGCAGAAGATATTGGGGCCGTCTTTTTTCCGATAGAATTAAATTGTCAGACGGATATATTGTGCCAGCGGATTGATACGCCTGAACGGGTAGCTCGTTATAAATTAACAGATGCTGAGATTTTAAAATCATTTTTAGAACGGTTTAAGATGGCAACAATTAGTCATCCGAATTTATTGCGGATTGATTGCACGCATCAAACACCGGATGAAACATTGTCTGTTATTCAAAAACACATAGATTCAATTTTAAACGGATAATCTATTTTGTTGACATCCCATATAAATGAGCGTATCTTGAACAAAAGATTGCAAAATGTAAGAGTAAAGCTGTGTTAAAACATAATCCGATATATATGCCGAATTATCAAAACAGTATCTTATCTGTTATGGCATCAATTTCAAGGTATTACGGTGTAATTTCAACAGATAAAACCTGTTCGGAATTAGATGTAAAACTGTCTGAAAATTATCGAAATGTGGTCGTGTTGATTGCTGATGGAATGGGGGTTTCCGTTTTGGAAAATGCATTGGATGAACAGGCATTTTTATGTAAGCATACCATTAAGTCAATTTGTTCTGTATTTCCATCGACTACTGTTCCGGCAACGGCAACGTTTTATAGTGGTGTTGCACCTATTGTACATGGTCGACTTGGGTGGGGAACTTATTTTAAAGAAACAAATGAGATTGTTGAAACGTTTACCGGTAAAAATATGTACACACAGGAACCGTCGGATATTCATCCAAATGAGGTGTTGGCATATGAGCGATTGATTGATAAAATAAAAGCAGTAAACTCAAATATTGAATGTACAGAGTTGTATCCAGATAAAATCGATAATAAGAATATACATACGTTTCATCAGATGACACGAGCCATTTTGGCAGAAACGCAAAAGCCGAATAATCATTTTATAATTGCGTATTGGCATAATCCGGATTATATATCCCATCGTAAAGGTCCGTATTCAGCTGAAACAATAGAGGTTGTTCGGGAGATAAATGCCCAAACAGAAACCTTGGCAAAAGAACTGCAAGATACGTTATTGATTGTTCTTGCCGATCACGGACATATTGATATTCAAAAATATATTTCAATTAATGATTGTGGACTGATAGACACTTGCTTGCGGTTGCCGTTATCTATTGAAGACAGATGTAGTGCCGTTTTTGTTCATCCGGATAAAAAAGAATTATTTGAAGCTGAATTTCAAAAATATTTGGCGGATGATTTTTTGTTGTTCTCGGACAAAGAAGTAATGGATTTAGAATTGTTAGGACCAGGGATTCCTCATGCTAGAATCCATGAATTTATTGGGGATTATTTACTTATCGGCAAAACGGATAAGTGTTTGTATCATGAGGTGTCAAACGGCTTTCCTATACCCTTTTTAAAAGGACATCATGGAGGTGTAACGCAAAATGAAATGCTTGTGCCGTTAATTTTAATTGGCAAAAAATGAATGGAGAACAAGATGGAATTAACACTTAAAAATGGGGAAATTTTAACTTTTCGAAAACTAAATATCAGTGATTATGATAACGTGAATAAATTTTTGGAACGGATTGCGACTGAATCGCCTAATACGAATCAATATGTCGGTCAACCGCCGAAAAATTATGCCGATTGTGAAAAAATATATGCCAGTGAACAATATTTGTTTTTAGGTGTATTTAATGCGACTAATGAATTGGTAGGTTCGTGTTCAATCGGTATTAATAAACCTAATCATCCGTATATGGGGTTAAACAGTTCATTCGGTATTTCTGTTTTAAAAGCATATTACGGATGTGGAATCGGATCTGTATTTATGGATGAAATGGAAAAATGGGCTCGTGAAAAGAAAATGCATCGTATTCAGGGTGAGGTACGGGCTGAAAACAGACGGGCGATTTCATTGTACATTAAACACGGATTCTCTATTGAGGGGTGTGCAAAAGAAACGGCATGGATAAATGGTAAATGGATGGACTCTTATTATATCGGTAAAATTTTAAAGTAAAGGGATAATTATGGCAATTACGTATCGTTTAATGACAACAACGCATCCGCTTTATCCGAAATGTGTTCGACTCAGACGTAACCGTTTTTGGGAGCCGATGCGAATTATGACTTCTGTTCATTTTGATAAAGAGGAACGAGAATCGCTTATTTTTGGTGCGTTGAATGGAACTCGTACACTGGTTGGCTGTGTTTTATTGACACCTGAACCCGAAAATGATTGGATCCGATTACGCCAACTGGTTGTAGATGAAAATTACACCCATAAAGGTATTGCAACACAGTTGGTCCAACTGGCAATGGAAACTGCGTATTTTCAGGATTATCGTAAAATAGCATTATATGCATTTGAAGGAATTACCGAATTTTTTGAAAAGTTTGGTTTTCAAATACAAAGTGGCTGGTATACGCATGCAAATGGTATGCGATCGGTTTTAATGATTAAAGAATATCCGAAAAGATAAAAATGACACAAGATAATCATATTGAACAGGTTAGAACACCTTCTTTATCAACATATGCGTTGTTTTGTATTTTATTTTATGTGTCGTTGCAATTGTTGGCAAATATCAGTAGTATCAAAGTGGGATATGTGTTGAGTTATGCTGTTGATATGGGTGTTTTTTTATATCCGTTAACGTTTACCCTGAGAGATGTTGTTCATCGGATTTGTGGTAAAGTTATTGCACAAAAATGTATTGTTGGTGCGGTTGTTATCAATTTATTTATGGCGTTTTATTTATGGTTTATTGGTTTGTTTCCGGCAGATACGGAAACATTGAATGCCCGATATTTTGACGTTGTTTTGTCACCGGTATGGCGAATTGTCGTATTTTCTTTGTTAGCTCAATTTGTTAGCGAACTGATTGATACACATATTTATCATCGATTTGAGCAACGGTTTAAAAGTAAATATAAATGGGGCAGGGTTTTGATTAGTAATACGGTTAGTATTCCGATAGATAATTTAATTTTTTGTATCGGGGCATTTGCCTTTTCGTATTCCAATACTGTTGTTATTGAAATCTTTGTATTTAATTTTATTGTCAAATATGTTTTGTCATTAAGTATTTTGCCATTGATTTATTTTATGCCGAAATCTATTTCATCCAATGTCGGATAAAAAAAGGAAATCGAAATTATCAGCTGATAACAATGGATTTGAAATGCTTTTTTATTTGTAATTTTTGTATTCTTTATTTTGAGTGTATTTTAAAGTATAACACTTTTGTATCAAATTAAAAACAGTTAATCAAATTATTGATAAACGTGCCCGTTAAAAATAATTTTTGTTAAATAGAGTTGTAAACATAAACCGGTTTCTACGCCTCCGGCTCGTTGATGCGAAATTTGTCCTGCATATTGTGCCGTATTAAATTTTGTGCGGGAGAGTTCTCCTGTTCCGCCCCAGTTTACCAAAAATCCTTCTATGTAAACAATATCATATTTTTGTAGGTTTTTAAGGACTTTTGTCAGTTTTGGTGTTGCCGGAATTACATGGATATTTTCAACTTCTTTCTCACTGTAATATGCATTGGTATAACTGATGAATAAACCATTTTCTTCGTGTCCGATATTTAGGTTGCGAATATTTTCGGGTTGTCCGGTTTTTCCGACAGCAATAGATAAATCAACCGGAGCGACTTTTTTATACATTTTACTGCTTTCACTTTTTCCGGCTAAATACCAACCTTTAATCAAAGCATCATTAATGTCAACATATAAAACAGTTCCTTTTGCTTGATAGTGTTTAACAAATGTTTTTTGAATAGGATAACCGCCCCATATGTGTCGACTGTTTGGATGAGGATCTTTATAAGGGGTAAATATTTCTTTTAATTCAGTAAACGGTTCTTTTGCGGGTTTACCTAAAAAGTGCTGATTTAAGGGACGATTAACAGCTCTTAACGGATAGCCGATTAATGGATAGCACGAAGATATTTGTGTTAATAAAAACAAACAAATGCAAACAGCAATCAGTTTTTTGAAATAACTGATAAAAGCACACTTAAAAAGAAATGTATCTATATGACTCATACATAATATTTTATGCTTATTTTTTGAAATAATCAATATTTTTTTATCATTTTAAAATTTTTTAAAAAATTAAATAGAATACTCTTGCAAAAATAACTTAATGAACAACTAAAAAATGTTTTTTTAGAAAAAATTAGCATAATATTTTTAATAAAAATCAATCTGTAAACAAAAAAAGTACAAAAAATGATAAAAAAGACTTGCAATTTGATTTGTTTTGTTGTAAAAATATACCTGTTGTTCCAGCGTAGCTCAGTGGTAGAGCAATCGGCTGTTAACCGATCGGTCGTAGGTTCGAGCCCTACCGCTGGAGCCATTAAAATCCGCCTTTTAGGCGGTTTTTTTTATAGTGTTAAACGTATTTTACATCTCTGCTCTAAATGAGAGGAGTCGTTTAGTTGTTAATTTTATAAAATTCCTAAGGTAAATGAATAAAGTTTGAAACGATGATGTTACTTGAATGTACAAATGAAAGTTTGTGTAAAAAAAATAAAAGGTTTATCAGGAAGGATTTTGTTTACACATATGGTTAAAATATTTAAAAAGCCGACTTTGTGCAAAATTTTCTTGACGAATTGAAAAAGAAAACCTAAACTGTCACCAGATAAATTGGGTGAAATAAAGGGTGTCTATATGCCTCAACCGACTGTGAAAAGAAAAAGAAAGAATATTTCTGTTCGATCCCCATTTGAGCAACTGTTAAAGTCTGTTCGTAAAACTGGTTGTATCAAAGAATCGGTTGAAGATAAAATTAATCATATTATTCAATCGGTTGCCGCTGAATTAAAAGTAGATGTTTGTTCTTGTTATTTAATGCGTCCAGGAGATGTGTTAGAATTGTACGCTTCTGTCGGGCTAAATAAACGAGCTATACACGATACGTTTTTGCGTATCGGCGAAGGTCTTATTGGAGAAATTGCTCTTAAAAGGAAACCGCAATCGTTTGAAAATGTATGGGAACACGCCAGTTTTGTTTATAAACCGGAAACGGAAGAAAAAAAATACCATTCATTAGCTGGTGTGCCGATTCTTTATGAAAATGTTTTATTGGGTGTGTTATGCATTCAAACAAAGAAAACATTTGTTTACCCGCCTGAAACGATGAATTTATTACAGGTTGTTGCTATGGCAATGGCGGAAATTTTATATGAATCGGTTAAAAACAATTTGGAACAGAAAATTGTATCAGGACATCAGCCCAAAAAAATTGAAGCCACTCGTCTTATTCCCGGTATTGCTATGGGAACGGCATATGTGCATAAGCGAGAAGCCTTGAATGCTGTATTAGCAAGTGATTCGGATAAAGAAGTTAAACGATTGGAAACGGCTATTCAATCCGTTGAAGACGAAATTAATCAATTATTGGTAAAACCGGCTGTGTCCTCGGAACAAAGTGCTATTTTGGAAACCTATCTGATGTTTATTCGAGATAAAGGATGGGTTAATAAGATGATTAAAGCCGTTCAAGATGGCTTAACGGCAGAGGCGGCAGTTCAAAAGGTATGCCGTGAAATTGTTCAGCGGATGGAATTAATTACGGATACGTATATTAAAGAACGTATTCATGATTTGCAAGATTTAGCTAATCGGATTATTCGGCGTTTGCAACATGGTAAGCCGGTTGTTAAAACGAAAAAATTACCGCGTAACACGATTTTGGTTGCTAAAAGTTTGGGTCCTGCTGAATTGTTAGATTATGATACTTCCCGTATTAAAGGTATTGTATTGGAAGAAGGTTCCCAAACAATGCATGTGGTTATTATTGCCCGTTCGTATAACATTCCGGTTATATCGGGTATTAAAAACATATCAACGCTTGTTTTAAACGGGGATTTGCTTGCTTTGGATGCATTTAGCGGATTTTTGTATTTAAATCCGTCCGATGAAGTACAAGATGAATTTGAAGTACGGTTAAAAGCACAAAAACGCTTGCAGGCACGGTTAACACAGTTAAGCGGATTACCGGCTGTTACAAAAGACGGGATTGGCGTTTCGTTAAATTTAAATGCCGGTTTGCAGTCGGATATTATGAATGCACGAGAAGCCTCGTTTGATGGTATTGGATTATATCGGACGGAACTGCCTTTCATTTCTTCCGAACGTTTACCTGATACCGCCCAGCAAACAGATATTTATAAACGGGTTATGCTGGAAATGAAAGATAAACCGGTCGTATTCAGAACACTGGATATCGGTTCGGATAAAGTATTACCTTATTTTGAAAATCAAACGGAAAAAAATCCGGCAATGGGTTGGCGTTCCATTCGGATTACATTAGACAGACGAGCAATTTTAAGGGGACAGTTGCGTTCATTTATTCGTGCATGTGCCGGTAAATCGCTACATGTAATGTTTCCGATGATTACATCTGTTGCAGAGTTTTTGGAGGCAAAAAAAACATTTGAATTAGAGTTGAAACGGGAAAAAGAACTCGGTCATTCGTTGCCCGAAGAAGTTAAAATCGGTACGATGATAGAAGTTCCGTCACTATTGTTCCAGTTGGAAGAGTTGGTTAAGGTTGTGGATTTTGTTTCAATCGGAACAAACGATTTATCACAATTTTTATTTGCAACCGATCGTAGTAATTCTTTAATATGGGAACGGTATGATGTATTGTCACCATCATTTTTAAAAATGATGCGTTATATTCGGGATGTGTGTTATCAAGCAGGTATACCTTGCTCAGTTTGCGGTGAAATGGCATCACATCCATTGGAAAGTATGGCATTGGTTGGTTTGGGATATACAAAATTATCCATGAATGCCGGTGCTTTGGGAAAGGTAAAAGCCGTTGTTCGTTCTATGAATCAGTCAGAAACAGAAGAATTTTTATTACGGCATTTATCGGATCAAACGGCTTCATTACGTGCACTTTTGCGTTCGTATGCCATTGATCATGAAATTTTTATATGAGGAATAAATGAAAACAAAAGCAATTATTTTGGCCGCCGGAATGGGTACCCGTATGGGATCGCCTTTACCAAAGGTTTTACAAGAAATTTGTCATCGTCCAATGATTGATATTTTATTAGAATCCGTTAGAAAAGCGGATATTTCGGATATTACGGTTGTTGTCGGTCCGAATATGGATAATGTAAAAGAAGTTGTTGCACCGTGCAAAACGGTTTTGCAACAAGATCGTTTGGGAACGGCTCATGCCGTTTTGGCTGCTGAAACGGAAATTGAACCATTTGACGGTTGTGTACTTATTTTATTTGGTGATCAACCATTGTTTTTACCGGAAACAATTCAAAAAATGCATGAAAAATGTTTATCTGGTTCGGATGTTGTGGTTTTAGGTTTTATTCCGGATGATGCTCGACGTTATGGTCGTTTGGTTATGGGCAGTGATGGATTGGATGCGATTGTGGAATATAAAGATGCAACAGATGCACAGCGGGCGATTAAATTATGCAATTCAGGTGTTATGTGTGTGAATGGGCGTTATTTGTTGCCATTGTTAAAACAAATTAAAAATGAGAATGCTGCACACGAATATTATTTAACGGATATTGTTGCGTTGGCAAAACAATCCGGTTTGCGTCGGGATGTGGTTATCGGTGATGCTGATGAATTGCACGGTGTAAATACGCCTGAGGAATTGGAATTAGCCGAAGCCATTTATAAAAAAAGGATGAATATATGTTAAAATTTGCCTTTACGGTTGTTTTAATTATTACTTTAATTACGTTGTTGGGGGCATTTTTTTCAACGCCGGAATTAACAAACGTATGTTCTGATAGGTTAATTTCGTGTTTTGAAAAAGTGCAACATTTGTCTTTGGGAGAACGGCTTTGGTCGGCTTTAAAGTGTGTTTTTTCAAACGTTGTTTGTGTTTTTGAACAAATTATGGGAATTTTCAGATGAGTAAGAATATTTTATTAACGGATGTTGGTGGAACACATATTCGGTTTGCCTGTTATAACGGTCGGGAATGTAGTCCGTCCGTTCGGTATAAAATACAGGAATTTCCGACCTTTATAGAGGCTGTTAACACCTATTTGACCGAAACTGAAACAACAATATCATCTATGGTTATCGGTGCAGCCGGTTTGCGATGTAATAATCGGGTGTGTTTAACAAATCATACATGGGTTATTGATGCCCCGAAAATTGAAAAACAGCTTAATTTGGAACGTGTCATATTGTTAAACGATTTTACGTTGCAAGGATTGGGTACATTGGATTGTCAAGAGGCGGATTTGCTACATTTAGGTAAGGAATGCCCAATTGTTTCAGGTCCGAGAGCGGTTATTGGGGCCGGAACGGGTTTAGGTGTTTGTTTTCTAATGCCGAATGGAGAAAATGATTTTACGGTTTATGAGTCGGAAGCCGGACATACAACATTAGGCGTTGTGACAAAATCCATGCATATTATTGCACAAAAAGCGTGGGAAAAAGTACCTCATTTATCTTTTGAGCGACTTGTTTCCGGACAAGGAATAATGTTATTATATCAAATTATCGGAGAAAATTATACCGAATGGCAGGAAACTGTTTTGTTTGATGAAATTGTTAAAATGAAGCAGGCATACCATTTTGTTGTGTCAACAGAAAAAAGTGGAGAATGGATTCCGGTTACATCCGGACTTGAAATAACGAATTTAGCGGAGCAAGGGAACGAAATTGCTTTAATGACATGGTGGTTGTTTTTTAAATATTTAGGTGTTTTTTGTTCCAATATGGCGTTAACATTAAAAACATCCGGCGGAGTTTATTTAGTTGGGGATATTTTAACACATCCGACAGTTAAGCAGTTATTAATTGCATCTCGTATACGACCGACTTTTGAGAAAAAAGGACGGTTTAAATCTTTTATGGAAAATATTCCGTTGATTTTGGTTGACAAGAAAAACATCCCGCTTTTGGGATTGATGCATATTGCTAAAAGAATGTAAAAACTTATTTTGATGTTATTTTCTGTATTTTTTTTAGAGGGATAATTATCCCTCTTGTTTATTGATATGTCTTTATTTGAATTGTTGATAACAAAGTACAAAAGAAAAATAGTATTCTGTTAAGCAGTAGATGTTGTAAAAAAAGGGACGTTTATTTGCAACACTTTTTTTCATATTTTGGAATTTTTTTTGATTTTAAATAAATTATTCAATTAAAATAATAATCTTTTATTTTTTTAAAATCAGATTCTTCCGATTCGAAGCTGGAAAAAAACGTCCCTTTTTTTATACTCATGACTACATGTACGTATTAATGAAAGGAGATACTAATGCGAAATAAACTGAATGAAATTGGTCGTTCTATGTTGGAAATGTTAGGCGTACTCGCTGTTATTGGTGTATTAAGTGTTGGTGGTATTATGGGATATAGTTATAGTATGGATAAATATAAGGCCAATCAGACGGTTAGGGATATCACATTGCGTGTTCTTGATTTAATTACGCAAGTTTCTAATGGTAAGGAGCCTAATTTAGATGAATGGGAGACTGAAAAAACTCTTTACGATTTTGGAGAAGTTGGGTTAACGTCTGATAATCTGGTTTATATGCATCTCGGGAAAAATAAAAAAATATCAAAACGGGTATGTAGAATGATTTTTGATTCACGTCCACGAGAGATTTTATATGTTGATGTTAATGAGGTAGAAGTAGAAACAAATCCGGTCTGTCGTGAAGATAATATGATGACTTTTTATTTTGACGGTGGAAACGGTGTATGTAATCCAAGATGTGCAGAAGATGAAACCTGTGATAACGGCAGATGTTATAAAAATCAATTTTTTCCGGTAAGGAGTTGTCAGACGGATACTGATTGTGGGGAATGTGCTTACTGTTCATATTTGTTTACTTGTTGGCGTAAAAATAATGGCACTCCTTGTCAAAATGGAGAAGGGGCATGTTATAATGCTATTTGTACAACACAAGGGTGTTCATCTAATAATGATTGCACGGGAAACACTTTTTGTTCTAGTCCGAATACCAGTTCAACGGCTCCTTTTCCTAATGGAGCAAAAGGCCGATGTCTTCCGATTGATTTGGTACAAATCAAATTAGATAATTCCAAAGATATTTATCTTTATTATAAGCAATTATCCTGGTGGGATGCAAATTCAATTTGTGCGGCTCTTGGGAAGAAAATGATGACTGTAGATGATTTTGTTGTTAATTGGGATTCAAATTTAGGGTCATATACACCTAAAAAATTACTTGAATCTATTATCAGTTTTGTGCCTATATTTGATGAACAATGGAGTTGTATTTGGACCCAAGAGAAGAATTCATCTCATTCTTGGTGTGTTGGTTATTCAGGGTCTGTAAAATCTCGTGAAAAAAATGATTATACGCATATAGGGGTTTGTTGGTAAGTAAAGTATATTTATTTTATGGATTCTGATTCAAGTCTGAAATAACGATAAGAATGTTGTTTCTACGAATTGTTGTAAAAATTCTTCTTGATGTAAAAAAAGGTACGTATAATTGCAACACTTTTTTTCACATTTTGGCATTTTTTTTAATTTTAACTAACTAATTCAATTAAAATAATAATTTTTTATTTTTCAATAAATCTGATTTTTTCGATTCGAATAGGGAAAAAAAGGTACCTTTTTTTATACTATAAAGTAGTTGTATTTTAAGGAGGTATTCGTATGCTTGAAAAGAAAATGCATGAAATCGGACGTAGTATGGTCGAAATGTTGGGTGTGTTGGCAATTATTGGTGTCTTATCTATTGCCGGTATTGCGACTTATCAATATGCTTTTAATGCCTATCAAGCAGGGCAAATTCAAGAAGCTATCGGTAATGCGAAAGTATTGGCGTCAACCGATAATCGGATGTCACATGCTCGAGAAGTTAACAGATTTATTAAAAATGTATTAGGTAAATATATGCCCAAAAATAAAAAATCAATGGTTTCTGTTCATGATAATATTTACAAAATTACAACTTTTCAAGTTCCGCAAAAAGTATGTGAACATGTATTAAGAAAAATAGATGTTTTTCATTCATTGGGTATATCTGTTTATCCGCAATCGTGTGAATATAAAACTGATGTTGTTTTTTCGTTTGATAATCATGTTGTTGTTTCTGATACACATTTTCCTTCGGATAATGATAATACGCTCGGTTATCAAAAACCAAATCGTTGTCCGGATAAACAAGTTTGGCGTCAAAAAGATGATGGTACATATGGTTGTGTTTGTCGACATGAATATGAGTTCGGGGATGATTGCACAAGGTGTTATCCACCAAAAGTTTGGCGGACGGATATTGAAGCATGTACCTGTGATGAATTAAACGGTTTTTGGGAAAATGCCGAAACTTGTACAAATGCCTGTATTCCGTCTTCGGAAACAACAACGACACAAGAATATTCTTTTGAATTTGTAACAGAGCATTTTTTATGGATATATCCACGACAAGACGGAAATACTGTGATTATTGAATGGATGGATACGTGGGATGGTGTAGATGCTCCGGAACATGGAAGAGCTCCAATACCATTAAGATCCCCGAATGAGGGATCTCGCCATAATTATAGCGACATACACGGAAAACAGACAAAATGTGATAAATTTGTTATGCATGATTTGTGGTCCGGTTCCGAAAATCGCCATTTTGGCATTTCCGTTTCACTTGATACGCTTTTGGAAACAGAAGAAACAATGGAATTAAAAGAAATCAGTATTAATCAAATTTCCGGTACGGGCTGTATAACAAATAATAATATTTCAGCCCCGACCAATCAATATACACTATTAACCTATTGTCCCAGTGACGGATCGCAAAGTGGTATTGTTCAATTAAAAGCAACGGTTGAATATACGGTATATAGTTGTCCGTTGGAAGGTTTTACTTGTGGGGATTCCAATCAATGTGTTAAGTTGTAATATATCATTTTGTTTGATTTTTGACGAATTTTAGTATATACTTCTAAAAAAGAGTTTTTTTAACGGCTAAATAAGAGGTGTAAAATGACGGATAAATCAGATGGAGTTTTGACAAGTCATCTTAATGTTGCATTGCAAGGTGAATTATATCATTCTGTTCGGCAAATGTTGGAAAATGGTGTGTTAGCAGATAAAACAACTATTTTAGAAGCAATTAAGCAAAAGGTGTTTCAAAAAGATAAATCTTTGTTTGATAAAATGATTGAACAGGTTCAATTTGATGAAACAAATACAGCATATTCTTATTTTAATCCGAATGTGTTGATAGAGGCGGCACGTAGCGGGGTTCAGATTGATTCTTTTCAAAAATTAATTGATAAAGGTGCATCAATTAAGGCAAAGGATTTAAATAATGTAACAGTGTTAATGGGATTATTGGAAGTTATTCCCGAGAATAGGTCGATGGCCCCATATATACAAGTTTTATTGAACAACAAAGCGGATATTAATGCGACAGATGATTTTGGCAGAACGGCATTGATTTTGGCTGTTGCCGAAAATGATACCGAATCGGCAAAAATATTAATTGCCGGAGGTGCAAAAATTGATGCCAAAACAAAAGGTGATTATTCGGCATATGATTTTGCTTATAAAAATGGTAATGTGGAATTATTACGATTATTGACACCCTGTCAAGCTGTCCAAAAACAAACAAAGTGTCCATTAAAAAGGGCTTCTTTTGAAAATGATGACAGATAATTCGTGATATTTATTTAAGAGGTGTTACATAATTAAAGGTATTCATTTTTGAATACCTTTAATTACGGGATACTTTTATTTTTTTTGTGGGCGTAAATTGTTTATAAACTATTTCCGCTCATCATAGACATCACATTTGAAATTAAGTTCGGATTTTCTAACGCATTAACCATTGATTGCGGATTTTTAAGAGCAGATAACCCTTCTACGATTGTTCCTATTTTTTTATGGATTCCCGATAAATCCGTACCCGTTAATTTAGATGTATATTCTTCTATTAAATCAGGTAATTGGGCCTTAATGGATTCTGTTGGACTGTCGATTAACTGAGTTACCATTCCCAAAGAGCCGGCAGATAAACCGATACCGCTTAAATTGATTAATCTGTCTGTCGGAAAGATGTCTTCATCATCCAATAATGCCATTTGTCGGCGAATTTGTTCGTCACGATAGGCATTTGAAAAAATAGTATCTGTCATTTGTCTTTCTGTCCGTTTTTTTGAACGGTCAGATGCTATTTTTTCGTACATTGATTCTGTTTTGTCATAACATTTAAACAAATGTTTTAATAAAATATCCGCTGCTTGTCGATGTGGGCTGTCAGCAGGCATTTTGTCCAAATAATCCGCAACACCCACCAATTCAACCAATATTTGTGATTTGCATTGCATAATGTCTAAAAATTCACCATTTTCCGAAAACGCATCGGTATTTATTTTACGTTCTAATTGCTCAATATAAGCAAACCGAGCGGCTTGATTTTGAATAAGATTAACATCATCTTTTGATGATTCTGTCTCAGTGAATTCAGTTGATTGTTCGGCCTGTTCGGTAGTTTTTTCTGCTTCTGTTGTTTCCGGTGGTGTTTCCTGAATTTCTGCCTCTGTCATGTTAGCAACTCCTTATAATCTCACTATTGAATTGATTATATCAAATATTTATTCTTTTGTCAAATGTTTTAGGACACTGAAAGGATTTTCTTGCACATTTTCTGCTGATGTTTCTCTGTATTCAAACGGTTCTGTGGTTTGCTTGGGAAACGGATTGATGTTTAAGCCGAATTGTTCGGCAATGATTTCTTTAAAAAATAATTGCCCACGTGGTAAAAATTCAACAGGTTCTTCTTCCATATCAATATCCGGTACGGATTCGGAAATGTGTGGTTGAGGTGTTGTTGAAAATAATAAAGTAAATTCGCCGGAAAGTGTATTTTCAAATGGTTCCAGTGTGACAACACACTCTTGAATAAGTTGAGCAGATAAAAGTCCTTTTAATTGAATAATATCTTCTTTCTTTTCCAGTTTTATGTGGCAATTTAAATCGTTAACAGCGGGCAATTCAAATCGTTTAGCCAATTCGGCACATTCTTCTGGTGTTGCTGTTAACTTCAATGTCAGTCCCGAGCTTGGAATTGTGCGGGTATCCAATACATAAGAAATATCTTTTACGGTTGATTTTGATTTTTCCATTGACGAAAGCCCTTTCTTTTGCTTATATATACATAAATTGAGTTAACTATAACAGAGAAGAAAAAAATGTTCAAGAAAGTATTTTATAATTTTTGCCTTATTAGTTCACTTTTTTTATCCGGCTGTGGTTTGGAAATGCATCAAAGCGGGGATTTGCCTTCACAGAAGCGGTTGGATATTGTTCAAGTCGGATTTCCGAGGGATAAAGTTGTTGAATTGTTGGGTCAACCGGCTTTTAAAAATCAAATTGCCGGAGATGATTTTTATGTTTATTTTCGGAGCATAAAAGAAAGTCAAGCGTTTTTGGAACCGAAGGAAGTGGAAAGAGATGTCTATGTTTTTACATTTGATCCCTACGCTCGTGTACAGGATATTACGCATTTAACATTGGAAAACGGAAAAAGAATTGCTTTTGACGAATCTGTTTCGCCGGTTAAAGGGAAAGAATTGTCTGTTATGGAACAATTGGTTAAAAACTTTGGGCGATATGATGCCGGAGGACGAGATAGTTCTGTCAGACAATAGTAAGTACGAAAAATAAGGAAAATAACAAGATATATCTTTATTGTGTGGTTGTCGTATTTTTTGCTTGAAAAATAAAATAAATCAGCGTATAGTAAACCAATATTTTAAAATTGTAAACAAGGAAGGAACAAAAAATGAAAACACAAGCGAACAATATTCGTCCGGGTTGGATTATTGAACACAATGGAAAACAATGGACTGTTATGAAAACACAAGTGACAAAACCGGGTAAAGGCGGTGCTTTTATGCAGGTTGAAATGCGTGATTTGGCAAGTGGTAACAAAACAAATGAACGTTTCAGAACAGAAGATACTATTGAAAAATTAACATCTGAAAATATTGATTGTCAATATTTGTACAGAGATGGTGATACATTGTTTTTTATGAATCAGGAAACATACGATCAATTTGAATTGCCTGCTGATTTTATGGGTGATTCCGTTGCATTCTTACAAGATGGTATGAGTGTTGTTGCTAATACAATTGAAAGCAAAGTTGTTGGTATTGAATTGCCGTTACAGGTTGTTTGTACGGTTGTTGAAACAGAGCCGTATTTAAAAGGGCAAACAGTCACAACATCTTATAAACCGGCAGTATTAGATAATGGTTTAAGAACAACAATTCCACCTTTTGTGACAACCGGTGAAAAAATTGTTGTTGCAACAGCTGATTGTTCTTATGTTGAGAGGGCTAAATAATGCCTGTTGTCGAAAAACGAACAATTACGCCTCGTGTACAAACATTGAAGCGGGAAAAAACAAAAACACGTGAAGATTTAATGATTGAAGCATTATCTCCTCAGGTAATGATTATGGTAAAAGCTGTTCGTAAAGCTGGTCGCAGATTGGTACGTGATTTTGGTGAAATTGCCAATTTACAGGTTTCTCGTAAGGGACCGGGAGATTTTGTCTCTAATGCCGACACAATGGTTGAACGTGTTTTAATTGAGCAGTTAAGCACAGATCGTCCTGATTATGGCTTTATTACAGAAGAAACAGGAACAATTCCGGCACGCAATAATTCACCGTACACATGGGTTATCGATCCGATTGACGGGACAACAAATTTTATCCATGCGATACCATTTTTTGCTATTTCTGTTGCTTTAATGCATCAAGATACAGTTATTGCGGGTGTTGTTTATAATCCTATTACAAATGACTTGTATTATGCGGAAAAAGGAAAAGGTTGTTATTTGATGACACCAACCGGTAATTCTCGTTTGAGGGTATCTGCCCGAAGCAATATTGAAACGGCATTAATCGGAAGTAATTATTTTAAAGGTGAAGCCAATCGTACAAATGTTGTTAAGTTTGCTGAATCTGCTGCTTCAATCAGATATAATGGCAGTACAACTTTATCATTGGCAGCTGTTGCTGCTGGACAATATGACGGTTATATTGCGACACAATTTAAATTGTGGGATGTTGCTGCCGGTTATTTGTTGGTTAAAGAAGCAGGTGGTTTTATGTCAGATTATGTGGGTAATCGAGAGTTGTCTGATATTATGAAAGAACAAACAATTATTGCCTCTAATGCTGCCTTAAAAGATGTTTTTTTAGCGTATGCAAAAAAATAATAAGGGCTTAAATAAAGCGATTTAATAAAAATAAGGATTTATTTTTTGAAAAAGTAAAAAAGTTCTTGATTTTTTAATTATTATCGTGTATAAAAAAGTCCTCAATAGATTTGATGGAGAAAAAGATGAAAAAAAACATTCACCCCGATTACCACGAAATTACCTTTGTGATGACTGATGGGACAGAATTTAAAACACGTTCAACATTGGGTAACCCCGGTGCTGTTGTGCGTTTAGATATTGATCCGCTTTCACATCCGGCATGGACTGGTGTGTATCGTTTGATTGATTCCGGTGGACAGTTAGCAAAATTCAACAAAAGATTTGCCGGTTTTAAAAAATAAGCGAACAAAATATTTAAAAAATCGTCTCTTTTTAGAGACGTTTTTTTTGCATAAAAATTACCGGTGTGGCTGGTGGTTTCCTTTTTTGTTTTGGAGAAATATTTTGCTAAAAATGATATTCTCTATGATAATAGTAGAAGCTTATTGTGTTAAATGCAATATGAATGTGAATATGGAAAAATATTTGAACAGGCAAACAGTATTTAAATCGATTTCAATATGATTTTTATAAAAAATATTTTTTTGATGGATTATTGATAAAAATTCATTTATATTTATTTTATATTTTTAAAAAATAAAATAAGGGGAAAATAATGAAAGTTTTATTGATTAATGGTAGTCCGCATCCAAAAGGTTGTACTTATACGGCATTAAGAACTGTTGCAGATATGTTAGAGCAATGTGGTAT
Organism: Alphaproteobacteria bacterium; assembly: GCA_015062385.1. GTDB lineage: Bacteria > Pseudomonadota > Alphaproteobacteria > CAAHEQ01 > UBA3637 > RGIG4140. The sequence continues at coordinate 32,711 of SUUT01000008.1, read as the reverse complement.
TGAAACTGAAATTTTCCACATAGGAGCATCAGTAATGCACGGATGTATTGCCTGTGGTAAATGTAAAACAACCGGCAAATGCATTTTTGAAGATGATTCTGTTAATTTGTGTATAGAAAAAATAAAAACGGTTGATGGTTTAATAGTTGGTTCTCCTGTTTACTATGCCGGACCCAATGGGGCGTTGTGTGCTTTGATGGATAGAGTGTTTTACGCTGTTGGGAAAGAATTGGCATATAAGCCGGCAGCCGCTGTTGTGAGCTGTCGTCGAGGAGGGGCGACTGCTTCATTTGATAGATTAAACAAATATTTTACGATTTCTAATATGCCGGTTGTTTCTTCGCAATATTGGAATGAGGTTCACGGAAACACACCGGAAGAAGTATTACAAGATGTTGAAGGATTACAGATTATGCGTACGTTGGGACGGAATATGGCCTGGTTGTTAAAATGTATTGAACATGGGAAATCGGCAGGGGTTATGCCTCCGGAGCGAGAAGTTTGGACTCCGACAAACTTTATCCGTTAACTAATTGGATTTTTCTTTTTAATCGGTTCAATTTTTTGAGCCGATTAAGTTTATGATATTGACCGTAATATTATTTGTGTACGCAGGGTGCATATTGAGCAAATGATGGAGCATTTATCTGTAAAAAAAGGGACGTATAAATGCAACCTTTTTTTTACACTTTTTAGCATTTTTTTTGATTTTAATTAAATCATTCAACTAAAACAACAATTTTCCATTTTTTCAAAAATCCGATTTTGCTAATTCGAAGCGGGAAAAAAAGGTCCCTTTTTTTATAATATATATGTGTGTTGCAATTTTATCATGTGAGGGAAAATATGCAAAATAAATTGAATGAAATCGGTCGTTCTTTGATGGAAATGCTGAGTGTGCTTGCCGTTATTGGGATATTAAGTGTTGCTGGTATTATGGGATATAAGTTTGCTATGGATAAATATCAGGCGAATCAAACCGTTAATGATATCAATCTGCGAGCACTGGATATTTTAATTCAACAATCAGAAAAGAAACCAATATCATTAGATGAATGGCATGATATCGCAACAATTTTTCCGATGGAATTAGTTTTTGATGCAGATACGAAAGAAACAAAGGCTTTGATACAGGTTTCAAATGTACCCCAAGGTGTTTGCCAAATATTAGTTAATGATATGTATGCCCATTCAGAAATAGCCATAAATGGATACATAATAGAAGACGGTAGTAATGCCGATTGTACGGATAATAACACACTTGATTTTTATTTTGGAACAAATGAACCATGTGGATCAACTTATTGTGTTGCCAAAGCCCCGTATTGCCATAAAGAAAGTCAAACATGTAAGGCTTGTATTACATCTGAACAATGTCCGAGTGAAAAACCGAGATGTTATAATTTTCAATGTGAAGCCTGTCCAAATGTTTGTCCTAAAAATCAGTCACAAAATTATGATGATTGTTCTTGTTATTGTGATACAAGTATGTACGAAAAAACACCGGCCGGAGATGGTTCTTGTATTTGTAAAACGGAAGATGTTTTAGCATTAGATTTAGTTTCGGATGCTCCGAATGTTTCTGATGATAGGGATTGTCGGATTACGGTTGCAGAGTTAGGTTATTTAAACGGAACATATTATTTTGAGTGGATAAACGGTTATCATTATTATGATTGTGCAACGCAAAGTGTTGGTTTTTCATTGTTTTTGTTTGCTGATGACACGAATGAGGGATATATTTTGAATGTAGATAAGCCATCAAATCATTTTGTGTGTTATTATCAAAATCCGAATGGTTTAACAAATGCTTTGAAAAATAATCCTGTAAAATATTTTACATTTGATGGTACTCAAAATATTACCTTGCAGTTTTGGGATGACCATTGTCATGATAATTGTGGCACTATGAACTTTAAACTCCATAAAATTGTTGATTATTGTGATATTGAGTCATAGTTAGGCATTTTAAGGGTTGAAATTTATCTAAAAGACTGGTATCTTTTTTTTAAAGGAAAATCAGATGATAGATGTTAACCAATTAACCGTTCGTTTAGGGCACCGCCTGATATTTGATAATGCCTCCGTTTATATTGCCGATAATCAAAAAATCGGATTAGTCGGAAATAACGGATGCGGTAAATCTACATTTTTTAAGTGCTTGCTTAATCAATTAGATACAATGGATGGTGAAATTATCTTGCCGGCAAATGCCCGTATTGCGTATGTTGAGCAATCTATTGCCGATACGGAAATGTCTGTTGTTCAATATGTGTTATCCAAAGATACAGAATTGATGTCTTTACGCAATCAATTAAACAGTGTTTCCGAAATTGAAAAACCGGAAATTATGGATCGTTTGAAATTATTAGATTCTGACGGAGCAGAAGGGCGTATTGCTCATATTTTAAACGGATTGGGTTTTGAAAATGATGATTTTGATAAACCGGTCAAAGCATTTTCCGGCGGCTGGCGTATGCGTTTATCTTTGGCAGGGGCTTTGTTTCAGTATTCCGATATTTTGTTGTTAGATGAACCGACGAATCACTTGGATTTAGAAGCAACAATCTGGTTGGAAGAACATTTGCATAAATATAAAGGTACGCTCATTTTAATCAGTCATGACAGAATGATTTTAAATAAATTATGTGATCGCATTATACATATTGAAAATCATCAACTGAAATTATATACCGGTAATTTTGACACGTTTGAACAAACCCGTCACATAAATCGTCAACAACAAATGGCTTTGGCAGAAAAATTAACAGCAAAACGAGCACATATGCAGGCTTATATTGACCGATTTCGATATAAAGCCAGTAAAGCAAAGCAAGCACAAAGTCGGATTAAAATGCTTGAAAAAATGGCCGATATTCCCGTTATTTTGCAAGATGAAACAGATTGTTTTTCTTTTCCAAAGCCGGAACGGTTAGCCCCTCCATTGATAACATTGGATGATGTTTCTGCCGGATATGAAGATAAAACAGTTTTGCGAAAATTATCATTGAGTGTTGGGATAAATGAACGGATTGTTTTGTTGGGTAAAAATGGTAATGGTAAATCAACTTTTGCTAAATTATTAACGGGAAAAATAAAACCACAAAACGGGCATATACATCGTCTTTCGGGATTAAAAATTGGTTATTTTGCACAACATCAGGAGGAAGAATTACCACTGGATGAAACCCCTCTTGATTTTTTTACACCTTTAATGAGTGCAGAAAAACCTGTTCAAATTCGGTCATATCTGGCCCGTTTCGGTATTGATGCCGAAAAAGCCGTTACAAAAATTCGGTTGCTTTCCGGTGGAGAAAAAGCTCGTCTGATTTTTGCTCAAATAGCATTGGAAAAGCCGGCGTTGCTTATTTTGGATGAGCCGACCAACCATTTAGATATGAAAGGACGGGAAGCATTATTATCTGCCTTGAATGATTTTGAAGGTTCTGTTATTTTAATTACGCATGATTTTCATTTAATTGAATTGTTTGCAGATGATTTATGGCTCATTGATAAAGAACGGTGTTTGCCTTTTTCTGGGGACTTGTCAGATTATCGGGCGTTTTTGTTAAAACAAAATACATCAGTCAATCCCATTAAAGAAAATGTGAAACAAATAAAGAAAAATGAAGGAACGGAAAAGCGTATTTCAGCAGTTCAATCTCGTCAGATAAAAGCCAAAATGGGACAATTAGAACGGGAAATGGATAAATTAACACAACAAAAAGAAAATTGTCATCAATTGTTTGAAACGCCTTTAAACGGTATGGAAATCAGGGAAATTCAAAATCGTTTAAAGGAAATTGAAAATAAATTGGCAGATATTGAGTATCAATGGCTTGAACTATCGGAACAACTTGTTTAAATAGGAGGAAAAATGTTGTTTTCATTATTTAAAAAAAAGATAAAACCGTTTAACAGTGGTTGGCTTTCTGTGGGTGAGGGACACAAAATCCATTATATGGAAGTTGGAAATCCCTGTGGACAAGTTGTTTTAAAATTTCATGGCGGACCGGGCGGATGTTGCCGAATAGGACACGCCGAAGCATTTAATTTAAAAAAATACAGAATTGTTTTATTTGATCAACGAGGTGGTGGAAAATCAACGTTTGAAGATATTGTTTTAAATAATACACCTCAAACAACTCTTGAAGATGCCGAAAAATTATTAAAACATTTAAATATTCCGCTTAACGATATTATTGTCAGTGGTGGTTCTTATGGTTCAACATTGGCTTTGTTGTTTGCCGAAAAACATCCCAAAGCGATTAAATCACTTATTTTAAATGCTATTTTTTTAGCACGGGAAAAAGATTTAGATTGGTCGGATAAAGAGAGTGGTATTTTTTATCCTGATTTAATGGATGAAATGAAAAGTGTTTTAAAACCCAAAGAAGAGTTGGTGTCCGGTTTTCATCGGTTGATGTTTTCAGGTAATTATGAACAAATGAAAACGGCAATGCAATATTATGGTGCATATGAACGATTATTGGGTTCTTTAAAGCCTTCTTTTAAACCGGTGACAGCATTATTTGATGATCGGGTCAATAGTTTTAAAGTGTTTTTGCATTACGAAAAAAATAAAATGTTTTTAAAAGAGGATGAAATTTTAAAGAATATTCATAAAATTAAGCATATTCCGACTTTAATTGTTCACAATCGGTTAGATATGACCTGTCCGATTTATCAGGCATATGATTTGGTCAAACAACTAGAAAATTGCATGTTTAAAATTGTTCCGGATATTGGACATTGGTCACCGAAATTGAAAAAAACAATGATAAAGGAAATTAGTTGTTTTTTAGAAAAATATGATAATTAGCAGTTAAAAAGAAGAGTTATTTAAATGGGTAGAATTTTAACGAATTTTATCTGTTTAATAATCCATGTGACGAACATATCCGACCCAAGCGGCAAAAGAAACCAGAACAAGAATCCACCCGAATGTCACTAATTGAATATCTGGTGTTTCCATGAGCTTTTGGGAACAATTTTTGACGAATTTCGGACAAAGAATATAACTGACCCCTTTAATAACAAGTGTAAATAAAATTGCCATAAAAAAAGATTTCATTACCATTTCAGCACCTCTTGTATAATAAAGTATTTTATCTGAAAAAATGGTATAAATCAAGTGTTCCGTTTAAATTTTTAATATTTTTCTTTACAAACAAAAATGCATTGTTTAATATGCAAAGAAAGGAGATGAAAATGAAAGCAGCAATTTGGTGTCGTCATAAGGATGATTGTATTATCGGAATCGGTCCTAATATTCCGTGGCATATATCCAGTGATTTTAAACGGTTTAAACGAGTCACAAAAGGGAAAAGCATTGTTGCCGGACAAACAACGTATGAGAGTTTTCCAAACAGAACGTTGCCGAATCGTAAAATATACGTTATGACGTTTGATGCTGATTATCAGGTTAGTGATAAAGACAATCATTTTGTTGTCACAAACAAAAAGCAATTGGATGTTCTTTTAAATGAAGAACTCTATATTTCCGGGGGTGCCAGTATTTATCGTTTGTTTATGACAGATATTGAAACGGCACCGGATGTTATTGTTGATTGCTGTTATCAAGGAGAAATTGATGCTTCATTAACAGGACAGCCGGTAGATGTAAAATCTTGTGTCGAATTTATGGAGAAGAATTATTTACCATATACATCTTCAATAACGGAAGATAATGTTGATGTATGTTTATGGGTAAAAAATAATACGCAGATAAATGAAACACAAATAACGGATATATGGAAACGTATTGTTGAAAAATAAGGGGAGAAAATGAAACAGTATCTTGAATTATTGGAAAAAGTATATAAAGAAGGGGTTGATAAACCAAATCGGACAGGGATAGATACCCGTTCCTTGTTTGGGGCTCAGATGCGTTTTGATTTATCAAAAGGATTTCCATTGGTAACAACTAAAAAAGTACATTTGAAATCTGTTATTTATGAATTGCTTTGGCTTATTTCCGGTGATACAAATATTCGTTTTTTAAAAGAAAATGATGTGCGTATTTGGAATGAATGGGCAGATGAAAACGGTGATTTAGGACCGGTTTATGGGGCTCAATGGCGTAATTTTAACGGGCAGGGGATTGATCAGTTAAAAGATGTTGTTCATCGGTTGCGAACAAATCCGAATGACAGACGGATGATTGTTTCTGCTTGGAATCCGGCTCAAATTGATCAAATGGCTTTGCCTCCGTGTCATGCATTCTTTCAATTTTATGTCGCAAACGGAAAGTTATCCTGTCAACTTTACCAACGTAGTTGCGATATGTTTTTAGGTGTTCCTTTTAATATTGCTTCTTATTCATTATTAACGATGATGATGGCACAAGTGGCAGGTTTGGAAGCCGGTGAATTTATACATACGTTGGGGGATACGCATATTTATCACAATCATTTCGAGCAGGTTAAGATTCAGTTAGAAAGAACTCCTTATACCTTGCCGACAATGAAAATCAATCCAAATGTTAAAGAAATTGATGATTTTAAATACGAAGATTTTGAATTAGTCAATTACCAGTGTCATCCGACTATTAAAGGAATTGTTGCTGTATAAATACAATAAATTACTTCGTTTTTTTATTCTGCTTTTAGGGAAATTGATCTTTTTAGATGTTTATTTAATTATGATTGACTTTGTGTATTAGCTCGTGGATGTTTATGGATTAGATGTAGATTGCTGATTATTTATCTAATATAGATACAATCGGAACAGTTTTATATTTAGGCATTCCATTATTATATTTTGCGATTGTTTGATATCTATATACCCCAATTTGTTTTGCACATTTACCAATTGGATTTTGAATAATCTCACCATCATAATAATGGTGCTCATCCCAGAGTAGCATCATTCTTTTTCCTGAAATAAAGCAAGAATAATCGTTTACCTCACACACAAGCGCGGTTGTTCCGTTAGCCTGAAATACTTCTAAATTTTTTCGTGCCAAACAAGGTTCTTCTCCTGTGATTTCATATAGAACCAAATCTCCATTTTGGGATTCATATTTTATTTCTTGAGCACTTGCGATAGCCGAAATAAATAATAAAACAAATAATAAGATATTTTTCATTTTTGAATTGCTCCTTAAAATTAGGTGTGAAAAAGTATATCAAATTATTTTCAATAAGGCAATAAGTAAAAATCTTTTAACTTTTGTGAAAATCGTTAGTTAACTATATTATGTGTTTAGCCAAACACCAAAACATTAGCACAACCCAAAGGTATTTTAACTATAATCCTCAAATGCTTGCCAATGCTGTGGAAAGTTTAAAGATTTAAAATCCAATGGGCCAAATGAGTTAAAAGTCTGTGAAAGGCAATTGGGCAAAAAAATAATTCATGTTCAATAATGCCCGAAAACCAATCGGGAAAAATCATATTTTTCCATCAAATCCGTTCGGGAAATGCAGATTTTTTTTAAATTTATCGACTGTTTTTTCTGCACTTAATTGATATTGTTACGGTGTTTTTTATATGTGTATTCAATTTTTTATTGTCTGATGGATTTCTTGTCTGATTTTCCTTCAAAAGAGTTTTTAATTTGGAAGATATCTTGCCTATCCGTTTTAACTTCGGTGTATTAAGGATTTGTAAGTTTTCGTTGAACCACAAGAAATAATCTCCAACCGTTGTTAAGTTCTGTGCATTAAGGATTTGTAAGATTTTGTTGCTCTGTAAGAAACAACGACCCACCGTTGTTAACTTATGCATATCAAGGATTTTAAACATATTGTTGCACCGCAAGAAATCATTCCCCACTATTGTTAAGTTCTGCGCATTAAGGGTGTGTAAGATTTTGTTGAACCACAAGAAACCATCCCCCACCTTTGTTAAGTTTGGCGTATTAAGGATTTGTAAGGTTTCATTGTGATTCAAGAAATCATTCCCCACTATTGTTAAGTTCTGTGCATTAAGGGTGTGTAAGATTTTGTTGAACCACAAGAAATCATTCCCCACTATTGTTAAGTTCTGCGCATTAAGAGTTTCTAAGGTTTCATTATGCTTCAAGAAATTATCACCTACCATTGTTGTATTTGGCAGATTTAAGGCTGTAATTTGCCCATTTTTCACACTGACAATTATTTTCCCATCTGCAAAAACATTGTGTCCGCCATTTTTGTTTTTTACAATTTGTAATCTCTTGTTTTTTAATTCATGCGCTAACACACTTATAAAACTACCGCTTTTTTCCTGAACATCATCTATCGATATTGGTTCCCGACAGCAACTTGGATCATACAGCGTCCTGTTTTTAACATTTAGTATACATGTATCCAACATCAATTCAGTATCTTTATTTAGCGGGAAAATGTTTCCATCTTTGGCATAACAACCATCAGCGAAATAAATATTATTTTCTTCCCTATGACATCGAACGATTTGATTGTTGATATTGATGAAATAGTGAGGAAGAGAAACTTCATCAGAAGAAAAATCAACCTGAAGATATTTTTTTAAAGAACTTGATAATCCTTTGATAATATTGTCCGGATTACTGTTAAATGTATTATCGGGATTCTGGATAGAGTGATTGTATCTGTTTTTGATTGAAATAAAACCTCCTTGCGTTGCAATCTGAATAGATATAACACTTGTTCCATAAGCATCTTCTCTTTGTTCTTTACCTCTAAAATCTTCCCTTTTAATCTCGGAAACATTTTTTTTAACGGCATTGATAATATGATATCTTTGGAATCTAGTTGGGTCATGAAATGTACATAGCATTTCATTTGGTTCAAAATATTTTGAAATCCGATTTTGTTCATCAATGTTAGTCACATAATAGGCATTATAACCAGCATCGGACAACAATTCAAAAGGATCCTTAACTACTTCAGCATCTTCGATTTTGGTTTTTTTTAATGAAATTAAGTATTGCATAAGTGGTTCAGCCTCTCGACCGGCATATTTTACAATATTAACAATGTCGGGAATATCAAAAATACCATTATCGTATGCGCGAATTGACTTTGCGAAACTTTCACCGTTCTGTTTCTTGATTTGATCAAAAACATTTTTTTCTGCCATAATAATTTATCCTTTATTGTTCTTTTAGTCTATCATAAAAGCGTGGTAAAGTAAAGTTAATATATAATATACATAAAAAACAATTTAAGCTTAATCCTCTTTTGTATGAACAAAGGTCATTCCCTTGCTGCTGTAGGGCTGTGTTTTGGCGTTTTGGTGAGAAATACGGATAGGAGTGGCATTTACATCTTGTGTATGTGGTTGGTTTGCCCCCGTTTGAACAACAGGATTTTGGACCCTATCTATCGCCTGTTCATTTTTTGTTTTTTTACGCATAGCATCTTCCAATAATCTCACAGTCATCGCATGACCGTTATGAGCTGCATAATATAATGGTGTATGTTTGTCTTTATCTAATTTATTTACATCAGTGCCAGCCTCTAACAGAACTTTCACAACCTCTACATTTCCGTTATATGCCGCAAAACACAATGGTGTGTATATCTTGCGTTCGTCCTCTTTATTTACATCGGCACTATTTTCAATAAGTAATTGAGCAATATCCCAATTATCCATAGCATAGTGAAATGCTGTTTGCCCTTCGTAATCTTGAGCATTGATATTCACACCAGCATCAACAAGCATTTTCACTAATGAAAGCGATTCATATCATGATATTTTTTTGCCTTATATATCATATATTATATTATTCAAGATAAATGTTGTGAAATTGTGTAATCTCACTTTAATATATTTTTCCAGATTTTATTTTAATGGTATTTCATCCTAAGAATTTGATAAGTATCAAAATTGAGCCACTTCAGAAAAGCCAATTATCGAACCAGTGTAAGCACTTGGAAATAAATAAAAAAACAACTCCCAAGATGGGAGTTGTATGTTTTGGTACAGCACGCTTAGCAAATTCCGAGCCAGTCATTTTAAAGAAACTGATGATTTGTATTGTTTAATTGAAAGTCTTTTCTTTCAACATCAATTTAAAAAAGTCATCTAAAATCGTCATGAAAATATTTAACGAGTTTTAGTTTGTAAAGCAATTGTGTAAACAACATCTTTATCAATATGCTCTTTAATTTTTCCCCCATTCTTTTCCATAACTCGACAAGAGGCAGAGTTTTTTTTACGTGCAACTCCTTCTATCTCTTGCAAACCTATTTTTCTTGCTTCTTCTTTGAGAAATGATAAAAGCTGTGTTGCGTATCCTTTTCCCTGATATTTTGGTGAAATCATATATCCAAAATGACCAGCTCTGATTTTTATGCAAGCTTCATTTAAAAAAGGACGAAATTTACCAAAACCAACAGGAACATCATTATCGAAAATAATATATATAGTTTGAGGAATTCTATTGTCAGAAAATTCTTTTCGACCATTTGCAGCAGCTATACTGCGTTCTGTCATTTTTTTACAAAAGGTATCAAATTCTAGACGAGATAATCCATTCGCACGATTTGTTGCATCATTTTGTGTCGCAGGGATATCTTGAAACATTTGATATACAGCATCATCTTCTTTTTCTTGTATGGGTCTGATAAAAACTTCTTTTTTCTCCATATTTTATCCTTTTGTTAGTTAATTTTATCATAGTCTAGTATTTTATAAAAAGCAATATATAATTTTTTAGCTTAAATCAGATATTAAATAAATAATAGATTGTTTTATAAGGAATATCCATCTTGATAGTTTGATAAACATCAAAATTGTATAAAATCGAACTATTACAAAACTGATACAAGTACTTGAAACACAATAAAAAAAGAATCATCTGAAACGGTTGTAATGTTTGGTATAGAACGCTTAGCGAATACCGAACCAATTACTGATGATTTATATCTTTTAATTAAAAGCTGTTCTTTTCAACATCAACTTGACTAAGTCATCTAAAACCGCCCCTAAGGCCGGAAGTTAAATTTGATAAGAAGTTTACTTTTACCTACACATGGATAAAGTTGAGAGACAGAAAATTCCATCAAATGACAAATTTGTTTCATTCAAAAATTCCATTAAAAATAAAGTTCCAATGTTATTTTCATGTTCAAACAAATCTCAAAATGACTAAAATAGTGCTTTGTAATAACCTTGTTAATCTTTTCTTGAAACAACATTTGGAGTATTATAGAAACTTATATCCAAATTCAAGAAAAAATTAGTATCTAATTTTTAGTAGGAACAATTTTATCCTTTTTAAGTTTCTTTTTAACCTTTAAAGGAAAAAACAAAATACAATAAATTGGAAAAAGCAATACATAGTCAAAAATTATACGCCAGACTTCTTTTGAGAAAATAGGATATAACAATAAACTGATAATCCCAACAATAAGTCCTATCGGAATCCCTAATGAAAATCGTTTTGAGGCAATAATAAACATGTGGGCCATTTCACCTATTCGGGCATCAATTAAATTTTCTTTTTTATTACGATATCGATCAATTAAATAAAAACAATAAAAAACACGCCAAGAATATTGAAACAAGCAGAGAAAACAAACACTAATCACTTCCGGATATTCTTTGATATATAAAAGAACATCATCCCATTCACGTACAATTCCCACACACCATATTAATATAAACAATAAAAATGGCACACCTATAAAAAAGCGTTTGATTTTTTTTAAACTCCCCTCAAAAATCCCTGTTATCAAAGACCAAAAACAAACCCCGACAATAGAAAAAATGATAACAAGTAATATCGCTCCTAAAAATCCATAAATTGGTGCTAAAAATGAAGCAATTATCATCTCAAGATGTATGCCATAAAACATGACAAGACATAAGGAAATGAAAAAAAAGAACCAATCTGATAAATGGTTAGATATATAAACATCATTAAAAATTTCTTTTTGAAAAGTCATAAAAACGTATATATCATATACTATATTTTTATACAAGATAAATTTATGAATTTGTATAAAATCCCTATTTTAACATATTTCTTCCAAATTTTATTTCAACGGTGTTTCACCCCAAAAGTTCGATAAATTGAAAAATTAAATCTTGCAAAATCGAACTATTACCGAACCAGCATAACCGCTTGGAAATAAATAAAAAAACAACTCCCGAAGCGGGAGTTGTAAGACTTGGTACCTCTAGCCGGACTTGAACCAGCATGACCTTGCGGTCAACAGATTTTGAGTCTGTCGCGTCTACCAGTTTCGCCATAGAGGCAATGCTTTCTAGACGATGTTAATATACATCTTTCATTTATTCTTGTCAAGCACTTTTTTTGAAAAAGTCGTTTTTTTTGTAAGTTGTTTATTTTATTTGTTTTTTATGGATTTTATTCCTTTTTTCTCAGTCTCTAAAAAACGACATATCATTTGTAGATATACCGTTTTTGTTCGATTAAACTGATTTTAATCGCTTGATGATACATACTTATATCCGATAAGTGTTACACCTGCATCATATACCGGTGCAACTTTTAATCCGCAAACGTACATAATTGACAAGAGGTATCATCAGTCCCGATTTCATGTTCCGTTGTGTTTGTACAAACATAATAATTACCATTTGCATCTTACCATTGGTTGTTATTGCATTTTTTCACACAATAAGCTATCATTTCATCATTTTATTTTAATGCAATACTGAGTTTATTGAAACAGGTATTACATAAATGTCTTTCCTTATATGATGTTTCAATTTTGGTGATTGATATGCTACATGTAATACACGTATGTTTTGGTACACGCCAAAAGGTTGAGCCACTAATGAATTGCTTCTAATAATTTTTGCTCCTTTAAATTAAAAGAAGTATACCCGATATTTTTTTGAAATATAAGCACAAAATAAATTTCTGTCAATTTTTGCAAATCAATGATTCGGAACGTTGTTTATCTGCCGGGATTTGGTTGTTGAACCGGAAACACTTTTTTTCGTTGAGCATTGATTTTTGTTGCGATTCGTTTTACCAATTTGTCGTTCCAATAAGGATTTGTTTTAACCAATTCATTAAATGCCTGATAAAAAGGTTTTCCAGATTGAGTTAACTCAGAATAAACTATTCTTGAAACGTCAGCCCCGGCATCAATTAATGCTTCAATAATCATCGGATGTTGATGTTTTAGTGCTATACTCAACGGAGAATTTAAGTATTCATCTGTTGTATTCACATCTGCCCCTCGCTTAATTATGTCTTTTACAACATTAAGTGATGATGCTTGAGCGGCAATCATTAGATAACTATTTAAATTTTTCTTAGACGGTTGATTTTTATCAAGTAATAAACGTGTTATATTTAACTGACCGTGTTCAATCGCATATATCAAAGCAGTTTTTTCGTTTGCGTCTGTTATATTTATATTGGCTCCAGATTGCAATAAAAATTCAACCAACGATGTATGCCCATTAGCAGAAGCAATCATTAAAGCTGTTTTTTTATCTTCATTTTGTGCATTAACATCAACACCGGCATCAATGAGTAATTTTGCCGTTTCAACGATTGAGTTGTTTTTTGAGACAGTATCATCACTCAATAAATGCAAAGCAGTCGTTTTGGCCCCATCCGCTTGACACGTTTCCAAAGCATTTGAACCGGCATCAAGTAAAGTTTTAACTACCTCGTGATGAGCATATTGAGAAGCAGCTAATAACGGTGTAAAACCCCAATCAGCTTTAGCATTTGTATTAGCACCAGCCTCAATTAATATTTGAACAACATCATTATACCCTTTTTCCGCTGCATATATCAGAGGAGTTGTTTGTAAAGAAACTGCCGTTGCATTCACATCTGCCCCTTCTTTAATCAACAACCGAACGGCATCCGTTTCTCCTGTATAGGCTGCATCCATCAATGCCGTCACACCTGAACCGTTATGTGAATTAATAGGAAATCCTTGTTGCAATATTTTTTTCATTGCGTTAATTAATCCGTTTTTTGCCGTATAATGAAAAATAGATTGTTCCGAGATTAATTTCATATTAACATCTACACCTTCTTTTTCAATCATCATATCAACAAAACGAGGACACCTACGGTTAGTGGCTAATGAAATTAAATTTTCACTTTGATATTCTATATGCGGATTAGCCCCTCTTTGGAGTAACATGACAGCCCCTAAATCATTTGCTGATTCAATAGCCATTATAAGCGGATTTTTACCTTGATGCCAATCTTCTATATCGGCACCGGCATCAATCAAATCACTAACATATATCGGATGACTTTTACACAATAAGGCAATCATTAATGGTGAATACCCATGGAGTTCACGTGTATGTATGTCAATACCTCTACTGACAAGAGACTTAAATGTTTTATAATCATTTTTTATAATTGCTTGAATTAATTCCGATGAACCGGCTTTTAAAGTATATTTCGTCCATTCCGGAGCAAATGAATTATGTTTTTTTTGTTTTATAGTGTTATAAATATCGATTGTATCTTTTGTTGTCATTATCCGATGAATCAATTGCCGACTGTATGTATGGATTTTTTCTTTATTTAAAGATAACGGATGCCGTCCTAAATACCAATCATCTGCTTGCTTAACGATTTGTGCAAAAACAAGCGGTTTATTCAAAATGTCCTGTACACCGTTTTCATATTCTTGTGCTTTTAACATCAATGTGTCGTATAAAAAAGATTTAAACTTATCCATATTTCTCTTCCCCTAATCAAAATGATTTCTTCGTAGAAAGAATATGACAAAAAATATTTATTGTCAAACAAAAAATTTACATATTATTTGTTTCAGTCTTTTGTTACCTTATCTGTTCAGATTTTTTAGACGTTATTGCATTGTGATTTGAGTTTTTTATCGGCATGGTTTCCCTCATTATTTTCACAATTTCTGAAAATCCTTGTTCTGTTACATAATTCTAAATCCAACTCAGCCCCGGTATCAATTAAATCTTCAATATATATCGGATGTCTTTTCAATATTAATGTAATGAACGTGCTTTTATAATATCAGAGAGATTCATATTTTTACCAGTACCCAATAGTTGTTTGAGTTTTTTATAATCATTTCTAATTATGGCTTTGATTAAATCAGATGTACCTCTTGATTTTAAAGTTTCTTTTTGATTTTGTCTCCATTATCAAGAAGTTTTTTTTAAAAAAATTATTTTTTTTATCAGTGCCGAATTTATGCTTTACTTTTTACTCTTATATGGGAATAATGTTCTTGAGAAAGGAATTAGAATGAAAAAGACTCAAGTAGATTTTTTGTCATTGTCCGATATTCATTCAATTGATTTGTACTGTCTGCGAATCAAAGATGTTTATAATGCTGATGGAACAGTTAAAGATGTTATTAGTTTGAATATACTTGAAAATAATGAAACAGGACAAATTGAATATTGTTTAACCAATCAAATGAAGAAAGAATTAGCAGAACATTGGACATATCTTAAATCTCAAAAATCTGAACTCAATCCGGATGATTTGATTTTTAAATCTTCTATGGAGGCGGCACATAAGAAAAAAAGCCCGATATTAACCGGTTTTTATTATTTTGGTTGGTTTTTGGGGATGAGTATCCTTTGGATAATGATTTGTATTTTTGCCATACTTCATAGTATTAATAATTTACATTTATCCGGTATAATTTGTACATTGTTGTTTATTGAATTTCCTGTGTGGATTTTTTTGTTTGTTCAGGGCATTCGCAAGAAAAACAATTTTATTTGTATGATTATACTCACTTTTGTTATTATGTTGCTTAATCATATTATTATTGATGGGTAATCTTATTATAAATAATCGGATACAGAAACTTTAACCTTCTTTTCTAATTGGATAAGTAAATTTTGTAATGCCTCATTTTTGATATGATTCAACGGATTATTTGTTAAGGTTTTATTTGAATGATAAATCGTTTGAAAGATTAACCCGATTATTTGTTGTTTTTCTGTTTCGGAAAGAGGATGTTCTAATGTTTCATAAATATGTAAGTGGTTCAGTAATTCGCCAATATGTGAATAAGGGTATTTTATTGGGGTTGAATTTTTTAAATCCTGATACAGATTATGAATTTCATTTGTATCTGTGATTTTAAAAAAATTTAAACATTTTTCAAAAGTTGGAAAGATATATTTTTCGCAAATGGCATTATGAACGGTTGGAAAAACCAGTTCATGAATGGCAACATATTCACCTAAATTGCATAGCATTTTTGTTGCACTGGATGAAATGTGTTTAATACGGTCTTTGTTTTGAGGAACCAATATTAAATTTTCTAATTTTTTATTGCGTGTTTTAAGCAAAATTTGATTCAGAACGTTTAAATCTGATTCGTATTCACGATCCGTTGTATTGCGTTCTCCCCGAATAAGCGTTGTTGCGTTTGATTTTAAAGCCGCATCAACCGTTAATCCGTCATAAGCCATAACGGAAATACAGGTGGGATTTTCTGTTAGTTTTTGATGGGTAATTTGTTCGGATTTTGCTTGTATTGATTGTGGATTGTTTAAAAAATCTTGAATGGTGGATTGAATAAGCTCTATCCGTTCCTCCACAGAAAATAAACTTGTTTTTAAGGGGTTAATTCCAATTCCGATAATTATATTGTCACAAAAACATAAACCTTCACAGATGAGTGCCCAGTGTCCCCGTGTTATCGGATCAAATGAACCGGCATAAAATCCTGTTTTTTGGTTGTGCATAATCAACTCCTGTTTCTTAATTTGTTTTTATCATAAAAGTAACACATATTGATGCGTAAACGACGAACAATCGGATAATACCTGTTGACCAATTCTTTACCACATGGTTCTTGTTGTTTCTTCTTTAAATCAGATTTAATCGGACGAATGAGTTTGCGATATCCAACGGCTAAATGTCTATGCAAATCAGGCCAATTTAATTCGGGGTGTATTTCGTAATAAGCATTTAGAATTTTGTAATATTCATCCGAATGTTTGTTTGTTAACTGTTGTGATGGTTTTGAATAGTCACTTAAATCCCATAATAAATCACTATAATGATTATACCAATACATTTTGTCTCTCATGGTGTATTTTACACTTATCGGTTGAAATGGGGTTTTTAAATATTCACGACGGACTTTATCCGCAAAAATATCAGCACCGGCTTCATCTAAGAATCTTAAACAGAATTGATCATACAAATTTAGTTTTTCTGTTTGTGTTATATTTTGATATATTGTATTATGAATTAAATGCGTTAGTTCGTGGGTTAATGTGGATAAAATAAGGGGAATATTATCTTTATTTTGAGCATTTAAAACAATTAATTTTTCATCAAGATAAGCTTCACCGAGTAATGGTTCGTTTTTTTTTGAATCAACAACTGCAATATGTGTGTCAGCAGGAGTGGCACTTAAAACGATTCGTTCTGTATTTGTTTTGGATAGTGCATGAAGTAATTTTTTTAAGTAAATTTTTGTTTTTTGTATTTGTGATTTGGGTATTGGTACATATTCATCCGGTAAATTTTCGGTTTTTAAATTTTCCGAAAGGTTAAAAATATGTTTTATTAATTCATTTGACATCGGAAAAAAGATATCGGGATATTCTTTTGCAATATAGCTATACATATAAAGGTCCTGTTATGTGTTTAATTTAGAATATATAATACTCTTTTTTGTGTTAAAAGTCAATCATATTAAGGTGTTTTGAATAAAATGGATAGAGTTGTTAAGTATAGGAGGTTGTAAAAAAAGGGACGTATAATTGCAACACTTTTTTTCACTTTTTAGCATTTTTTTTCATTTTAACTAAATTATTCAATTAAAATAATAATCTTTTCTTTTTCAAAAAATCCGATTTTTCAATTTTGCATCGGGAAAAAAAGGTCCCTTTTTTTATAGTATCCTTATGTGCAACTTTATGATGTGAGGAGAAGATGATGCAGAATAAAATTAATGAACAGGGTCGCAGTATGGTGGAAATGCTAGGTGTGCTTGCCGTTATCGGGGTATTAAGTGTTGCCGGTATTATGGGATATAAGTATGGTATGATGAAATATCGGGTAAATGAAACCGTGAATGAACTCAACATTATGGCTAATACATACGGCATACAAATGCAACAGATGACGGAAGAACAGACAATGCCGACAGATGGAGAATTACTTAGCGAAGAAAATGCCGTCACTCGTATGGGTTATGGCTATGAAGTGCTCGGGTATGATAATCATTTTGAGATAGCCTTGTTGAATATTCCGACAGAAGAATGCGAACAACTTCAAAAAACGGGGTGGGCAATGCCGTATGACATACAAGTAGCAGAAGTGACAGCAGAAAACTGTGGGGAAATTGTATATTACATTAACAATGATTTAAGCGGATTTGCACCGGAAACAAACAATTCGGATGAAGAAGATACGGATGATGAAGATGTACCGGAAAAAGATCCTCTTTTATGTAATCAGGCAGGAATAGAGGGTTATAGTGATTGTGTTTGTAAAGAGGGTTATATTGGAGAATATTGTGACCAATGTGATACCTCAAAAGGGTATAAGCATATGGATTCTAACGGAAAATGTTATTTGGATTGCGAAAAAACAAAAACATGCACAGAAGATAATTTTTGCAATGGAAAGTCATCACTTGTATATGAGTGGGATGGTAGAGCGTATTGTGAATATTGTCAGGCAGGCTATTGGGGGACACATTGTGAGAATTATGATCCATCCGGTGATGCTTGTAACGGACGAACAAACTATATCCATGCTTGGATTAATAAACCACATGCAACCGGATGTAATTGTAAAGCAGAGTATTGGGGTAAATTTTGTGAATATGAAAATACAACGGAAACACCAACATGTAATGGACATGGTGTGTTGCATTATGGAACTTGTGTTTGTGATTCGGGATATTCTGGAGAAAATTGCGAAATTGAAGAAGATGAAAATTGTGGAATAGTTATAAATGAATATTATGATGGCCGTACCGGTTATGTGACATATGATAATGGCAAAAGAATTTGTCATTGTATGAATGGTTATACCGGTCCGGATTGTAAAACACCACCTACTGGTACTTGTTATAACTGGGATTATTCGCAAGATGAAAATAATCCGACTTGTAGATAGATATTATTATTCTAATGCATAACGGGCTGAAAATTTTTCAGCCCGTATATTATTGTTTTACCATTATATTTCTAATTTGTTTCTTCGGCTTTTATTTGTAATTCAAGCCATGTGTTTTCTAACTCTTCTAATGTTTTTTGTGCTTGATGCAGTTGCCGGGTTGTTGTTAATAATTTTTCTGTATCGGTATAAATATCCGGTTGTTCCAGTTTTTGCTGTATTTGTTGAACAAGTGTTGTTTGCTTGTCAATTTTGTCAGGCAGTTCTTTTAATAAATGTGCCTCCGTAAACGTCAGTTTGTTTTTATGGGTGGTTGATTTTTCCGGTTTGGTAACGATGTTTTGCGATTTTGCTGTTTTTTCAGAACGATTGGTATTTTTTTGCTTGTTTTCTGCTTGTTTTAAATTATCAAGCAGTTGGGTATAAGTGCCGACATGTTCAATAACAGTTCCGTTTCCGCTCATATAGAGTAAAGATGTTGCAACTTTATCTAAAAAATCTCGGTCATGACTAACAATTAAAACCGTTCCTTCGTATTCATCTAGAACTTCCTGTAATAAATCTAGTGTGTCCATATCTAAATCGTTAGTCGGTTCATCCAATACTAAAAAATTAGAGGGTTTTGCTAAGGCAACGGCAAGCATTAACCTGTTTTTTTCACCGCCGGATAAGGCATTAACAGGTGTGTTCGCTTGTGCAGAAGTAAATAAAAAATCTTTTAAATAAGATACAACATGACGAAAATGTCCCCTGACAAAAATATGGTCGCCTTCCGGACAAAGTGTTTTCCAGAGAGTTTTATTAGGATCAAGCGAAATACGATTTTGGTCAAAATAGGCTTCTTCTAAATTTTTAGCAATACGAACAGAGCCGGAATCGGGGTCTAATCGTTTTGTAAGTAATTTAATAAGTGTTGTTTTGCCGGCTCCGTTCGGTCCGACAATGCCGATTTTATTGCCCCGTAAAATGCGAATGGAAAAATCTTGTATGAGTGTTCTATCTCCGAACGATTTTGATATTTTCTTCGCTTCCGTAATCATTTTGGATTGAATAAGCCCCTTATCAATTTGTAAATTGACAGAGGCAGTTTGTTTGATTTGTTCTTTTCTTTCTAATCGGAGTTGTTGCAAACGGCGTAATCGTCCCATATTGCGTTTGCGACGGGCAGTCACGCCTTTATGAAGCCATTCTGTTTCTTCTGCAATCCGTTTATTTAAATTTTTTTGCTCAATAATTTCTTGATTGATAATTTGTTCCTGCCATTCTTCAAAACAATCATATCCTTTATCGCTTAAATGAGCGATACCTCTGTCCAGCCAAATGGTTGAATTGGAAATTTTTGTTAAAAAGCGTCTGTCATGACTGATAACAATAACGGCTCCCGTATGATCCTGAATAATTTTTTCCAGTTTTTCAATGGTTGCAATATCCAAATGGTTTGTCGGTTCATCTAATAACAATAAATCCGGTTCGCCGATTAAGGCACGAGCAAGTGCTGCTTTTTTACGTTCTCCACCCGAAGCAGTATGTGGATTTTGCATGGCAGAAATATCCAATGCATCAATTAAAATATCGGCTTTATATGTTTCATCTTTGTGTGAATCAGATAATCCTGATAAAATAACATCTTTCAGCGTATTGTATCGGCTGAAATCTTCTTCTTGGGGCATATAGGCAATTTTTGTGTTCGGTTGAACAAATCGTTCGCCGATATCCGGTTCCATTTGTCCGGCAATTACTTTTAAAAGCGTTGATTTGCCGGAACCGTTTCGCCCGATAAGACAAATTTTATCTCCTTTGCCGACATAGATGTTTAAGCCCTGAAAAAGAGAATGTGTGCCAAATGACAGATGAACATTTTTTAATGCAAAAATAGGTGTTTTTTCAGCCATATATTTTCTCCGTTTGGAGCAAAGTATAATGAATTTTGCTTAAAATGCAAGCGTTTTTACCGTTTCATATAAAATGCTTGACGATTTTTGTTAAAAATTATATAATTTATCTCTTGTTAAAATTTTAATAAAGGGAATATGATAAAATGATACTTTTCGGCGTGGGTACTCTTTTAATTGTTGCATATTTGGTTTATGTTTATAATAAAGGAATAACCTTAAAAAATTATGTAAACGAAGCATTTTCCGTGATGGATGTTTATTTGAAAAAACGTTGGGATTTAGTGCCGAATTTAGTTAATATTGTAAAAGGATACGCAACATATGAAACGGCAACTTTAATGGAGATAGTTAAAAACCGCCAATCAGCTTATGTGAATAAATCCATTTCTGAAAAGTTAACAGATAATATGAAAATAGGAGATGATATTGCTGCGGTTTTGGCTATTGCCGAAGCTTATCCAGATTTAAAAGCAAGTCAAAATTACATTACATTAATGCAACAGTTGACTGAAATAGAGAATGATATTGCATATTCCCGTAAATATTACAATGCAACCGTAAGAGAGTTAAATATGTTTGTGGCGGTATTCCCAACAAATATTTTGTGCCACTTATTTAGATTTAAACCCGAAAAGATGTTTGAAATTGATTCGGCAGAACGATTGTTGGTAAAAATAGATTTAAGTGAAAAATAAAGTTTTAAGTGAGATGTAAAAAATGGAAGATAAGAAATTAATCGTAATTGATTGTGATGGTGTTTTATATCCTAAAGAAAAATTGCCAACAAAGGAAATTGTATGTGCAGTTCGAAAAGCATTTGAAAAGAAAGGTATTTCTTGGGAATATGTGAACGATTGTCTGGTCGAATTTAATAAGTCAGGTAAGAAAGGTATGTTTAATTTTATAACAACTGTTGCACGATCATCGTATGTGGGTGTAGATGAGCTTTCAAGGCAAATTGCCGAGGAAATGGATTATTCTCGCATTGCTCCGAATCCTCAATTGCTTGAAAAAATTAAAAAAATACAAAAAAAGTATGAGGTTTGTATTTATACAAATAACACTAAATATCATTTGGAAAAGGTGTATCAGCGTTTATTCGGGTGTTCTTTTTGGGAAACGGAAATACCGGCATTTCACATAGAAACAATCAAAAATAAAGATGTTTGTTGTGCCAAGCAAAGTAAAGAAACGGTTTGGTTTTTAAGCAAATTCTTTGCGGTCAATCCGGAAAATATGATGTTTGTGGATGATACGATATCCGTGTTAGATAGTGTTAGGGAGCAAGGGGCCTCTATTTTGTTTGTTAATCAAAACTTTAATCTTTCAGATGCGTTGGATTATATTGAACAAATATCTTCAAATAAGCAACGGATATGTCGGCATGGTAGAACGCCTTTTGACCGGATGTATAAGCGGGATTCATTTACACAAGAGTTGTTTTAGCTTATTCTGATTATCTGTAATAAAAAAAAGATTGATTCTTATTCATGTATTTGCTATCCTAGGCAAACAGGCGAAAAGGAGGGTGTATGAAACAAAATCTTTTTCTGGGATTATTAACAATTGGTATTTGTGGTTTTGGAGTTGATGTTTCGGCTCAGGTTGTCAGCAATGCTGCCGCTTTGCGGGCAGCGGCAAATATGCCGGTGGAGCCATCTCAACAAGTTTCCTCAGCATCATCTTCTGCGGATATGATTCGTCAGGCCTCAGTATCGGCATCTTCTGGACGTACTCAAAATCAAACAGGAAAACTCAATCCGTTAGCCGTACCCGTGAACACAGGGAATTATACGGCAGGAGTTGCTCCGGTGATGTCTTTGCCGGTTGAAAATACTAATGTTTTTCAGCCGGTTTTAGCAAATGGTGGGTATGATATTACAAAAAATGAACCAATGGGATTGAAACCGATTGTTCAAACGGTTCCGATGGCAGAAAAGAAAATGAAATTGCCGACTTATACAAAGGATGATATCTTTTTTAATAATGGTATATTTTATTTAAAAGCTGAAAAGGTACCGTTAACCGGTGTTGTTCAGGAGAAAAGTAAAGCCGGAAAATTGTTGGCTCGTACGCATTTTTTTAATGGTTTGCCTCATGGAGAAAGTCGGACATATTATGAAAACGGTCAGGTTCAGACCATCGAAATGTATCATCAGGGATTTTTAGTGGATAAAGCTGTTTCTTATTATGATACCGGAAAATTATTAAATGAAACTACATTTAAACTGGGACGTCCGGATGGTTTATCAACGGTTTACTATCCAAACGGCAATGTTCATTTTGAAACGCATTTTAAAAATGGGGTAAAAGATGGTTCGGATAAAGCTTTTTCGGAAAACGGACAATTACTTTTGGAGCGGTATTTTGTGAATGGACAATTGGATGGAATTGTCAAAGAATATTATCCTTCCGGTAAGTTAAAAGGAGAAGGATTGTTTAAGCCAAACGGACCGGAAGGTATCGTTAAAACATTTTATGAAAATGGACAATTGCAGACGGAGGAAAATTATTTAGACGGAAAGAAAGACGGCATTTCAAAATCTTACTATGATTTTGGTAAATTACAGCAGGAAGAAACATATATTTCCGATTTGGTTGATGGTGTTAGTAAATCATATCATCCGGACGGTAGTCTTGAAAAAGAGTTGTATTATAGTAAAGGCAAGCAAAACGGTTCGGCAAAAGTTTATTATCAGAATGGGCAATTAAAAATGGATTTGAATTTTGTAAATGATATGCCAAACGGGGAAATGAATACATATTATCCGGACGGTAATTTACAATCTCATTCTGTTATGCATATGGGTAAGATTGAAGGAAAAGCTCACGAATATTATGAAAACGGACAGTTGGCATTGGAAAAGTCGTTTAAAAATGGTTTGGAAGATGGTCCATCCATTGCGTATTATGATAACGGACAGGTTAAAACAACGGCTATTTATAAAGCAGGACGCCAAAACGGAGAGTTTGCCACCTTTTATGAAAACGGGCAACTCAATTCCCGTACTATTTTAAAGGATGATGTACCACATGGTCAGTTTAAGCAATACTATCCGAATGGGCAAATTCATATTGATGCCATGTATATTGAAGGGAAAATGCATGGTGAACAAAAAGTTTATTATTCAGACGGAAAATTACAAAGTAAAGATGAATATAAACTCGGTAAATTACATGGTTTAAGTCAAACGTATTTTGAAAACGGCGTAATGCGTAGTACGGCACGTTTTGTGGATGGTAAAAAAGACGGACAGGCACAGATATTTGATGAAAATGGGCGATTGGTTTTGGATATGCTGTTTCAGATGGATGAGTTGCGGGAAACGAAAACAACAAAAGAAATATCTGATACGGTAGATAAAAAATCAATAGAAAATACATCAGATACAAAACTATCAGATGAAAATAAATCGGGAAATTTGAAAAAGAATTAATTAAACGGCAGAAGGGACAACAAAAGGTTGTAAAAGGGTAAATGCTGTATTCATATAATAGTTTGGGGCAACAAAAACGAGTAGGGGGAAGTATATCCAAACGATGTTGGGTATTATTTACAACATTTTTTAAAATTGCGTTATTTGTTGTTGGTGGTGGATTGGCTATGTTGCCGGTTATTGAAGATGTTTTTGTTCGTAAACGCAAATGGCTAACAAAAGATGAAACATTAGATATGATTGTATTAACACAAACAATCCCCGGTTTGGTAGCTGTTAATTCGGCATTATATGTTGGGAAAAAAATAGCCGGTATCCGAGGGGCTTTGTGTGCTTTATTGGGGGTTATGCTTCCCTCTATTGTGCTTATTTTATTAATCGCTTTCTTTTTTCCGGATTTGGATACGGAAAATAAAGTTTTATTAACAATATTTTCAGCTGTTCGGGCTTGTGTAACGGGCGTATTGGTTGTGACAGCTTGGCGTTTAGCTTGGGCGGTTATTCATAATGAAGAAGATTTTTTTATTATTTCTGTTTTTACCATCTTGTTAATTTGCGGAGTGAATCCGTTATATATTATTGCTGCTTCAATTCCGGTGGGATGTATGCGTTTAAAAGAAGATGAAAAAGCATTGAAACGGGAGTGTGACGAATGATTAATTTATGGTTGTTTTATCAATTTGCCCGTTTTAGTATTGTTTTGTTTGGCGGAGGCTATATGATTGTGCCGATGTTGAATCATATATTTGTTGATATTCATCCGCTTTTATCTGTTGAACAATTCGGTAATTTGTTGTCCATTGCCCAAATGACACCTGGTCCGATTAGTTTAAATGCAGCAACGTATGTTGGCTTTTTGGAAAATGGTGTGTTGGGGGCTCTTTTTGCTTCGTTCGGATTGGTTGCTCCGACTATTATTTTATCTTTAACAGCAATAGCTCTTATACAACGTTGGCAAGGCACTTTTTGGATGAAGGGTCTGTTGCTTGGTACTCGTATGGTTGGGTTAGCAATGGTTGTGTATGCTTGTTTAATATTTGCTTGTATGTCTGTTTATTCGGAAATGATTCCGTGGAAAGCAATCGGACAATCATTGATTACTTTTAAAAATTATATTCCGATCTCATTTCAATTTAATGAATTTGAAGCTATTGTAGCAGTTAGTGCTTTTGCTTTGGTTACAAGATATGATTTACCAATTACAGCACTGCTTATTTTAAGTGCAATTGCCGGTTTTTCATATTCATTTTTTGTGTAAACGGTATGTGTTTGGATTTTTATTTGTTTTTAATGTTTTGATTTTAAAGTGATTTTTTTATATAATGACTAAAATATGACAAATCCGAAAAGACCATTGCAAAAAAAAATAAAAAGTGCTATATTGCATACGTTCAATCAGTAAAAGGAGAAAAAATGTTTGATTTAACAGGAAAAACAGCATTGATTACCGGTGCAACAGGTGGTATTGGTCGTCAAATTGCAAAAAAAATGCACGCTCAAGGGGCAACTTTGGCTTTAACGGACATGAATATGGAAACGTTAAAAGCATTTCAGGCAGAATTAGGAGATCGTGTTTATGTGTATTCCGCCAATTTAACCGATTCGGACAGTTTAAACGCATTGGTAAAACAAGTAGAAGCTGATATGGGACGAATTGATATTTTAGTCAATAATGCCGGTATTACAAAAGATGGTTTGGCAATGCGTATGACGGATGATCAATGGCAAGCCGTTTTAAACATCAATTTAACAGCCGGATTTAAATTGGCTCGTGCCGTTATTCCGGGTATGATGAAACGTCGTTTCGGTCGGGTAATCGGTATGGCTTCCATTGTTGGTATTATGGGTAATGCAGGGCAGGCAAACTATTCTGCTTCAAAAGCCGGTTTAATTGCTATGAGTAAATGTATGGCACAGGAATTGGCTTCCCGTGGGATTACGTTTAACTGTGTTGCTCCGGGCTTTATTAAAACTCCGATGACAGATGCCTTGACAGATGAAGTACGGGCACAGTTATTAAAAGATGTACCAATGGGTCGTTTGGGTACAGCGGAAGATATTGCTAATACAGTTGTGTTTTTAGCCAGTGATGAAGCCGGCTATATCACAGGTCAAACCATTCATGTGAATGGCGGTATGGCAATGATTTAGGCTTTTTTGTGTTAAAAATAATCATGATAAGATATTGAAAAGCATAAAAAAGACTTAAAAAGTAAAAAAAGTACTGGACGAAACAAAAAAAATATGTTAAAAGCTAGTTGATTTCGTCTTAGTAAAGACAAATTTGTTTAATATAAAAAAAGGAAAATACTATGAGTAATGTTTCAGAACGTGTTAAAAAAATTGTTGTTGAACACTTAGGTGTTGATGAAGCCAAAGTTGTCGAAAACGCAAGTTTTATTGATGATTTGGGGGCTGACAGCTTAGACACTGTTGAATTAGTTATGGCATTTGAAGAAGAATTCGGCTGTTCAATTCCGGATGATGCTGCCGAAAAAATTCGCACAGTTAAAGATGCAGTTGATTTCATTGAAAAACAAATGTAATTTTTTGATGATGCAAAAAGCAGGACGTCCATAAAAACTCAATCGGACGTCCTTTTTTATCCATATAAAATAAAGGGAAGCAGTATGACAAGAAGAGTTGTTGTAACAGGTATGGGAATTTTAAGTCCGTTAGGGCGTGGTGTAAAAACAAACTGGGATAAATTAACACGGGGTGTATCGGGTATCAGCAATATTAAATGCTTTGATACTGAAAATTTTACCGCCAAAGTTGCCGGACAAATTCCGTTAGGTGATGAACCGGATGTATTTATTCCCGATTCTGTTTTGTCGCCGAAAGAACAACGTCATGTTGATCCGTTTATTTTATATGGATTAGCGGCAGCAACAGACGCCGTAGAAGATTCGGGATATATTCCGCAAACAGAAGAAGAACAAGAACGGGCAGGTGTTTTAATCGGCTCCGGTATTGGTGGTTTACAAGCTATTGAAGCAGGGGCAATTTTAGTACGGGAACAAGGACCACGTCGTGTATCGCCGTTTTTTATTCCATCAGCTTTAATTAACTTAATTTCCGGTCACGTTTCCATTAAATATGGTTTTAAAGGTCCGAATCATGCAGTTGTGACGGCTTGTGCAACCGGTACGCATGCTATTGGTGATGCGATGCGTATTATTAAAAATAATGAAGCTGATGTAATGATTGCCGGTGGGGCAGAGGCAGCTATTTCTCCGTTGGGAATTGCCGGTTTTGCACAAGCAAAAGCCTTGTCAACACACTATAATGATAATCCGACAGCGGCTTCTCGTCCATGGGATACAGGTCGTGACGGCTTTGTGATGGGAGAAGGTTCCGGTGTTGTTGTGTTGGAAGAATATGAGCATGCCAAAAAACGGGGTGCTAAAATTTATGGAGAAGTTATCGGTTATGCAATGACCGGAGATGCACACCACATTACAGCACCAGGGGGCAATGGTGGTTTGCGGGCAATGCAAGGGGCTTTAAAATCCGCAGGGATTAATCCGGAAGATGTTGATTATATTAATGCCCACGGGACGTCAACGCCATTAGGAGATATGGTTGAATTTAATGCCGTTAAAACAGTTTTTGGTATGGATTCAAAAGTTTCTATGTCTTCCACAAAATCATGTGTCGGACACTTGTTAGGGGCGGCAGGTGCCGTTGAAGCCATTTATTCTTTAATGGCTCTTCAAACGGGCATTTTACCACCGACAATTAACCTTGAAAATCCGGAAGAAGCAACAAAAGGCTTTGATTTGGTTCCGAATGTTGCCAAAGAAAAAGAGGTAAAGATTGCTCTTTCAAATTCATTTGGTTTCGGTGGAACAAACGGTTCACTTATTTTCAGAAAAATTTAATCGGATATGCGGCGATACGTTGCTTTATATTTTGTGATTGCATTCTTTTTAACATCCATTATCGGTGGAAGTGTTTTTACAACTTATTCGCAATTTATCGCCGAAGGTCCATTACTTGAAAAAAAAGAAGTTTATATTCCCAAAGGAAAAAGTTTAAAACGGATTGCTGCTCTTTTGTATAAAGAAGGAGTTATCAACAGTCCATCTGTTTTTATATTGGGTGTCCGTGCTGCCGGAAATGCTGATAAAATTAAGGCAGGGGAATATTCTTTTCCCAAAGGGGCTAGTTCCAAAATGGTAATGCTTATTTTGGCAAGCGGACAAACGTATATTCGTAAATTTAAAGTGCCGGAAGGATTAAGCTCATATCAAATTGTTCAATTAATGAATAAAGCAAAAGGCTTGACGGGAACGGTTGAGCGATTGCCGAAAAATGGGTCTTTATTGCCGGATACATATCATTATAGTTATGGTGATACAAAGGCCGATATGATTGCTCGGATGAAAAATGCTATGGATAGAACATTGGTTGAGGTGTGGGCGAAACGGGCAGAAGGATTGCCGTTTAAAACGCCGAAAGAAGCTGTTATTTTGGCTTCGGTTGTTGAAAAAGAAACCGCTTTAAAAAAAGAACGCCCGTTGATTGCTTCTGTATTTGTTAATCGGTTGAATAAGGGGATGAAATTGCAATCTGATCCGACTGTTATTTATGCATTAACAGATGGGCGTTATGATATGAAGCGTTCTTTAACCTATAAAGATTTACGCCATGAAAGTTTGTATAATACGTATTACGTTAAAGGATTACCACGTGGACCGATATCTAACCCAGGACGGGCAGCTTTGGAAGCAGTTTTAAATCCGGCAGATACAAAAAATCTCTACTTTGTGGCAAATGGAAAAGGCGGACATACTTTTTCCGAAACTTACGAAGCACATAAGAAAAATGTAAAAGTATGGCGATCAATTAATAAAAAAGTATCACAAAAAACAAAATCCGGTGTTAATGCTTTTAAACCAAAAGAAAATTCAGACAAATTGCCTGAAACAAGTAAAGAAAAAAAATAATACAGACAAGAAGCAATAAAATGTTGACAAAACAATTTAATCTGATATAATTCATTTATATCAGCAGTTTTTTATTGAAGGAGGAAGTATGAAACAATATAATTCATTGACGTATATGTACAGTAAAGAAACAATAAGTAAATTAGGATGTTCGGTTTCTGCCCTTGCTTTGATAGTTGGTTCATCTCTCTGCCTTTCTTATTGTACACAAGATACAGTTGATGTTAAAATTGTTGATAAATATATTAAAACGGAACAAAGCGGTAAGTCGTCTAAAGGTGTTTTTTATGTGGTAGGGGAAAAGAAAAGTGGGGAAAGAGAAGTTTTTAAAAATGCAGACAGTTTCGCATTTTTAAAATTTAATTCATCTGATATTCAACAGCAGATTGATATGGGAAAAACATATCGATTAGATGTTAATTGGATGCGTATGCCGTTTTTCTCTATGTATCGGAATATAATCAATGCTGGTTTAATTAAGAGCGAAACGACAGCTACTACTTCTCAAACAAAACCGAAAACGTTAGAAGCAAATTATGCTCAAACCTTGTTGCAAATGATAAATGAAAATCCGAATGCGGACGTTGCGGAAGCAATTAAAGCCTTTACGGCATTAGAGGCCGCAAAAGACGCATCTAATGCTTCCAAAATTAAAGTAATTGGGAATAAATATTATAATCGCTATATGGAAGCAGACACACTTGAAGATTTTAAACAATTATTGGTCGAGGCTTCATCGGGTAAAAAGGTTGTACAATGTATTCAACAAGGAAATCAACAACTTCAACCGGTTTTATTTGCTTTGAGACAAAATAGCCATCAACATGTTTAAAGTGTATATCTGTTTTCAATTTTAAAATTCGAAGATGATAAAATAAGCTATCAAGAGAATCTTGACGATGTTTCTTTTGTGTTTAGGTAAGATACTGTTTAATTTTCAGTAATCTTATTTTCTTTATGTGAAAGCAAAGGTTGGGTTTGGGGTAATTCTTTTTCAGATGGTATTATTTTAGATGATTTTGGTTTTTGTTTCGGATATATAGAGTCGGCAATGTCTGATGCCATTTTGTAAGCAGATAATTTTGTATTATACCATACAGTATCAAAAAATTCTTCGGCGGATATTTTAATATTGTGAATGGCGTTTTCCAAACTCAAACCAGCCATATCCAAAACAGTGGTGTTATCTTCTTGTGATTGATAAATAATATTGTCTTGATTCATTTGTTGGGCAGATTGCATATACGTTGTTTCTCCATCTCCCATTAATGTTGTTCCCATTTGATTTGTTTCGGTTGATAAATAAGTTCGATTTCTGTCATCAAATGAAATCAGTAGTAAAAACAATAACATACAAAAAATACAGACATAGGCAAATAATCTCATTATATTATCCTTTCAATTTGTTGATTCTGAGGGTTGTGGAATTAAGTTTTGTTTGGCATTTGTGTTAATTTTTCCGATTTGAAATCCGGAAATTTTTTCCGTTAAAACAAAATCGTTTTGTTTAAGACCTTTTAAAATAACATACTGATTATTGAGTGTTAGTCCGGTAATAACAGGTGTTCGGACAATTTTATTTTGTTTTAGTAAAAAAACAAATGCACCATTTGGGGTTAGATGAACCAGATTTTTATCTAAAACAATAACATTTAAAAATTTTTTTTCAAATAAAACCGTAATGGTATCTCCTATTTTTAAAATACTTTCCGGATTAGGAAAATCTATGGATAATAGAATGCTATCATGCGTTTTTTCCATTAATTGAAAAATACCGGTTATTGGATAAATCTGTCCGTTTGACAAAATCAGTTTAAAGGTTCCTGTATCAAAAGATCCTTGTTCCATTTCTACAAAATTAAGATAATCAGTCTCATTAACAGGAAAAACAACTCGTATGGGCGAATGTTGAATAATACGTGCCAAAAAATTTCCGGCCGGTGCAACATAATTACCGATTGCTGTTTTTATTTGTGAGATTTTACCGTGAACTGGCGATTTGATAACGGTATACATATAGTTAATTTTTGCCTGTTTTAATTTTTCTTGTGCTGTTTTCAAATTGTTTTTGGCCTGTTCAAATTGTTGTTGAGCCATCTTTATTTCTATTTGTGAAAGAGAATCTTTTTGTTGTTCGGTTTCGGCTAGTATTTTTTTACTTTGTTGATAAATTTTATCGGCATTTTCCAGTTGGGATTGGGCAACTTCTTTTTGAACTAAATAGTGACGTTGTTGCAAAATAAACAAAGTATCTCCAATGTGAACGGATTGATTTTCTTGCACATTTACTTTTTCAATAAACCCGCTGACAGCCGGAAAAATATCCAAAGTTTTTAAAGGAATAATTTTACCGACAAATTTTTGAGTTAAATGTATGGATGTCGGTTGAATGAATAGACCCGAAAGAGGCATGTTTTTTAATTGCTTATTATCTGAAAATATTTGTTGTCGCCAAAGCAAAATGGCAATAATGACAAATAGAATTAATATTGTTATCAGCACAATCAACTCCTTTTTTATGAGTATGAAATAATTTTTTCATTGATAAAAATCAATAAAATTAAGTGTTTTTCATACATAAGTTGATGTTCTTATCTGCAATAAAAGGGACGTATAATTGCAACACTTTTTTTCACTTTTTTGCATTTTTTTTGATTTTGACTAACTTATTAAACTAAAAGAACAATCTTTCATTTTTGCAAAAAGTTGATTTTCCCGATTCGAAGCGGGAAAAAAAGGTCCCTTTTATTACACTCATTGTTATAAGAAAATTTTATAATGAGGGGAAAAATGCAAACTAAAATGAATGAACACGGCCGGAGTATGGTAGAAATATTGGGCGTATTAGCCGTTATCGGCGTATTAAGTGTCGGCGGGATAATCGGATATAAATATGCCATGGATAAGTATCGGACCAATGATATTGTGGAATCTGTGCATATGCGTTCAACGGACATATGGCATATTTACCATGATACCAAAAAAACATTGCCGGAAACGGAACCGGGGGTTGATGCTTTTCCGGAATACGGAGAAACAACCAAGACCGGTTTTCCGATTATGATAACGTCACACTTGGATGTAGCTTTTAAAATATGGGTAGATGAAGTGCCGAACAACATTTGTAAACAAGTGTTGGGACAAAACCTAAATCAATATGTTAAAGGATTAAAATATATTCAGGTAAATGGACTCCGTTATGAGGGAGATGTGAATATTTGTCCGAAAGATGAGGTAGCTCAAATGGTCTTTACCTCTTTTATTAATACAGACGGAAGTACCCGAGAAGAAGGAGATTCGCAACGCTGTGCTGAAAATGAAGATTGCGATTCATGTTGTGGCATATCTAAATGTGACACAAAATCAATGACATGTGTAGATGAATGTACAAGTAAAGATCAAGTTTGCAATCAAG
>SUUT01000038.1 GCA_015062385.1 Alphaproteobacteria bacterium | reverse complement strand
TTCTACCATACTCCGACCGATTTCATTGAACTTTGTTTGCATATTCCCCTCTTTCGTCATAAAGTTGCTTTATAAATGAGAGTGTAATAAAAGGGACCTTTTTTTCCCTATTCGAATCGGAAGAATCCGATTTTTGCAAAAATGAAAGATTATTGTTTGAGTTGAATAAGTTATCTAAAATCAAAAAAAATACAAAAAAGTGAAAAAAAGTGTTGCATTTATACGTCCCTTTTTTTACAGATAATGAAAAAGTACCTATATAAGTTAAGTCTTTGATAGGTTTTGTGTTATAGAAAATTTATTTTTCACTTGATATTTTATGAAAAAAGACATAATGTTTGTTCTAAATTGTTATAAAGGAGTTTGTTGTGAAGAATGTAAAATTAAAGCGTTTTATCAAAAAATCTATTTCATGGGCCGGATTGTTTTTCTTTGTTATTGCTGCTGTTATGCTGTATAAACAATTGTCAGGTTATAAATTGGCAGATATTCAAAAAGCATTAACGGAAATACCGTCGGTTAATATTTGGGGGGCTTGTATTGCTTCTTTTTTAGGATATGTTGCTTTGTCTTCGTATGATTATTTGGCATTACGCTATATTGGTCGTAAATTAGAAGCTTGGAAGTGGATTTTTGTGGGATTTGTTGGTTTTTCAATCAGCAATAATGCAGGTCATGCCGTTGTTTCCGGTGGTACGGTTCGTTATCGATTATATACCCGTTGGCGTTTTAAAGCCGGAGAGATTGTGCGTATGGTAACGTTTTCCGGATTCACTTATTTGGTTGCGTGTTTCTTTTTAAGTGATTTAGGTTGGCTTTTAACACCTTCACATGCTTTTCAGGATGCAGCTGCTTCTCAATGGACAACATCATTGGTTGCTCTTATATCTTTTATTGGATTAATCGGGTATTTTGGTCTGTGTTTGTTTTATAAAAAAACTATTCGTATCAAAGATATTCCTTTTAAAATGCCAACAGTAAAGATGGCTTTGGCACAAGTTGTTATCGGTAGTATTGATATTTTAATGGCTTCATTTGTATTGTACTTTTGTTTAATTCCGTTTGTGCATATTCCATTTGATGTTTTTATGGGGGTATTTATTATTGCACAGGTTTTAGGTGTGTTTAGTCAGGTTCCGGGTGGTTTGGGCGTTTTTGAAGGATTATTTTTGGCTATTTTGCCAAGTGATACGAATGCCGCTTATTTGTTTGGAGCTTTGATTGCTTATCGAATTATTTATTATGTTTTGCCGTTGATTTTTTCCGGAATTGCCTTGTTCGCATACGAAGGAATGTTGGGTTGCCGACGTAGGAAATTACATGCGACCTTAGGTACTATGGGGAAATAATATCTTGCATGGAAATAATTTTTAATAATACTCTTGAAAGTTGAAAATGGAAACCTATACTAATCAAGACGTCGGTTGTTGTAATGTTTTGAAAGCTTACGATAGAATATTGTATTTTGTTTGAAACAAATAACCGAATACCGATAATCAGGTTTATTTATGGAGTATAAAAATGGAAACTGGTAAAGTTAAATGGTTTAATTACAAAAAAGGATATGGTTTTATTACACCGGATGAGGGGGATAAGGATATTTTTGTTCATATTACAGCAATGCATGCGGCAAAATTGCGGAGTTTAGATGAGCAACAACCGATTGCCTACGATTTGAAAGAAGAAAACGGAAAAATATGTGCAACAAATTTAACGTTGAAATAAATGCTAAAAAAAACGCTTGATTTTTTTTCAGGCGTTTTTTTTAAGTGTTTTTTTAGTATGAGGATTCATCAATAAAAAAAGAAATATTTTATTTGACAAATCAGAATCAGGTTGCTTATGCTATATAAATATTATAAAAATAAAACAGCATAAATTGTATTTGTATAAAAGAATTATTGTATGAAGAAAAAGCAGATAACACAGCAAGTGGTTTGTCACAACAAAAAACAATATCATCACCATCACGGTGATGTTACGGAACAAACGATTAAGTACTTATGTGTCTCTTTTTTTATTAATATTTTTTTGAGTTGTTTGGAGTTAATCGGTGGTGTTGTTTCCGGTAGTGTTTCGTTAATCGGAGATGCGTTGCATAATACATCGGATGCCTTTTCCATTTTGATTGCTGTTATTGCTTTTAAAGTGGGGCGTAAAAAAGCAAATCATCATTATACATATGGTTTTAAACGGGCAGAAGTTGTTGGCGGATTTGTGAATTTGGTTTTGTTATTTATTGCCGGTTGCTATTTGTTGGTAGAAGGTTTTATCCGA
The DNA here is from genome assembly GCA_015062385.1 of Alphaproteobacteria bacterium. Classification (GTDB taxonomy): domain Bacteria; phylum Pseudomonadota; class Alphaproteobacteria; order CAAHEQ01; family UBA3637; genus RGIG4140. The sequence goes on along the minus strand of SUUT01000038.1, from coordinate 10,502 downwards.
TTGTTTCGTCCTGAACCGATTGAGGGGGAATTAATTATCGGAATATCGCTTGTTGCATTAATCGTAGATGCTGTAACGGCAAAATTATCTCATGCCGATTCGCATCATAATACAAATATGCGAATGGTTTTTGTTCATAATTTGGCAGATGCATTAGGGTCGGTTGGTGTTATTATATCCGGTGTTTGTGTGTTGGTGTGGGGTATTTTTTGGATAGATGGACTTGTGGCATTGTGTATCGCCGGTTATATGATATATCATGCTGTCTATGGCTTTTTGCCGATTGTTCGTATATTGATGAATGCCGCTCCGCTACATTTAAATGTCGATGAAATCAAAAACACATTGGAGCGGATTGAAGGTGTTTGTGAGATACATCATATTCATATATGGCAAATTAATGAAGCGGATATTTCTTTTAATTGTCATATCATATCTGAAAATATGGAAGTTGTTCCGATTTTACAACAAGTATTGGCTGATAAATTTGGGATTTATCATTCAAATATTCAAGTGGAAAAAACAGCCACTTGTCGGGTATGCCATTTATAATAAAAAAGATTAAGTGGATAAAGAAATTTTAAAATATAATGGTTATTTTGGGGATGTTTCAATAGTTGAATTGCCTGTTTGAGATTGATTTTATTTAACTTGTTCCAATTTTTTTGTTTGCAATTTCTTTTTTTTTGTGTAAACTGATTTAACAGGTATTTTTTATATGAGGTGATATATGTTTTCTCGTTTGTTTATGTCCGTTTCATGTTGCTTGTTGATTTCTTTAACGGTAACGGCACAAAATTTAAGTGTTTTACAGGGTCCATCTATTACAATATGTAAAGATAATCAGTGTGTTCCAAGTAATAGCGAAATGGTTCGGGATTATTTGTTAAATCAGATGAATGAATTAATGGCCGGTAATATCGGGAAAACAATCCATTTATGTGAAGCCAATCCAAACGGTGGTGGTTGTATTCAAAAGGGAATATCCTTTCCGTTATCATCACCGGTTATTCAAACAACGGCAACCATTAATCAGGCGTATTTAGTGGATGCGAAAGCCGTTAAAGAAGATGTCGGGGTTGATTTGATTTTGGATTATAAAGTGCGTGCCGCCGATACATTCCCACAATGTCAGACGGTTTTATCCCGTATGGGGGTAGCAAGTGCGGCCGATATTAAAATGATGTCTCCACGGTTTAATTGCCGTTTGACGGAAACAGGAAAAACAACGTTTAGTGCTACATATAATGTTGCATATTTGGATTTGGATAATGGTGTTATCGGGGCTTTTTATACAATTGCCGCACATAATGCATTAAACGGATCCGGAGCCGGTTATGTATTGATGCAGTTTGATAAAGGTGTTGAAATGGAACCGGGAGAAACATTCCCGTATCCGGCACAGTTAGAAGCAATTATGAATGGTACGATGCCACCGATTAACGATCCGGAAATGTTGGAAAAAATGGGTGCTTTTTGGTTGAAACCAACACCGTTTTTGAATTTAACAACGCCGGAATTTGCACCGAATGATTGTTTTGAGTTTCAAGGTGGATGTTCGGCAGAAATGTTAAATGAGCCGGCAAAGGCTGTTCCTTCTGCGGCTGAAAAGTTAGCAGCTTTAACGCCTCCGAATGTCTTATCTACAACCGGACTAATTCAACAAACAATGACGATGGAAGATCCTAAAGGTCCGGTTATGCAACAGACTGTTGTTACCCAACGTCAGGTATTGGAAAACGGAAAAGCTATTTATGAAACGGATTCAACCCGTCATTATATTCAAGATTCTGTACAAGATGCCGTTCGTGAAGAAACTGAAAAAGCAATATACAATTCTCGGGGAAATAAAAAGGCGGTTTTTGCCGATTCTGCAAAAGCCATTCAAAAGGCACAACAAGATTATCAGGCAATGAAGCAGGCAGAAGAATATGCAAAAGCACGTTTGATGGCTCAGCAAAGACAATTGGAAGAACAACAAAAAGCTATGCAACAAAGTCAGAGGCAGCAACCTCAACTGCCTGAAAATAAAGAAGGAACAAATTCGATAAATAAAGGAATGTCCTCCGGAAAAGTTGTGACGGAAGATGTTCAAGTTATTACTCCAGAAGGATTGATATTGAGTGATGCCGAACGTGCCTATATTGAACAATTAGCCGTTCCGGAAGAAGATGTTATCAAAAAATTAGATGTTGAAAGTGATTTGCCGGTTGTTATTGTTGATTCAACTAATCAGCAATTAGGTAATCAGTTATATGTTCCGGCCCCAGAAAAAGAACCGGATAATTATGATTTGATTGCCGAACCGAAAGCTATCGTTGAAGTAAATCAAAAAGCTATGACTGAGGAAACACCGAAAGAAGTTGATGCTGATAAAGGGATTTTAGATGATGAAGCAAAAGCAGTTGTTATTCCTGCACAAATGGGGGATGTGAAAGATGATATGAATGATTCTTTGTGGAATCGTTTAAAATCCGGTGTTAGTGGTTTATTTTATTTTTGAGGTGAATGGTGGTACAAGTATCTGTTTTGTCTAACGGGATACGTGTAGTGACACAAGGTGTACCGCATACTCGAACAAGCACAGTGGGATTTTGGATTGGTAAGGGTAGTATAGGTATTTCGCATATTGTGGATCATATAATATTTAAAGGAACGTAAAATGACATATCATATTTTTTCGGAACGGCCGACTTTTTCAGCGGTTGATCCGATTGATAAATTAATAACGTATGGAGAAATATTAAATCGGTCGCATTATCAACCAAAAACGAGTACTGCCCGTATTCAGGAAACACAAGTTCCGACGTATACGGGACAAATAAATAAACGGGAAAAATAAAAGGAAAACATTATGATACAAACATCTCTTTTACCAAACGGAATTCGGATTATTACAGATTCATCGGAAACATCGGACAGTGTTTCTTTGGGTGTATGGGTATCAGTCGGAGCCCGATATGAAACAGCAGATATTAACGGTATTTCCCACATGTTGGAGCATATGGCTTTTAAAGGAACAAAAACCCGTTCTGCTTTTGATATTTCAAAAGAAATTGAAGATGTCGGAGGTATTATCAATGCTTATACCGGCAAAGATATGACGGCATATTATGTTCGGGTATTAAAAGAAAACCAAGATTTAGGATTGGATATTATTACGGATATTGTTCAAAATTCGGTTATGGATAAAGAAGAGTTGGAAAAAGAAAAGGGTGTTATTATCCAAGAAATTAATATGCAAAATGATACACCGGATGATTTGGTATTTGATTATTATCATTCGGTTGCTTATGAAAATCAACCTCTCGGTCGGGCTATTTTGGGTACGGCAGAAACCGTTCGGAGTATAGATAGTCAAAAATTATTAGATTATATGCATACGCAATATACGGCAGATAGAATGATTGTCAGTGCTTCCGGTGCTGTTAATCATGCTGAATTTGTAGAAGCCTGTATGCAGAAATTAACAAAAGTTTCTACGCATAAAATGCAAAATGCCGTTCCGGCACAATACATCGGAGGCGAAAAAAGAGTTGTAAAACCACATGAACAGGTTAATCTGGTTTTCGGATTTGAAGGATTTTCTTATAATCATCCGGATTATTATGTCGGTAGTGTTTTATCGGCAATTTTAGGTGGTGGAATGTCTTCTCGTTTGTTTCAGGAAATACGGGAAAAAAGAGGTCTTGTTTATTCTATTTATGCCTTTAATTCTCCCGAAACGGATACAGGTACGTTTGGTGTTTATGCCGGAACAGGGGAGAAAGAAGTGGCAGAATTAATGCCGGTATTATGTGATGAATTGATTCGTTTACCTCATACATTAACTGAAGATGAAATCAATCGGGCCAAGGCACGTATGCGGGCGTCTATTTTAATGCGGATGGAAAATATGGCTTCTCATGCCGAAATGAATGCAATAGATGTGATTGTTCACGGACAACTTATTCCGAAACAGGAAGTTATTGCTAAAATAAATGCCATTGAAAAATCGGATTTGGAACGGGTTGCCCGTTTGTTATTAAAACAAAAACCGACTTTGGCAGCAATTGGACCGATTACGCATGTAATGCCATATGAACGGATTTTAGATCGTTTAAAATAATCATTTAGCATATTTTTTATGCAAATGATGAAAAAACGTCATATATAATCAAAAAACAAAAATAAGGAAGAGATATGCCTGATTTTACCATTGAAAAAAAATTAGCTGTTTCAGGGGCTGTTTTTGGCTTGGATGAAGCAGGACGGGGACCATGGTGCGGACCGGTTGTTGCAGCGTGTGTTTATTGGCCCAATTATGAAATTCCGATTGAATTAAGCAAACAGATTGATGATTCTAAAAAGTTGACGCCGGCTAAACGAGATAAATTGTATGAGCAGATTATCCAATCAAATGCTATTTACGGAATTGGTTTAGCCTCTTCGGCAGAAATTGATGAGTTGAATATTTTACAGGCAACTTTTTTAGCAATGAAACGGGCCTTGGAACAAGTGGTTGCCAATCAGCACTTGAAACCGGCGTATGCCTTGATTGACGGAAACAGATTACCGAAAGATTGGACGATACCGTCACAAGCAGTTATTCATGGCGATCATTTATCTTTGTCTATTGCTGCGGCCTCTATTTTGGCAAAGGTAACGCGTGATAGATTAATGGAAGAAATGGCACATTTGTATCCACAATACGGATGGGCTAAAAATGCCGGATATGGTACAAAGGAACATATTGAAGCTATTCAAAAATATGGTATTACACCATTTCATCGACGGTCATATGCTCCGATAAAAAAATATTTGGATGAACATCCGGCGGTTATGTAAAAAAGCGAACAGATTTGTTTGATAATTAAAAAATTCCGATAAAAAAACCGCCTAAAAAGACGGTTTTAAACGACGTGTGTCAATAATTATTTTTTTGAACTTTTTATGTGTGAAAATTGAATAAACCAAATGGCACAAATAAGCGGTAAACACATTTCGGATGATTCTTCAAATACTTTCATCAGAGAAATGATTGATTCGTTTATTTGAATATCTGCTTTTTTGAGATTGCTGGGTAGTCTATCCACAATTTTACCGGCAATACCGACTCCGGCTAATGTTGCCGTTGTCCAACTAAGCGTTTGATATTTGAAAAATCCTTTTGTAAGTTTGGGAGCGTAGAAAATAAGTAAATATAATAAGGAAGCAATAACGCTTAATAAGATTAATCCAGAAATAATTTTGGCACTTAACGGATTATCGGGACTACTGAAAAAACGGAGTTTAAAAGCAGTTGTTGCTGTTGTTCCCAAAGTTTTCGCTAACCAATGTTGAATACCCATTTCCCGCAATATGGCAAAAGTATAAATGAAAAAAAATAAAGCAAGATGTATTTTTTCTCGTTTTGTTTGAAAGACAGATAAATGAGAAATCATAATGCCGAGTGCAAAAGCATAACAGCAATATGTTAAAATATCCAGTTCATAATTAAGTGCATCCATAATTTGAGAGGTGTCTAACGGGGTCAGAACAAGAAATGAAAGCAGTATGATACCGGTTGATATAAGTAAAGCATATAATGGAGATTGCATTATTTTGTTTAACATGATAATATCCTTTTCAGTTGATTAAAAATTAAAGATATTGTACACATATTTATGTAAAAATCAATATTTTGACAATAAAAAATAGAATGCCATTTTATATTTGTATGGGGGAATAAAGTGAGTTTTTTGAAAAAGCTGTTGAAAAGTAAAAATAAAATGCTTTTAGTGGCCGGATTGGGATGTGTTGTTTTATTCGGTATGTATCTGTTGAAACCGCAATCGGAACCTAAGGTGTCAGTCGTTATGCCTGTTTATAATCGGGCAGATTTGGTGGAACGAGCAATTAATACGGTTTTGCTGCAAACGTTTCAGGATTTTGAATTTGTTATTGTTGATGACGGTAGCACTGATAAAACACCGGATATTTTAAAAAAATATGCACAAAAAGATTCACGAATTCGCATAGTTACCAATCCAAAAAATTGTGGTGTTGCTTGTGCTAGAAATCGAGGAAATGATGTTGCAAAAGGAAAATATATTGTTGTTATGGATAGTGATGACGTTATTTTTCCGAAAATGATTGAAACCGAGTATAATTATATGGAAACACATCCTGAAACTGTTATGGTTTACGGACAAAAAAGTATTTTAAAGCAATCAGGCAAAAACAGACGGTTACGTATCTATCCCCGTATGGATATTTTACGAACGAATACGCCATGGAACGTCGGGAATATGTTCCGGCGGGATTTTGTGCAAAAACACAATATTCGGTATGACGAAACGTTGATTGCAGCAGAAGATTATGATTTTTGGGCTCAAATAATTATGAAAGGGGGACAAATCAGTGTTTTAAACGATTATTTTGTAGCCATTAGAATTCATTCATCCAACTCAAAGGAATATTATGATCGCATGAAAAAGAATTCGTATGCTGTTGCCGATAAAATATTGGATTCATTTGGAGTACCTCGAAATATTCAGGATAATATTTGTCAGGTTGCCCGTTATTTTAAATATTTGCCACAATCCTATTTTTCATCGCAGGAAGTTGCCGGGTATGAGCGATTTGCTTGTGGTGAATTAAAGAAGAATCCGCCGGATGTTAGTATCATTATCAGCACTTACAATTATGCGGATTATTTGCCTCAAACGATTGAATCTGTTTTAAAATCAACGCATTCGTCTTTTGAAATGATTATCGTAGATGATGGTAGTACGGATAATACAATGGCTGTGTTGGAAAAATACAAGGAACAAGATGATCGGATAAAAGTGATTTCACAATCCAATCAAGGACTGTCTGTTGCACGAAATAATGCGTTACAATTTGCACAAGGAAGGTATGTATGGTTTGTTGATTCGGATGATTGGATTGAACCGACGGCCATCGCTCAAATTGTTGAAAAAGGGGACAAATACGGCCTGGATTTGATTTCATTTTATACCCGATATGTGGATAGTGATTCGCAACCATTGCCATCAGATGCATGGAATGAATTACCTGTCATGTTGCATCAGACGGATAAAGTATATACATTGTCAGATATTGATGAGAAAACGTTATCTTTATATCCGACCGTATCAGGAAAAAATGTATATCGGCGAGATTTTTTAAATGATAAAGGGATTCGTTTCCCATCTTATATGTATTTTGAAGATGATGTCTTTTTCTTGCATACGATTTTTGCCGGAGCCAGAATTGGAACGTTAACCGATGTTTTATATGCAAAACGATTACATCAAAAACAAATTACGCAAAATCGTGCAAAATATTTTTCTTCCACTGTTCGTTTGCCGAGTATTATATTTGCTCGTCTTTTACCACTTGTTGAAACAACGGAACGTGTTAAAATTTTGGTTCGTTATTATATCAAATGGGCAATAGCCTCTTATGCACAATTTACCCAACAGGAAAAAGAAAGTAATTTAATTTATTTGAAGGAACTTTTGGCATGGGTTGAATCAATGGCAATCGATGATTTTTTAAACTCAGAGCGAATGATGTTGTTACGGACAATTCAGCAAAATACACCTCAATTCAAAGCTCCGATGAGGTTTTATTGATAAAAAAAAGAATCCGGCTGTTGTCGGATTCTTTTTTTTGCAGAAGATATAGATGAATTAATCAACAATCATTATCAGTTCATCAATAATTAATTCATTTGTTTTTGGATCAATGGTGTAAATAATTTCTACAAATTCATCATCTTCAACCATCCGTTTGCGATCTTTATGTTGGTGGTCTTTTTTGATTTTTTTCTTTACATAGTAATCTGTTTGGTCATTTGTTTTAAATGTTGTTGGGGTATTGCTGCCTTCCGGTTGAACCTGAATCATATTGTTTTCTTTGGAAACAACTTTACCGGACATTGTTTCTGCATGAGATAAAGAAGCCGTAAAAGCAACACCGAGTAATAATGCCGGAATTAAAAGTTTTTTCATGTTTTTCTCCTTAAAAATATGTTGAACAAAAAACTTTGGGAACGTTTTAATGTTCCTGCTATACCGATATAAGTGCTTAAAACAATGTTTTCAATCTATCTGAAAGAGTGGGGCTTGAATATATAGACTCATGCATATTGTTTATTGATTTTTAAATGCTTTCGCCTATATCAAACAAGAGATTGCAAGAATGCAGTTTCGTGTGAAATGTATTTATGTAAAGGAGAAAAATATGACAGTAGGAACAAGATATCCGACACTTGCTTTTCATACAGGCGGTGCCGGTCAGGCTGATGATGGTATTCCGCCACAACCATTTGAAACATTTTGTTATGATTCGGCTTTGTTAGAAGCTAAAATTCAGGATTTTAATGTTGTCCCATATACATCTGTTTTGCCACCGGAATTGTTTGGAAATATTGTGCCGGTAGATGAGGTGGTTCATACGTTTAAACACGGAGCCGTTTTGGAGGTTATTATGGCCGGAAACGGTGCTCGTCGTGAAGAACATAAAGCCATTGCAACCGGTGTCGGTATTGTTTGGGGTAAAGATAAAAACAACAATTTTATCGGCGGATGGGCTGCTGAATATGTAGAATATTTTGATACATTCATTGATGATGAAATTGCACAGGCACATGCTCAAATGTGGCTTAAAAAATCATTGACACATGAATTGGATATTCGTGGTGTAGAACAACATAGTGATTTTCAGTTTTTTCATAATTATGTGAATATTACACAAGCTTTTGGTTATTCATTGACGGCTTTGGGCTTTTTAAATTTTGAATATGCTCCGGCTGTTGAAATTAAAAAATAATTACTGAAAGGATAGACATTCTAGGAAAAGTCTATCCTTTTTTTTAATAAGGAGTTTATAATGTCAAAACGAATCAAATCAACCTCGATGAAAGTCGTCTCGGACGGTACATTGGGTATTTTCGGCTTGGCGGGTATTGTGGTCAGTTCCATGATTGGGGGCGGTATTTTTTCATTGCCTCAAAATATGGCACAAAGTGCCGCTGTCGGAGCCGTTATTTTAGCATGGCTTATTACCGGTTTCGGTATGTATTTTATTGCCAATACGTTTCGGATTTTGTCAAATGCCCGCCCTGATTTAACAAACGGGATTTATTTATATGCTAAATCCGGTTTCGGAAATTATATGGGCTTTAATATCGGTTGGAGTTATTGGCTCTGTCAAATTTGCGGAAATGTCGGATATGCCGTTATTACAATGGATGCGTTAAATTATTTTTTTCCCGGTGTTTTTACGGGGGGTAATAATTTATATTCCATTATCGGTGGTTCTTTGCTTATTTGGTTTTTTTACTTCTTGGTTTTAAGGGGTGTTAAACAGGCTACCTTAATTAACTTGATTGTGACGATTGCCAAAATTGTGCCATTAGTCTTGTTTATTATTATTGTTGGTGTGGTGTTTAATTTTGACCGATTCGATTTTGATTTTTGGGGAAAAGCCAATTTTTCAAAATTAGGAGATATTCATACGCAGGTTAAAAATACCATGCTTGTAACATTATGGGCATTCATCGGTATTGAAGGGGCTGTTGTGTTGTCCGGTCGGGCAAAAACACAGTCGGATGTTGGCAAAGCGACTTTAATCGGATATTTAGGGTGTTTAGCAATTTATGTGTTGTTATCTATTCTACCGTTTGGCTTGATGAGTCAGGAGCAGTTAGCAAGTGTTCCTAATCCTTCAACAGCAGGTGTTTTGGAAAGCATTGTCGGTCCGTGGGGGGCTTGGCTGATGAATATCGGTTTGTTAATTGCCATTTTGGCAAGTTGGCTTTCTTGGACGATGATTGTTGCCGAAATGCCGTATGCTATGGCTAAAAGTGGAGCATTTCCAAAGTTTTTCCAAAAAGAAAATAAAGCAGGTTCTCCAAGTGTTTCATTATTTATTACTAGTGGCTTAATGCAGTTGGCAATGTTGTTGGTGTATTTTGCCGGTAATGCGTGGAATACCATGTTGTCTATTACAGGAGTAATGGTGTTGCCGGCTTATTTTATGTCTTGTTTATATTTATGGAAAATCTGCGAAGACAATGCTTTTCCGACAAATACGGGTATTAGTCGATTCAGTGCCTTAATAACAGGTATATTAGGAACGGTTTATGCCGTTTGGCTTATGTATGCCGCCGGATTAAGTTATTTATTAATGGCTGCTGTCTTTATTGCTTTGGGGATTCCGTTTTATATGTGGTCCCGAAAGGAACAGGGAGCAAAAATAAATCCGGATATAAAAGGAAAAGAAACAGAGCCAATTTTCAGTGAACCGGAAAAAGCTCTTTGTATTGCAATAATTGTGATTGCATTTGTTGCAATTTATGCTTTTGTCAGAGGGCTTATTTCATTGTAAGATGTTAAATAAAAACAAAAAAGGAACCCGCCGGCCTAGCCGGCGGTTCTTCATCAACGGCTATAAGCCTCATATTACCAGCAGACCCCTTAAGGGGGTCTCTGACGGTCTGCACAGGCGATTGTTACTTACTTCCCGTAAAC
>SUUT01000007.1 GCA_015062385.1 Alphaproteobacteria bacterium | reverse complement strand
CTAAATCCGGAATCTTCCCATGTCTAAAAAGTCAAATGATACACTGAATGTATTTGATACTAATCTTTTAAATTTGTCTTGCTACAAAAAAAGGTACGTATAAATGCAACAATTTTTTACACATTTTGGGATTTTTTTTGATTTTGTATAAGATATTCAATTAAAAGAAGAAACTAGCACTTTCTCAAAAATCTGATTTTGCTAATTCGAATAGGGAAAAAAAGGTACCTTTTTTTATACTCTTTTTTAGAAGAATCATTTTATAAAAGGGGAAGACATGAAAATAAAATCAAATGAAACCGGTCGTAGTATGGTAGAAACATTGGGGGTTTTAGCTGTTATTGGGGTTTTAAGTGTTGGCGGAATCATGGGATATCGTTATGCCATGAACAAGTACCAAGCCAATCAAACATTGAATGAATTAAATATTGCCAGTTCTCAATTAGCAGCTATTATTTTAGGTCGCAAAGGAAATGATGTTTCTTTATCTTTACCGGATGAATACGAAAACGGAAATATGCTTCATTCCCCTTATCAATTTGATTATGGATGTGGATGGGAAGTGAATTCTTCAAAAACTTGTTTATTAGATGAAACTGCGTATTATATGGCAATTAAAAACGTTCCGTTAGATGATTGTACATTATTAATTCCGATGGTTTCAAATATGCAATATCTTATTGACTATACAACCGGAGATATCACGCAGGATTCTGTTTTTACATGTGCCGATCAAAATAATATAACACTCTTTTTTGATACCGATGAAGATAAATTATACACATCTGATGAAGCAGATACAGATAATCCACCGGTAGATTGCGGAGTAAACGGAACATGGAACAGTCGTTTGGACAAGTGTCAGTGTTTGAATGGTTATACCGGAAGTAAATGTGATAAAACCATTAAAGAAATTTGTTTGGAAAATGGAAATTCTTGGAATGATTATTTAGGTTATTGCCATTGTTTCTCTGGTGGCGGAAAAGATTGTTCAGACGGGTACAATTCTGTTTGTAATAATCATGGATATTGGCCCGGTTGTGGTTTTGGATGCTATTGTGAAAATGGATGGGGCGGTATCTATTGTGACAAAGAAATTACTTCAGATAAATATTGCAATAATGGTATTTGGAGCGGCGATTATGATGGCAATTGTATTTGTAATCCGGGATATGCCGGTAAAAACTGTACAGAATTAGATAAATGTATCCATGGAAACTGGATAAATACATTGTGGTCCGGTTCATATTGTAAATGTCAAACCAATTGGGGCGGAATAGATTGTTCCAAACCTGTTTCAACAGCTTGTGGTACACATGGCACTTGGATTGCTAACAGCGAGGGAGGATATTGTCAATGTGATACTGAATATGCCGGTGTAGATTGCTCAGATAAACTGAGTGATAAATGTAAAAACAATAGCACATGGGAAAATTATATGTATGGTGGAGCATCATATTGCCATTGTGCAACCGGTTTTGCCGGAGAAGATTGCGGAAAAACCGAGGAAGAAGTCTGTAATGGAAAAGGAAAATGGATAAATACCGTAAGTGGTGGACGTTGTCAATGTGAATCCCCCTACACAGGAGATGATTGCTCTTTGACTTGTCAATATGGCATGACAGGTCTAGCTGGAAAATGTACATGCGATTCCGGTTGGGCGGGAGAAGACTGTTCAATACGAGAAGAAGAATACTGCAAAAACGGCTTTTGGCAATCTGATTTGGCATATTGTTTGTGTGAAACAGGATGGGGCGGCGAAAATTGTGATATCTTTATCGGAGAACCAATTGTTGAAGAAACGAATCAAACCAATGAAATAACAGGAGTATAAATGCTTAATTATTTATTTATCGGAAATTCTGTTTACGCATTATTTTTATATTGTTTACGATTTTATGAACAAATTGAAGAAACCTTATTTCTATTAGGACCATCTTGTACATTCGCAGAAGTTAATCACTGTTTACCGATATGTACCCCACGTGATATAAGTTATTTACCTTTGGCACAAGCGGTTATTCAGCAACAAACATATCTATTGTTGAATGGACAAAAAGTGCCCTGTTATGGCAATGTGGAAACGGTATTTTCAGATTTTTTTACACAAAATTTTACATTTTATCCGATTTCGGATGGGCTAAGAGACACAGTTACTTATCCGGAATATTTAAAACAAAAACGTTTTAAGAAATGTTATACTATTCAACTAAAAGGCGGATTAGATATCATTCATCCGAATTTGGAATACATAAATATTTCTAAATTATGGAATCAATTAAATAAATCTCAACAAATAAAAATAATGCATATTTTTCAAGTAAAACCGGAAGAAATAAATATATTAAAAGAACGCACTCAATTATTACTGACACAACCACTCAGTGAAGATATGATTTGTTCCGATGAAGAAAAAAAAGAAATATACAAACGGATATTACAATCATATGACGAACAAAAAACAGTTATAAAAGCACATCCCCGAGAAACAACCGATTGGAAAACGATTTTTCCAAATGCTTATATAATACCTAAACACTTACCTGCGGAGATATTAAGTTTGCTTGTTCCGAATATGGAAAAAGTTATCACGTTTTTTTCAACAGCTGCTTTTAATATGTTGTCGGAAAATCAAATAGATTTTTATGGGAAAGACTTTAAAAAACTAAAATATTACACACAAAATTGGCGAATTGACGGAAATAAACGTTACAAAAGTATTTCATCGTTTGATATAGAAGAAACATATAAAAACTATCAATTTAATTGGTTGCGTATACCGGATGAAGATGGTCGTTTTTATCTTAAACAAATATAAATCTCAGGATATCCAACTGCTTTAATTTGACAAAATGGTAGTTTCTTCTTTTAATTGAATAAGTTATCCAAAATCAAAAAATGCAAAAATGTGTAAAAAATTGTTGCGTTTTAACGTACTTTTTTTACAGAAAATTATTTCTTGGAGGGCGATAAAGGATGATAGAGAGATATTATAAAGCTGTATAAGTTTACGGTTTGGTGTTCATATAAGAAATGCTATGCTTAATACGATAAACTTAAGCGACTTGAACAGTCACTTGAGGGGATGTAAATTGGTATGACCGATTGTTTTTTTTATTTTTTGTTGGCGTAAGGATTTTCTCGCTTGCGCATATGTAAACGAATGGGAACTCCTTCTAATCCATATTGTTCCCGTAATCCATTTGTTAAGTATCTTAAATAGGATTCGGGCAAAGAATCCGGATTGCTGGAAAAGATAACAAACGTTGGTGGACGTGTGCTAACTTGTGTCATATATTTCATCGGTATCCGTTTGCCGTTTTTGGCAACCGGTGTTGGATGTGCCTGAGTCATACGGGATAAAAAGTCATTTAATTTGTGAGTTGGAACACGCTTATTCCATAATCCGTACATTTTAAATACGTCACTCATCAATCGATCTAATCCGTATCCCGTTTTTCCGGAAATTGTGTGAATGGGAACGCCTTTAACTTGTTGTAAAGAAACAGCTAACTTTTCTTTTAACTGATTCAAAACCTGTCGTGGATTTTGAATAGAATCCCATTTGTTTAAAGCAATTAATAAACATCTGCCTTCATCCAAAACTTTTGAGGCAATGAGTAAATCTTGTTTTTCCATCGGTGCATTGGCATCTAAAACCAAAATAACAACTTCCGCAAAATCAATGGCATTTCGTGTATCGGCAGCGGATAGCTTTTCTAAATCATAAGAAACTTTTCCACGTTTACGTAAGCCTGCCGTATCTGTCAATAAAATATTTTTATCTCGCCATTGCCAAGGGATTGTGATGGCATCCCGAGTAACACCGGCTTCCGGTCCTGTCAAAAGGCGTTCTTGTCCTAATAATTGATTGATAAGTGTTGATTTTCCGACGTTTGGACGACCGACAATTGCCAATTTAAGCGGACGATTTTGTTTTTCCAGTCGTTCTCGCTCTTTTTCGTGCATTTCGCTTGTGGCTTCATCTGTGTCTTTCATAGAATTCACTGTTTCTACTTCGGCTTCTTCTGTGTTTTCCGATTTCTTTTCCGTTAAGTGTGGTTTTAATAATGCGTGCAATTCGCCCAAACCTTCGCCATGTTCGGCTGAAATGGCAACCGGTTCTCCCAGTCCCAAACGATAAAATTCACCTAGACCCGCATGGATGATTTTTCCTTCACATTTATTGGCAACCAAAATAACGGTTTTTTGTGATTTGCGAAGTGTTTGTGCCATTTTGGTATCCAGTCGAGTTAATTCTGAACGGGCATCCACAATAGCCAAAACAACATCGGCTTCGGCAATGGCCATTTCTGTTTGTTGCCACATAGCAGCGGCTAAATCTGTGGTGTCTTCCAAGCCTGCTGTATCAATTAAACGAAATGACAGATTGAACAATTGGGCAGGGGCTTCTTTTCGATCTCGTGTTACCCCCGGTTCATCATGAACAATGGCTAATCGCCGTCCGCATAACCGATTAAATAACGTTGATTTTCCGACATTCGTTCGTCCGACAAGTGCTACTGTTTTCATGTGACATCCTTATTCATACGCAATTAAGTCCGCATCATTGGTATATAAAATAATTTTGTTATTTCCAATTATCGGCTGATTTGAGAGTTTTTTATCTTTCATTTTTTGTTTAATCGTTCCGGTTAAAGCATCAATCAATAAAATGTCTCCCTTGTTGGAAGTTGTAATCAATGCATTATTAACCATTACCGGTCCGTTCCAAACAATTTTTTTGGGTTCGGTTGATTCCAAATCTGTTTCCCAGATGAGTTTGCCATCTTGTTTGTCAAGTGCAACCAATGTATGACGGTTTGTAATCATAAACAAGGCATTACCGCTAATCATTGGAGTGTTTTGTCCACCGATGTTTTGAATAAATTGCGGTGTACCTGTTTGTAAATTAAAGGCCCCTGTTTTGCCGGCATTGCCAACTAAATAAACTGTATTTTGTTCAATAACGGGTGATGCCAATACATGAGAGAGATCCTGTATTTGATTAAATGTTCGGCTTGATAATAATAAATCAGACCACAGCATTGTTCCTGTTTTTGCATTAAAGGCAATGATTTCGCCACTGGAAAACGGTACGACAAGAACATCGTTTGATACAGCCGGTTGTCCCATTCCCATTAAATTCGTTGCAGTTGAAATATTGCGATATTGCCATACAATTTCACCGGTTGATGTATTAACGGCAAATAATTCGTTATTGCCGGATAAAACATATAATAAATTATCAAAAACAGTTGGAGCGGAACGCAAAATAGAACGGGTATCTTTTTGCCAAACAGGCGTACCTTGCATATCCATTGCCAAAATTAAACCGGTTCCGCTGACGGCATAAATTTTTTCTCCGTCCGTAGCTAACCCGATACTGGCGATGCCCATGTCCTTATGAATGGGTAATTCTTTTTTCCACAAAAGTTCTCCGTTATTTTCATTAACGGCAGATAATTGAAAACGACTGTCTAATGCATAGATAATATTATTGAAAATAATCGGTTCAGGTAAAATTAAAAAATTATCGGAAATGCCTTTGCCGACAGAACGAATCCAAGAGGAAGATAGGTCTTGTTTGATTTTGCCGTGTGGCATTAGATTTTGAGCGTTTCCGTTGTTTTGTCCCCAATTAAATTGGCTTTGAGGCGTATTGGGTATAATTTTTGTTTGTGTTTTTTCAACAGAATACACTGCAACGCTTTTCACGGCGATTCGTCCGTCTTTCGGGGCCGTTTTTTTTGTATCGGCACAACCGCTTAACAATAATCCGGCACATACACAACAAATTAACCTTTTCATTTAATTTCTCCGTAGTGTCAATATATGTAATGTTTTATTTAATGATACCGAGTAAAGCATTTAACCGTTTTTTTGATTCTTCTGAAACAGCTGGTAAATTAACGGCTTTTGTTAAAACATCTTTTGCCTGTGTTTTGTTATCCTGTCTTAACAATAAAACAGCATGCAATTCGGCAACAGAAGCATATAAAGCCGTGTTCGTTTGTGTTAATAACGGATTTAACTCATTTAACAAAACATTTGGTTCCGCTGTATCAACCTGATGCCCGACATAAGATAAGCGGGCAATTGAACGAATTTCTGCTGGAATATCGGTATTATTCATAACATTTTTTAAATGAGCCAATCCACCGGCGGTATCATTTTTATCAAACGCAATTTGGGCTAAACGCATTTCGGATAAAGCACCATATCCCGTTTTGCTTTCAGCAATTAAATTCTGATAGATTTTTTGAGCATCTTCTGTTTGTTTTGTCACATTTAAAACAATAGCTTGCTCAAATTGATTCGATTCTGCCAATTTAACTTTTTCATACCAAGACCGATAAATTTCATTTCCGGCGGTAAAAGCAATAACGGCAATAATTGTTCCGATAAAGGGAACACGATATTTTTTCCAAAGATTTAATAATTTTTCTTTTTGGATTTCTTCTTCCAATTCACGCATTAAAATAGCTTGTTGGATTTGTTCTGCTTCATCGACAGGTGTTTGTTTTTTCATGTTCTTTCCTTTTCTGTTTTAATCATATTTCTTTGTATATAGCAAAAACATTTGTAAATTGCAATATTTTATTTGTTTTTCTAAAAATAAATCAGGTTGTTATTTATTTATTTTTCAAATTTATTTATTCTTGACGTGAATTTTGTTTTTTTATCAACAAAAAACAATTCAAACCTTGCAATTTCGGTTAATTTCTGAAATAATGCCTTATATATTAATAAGGAGTTTAAAAATGGATACTGTTAAAAATTATGAAATGAAATTTTTATTGCCCCCTAAGGCTGTTCCTGTTTTTGAGTTGGCTTTGGAAGATGTTGCCGCTGCCGTTTTAACCGTTATGATTGAACACGGACCTGATAAAGGAAAATGGGAGTTGCAGGCTATTTTTGAAGGGAAACCGGATGAAGAAAATGTACGTTTTTGTTTGGAGAATGCTTCAAAACAAGCTGAAATTGATGTGCCTTTAACCGAAATTGTTCCGATGCCGGATAAAAATTGGCTTGTGGAATGTTATCAAAGTTTTAAACCGTTAACAATCGGAAAATATTACATTTACGGATCACACATTACTGATGAACCACCGGCAGATAAAATTCCGTTACAGATTGATGCCGCAACTGCATTCGGAACAGGGGAACATCAAACAACACATGGTTGTTTGGAAGCTTTAAACAATTTGGATTTTACGCCCAAAACGGTTTTGGATGTTGGGTGTGGTTCGGGTATTTTGGCAATGGCTTATGCTAAAACGTTTAATAAACCGGTGGATGCTGTTGATATTGATCCGGAATCTGTTCGTGTTGCGACTATTAATGCCGAACAAAATAAATTGACACATTTAATGCATGTTTGGCAAAGTGACGGATATGCAGGTGTTTCGGAAAAATATGATTTGATTTTATGTAATATTTTAGCTCGTCCGTTGATGGATATGGCTGCTGATTTAAAAAATCATTTAACCGAAGGCGGACAGGCCATTCTTTCCGGCTTTTTAACCCGTCAGGAACGATGGGTTTTAAAATCACACACAGATATTGGTTTAAAATTTGTTCGTAGATATCGGATAAAAGGATGGAGTACACTTGTTGTGCAAAAAGGAGAATGTTAATGAATAAAAAGGCTTATCAATCCGTTAAAAAATACATAAATGACGGATATGCCGATGCCGTTTTAATTGCAAGAACGGATTCTTTTTTGGGGGAATATTATCCGCCCGATGCCGTTAAATTACAAAAAATTTCTGGTTTTACGGGTTCTGCCGGTTTGGCATTGATAACAAAGGATAAAGATATTTTATTTGTAGATTCCCGTTATACCATTCAAGCCAAACAACAAAGTTCTTTTGTCGTATATGAAGTGCCGACCGAAACAACCCCTTCGCATTGGATAAATCAACACTTGTCTGGGAAAACAGTTGCTTATAATCCGCAAACGTATTCCGTTTCGTGGAAAGAACGGTTTGAAAAAGTTTTAACCGAACAAAATGTGCAGTTTATTCCGGTTTCTAATAATGTTTTTTGTGATTGGTTCGGGGATGAGGTTTTTGTGCAGACAGATGTTTTTGATTATGACATACAATTTGCCGGAGAAACAACGGAAAGCAAATTAAATCGATTGAGGACGCACATTCAAAACAACAAATGGGATGCATACGTTGTATCATCTCCTGAAAATGTATCGTGGTTGTTAAATAAGCGTGCCAAAACCGTGTTGGAATATCCGGTTGTGTTTGAGCGGGGTTTTGTGGATAACACAGGAAAATATACCTCATTGAATGAACAAACAATACACTCGTTAAATGGTAAACGGATTGCGGTAGATACATCTTCTGCTTCCGTTGCATTGTTTGAACGCTTATCTGAAATTGCAACCGTTGAAAAAGTGCCGGATATTATTCAAGTATGGAAAGCCTGTAAAAATTCGGTTGAAATTCAAAATATCAAACAAGCCTGTTTATCAGAAAGCAAAACAATTTGTCGTTTTTTGGCATGGGTTGAGCAAAATAAGACTGAAATTGATGAGATTCAATGCGATAAGAAGTTGATTGCACTTCGGCAGGAAGATAACTTGTATTTTGCAGATAGTTTTGAAACGATTGCGGCGGTTGGCAAACATGCAGCATTGGCACATTATCGGGCAGATGAATTTTCGAATAAAAAACTGATGGAAGCCCCGTTGTTGTTGGTTGATACCGGTGGACATTATTTAAACGGCACAACCGATATGACCCGAACTATTGCCGTCGGGGAAGCAACAAGTTTGATGAAAAAACGATATACACAGGTTTTACAAGGACATATCGATATGGCATTATCCACATTGACAACAGGCGAAAGTACGGCTCAAATGGATAAAAAGGCACATCATTGGTTACGACAGGATAAGGCTGATTATTTGCACGCAACCAGTCACGGAATCGGATTGATGCTTGCCGTTCATGAAATGCCACCAATTGTCAGCGAATACGATACGTTAGGTATTCGTGCGGGAATGGTTTTTTCTAATGAGCCGGCATTTTACAGTGAGGTGGATGCGTTTGGTATTCGGTTGGAAAATATGTTGTTAGCTGTTCAAACACAGGATAATGGTATTCGATTTGAAAATTTGCTGTTTATTCCGTTTGATTATCGGTTAATCGAGTTTAATCGGTTGACGGATGAACAAAAAGAATGGTTAAAAATATATCATCAAACAATTTATGATGTAATATTTCCAATGTTGTCTGAATCGGAACAACATATTTTGTTGCCGTTTGTACAGGCATTTCATATTCAAACAAATTAAGGATAAACAATGGGAAAAACACTTATTACAACCGGTTCGGTCGCAACAAACAGAAAAGCCCGCTTTAATTATGAAATACAAGATACATATGAAGCGGGGATTATGCTGACAGGTGGCGAAGTTAAATCTTTGCGGGCAGGGCATGCTACCATTAACGAAAGTTATGCCTCGTATGAGGAGGGGGCTTTTTATTTAATTAATGCACATATTATGGAATATGGAGCGGCAAAAGGCGGATTTGTGCCGCAATCGGCAACACGTCCGAGAAAATTGCTGTTGCATACAAAAGAGATTAATAAAATCAGAGGATTAATTGAGCAAAAAGGGAAAACACTTATTCCGTTGGAACTTTATTTTAACAGTCGAGGGGTTGCCAAAGTTAAATTGGCTGTTGCCGTTGGTAAAAATCATGCCGATAAGCGGGAAGACATTAAAAAACGGGAATGGGATATTGAAAAACGCAGAATTCTTTCCCGTTCTTATTAAAGATACTTGCAGTAATTGAAAATATAAGATATACTGATATTTATATTAATCAAGGAGAATATTATGACAAATACACCCGTTCCACCAGTTTGTTTTGTTCCGTATGCTGTACCGGAAAATGCAGAAAACGATTCAACAATGAAGGCTTTTCGGACGGCACGTTTTCGTGAAGAATTATACGATGTTGTAATTGATCAGTATCATCCGTTTGAAATGTTTCAGGAAATGCAAGCCGATGCCGAAAAAGCATATCGGGATGCTTCCAGTCCAATGATGATTATTTTGCGGGGCAAGGGATTATTAGATCGTTATAAAGCTGAAATGGCATATGCTACACCACATTTGGGTATGGATGTTCCCAATTACATCGGGCGTCCCAAAACGTGTCCGATTAGCCGTCGGGTTGAGTTGGCGGATAAAATTATTCAAATAAATGCGGATATGTTGAATAAATTGGAAAACTGTGGATTAGCATCTGATATGGAAGCCGAATTAAAAAGAGATATTGTATTCTTTTCAAAACAGTTGGAATATCATTATGCAGATGTCGGCAATTTAGAGGCCGCTAGAAAATATAGGGATATTGCACATCGGTATATTACGGATGAAGAAGAATGCTACAATATTGCAAATAATGTCAGAGGGC
This sequence comes from Alphaproteobacteria bacterium, assembly GCA_015062385.1. Taxonomy (GTDB): domain Bacteria; phylum Pseudomonadota; class Alphaproteobacteria; order CAAHEQ01; family UBA3637; genus RGIG4140. The sequence continues at coordinate 66,056 of SUUT01000007.1, read as the reverse complement.
AAACCGAATATGACCGCTTTGTTCCTATTCACGATAGAATTGTACGAATTAATCCGGAAGCCTTTCATCAGACGAATGAACAGTTGGTTTTAGCCGCAAATCCCAAAACGGGCGAAATTTTGTTGGATAAACCCCAAATATTGTCAGCAAACACATCTGAAAAAACAAATCCTGCCAATAATTTAATTGATGCCCTTTCTACAAGAAGTGAAAAAACGGTATCAGATGCAGATATGTTTCAAGGTTCTGAATTTACCCGCTAATCGGAACATTTATAATTAAAAAAAGAATATTTTATTATAGATATGAGTGTTTCCGAATAAAGCAGAATATTTTATTAGAATGATTTTATTGTTGTGAAACAGATGAGGTTGTTTGGTTAACAATCTCTACTTTGTAATGAATATTATCACTATCGATATATCGATTGATTGACAAGTATTTTGTTCGGTCAGAATGGAACATACTTAATGGATAAGTTGTTTGTAATGGTACAATGTTGAATATACGCATAATTGTTGTTAAAACACATTATGTTGCATATTTTTCTTGCATAAGACGTTTTTTTGTGATATAATATATCTACTTTAATGTATGGAGAGATAAGATGAATGTATTTAAATGGCTTAAAAATAAAATTTTCAGATTAGATAAGAAATTATTGGAAGCAGTTGCCTCAAACGATGTTGCACAGGTCAAAATGCTTTTAGACATGGGAGCAAACGCAACAGTGGTTAATAAAGTGACGAAAATGCCTCTTGTCCATACAGCTGCCTTACAAGGAAATGTTGAAATTATAGCTGAATTATGTCGTTATGGAGAAAATATTAATCGTATGAACAAGCAAGGAAATACACCACTTCATTTGTTTGCGTATGCGAATATTGACGGAAAATCAATGAAGCCTCTTGTTGATTTAGGGGCAGATGTTAATGCTGTTTCAAATGTGAATGAAACACCACTTCATCAGGCGGTACTTGGCGGATGCACAAAAGCCGTCAGGGAATTATTTCTTTTGGGGGCAAATCCGGAAATTCAGGACAATTGTCATCATACGCCGTTATCCTTGGCTGTTGAACATAATTTTGCCGATATTGTAAAAGAATGTTGCATTGCCGGAGCAGATACAACTGTTGGGATATATGATGTTCAAACAAAATCCTTTTGTGGATTAATTGAATATGCACAAAAAAGTGGATTTAAAGATGTTGAAAGCTGTTTAAGCACACAACCAGGGGAAATAGCATTAAACCATATGAAGGAATTGAATAAAAAACACTTGAAATTAAAGAAAATATCAGTGGAAAAAATGCAGAAATTCAGTCAAAATAACCCTGATTTTGTCAGATTTTTATACATCTTGAATCAGATGGCGGAAGCTGAACTGAACAGTACACCACAAGTTCAATTTAGGCAAAAAGCAACACTGCCTTCAACAGAATTGCAAAGAAAAAAGAAAGAGAAAAAACGATAAAATTTATCTGTTGTTGCGTTTGGATTTGTTATACGGATAAGGCTGGATTTGAAACACATCCAGCCTTTTTTGTATTAAAAAGTACTTGGTTAAAGATATTTCCTTAAAAAAATTTTTACACGTGTTATTTTTGGTGGAATTATCATCACGTATTGTTTGTTAAAAATATTTTACAAACATTTCTTGCTCATTCAGATGTTGTTTTAAAGCAAAGAAAAAGCAAGGAAAATTCTTTTATAAATAAAACCGTTTATTTCCAATAATCATTAATCCAAGGACAGGGCAATAAATGTTTATAGATTTTTTTTATTCCCCGTGGATATTTTCTGTCTGTTTTGTCAGAACACCATATCCCTTTAACGGCATCTTCCATCCCTGGTAATCCGTGAAAAGCAATCATTTTTAAGCCTTTTATATCCGGAATTTTTGGTGTGATAAATGAACGCAAGTACCATTTTGGTAAACAATGGAAACGAAAACTTTTAAACCAATTATCCGGCCAAAAATTTAAACAGCCTTCTTTTTCAATAATTTTGGATGATAAATATTCTTGTGAAGCGGTGTAAAATTTTTCCACCATTGCTTTGGGATTTTCTTCAAAATAACGTTTAACATAGCCGAGTTTTCCAACAACAAATGAATAACAGCTTGCTTGACCGACTGTATCACCTTTTGTATTCCAGTCGTTAATAATGTAAAATTTATCACCTTGCGGATATTCAAAAAACTCATCTAAATTACCGACAATTAATGAATCTAAATCAAAAAAGAAAACACGCTGTCCCGTTAATCCGCCTAAATTATCGTCACACAAAGCGGCTTCTTTTTTATAAGCATATTTTTTTGCCCATTCTTCTTCACCTTTTTTTACATTGACAAATTGCGGCAATGGGTGAACGTGAATATTCTTGTCTAAATCTTGACCGTTATCTGTAAAACAATAAAAATCAATGGTATAACTTGTGTTTCGTTTTATCATGGAATATAATTTATTTACATCATCTGCCGTATAAGCAGTCCCCCATTTTATGCAAATAACGTTAAATTTTTGAGCCATATCAGCCTCCTTGAATTACAATAAAATTATATTAGTACCATATCATATTGCTTTTCAAGTTTCAAGCAAAAAGCTGTTTTTATTCTCATTTAAAAGAAAATGGCAAAAAAGATGAATATCTGCTTGCATTTCGGAAAAAGGGTTGTATAATACAACTATGTTTTTTAAAAAGAAATGTTTAACGCTTGGTTTTGTTCTTGGTGTGTTTTGTATAACGAATGCACACGCTTATTTATTAGAAGAACAAACTTTAAAAACACCTAAAAACAAATGTCAAATTATTTATTTGACAGAAAAAGATACCCGTGGTTGGCATATTAAAACTGAGCGGGAAGAATGCGGAAAAGATAAGTTTTTGACGGGATATCATCATATTACGGTATATAATGCATTTAAAAATCCGGTAGAGGATTTGTATGGTTATTTTTCAAACGGGTATTGGACGGGAAATGATTATATCCGAAATGTTGAATTTAAGCGTTTTTCTGATGAGTTGGGTATTCAAAAAGCCACTTTTTCATTTTATGTGGATAATAAGAACGAAATTGAATACATCGGACAGATGAGTACACAAAAAACAAATGCGGGAACATATCCGGCCTTTCAGGTGTGCGAACCGTTTCGGGTGTTGGGTGTTGTTAAAGATTTACAGATTTTAGATAATCCGCACATATTACAAACCATTTTCAAAACGGTTGAAAAAGAAACGCGTCGTTTTTGTCCGACAGAAAAACGGGTTATGTTGTTTTTAAGTGATACGGAAAATCCGCAACAAACAGATATTCGCTTGTTTGTTAAAATGAATTTGGCAACACATCGTCATCAAATTATTCGTCCGAAAGAAGAAGAAATTCCCACACCGCAATTGATAAAAACCGAAACGGGCGAAACCGTCACACGTATTGCCGGATCATCAAAAGGGAAACGAAAAGAACTGCGAAAATCTGTTATTCATAAAAAAACACAAAAACAGATGCAAAAACAAGATGCCTTTTTAGAAGAAGAATTTATTGAAGTTATGCCTGAGGCGGAAACCAACGAAACGGAAGTTTTTGATGTGGAAGTAATGGAAACAGAAGAAATTGAAAACGTTGTGGAATCCCGTTCGGATAAAGAGGCAGAGTATTTTGTTGAAAATGAACCGAAAACACCGTTAAAATCTAAAAAAACAATAAAAGAAGAAACCCCTATTTCTGATTTAACAACAAATACAACATTGTCAACAGCAGAAAAAGCTGCATTATATTTTAATTCGGCCAATCATCAGGCTATTGCACCGAAACAAGGTTATACGGAGGAAGAAGTTCATATTCCACAAAAAAAATCGTTGTTGCAACCGTTGGCTCCGGCGGTAATTGAAACGGTAGATGTTTCTGTTCAACAGGCAGGGTTGATTGATTTAGCTGATAAAAAGCAACCATTATCGCATATGGCATTAATTGCAAAAGTTTTGGAAGCTCCTGTTTTGGTACAAACGGCTATTCATACCGGCACAATGCGTATTGACGGAATGGGTGAAACAACTGAGCCGATTAGAGTGGAAACGCAAGGAGCCTATATGCCGACCGATTGGTATTTGGTTAAAGGATATTTTTTGCCGTATACCCAAACAAAAAAAGAAAAATATACCGGTATTATTCAAGTACTGGATTCGCAAAAGTGTGCCACTTCGTTCTGTCAGGATAAAAAATGAATCGTCAAAAAATTATATATAGTTTCCTTATTTTGTTTATCCTGAGTTTAGGGGTGGGATTGTTTTATCAACGGATGAGGGCTCAAACGGCATTTAGTGATTTTTTAAGACTTCATCAGTTGACACAACACGACATTCAATATAAAACAAAAGAACTCTCTTTTGGTGGAAGCGGAATTATTTTATATCAGGTTCAATTGCCGCAATTTAAAATTGCCCATAAAATTGATAAGTTGATTATTCGTCAAGATGAAGGAACGGTCACATTGCAAATGCAGGGGCTGAAAATAGATATTTTGCAAACGTTGAATAATTATTACGGTAAAAATATTATTAAAGCCGTTCAAAATTACGTTCCGTTTGAAGATGCTCTTCAAAAACCGTTTGTTTCACTCGGTTTAATGGGTTTTGATACCATTAAAGGTGATGCCGTCTTTATTTTAAATCCGACACAAAATCCGACACAAATTAATGGTAAAATTCATTTGCCTTCCTTAGCGGATATTCAGTTATCTTTTCCGGTAGAAACAATAAGAGATGCGGATTATCGGGAAAATTTGTTCTATTTGGGGTATGGAAATGTACAGGAAATAACGGTTGAAATTCAAGATGCCGGATTATTTGCTGCGTATGTTCATTATTTAAAACAGTTAGGGCAAGAAGATGCTTTAATATATGCCAAAGAACTTTCTAAACATCAGGATTTTATGCGTCATATAAAATTTAATACACCGATTAAATTAACGCCGTTTTATCAGGAAGTATTTTATTAATTATTTGTTCAAAGATTTTTTTATTGTTTTTTGGAAAATTACAGTGATTTTTCAGAGTTTTTTGTGTGAGAAATCTGTCTGTATTTGTATTTTTTTGAAAGATTTTGCATAGATTATATGTGGGAACAGATTGTGTTTCTGTAAAAAAAGGGACGTATAAATGCAACACTTTTTTTCACTTTTTAAGATTTTTTTTCATTTCAACTAAGTAATTCAACTCAAACAATAATCTTTTATTTTCTTAAAAGTCCGATTTTTGTGATTCGAAGCGGGAAAAAAAGGTCCTTTTTTGTATAATATAATTCGTATCATATGGATAATGTAAATAATGTATTATGTGAGAATAGCAAAAACAGGAGGATTCTATGTTGATAAAAGCAATTAAAAGTAATAATATATATGAGGTTAAACGATTATTAAAAAAAGGTGTATCTGTTGATTCTCCCGATGTATTCGGTATGTCGCCGTTGATGTGTGCGGCAATGAACGGACATGTAGATATCTTAAAAGAGTTGCTTGTTGCCGGGGCTGATTTAAACGCAAAAGATTATAAAGGTCGGAGTGTGTTAGATTATACCACACAAGCACCGGATAAGGTTAGTGGTAAAATTATGGGTATGCTGATTGAGGCAGGAGTTGATACATCTAATCATAAATGGAAAACGGCTGTTTCATTTAATCCGGCAAGTCATATTTTGTTTGCTTATAAACATCCGAAACTTATGTACATGATGCATAGTGTTCCTCCCTCGGGGTATTGTGAACTGCTTTTGGCAGCATATGCAGAAAATGGGCATATAAAACAAATGAAAAATTTATTGGATAATACGTTTATATATGAATATGGTATTCAAAATGCGATGAGCATTGCAGTTGAGAATGGACATACATCGGTGATAAAACTTCTTGCTAATCGTATAAATGTGGATGCCGATATGCTGCAAACAGCGTGTATGCACGGGTATTCTGATATGGTTGATTATATTTCTGAAACCGTTGATATAAATCGTACTGATGAATTAGGTAGAACACCTTTAATGTTGGCAGCGATAAAAGGGCATAAAAAAGTTGCGGAAGTATTGTTGTCAAAAAATGCAAATCTGCATTGTGTGGATAAAGAAGGCAATACCCCTCTCATGCAGGCCTTAGCGTATGGACACGTTGAAATGGCAACATTTTTAATTAAACGAGGTGGTTTAAGCAATGCCCGAAATAATGCGGGAAAAACAGCTTGGGATATTGCAAAAGAAAACGACTTGTTAACGGATAAAGAAGGAAAAATATCTTCTTTGCTCCAAACGCTTACCGAAAAAGCCGGAGATAAGGTAAAAGAAGTGCGTCGTACACCCGAATACAGAATAAACCCTGTTCAAAAAGCTGTTTTGGATTTGTAAAGTTTTAAAATAACCGTGTTTGCGTTTTATTAACGGATAATATATCGGATAAGAGATTTTTTCATTTAAAAACAATATTGGTTGTTTTTTAAAAAATTTCTTGATTTTCAGGGTGGTTGTTTGATATACTCTTTTTAGTTTTATTGATGTTAAAAAAGGATATGAGGCATGAGTTTATCAAATTTAGTCAAGGAAAAGGTAAAAAAAGCATATGAAACTTGTGGTTTTGCAGAGGCAAACACATTGGTTCGTTTATCCGACCGACCGGATATCAGTGATTATCAATCTAATGGCGCATTAAGTTTAGCGAAACAGTTAAAGCAAAATCCACGACAAATTGCACAACAGATTGCTGATATTTTAACGCAAGATTCCTTTTTTAAACAAGTAACGGTTGATGGCCCCGGTTTTATTAATATGGTTATTGCCGATGGAGCTTTGAGCGAAAAGGCTTTTTCGATTTTAAATACCCCGCAATTGGGATATGAACGGGAAACGCAACCGCAAAAGGTTGTTATTGATTATGGTGGTCCGAATGTGGCAAAGGCTTTACATGTCGGACATTTAAGACCGGCTGTTATTGGGGAAGCCATTAAACGTATTCATCTGTTTGCCGGAGATGACGTTATCGGGGATGTTCATTTGGGTGATTGGGGTTTGCCGATGGGGCTATTAATTACAGAAATTCAGGAACGTCAACCGAATTTGCCGTATTTTGATGATTCCTTTACGGGGGAGTATCCCAAAGAATCTCCGGTAACAAGTAAAGATTTGGAAACATTGTATCCGATTGCTTCTCAAAAATCAAAAAGTGATGAAATTTATTTGGCAAAAGCAAAGGAAAATACTCGTTTGTTGCAAAACGGACATCGAGGATATCGGGCTTTATGGCAACATTTTATTGATTTATCCATTGCTGAAATTAAGAAATTATATGATCCGTTGGATATTCATTTTGATCTGTGGCGTGGGGAAAGCCATGTGCATGATCGATTGCAAAAAATGATTGAACGTTTAACGGAGCAGGGGGTTATCATTCCGGATAGTGGGGCTCAGATTATTCCGTTGGGAAAATCTAAAACAGGTAATGATTTGCCCCCGTTGATTATGGTTAAATCTGATGGAGCCGTTATGTATGGGGCAACAGATTTGGCTACGATTGAAGAACGGGTGGATGAGTTTAATCCGGACAGTATTTTATATGTTGTGGATGCCCGTCAGGGATTGCATTTTGAACAGGTTTTTGCCGGAGCCGAAAAAATCGGATTAACACAAAAGGCAAAACCGGAACATTTGGGATTTGGCACAATTAACGGTCGGGATAATAAACCATTTAAAACCCGTGACGGGGGTGTGATGACATTAAAAATGTTAATTGATATTGCCACGAATGCCGCATTGGCAAAGATGAATTCCGGCGAAATGGGACGTGATTTATCAGAAACGGAAAAAACAGAAATTTCATCCATTGTCGGTGTTTCAGCTTTAAAATTTGCCGATTTGATGAACGAACGGATGAAAAATTACATTTTTGACGAAGATAAATTAACAAGTACCGAAGGGAAAACCGGTCCGTATATTTTATATGCATTGGTTCGTATGAAATCTATTTTAGAAAAAATGGGTGAAACGACAACTGTTCGGGAAAATGATAAAATGGTTATTCGGGTTCCGGCAGAACGGCAATTGCTATTACGGTTGTATCAAATGCCGGAAAGTTTGCAAACGACATATGATAATAATGCACCGCACGTTATTTGTGATTATTTGTATAAATTGACACAAGATTTTAATTTGTTTTATCATGATTGTCCGATTAAAGGCACTGATGAAATAACCCGTCAAACACGATTAACATTAACAAAATATGCGTTGGCAATGGGTTTAAAAATGGCTGATTTATTGGGATTGCGTGTGCCGAATAAAATGTAATTCAAAGAGGTTCTTATGATATTGAAAAATATGATTCTTTTATCCGGAATGGTTTTGGTTTTGGCTTTAACGGGATGTGGTCGACTTTCTCATCCGATACAACCGGATAATTCGTTTTATCCGCATACATATATTATTCAGGATGCCACAACACCGCCGATTGAAGATGATGATGCCATGAAAGACACTGGTCGTAATACAGAAGTGAATATTGATAAAAATACGCAGTTGGAAATTTAAGTTTTTTATGCAATTTCCAATTGGACTGTAATTCAAGCGTATGTTATATGACTGATGGTATTTTTTTTATGTCTTGTTTGTGGATAAATATGAAAAATAAACTTATCTGCATAGAAAGTATCAAGGCAAAATATATAAAAACTTGACCAATACTTAAAAATATGATATCCTATATGAAGTGGTAATTTTTTTGTGGAGGTTCTTATGGCCAAACAAGACAATCGTAAACATTTTGAAATAAGTAGTGGTTCTATACCCCCCCCCCCCCCCCCCCCGCATTTGGAATAAATGTAGCAAAGCAATCATTTGTGCGTCAACCGATACAAGAAGTTATGCATTCGGAAGACGGTACAACAATTACCTCCAAAGAATTTGATGAAAATTTAATAAAGCTCAGAACGGCAATTGCTCAGGCGGAAAGCTTGTTGGTCGGTGATTCTCCCAGTGTGGAAAATGTCAACAAAGCACAACAATGTTTGAGCAATGCTTTGGCTGTAAATTTGCCTTGGTCTGTTAAAGATAGGGAAATTCGGGCTTCTCACTCGGAAACCGTTCGTCAGTTATATAAAACAGTTAGAGAGTCTTCCGGAATGGGCGGGACTTCATCCATTGGAACACAATCGGAAATAATGCAACGGCAAGGGGTTGCTTTGGCACAAGTCATTAACAGTGATGTAAGACAGCAGGCTATTTTACGTGATTTTCAAACAATGGATGCCAATATTGTTTATGATAAGTATTGGGGTAATGAGATTAAAGCTGAAATTGCGGAGATTGAATATACCAATCAACTGGTACAACAGATATCTGCTTTACCGGATAATACACCGGAACAACGGGCAGAAAAAGACCGTCGCTGGAAATCTTTGGCTGAACAAGAGAAACAGAAGGTTCAGGTTCGTCAAGAAAAGAGTAAGCGTCGGTTTGCTGAAATAAATGCACTTTACCCTAAATTACCAGTGGAACGCCAAGAATGCTTATCTCAAAAGGTGAATCAAGATGTTGTTTCTAAAATAAAACACAACAGTTCCAATATGCCATCACAAGAGCAACGGAATCTCTATTCGGGAGCAAATGATATGGCAAAATTAAGTGTTACAGAAGTCGCTAGTGATGTTGGTCGTTTTTTAACTTCGCATGTTAAGAAATTACCTGAAACTTTGGATTGTGTGCAACAATATGTTCAATCACTTAGTTTACCAGATCAGGATGTATTTAATAAACAAGTGTTAAAAAGTGCAGAGGAATCTCTTCCAAGATATCAAGGAGAAACTCTTGAAGCATACACAATCAGACTTCAATCGGTTATACAAGGCGGCAAAGATTTTATCAACCCTTCGTGTATGAAACAAATTTATTCATCTGTTGTCAAAGTATATGAACACGAGGTAAAGAAAGAATATAACGGGGATGCTCAACGTATTAATGATCAAGTGAATAAATTTGTTTCGGATGTGTCCATTGTTTTGGGTAGTAATGCATCATCCGGATCATTACCATTGATAAGCAGCAATAATTTAGATTTCGGGGAAACATTGGGTAAGAGTAAGAAAGTAACTGTTGCAACGAGTAAGCCTAAAAATGTCGTAAATGTTTCCAACGGTATGGGAGAGACTATTGACAATGCTTCTAATTTGTTAAATTCGCAGTCACAATCCGTTGTGTTAAAGAGTAATGTATCATTATCGGATAAAACGACAATATCATCTCTGTTAGGAGCTTGCGGACAACCTGTTGTGAGTTCAACTGACAGTAGGCTGTTTGCATTAAAAAATAATCAGATAAATAGTGAAAAATAGATTTTAATTGGGTACTGTTATAATAAATCCGCTGAGTTGTATTGGCGGATTTTTTATTCTCTAAAAAAAATGGTTAGGTCAACGAGTTCCTTTTTTTGTTCTCTAAAAAGGCTGGATTTGCGGGGTTCTTTTTGTGAAAAAACTGCCGTTATCAACGCGATAATATTTCGTTTGAAATCATAAAAAAACGGAACAATGTTTGTTCCGGCATGCGTTATTTATTATTTTATCAGGAGAACACAACCCGTTCACAAGATAATCGGCTGCTTTCTTCCGAACCTGACCGGCTGTTATCTGTTGCCGTCTGTGTTCTCCCAGTCGTTAATATAAAGTATTTTTTGTATTTGTCAAGTAAAATAAGTTAATTAATAGATTTCCTCTGTCTTATATAAGTGGTATTAGTCTTTTTAAACTTTATTTATCAGCCAAAAATTTTGAAGTCTGAATTGCCTATCGCTATCGGTCATCCGATAGCGTATGTTGCCATAAAAAATCCTTATCTGTTTGGGACAGATAAGGATGATAGATTTAAATGAGTAAATAAGTTTTATTATAATGTATTTTGTCCTCGTTTTGTTATGGTCCGACTTGTCAAAAGCGGTTCTTTTTTTCCGATTAAGCGTGCATAACGTCCTGCTTTTGCCTCTGTTTCATTTTCAAAGACTTCTTTTGTTCGGAGTTGTTCGTATTTTCGGTATTTTGTAATATGCTTTGTGTAGCTATATCTCCTTCTAAATTAAGAATGGATTCTACTGCTTGCCGTTTTGCATCATTGACTGCTACCGGTTGAAGCGGGTAGGGTGAAGATATTTGAAAATTATTACCAATTCCTTCACTTTGATATTTTTGTAAAGAACTGATTGTAAAAAGTGCAGACAGTGTTTTTGCTGTTTCTTTTGCCTGATAAGTTGATTCATATGCAGATAACATCTCATCGTAATATTCTGTTTGTGCCGGATGAAGATGAGCAATGTTGGTCACTTCGTGGTGTTTATATTGAATAGCACACATACGGGGAGTAAATCCATTGTTATTTTTAATAAACGGATTGGGGTTATAGGCAAGCACATCCTTTAATTGCAGTCCTTCTATTTTGATTGGCAAAATAAGAAGATGTAAAAGTGTATTACCATTTCCATCTTGTGAATTGACCAGTTCCGGATGCGTTTTTAAGAGTTCTGCTACTTTTGAAAAGTCAGCAGTCGGAATATCTGAACGTGAATTTTCTGCTAAGGCTTTTTGTATTTCTTGTTGTAAAATATTCATCTGGATACCTCGTTTAACTGTTTGTGTGTGGTTTGCCCTGTAAATCATTCATAATTTTTAAAATTCCCCGACTGTTTTGAAAATAAGAAGGTGTTTGTTGTGAAGCAATACATATCCGATAACCTCGATTGGAAACGTATTCTGCTTCTTGTTATATGGCAGAAAGTGCTTGAATTGCACGAGATATTTTGCCGGCAGTATAACTATTTTCATAAGATTGTAAAAAACGATAGGCTTTTTCATTATTATAATAAGCGGCTAAGAAGGAGGGAGTAAAACCGGAAGCATCTTTCATTAACGGATTGGGTTTATAACTCATCACAATAGCAGGAATGTCTAATACATGTGTAAAACTGCCGGCTTTCCGTTCTCGTTGAGCTAAGATGTCAAATCCTTCGCTAGAAGCAACGTAATGCAATAATGTATTGCCGTAAGCATCAGCCATATCAATGATTTTGTATTCATCCAATAATTTTTTTATTTCCGGAATCAAATTGGATGTTTCCAGTTGATTTGCAGCATTTTCAGGATTGTCTGTTTGGATACAAAAACCTAATTGTGATAACTTTTCTTGATAAATATTTTCTATTTCTTCGGGCAACATCTTTTATCATCATTTATTTGAATTGTCAAAACAAACTCATTTTATCATAAAGTATTCATTTTGTCAAATATTTTATTTATTTTTTTATCGTTCATGTTCACTGATTGGTTTGTTATTTTCTTTTTGATTGGGATCTATTCTATCTCCGTATTGATCAAGTTTTCCTGTAAGACCATGTGTGATATTATTTAAGGGTGGAACAATAGCTTCTGCTATTTTTACAGGGACTCCCGCAAATTGTTTGACTCCGGTTTTTAAGTCATTAGTTGAATCAGTTATATTTAGTGTAACTAAATTAATAACCCCAACTGCTATATTTTGCGTGCCGGAAAGGGTATCTCCAACAGAATGAATGCTTTCTTTGACTGTCCTCATTACTGCTCCTGAAAGCGGGGCTCCCTCTAATGTTCCGTCTGGTTTGCTTGGCATGTCTACGTCAAGCGGAACAATGTCATTTTTAGTAAATAGTCTGGATATTATATTGATAGGAGTACTTAAAGTATAACGAAGACTTTTTATTAAATTTTTACTACCTCGTTTGCCGTTTCCGATTGCTATATCGGAAAGGCTATCTGCGGTTTTAACAGATGCTTGTACAACGGGTTGAAGGGTTGCTGTTGCAGTATATTCAACAGCATCTACTGTGCTTGCCAAAATATCTTCTCCGACTCCGAGTGCTGCATCTACGGGTTTTAAAAATTTTATAAAATTAGCGGTCATTTGTATCTGCCTTTTCATTTGTTGATGCTTTTTATTATATCATAGTTTTTATATTTTGTCAAAACCAAAGCCCCTTGTAACTTTTTTACAAGGGGCAAGAGATTAGAATTAAATTAGCAATTATCTTTTGGGTTTCGTTGATTTATTAAAAATCTTTTTTCTTCCAAAGTTAAATGCTTTGACAATGCTCTAATAACGTCTTCTTTGTCTGTTGTCTCCATTCGGTCCCATAAATTGGTTGTGGTGGATAATGCGATAAGTGCATTTAATTGTTTTTGTATATCTTGTCGATGTTTTTCTTGATATGTTTGACGGGTTTTTTGAATATCGGGTAACCATTCATTTTTGATGTTTTCTTTGTGTTCTATTGTGGCACCTTTTTCAATCAATGCAATAACGACATCCTTAGAACATTTTTGACATGCAGCATCTGTAATTGTTTCATACATTCCGGGATAGTCAACATGAATATCTGCTCCGTTTTTAATCAGTTTTAATGCAACACTTGATAAACCCATCTTGACTGCATATGATAAAGGGGTAAATTTAATGCGTGGATCTATTTGAGGTATGTTCATATCTATACAAATTCCATCATCAATGAGTGCCAGTGCAGTTTTTTCATCTTTGTGGTTGATTGCTTCAAATAATTTTAATGTGTTTTGTTCAGTTTCGGAAAATGTCTGAGTTGTTATTTGGTTCATGGTTTTTTCTCCTTACATATATTAACAAAAACCCACCAATCGGAAAGGATAGGCGGGCGGATGTTAGAAAACCGTGCATTACCAAACGGCTCGGCTTATTTGGCTGAACCTTATTCACCGACATCCGTCCACAGACAGATTGTCGGCATATTTATTTTAGTCGCTATGCAAACGACTGGCAATGCAAAGGGTTTCTACGCCCTTAATTTGATTTTTTTCTACGAAATCAAATCTATGAAAAATTATATCATAATAAAAAGAAAAGAGCAAGAAATAATATTGATTATTGGATATAAGGATTTTTTTATATTGTTTTTCTTTAAAAAATATTGACAAATTTAAGACAAAATGATATAATACATAACAATTAAATAAAGGAGCTGTTATGAGTAAAGAAGTAAAAACGTTTGACGAATTAATGATGAATTGTGATGATCCATCCATAGTTGCAATGGGATATCGATATTATCAGCATTTAGAATTGGGATGCAATCATGCTCGGGCAGAAATGATGGAAGCTCTTGTAAATGGCGAAATGACGATGGAAGAATTTTATGATCGAATGCCAAAATCAAAACATGCCATGCAAGAGGCGGAATTATTGCAATCTCACTCGGGGGAAGATATTACACAAATAATGTTACGTCAACGATATTCCCGTTATAACGGCGATTAGAAAATAAATAATTTTGGGTAAAATCACGTCGGTATATTATCGGATTTATTTAAAGTGGTTAATATATTGTGGCGGAATAACCCCTTCTTTTAAAACAACTAGATAATAGCGTAAAAAAGCAAAACGATATCCTTTTTTGTCGTTTAATCGTGTGTAATTGTTGGGTGTAAAATCAATTTCATTAATATTATTTAATTTGTAAAGTGTTTCATCTGATTTGTTTTGGGGTGGATGTGTTAAAACAGAGGGACTATGATAAACAGCTTCTAACAGATTGTCTTTTTATAATGCGGATACATCAATTTCAAATAAATCGGATTGATTGATAAACTGTTGAACAGAAAGTGTGTCCATAGAGGGTTGTAATGGTTCGATTAATGCCCGAATACCTCTTGAACGGCCGATAAAACAGTTTTCCATCCAGTTAACAATATCGATATGTGTTGTACAACCGCTTCGCTTGATGTAATAAGATATATCGGCATTCCGGTTGCAAGAAAAAGATAAAATGCCGTCTGTGTGTGCGGTATGTGGTCGTTGTATATAATGGTATAATTTCATCTTAATTATTATTTTCGGAAGCAGAATTTCTTAAAAGAATATGTTCAAACCATTGTTCCTGAAAATGAATGGCTTGCTCAATTTCATCATTTGATAAAGTTGTATCTTTTGGAACAACAATTAATTTGTCATCATTATCATTTGTTCGGTGTATAATGGCAATGCAAATGCCTGTAAATTCTCTGAGTGGTTTATTGATTCCTAATATATAAGCATCAATTTCTTCGCCGTCTCCGGAAATGGTATGCGGGATGTATCCATAATTGACAGGATATTCAAATCCATGCTTCGGATGCTTAGATCCAAGCGGTCTGTCCATAATGACCTGAACGGTTTTGTTTAAATAATCGATTATTTCCATTTTTTTCTCCAATCACAGATAATTTTAGTATAATAATAAAATGTTTTTTTGCAATAAAATATTGTATATCAGGTTCTAAAAGTGTACGTATTGATATATAGAGTTGATTTTTTTTAGTTGACAAATAAAAAAATCGTATATAAAAAAACTATTTATAAGTAAAGTGCTTTAATTAGAATGAGGATGAATTTCGTGAATTATTCAGTTAAAATTGGTAAAGAAATTAATACGAAAGATATTGATGAAATTTTGGATTTAATCGGATGGGGCAGATATGAACCGGAACAATGGATAAATGTTAAAGAAAAATCAACGTTTATGGTTTCGGTATTGTCGGCAGAAAAAACAATCGGATTTGCCCGTGTTATAGATGATACATGCATGGCTATGATTTATGATGTTGCCGTTCATCCGGCTCATCAGAAAAAAGGTGTGGGCACTTTATTAATGAATGAAATTTTAAAATATATTAATGCAAATCGTTTTGTATACGTTAATTTGTTTTATGATATGAATAATAAAGGCTTGGATAATTTTTACCGAAAATTCGGATTTGAATTGATGCCGAATGGGATGAGGTTAAAGAAGAAAGAGTAATTAACAATTTAGGTGTACATAATGTCAGATACAGAACGGTTTAAAATTCCTATCGGTATTTTTGTTATGTTAAGAAAAGGGGATACTGTTTTATTACAATTACGCCAAAATTGTTCGTTTAATGGGTGTTGGGGATTTGTCGGCGGACATTTGGACGGAAAAGAACAGATTGTTTCAGCGGCCGTTCGGGAAGTAAAAGAAGAAATTGGTATTGATATCCGTCCGGTAGATTTGATTTTAAAAACAATTTGTCATAGTAATAAGGGGCAAGAATATTTACAGTTTTATTTTGAATGTTATAAGTGGTCAGGAAAAATTGAAAATAAAGAACCACATAAATGTGAACGGTTAGAATGGCATCAATGGGATAATCTTCCTGAAAATGTGTGCCCCTATATTCAAAAAGCTGTTGCTCAAATTAATTCAAATACAACATTTTATGAAGAAGATTTTTGATTTTACGACAAATATTGTCCCCCGTTTGTGCTTTTTTATCAAAAAGTACAAATGCTTTAAACAATGTTAAAGTTTAATTTTAATTTTTGGGTATGTCGAGGTTGTTTTTAAGATAGCGATGAACTGTAATCCATGAACATTTCATTTGTCGGGCTATTTCGGCTTTGGTGGTGTTGTTTCTAATCATTTCTTTAACTTTTTTTTCGTTTCTTTTTAATTTTATGTATGACATACTGTATGGACGACCTAATTGTTTTCCTTTGTTTTTTGATCGTTCTAATGAATTTTTTGTTCTTTTGGAAATGAGTTGTCGTTCAATTTCGGCGGCAAGTGAAAATGCAAACGCTAAAACTTTACTTTGAATATCGCCTCCTAAGCGATAATTTTCTTTTAAAGTCCAAACTTGACAGTTTTTTTCAAAACAATGTTGTAAAATACTCATAACTTCCAGTGAATTTCGTCCCAACCTTGATATTTCCGATGCAATAAGAATATCATCTTGTTGTAGTCGTTTTAATAGTTTGTTGAGTTGTCGTTTCTCTAAACGTTTTTTGGATGATATTTTTTAATAAACAACAGAAAAATGTATATTACGTATATGAATATTTTTATGATGTTTATATACCTAATTTTACCACTTGTTTTCCGTATTTTTGTTCCAGTTCGTCAATCAAACGGGATATTTTATCATCTTCACGTTCTTCTTGTTCAAATAGTGATTGTTGAACGGGTTTTCCGTACACAAGATTTTTTAATGTAATTCCGACAGAACGGTATAAAGTTTTTGATTGGTAGATTTTTTTTATCAGTTCTTGGGCGTGCTTTAATAAAGTTTGTTCGGAATTGGTGGGCTTTTCCAATTTAACCGTTGCCTCAATCACTTTAAAATCTTTTGTTCGAAGCATAACGGATAATGTATTGCAGTATCCATTCTGTTTCCTGAGTTTTTGAGATGCTTTGTGAATATGATAAGAGAGTGCATTTTCCAAAATATTTAAATTGTCGGTAAAATCTTCTAATGCTTTTGTGTCTTGAATTGATTGTGGGGCTTCTTCTACTGGATTAACCGGTGATACGGATATTCCAGCCAGTTCATATCTTAATTTTTCTCCGTGAATTCCAAAGAGTTGACGAATTCGATGTGGGTCATATTGTAAAAAATCATCAATTGTAAAAATACCTTTTGTTGCAAAATTAACAGCCGTTTTATGATTAATACCGCAAATTTCTTCCAATTCAATATTTTTTAAGATTTCTTTTGCTTTTTGGGGATGGATAATAAAGATGCCCTTGTTCTTTTTAGCTTTGTCACTTGCTAATTTTGCAAGGGTTTTGGATGTGCTGAGTCCAATAGAAACTGGTATCTGTGTTTTTTCTAAAACTGTTTGACGAATTTTTTTTATCAGATTTTCATATGTCAGGTTGTAAAGTTTGCTCATTCCTGTTAAATCCAAATAAGCTTCGTCAATTGATACTTCTTCTACATCAGGTGTAAACAATTTTAAAACGGTCATAACTTGTTTAGAAATTTCGGCATATCGGTTATGTCGGGCAGGGATATAATGAACATTATTGAATTTTCCGCTTAATTGAAACAAAGGAGTTCCCATTTTAATACCTAATTCTTTTGCTTCATTGGAGCGGGAAACAATGATGTCTTTACTTGTTGCTCCGGTGGTTACACAGACGGGTTTGTTGTTTAATTGGGGATTATCTACCCGTTCGCAACTGACAAAAAAGCAGTCGCAATCTACCAAAGCAATCACGTGTTCTTTTATTAAAGGCATTTTTTTGTTTCTAATCTGTTCCTATATTTTAAATTGAAATATGTCAAATGTCAAGTTGATTTGATGCTGTTTTAAAAAATAGCTTTAAAGTATTTGTTAAAAAAATTGACATAAAACAAAAGTTGTGTTATTTTTTTATTTGAAAAGGATATGAAATGCTAAACAAACTATTAAAATTATGCGAGGAAGTAAAGGATTCTGCTGAATGTGTAGAGAAATATTTTGATATGCTGAATCTGATGCAGATTTATTCCCCCATATTTTTGGCATTATTGGGACATAAAATTTCTGAAAATAAAATTGATCCGATAGAACTGGAAATAATTCCTACTGAAATAAGAGATTTAGCTGTTTCTTCGTTGTTGAAAGCAAATGATAAAACCATTCAAATGCAACTTGATAAATATTGGGTAAAACGAGCTGTTTTCGTTTTGTCAAAATATCAAAATTGTTCTGTTCCGCTTTCAGATACCAATCAAGGCTTAATAAATGGGCAGGGAGAAAATCTTCTTTCACCAAAAGGTGAAAAAGTACTGAATATTTTAAATCAGGCACTTCAAAAGGGAATATTGACCAAGAAAGTTGTCAGATTGGCCCAAAAAGCGGCACATAAATTTTATATGGATATTGATTTATATAAAAAATGGGATATTTCGGCAAAAAGCCTGTTATACCCATTAATACTCAGTGAAAATTATGAAAAAATCGGAGATAATTATCCGATAATACAGCTAACGAAGGGATGTTTAAATAATTGTTCTCATTGTTTAATGCGTGCAACGCCGAATTTGACACATATGCCGTATCCGATGTTTTTGAGCTTGCATAATCATTTATGGAAAACGTATAAAAAATTACCAGTTTTGAATGGAAAAGAATTTGGTTTTAGTGAAGATGCTTTTTTTGGAAAATTCTTTTTTGATTCGGATAGTTTAAGTTATCATGATGATATTATGGGTGTTGATGCCGGAGATGTATTTATTCGTTCTTTTTATAATTGTATACCGATTAGCATTATGACAAAAGGGGTAAATACACTTACATCCCAAAAAGCACTTTTTAAAATGGTTAATAAAACAGTTATATCTCTATCATTTGTTGATACACCACATGAAAATATGGATAAAAATATTAGACAGCTTAATGAAACATTAGATTTGCTTGAAAAGTGGGGTGTGAAAAAAGAGTTGATTAAGCTGAGTCATTTGCAGTTAAAATCGGGAGCACAGGTAGATAAGGCAATTTTTAGAGATTTTTCGGTTGAAGATGTTGAAATATATAGAGCAGGGCGGGCAAAAGATTTTAAAGAAAGTGAATTACTTCTTTTGGAAGATAAAGCTTTTACACCTCAAATTGTTGTTGAGCCTTCTGGAAGTATTCAGTTTGTATATTTTGAAAATGGAGAAGCGATTTATAAAACGCTTGGATCTTTATTGCAAAAAAGATATATGCGACGAGGTTCTTATTTAGATTGGCGTAAAAAATTGCAAAGCGAAAGACAAAAAATTTAAAATAAGGATAGGTGTTATCTAGTTAATTGGCGTTTATATTTTTAATTTTTGAAAATTTGTATTTTTATGGTAGATTAGATATTAATGAATTTTGGGAATATATTTATTGAAATTTTAAAGCGGAAATCCGGAATGTAAATTGCGAGGCAATTTATTTTTCAAGCAAGTTGAAAAACCGTCCTACGGACGTCCGTTCGCATAGGCTTGCGACCGAACCGGCACAGTCCCGTGCCGACTTCGTCTCCGGAACTATACCATAAAAAAACACCCTTTGAAAGGGTGTTTTTTTGTGGTGCGGAAAGCCGGAATCGAACCGGCACGGGAGCAAAGTCCCAACAGATTTTAAGTCTGTTGCGTCTACCAGTTCCGCCATATCCGCATCGCCTGATAAACTTTGTAGAAATACATATATCCTAAAAAAAATAAACAGTCAAGACTTTTTTTCGTTTTTTTTAATTTTTTTTGTTTTTTTAAAATAATTCTTGCGTTTGTCGTTGAAAATGTGCTATTTTTTCCTCAATTAATTCTTGTTTTTTTAGGAGTTTGTTATGGATGAATTTGATAAAATCAGAGAAATTTCAGAAGATTTAACACATCGAAGAGAGCCGGTCTTTACACAATTACCTCAAAAACCGACAACTTCTTCCGTTCAGACAGGAAGTGTTCAGTCTATGGCTTATTCATCGTCAAATCAAGCAGGAGCCGTGATAAGCAATGAACAATCAATGTCATCTGTATCACATTTGAGAGGGGATAGACAGCGTTTTTTATCTGAGAATGTTGAAAAGCCATCAGAGTTAAACCCATCTTTTGAAAGTAAAATTTCTGGGTTGAATACATCGTTTGATAATGCATTTTCTGCCAGTTCAGATGAGGGAAAAGATACCTCTTTTTCTTTTGGAGAAACGCCTTTTTCAGCACCATTTCGTCCGGAACCGCTTGTTTCAAACGATTTTATTGAAGAAAAACGTTTTCCGTCCATGAAGCTGCATCTAATTGGTTTAACGGTGTTGGTCGGTATTTTGGGTGTTGCAGCTGCCGGCTTTTTCTTGTTTAATGGGGATTCGGATGAAATTGGTGAGGTTGTGACGATTACAGCTGAGCCGACTGTTGTAAAAGAATTGCCGGTGCAGACCGGAGGAATTAATATTCCCGATCAGGATAAATTAGTGTATAATCGGATTCGTTCAAATAATGTGACGACAAAAGTTGAAAGTTTGTTTCCGGAGCCAGAAAAACCGGTTATGCCTCAAATTTTAACAATTGAAGAAGAACCGGAAGAAACTTTTGTTCAGATGAATGAAGTTAAAGCTGTTAATCCGTTAGATGAAGTAAATGTTCAAAAAACGGCAAATCCGGTTGTTGAACCGGTAAAAGATGCCAATCAGGTTAAAGAGATTGTTATTGAAAAGCCTAAATTGCCGGTTGTTGCTCCTGTGAAAACTGAATTAAAACCTGTTTCAGAACCGGAGACATTAATGTTGGCAAAAGCATCGGATGTAAAAAAATCAATTGAAAAAGAAGTTAAAACAACAAACCAGCAATCAAAAACGCCGGTGATTAAAGGCGAATGGAAAGTTCAGTTGTTTTCTTCTAATAATAAATCAGCAGTTGAAACAGCTTGGAAACGTATTTTGTTTAAACACAAAGCATTGCTTTCAGATATGTCTTATAAAATCGAATCGGCTAAAATCACAGGTAAAGGAACATTCTATCGTTTGAAAGTCGGTCAGTTCGCTTCTCGGGATATGGCTGCCGCCTTGTGTGATAAGTTGAAGGCTCAAAAACAAGATTGTGTGCCGGCAAAATAGTGAGGGGTCATGATTTATACAATAACAACCTGGGTTCTTCCTTTATTGTTAACCATTATTTTGCATGAGGTTGCTCATGGATTTGTTGCCTTGCAATTAGGTGATACAACAGCTAAAAGAGCAGGGCGTCTGACATTGAACCCATTAACACATATTGATATTTTGGGAACCCTTGTAATGCCGATTGTATTAATTGTTGCACAGGCTCCTGTTTTGTTTGGTTGGGCCAAACCTGTGCCGGTTAATTTCAGTGCTTTGCAAAATCCTAAACGAGATATGGGATTGGTTGCTTTGGCTGGTCCGGTTTCAAATTTCGTGTTGGCAATTTTGTTTGTTTTACTTGCACGTGTTGCAGTTGCTGTATTGCCATCTGAATCCCCGATTTTAACATGGATATTGCTGAATGTTTATAATGGTGTGTCATTATCTTTAATTATTGGTATTTTTAATTTGTTTCCGGTTTTACCATTGGATGGTGGGCGGATTTTGGTTTCACTGTTGCCGGAACCATATAGTTCGAAATATCAGGAAACAGAACAGTATGGCTTTTTTATTTTGATGGGACTGTTATTTGTTTTGCCGATGATGGGTATTAACGTTATTTCGTTGTTTGTGGGTACATTATTACCGTTTTTTCAACGGATGGTTAATCTTTTTACATAAATAATATTTTGATTTTAAATGAATATTTTTATTTTTTTCGAATCGAAACAACCGTGTTGATTGGATGAATTCGTTTAAAATAGGTTTTTTTGTGTAAGATCTAAATAATTTTGAAAAAAAATTCTTTTTTTGTATTCTCGAATATAAAAAAATGAAGTTGTTTTTATTCTTTTTGCGAAAAAATATCTAAAAATAAACATTAAAAAACAGTAAGATATAAAAAATGTATTTATTTTGTCAAAACTTTGCAAAAAAGTATTGACAAATATAAAACAAAATGATATAACATAATTATCATCAATGAGATGAGGATGTTTGGCGTGTTAGTCTCCCTATGTTTTAAAGCCAAACGTCATAATATGAAAGAGAGAACGTCCCCCCCCCCTTTTTTTGTTCCTCTTTCATCAAAGAGACATCTGTTTCCACCGGATGTCTCTTTTTCATTTTATATTATAATTGATTTTTCGGTTGACAATTTTTTTATCTGGTTTATTAATTGGAAGTGGATTAAGGATAAAATAATGTTGAGATTTGGTAATTTAAGGGTAAGACAGGCGCAAGAAACAGATGTTCAACAACTGGTTTCATGGTGGAATGATGGGAATATAATGGCTCATGCCGGTTTTCCGAAAGGTGTCGGAACAAACACGGAATGTGTATCAAATTTATTGAAAAAAGATGCCTTTGGTAAAGTTGAGCATTTTATGCTTGAATTTGATTCACGATCAGTTGGTGAGATGCACTATCGGCAAACAGATGAGTGCAGTGTTGAAATTGGGATTAAAATTTGTGATTTTGCGTTTCATCGGCAAGGATTGGGTAAAAAATTTTTAAGTTTATTTATAAATTATTTGTTTGAAGTATTTCATTATGCGCAAATTGTTGTTCATGTTGATTGTAATAATATGGTTGCCCGACATGTTTATGAACAATTAGGATTTAAGCAGATAAGTACCGATAGAGAAAAAAATGAAAGAACATATAGTTTGATTCAATCCGATTTTATCAATTATTTAATTTGAGGGTTTTGAATTGGCAAAGTCTTTTATTTTTACAAAAGGCTTTATCTGTAAAAAAGGTACGTTAAAACGCAACAATTTTTTTTACTTTTTTGTATTTTTTCAAAATGGTTGACATAAAAAGTTTTTTATGTTACCATTCAGTATAATCTGTATGATTTGTTGGAGGTAATGCTATGAATAATAAGAAAATAATCCTTCCTTTATTTTTGTTCGGTGCTCTTTATTCGGAGAGCCATAATTCGAATGCTGATCAAGATAAAAATATGTGTCCGTCAAAAGCAATGTTTTGTTTTGAAGGGCTAGGAAAATTATTGTCCACATTCGACAGCAAAAATGAAACAGTAGCCACTCAAGCAGATGAGATGAATTATTCGGATAATTTTAATTTTCAATTTAAGACACCTAAAGGTGAAACGATTAACTATGCCAAATACAAAGAGAAAGATTCTCATATTGCGGTATATAGAGTTTTGGTTCAACCGATAAAAGGGAAGTCAAAAAATTACATGTTTGCAATGGCGGATGATGCAAGTGTCTATGAATTGTTTTTGCCGTCTAAAAAAGTTTTAAGTGAAACGTTATCGACACAAACCTACCAAGCAGTTAAGCAGAAATTGACAGATATTGTTGATAATCTGACAAGTTTGGTTGAGTGTGCCAAAGAATTAGCAGTTAAAGAACAAAAGAATCCGTACGGCAAGGATGTGTTACAGCTTAAAAATGCAATGATAGATTATCATGAGGTTATTTTTGATGGATTGAAGATAGTGGAACAATTAGTTAATCCACAACAAAGCAAAACTATTTTAAAAGGATGCAAAACGGTGCATCAAGGGCAAAATGAATTGTATCGATAAGGTGTCTGTATTGTTTTAAATACATAATATTTGATAAATAACAGGGTTAAAGAAGAAATCTTTGACCCTGTTAAATTATTCTTGCTAAATGTAATTATATCCAGTACAATAACCGAAACTAATAATAATGTCTTTTTTTTTGAAAAATAGTAAAATGATAACATTTGTTGATTTGTGTAGTGGTATTGGTGGTGGAAGATTAGGACTTGAAAAAAATGGTTTTAAGTGTTTAGGTTTTAGTGAAATATTACAAACATCAATACAAACATATAAAACATTTTATGATACTTCTAATGAAGAAGAATTGGGGGATTTAACAAAGTTATCAATGGATAAAATACCTGATGTTGATATGTTAATAGCAGGATTTCCTTGTCAGGCATTTTCAATACAAGGATTAAGAAAAGGTTTTGAAGATGAAAGAGGTCAAATAATATTTTATATTCAAAAGATACTAAAAGAAAAGAATATGAAATATTTTATATTGGAAAATGTAAAAGGTTTAACCAATCATAATGAGGGAGAAACATTAACCTCAATAGTTCAACTTCTTGATAAAGTTGGATATAATGTATTTTATCAAGTTTTAAAAAGTAATGATTATGGACTACCACAAAAAAGAGAAAGAATATATTTTGTAGGAATTAGAAAAGATTTATCTTATTCAAATTATGAGTTCCCTAAACCTTATGAAAAGAAAGCAGAATTAAAAGATTTTTTAATAGATACAGATAGAAAATATGATTATAATAATTTTGAATGGTTGTCAAAATATATGAATAACAAATATAATGTGGGCAAATATGATTTAAACAAGATTTTGGCAGAAGATTTTTTAGTCGTAGATACAAGACAAAGTGATATGAGATTTTTTAGAGGATACATACCAACATTAAGAACAGGAAGAAGTGGTATTTTATATGTAAGAGATGGAAAATTAAGAAAACTATCAGGAAGGGAAAGTTTATTATTACAAGGGTTTGGTAAAAATATATTTGATAAAGCAAAAGGTTATAGAGATAGTTTATTATTACAACAAACTGGTAATGCTATGAGTGTTAATGTCATTGAATCAATAGGTTCTTCATTGAAAGAATTAATTATAAAAAATGGAGATTTGTAAGATGGATTTAGTAAAAAAAGGAAGTGAAACTGCAAAAGCAGGATTTCAGAATGAAAAAGATGTAGTTAATATATTTAATCAATGGCAAACTAACAAATTAGCAAGAGATTGGTTAGTTGCTATGAATTATGATCTAAAAGATATTGAATATGTAAAAGCAGAAAAAATAAAAGGTTCATATAAAGCAGATATACAAGTTCAAGTAAGAATTACAATTAAATTCAAAAGTTTAATTGATTGTCAAAATATATAAGTAAAATTGGTTAGCAATGCAAAGGGATTTAATCAAATAGATAAAAGATGGTTAGTAAAATATAAAGATATGTGGAATATACCAAATGATGTTTATACAATATTACAACATTATGTTGGAGAATTGCCACCATATAAAGCTAATACAAAAGATTCAAGAAGAATGTTTATAAATGAAATGACAATAGAAGAGCAAAATATTTTATTAACGTGGTTAAATGAAAATAAGTATTTAATTGTGAGTGATATATTAAAAGGAAGAGGACAATTTTCAGCAGAATGGGTATTGGTAATTAAAAAGACAAACTTTTTAGATTGGGTATTAAAACCAATTAACTTTGTGATGAATCATTATTCCAATGGAGATATAGGAATATCAAATAATGGTAATATTCATTTGGGAAAGATAACAGTTCAAAGAAAAGGTGGCGATGGTGGAAGAGAAACAGCAAAAATGCTTCAATTTAAGATAGACCCAACTGAATTGTTCAATATTGCTTAATTTAAATATGTTGGCAATCTAAATCTTTCTACATCTATCAATTCTTAATATTAATCATTCATCCCCAATTTGTGTTAGGTTTATAATTTGTTTATTTTTCTTAATGCTCTTTTGTAGACTGTATATGATGTCTTAAATGGAGTCTTGTATAGTAATTCTTGCCTATATTTCGTCTCACTATTTTGAACTTTTATCATTTTTTTTAATTTTGAGGCAAAAAAGCAAAAAAATAACCAATTGTTTCCAATGGGTTATCAAAAATAAATGGTCTAAATGTTGGGATTACTCGGACATGTTTGTCCTCGTCTTCACTTCGTTCAGACCGTCCTTCGGACGTCCGCTCGCATCGGCTCGCGACCGAACCCTTTGCGGGTTCTTATCCCCTTCTTATTCGCTCATAAAAAAAACGCCTTTCGGCGCTTTTTCAATGGTCGGAATGTTAGGATTGCTCGGACAAAACTTGTCCTCGTCTTCGCTTTGCTCAGACCGTCCTTCGGACGTCCGCTCGCATCGGCTCGCGACCGAACCCTTTGCGGGTTCTTATTCCCTTCTTATTCGCTCATAAAAAAAACGCCTTTCGGTGCTTTTTCAATGGTCGGAATGTTAGGATTGCTCGGACAAAACTTGTCCTCGTCTTCGCTTTGCTCAGACCGTCCTTCGGACGTCCGCTCGCATCGGCTCGCGACCGAACCCTTTGCGGGTTCTTATCCCCTTCCTATTCGCTCATAAAAAAAACGCCTTTCGGCGTTTTTTCAATGGTCGGAATGAAGGGATTGCTCGGACAAAACTTGTCCTCGTCTTCGCTTTGCTCAGACCGTCCTTTGGACGTCCGCTCGCATCGGCTCGCGACCGAACCCTTTGCGGGTTCTTATCCCCTTCTTATTCGCCCATAAAAAAACGCCTTTCGGCGTTTTTTCAATGGTCGGAATGAAGGGATTGCTCGGACAAAACTTGTCCTCGTCTTCGCTTTGCTCAGACCGTCCTTTGGACGTCCGCTCGCATCGGCTCGCGACCGAACCCTTTGCGGGTTCTTATCCCCTTCTTATTCGCCCATAAAAAAAACGCCTTTCGGCGTTTTTTCAATGGTCGGAATGAAGGGATTCGAACCCTTGGCCCCTACGTCCCGAACGTAGTACTCTACCAGGCTGAGCTACATTCCGTCCTGTTTTGTAAGTGCTTTTTATACCTTTTTTTGTTCTTTGTCAAGTTAATTTTGCTTCTTTTTTATAAAAAAGTATAAATATGTTATTAAAATCCTTTTTTGGGCACTGCTTTTGTAAAAAATTATTTGCCCTTTTTAAAAATATTGGTATACTGCTGATAGATATAATTGAATTAAAAAGGGGGAATAATGATTACGGTTTCTTTCGCTAAAAGTGTTAAATCATCAGATGTGTTTGTATTTGCGACAGTTAATGGTAAAGTAAAAAATTCTGAATTATCAAATGCCGATTTGAAAATTATTCAAAATGCTTTAAAACAAAGTAAATTTGTTGCCCAATCTGAAAAAATAATGACTGTTTGGGGATCTGCCGGTAAAACGATTATTGCCGGTGTTAAAGATGAAGCTGATTTAACGTTTCAAAATTTAGGTGGTAATTTAGTCTCCGCTGTAAAGGAAGATGAGACGGCTGTTTATTATCCGGCGACCGATTCGGTTAATGAAGTTGTTCAAGTTGCCTTCGGACTGTTGCTAGGCAGTTATCGCTTTGATAAATATTTGACTAAAGAAACGGCGGATAAGAAATTAAAATTAAAAAAAATGACGTTTATTACGGATAATCCGGCACAAGCAAAAAAATTATTTCAAGAAAAGCAAATTATTGCCGAATCGGTTTATTTGGCTCGGGATTTGTGCAGTGAACCGGCAAATGCCTTAACGCCTAAAATTTTTGCTGATAAAATTAAGGATTTGTCCAATTCCGGATTATCTGTTGATATTTTAACAGTAAAAGAATTAAAAGCAAAAAAATTTGGAATGCTTTTATCTGTTGCTCAAGGGTCGGCAAATGAACCGCGGGTTGCTGTTATGAAATGGATAGGGAATCCCAAAAAGAAAACATTTGATTTGGGTTTGGTCGGAAAAGGTGTGACATTTGATTCCGGTGGTATTTCTTTAAAACCAGGGGCAAATATGGGTGATATGAAACAGGATATGACCGGTGCTGCTGTTGTGACTGCAACCATGCGTTCATTTGCTTTGCGTCAGGTAAAGCAAAATATTATCGGTATTGTCGGATTGGTTGAAAATATGCCTTCCGGTACAGCGACCAGACCTGGGGATATTGTTACATCTCTGTCCGGACAAACAGTTGAAATATTAAATACTGATGCCGAAGGTCGTTTGGTTTTGGGTGATTGTTTGTGGTATATGCAATCAACTTACGGTGTGAAAAAAATTGTTGATTTGGCAACGTTAACCGGTGCCGTTATGATGGCTTTGGGTGAAGAATATGCCGGTTTGTTTGCAAATAATGATGTATTGGCTGATAATTTAACAACTGCCGGTCAGGAAACCGGTGAACATCTCTGGCGATTGCCGATGAATAAGGCGTACAACAAGATGTTGGATTCTCCGATTGCTGATATGAAGAACATCGGTGGACGATATGCCGGCGGTAGTACGGCTGCGTGTTTTTTGGGGCGATTTATAAAAGAAGATACTGTTTGGGCTCATTTGGATATCGCCGGTGTAGATAGTTCTGAAAAAGGAACTCCGACTTGTCCCAAAGGTTCCAGTGGTTGGGGTGTCCGATTGTTGAATGCATTTATTAAATAAAGTTTTTTTATAATATCATGATAATACAGTAAACAGGAATCGGTTCCTGTGGTGTTTTTGACATAAAAAAGGGATGTATTGGCGCAATATTTTGACGGTAAAGAGAGAAACCCTTAGATGTACTCGTACATTACCATTATTAGAAAAATGTCACTTCGGACTCTGACCTGAGATTGTGTGATGATAATGGCGAAATATTTGTTTTACTTCTTCCCGAGAATTTGAAACAAGTTCAGATTGAGGGGAAGTGTAAAAAGAATATAGAAATAAATATAAGAAGCCAACAATAATAATTATATAAAAGTATCTATCTGTAAAAAAAGGGAGGTATAAATGCAACACTTTTTTTCACATTTTGGGATTTTTTTTGATTTTGACTAAATAATTCAACTCAAACAATAATCTTTCATTTTCTTAAAAATCTGATTTTTGCGTTTTGCATAGGGAAAAAAAGGTCCCTTTTATTACAGTATGTATATATGTGCAACTGTAAAAAGGGAGAAGAATATGCAAATTAAAATCAATGAAACCGGTCGGAGTATGGTAGAAATGCTGGGCGTATTGGCGGTTATTGGGATGTTAAGTGTCGGAGGTATTATGGGATATAAATTCGGCATGATGAAATATCGTGTGAATGAAATCGTCAACGAGTTAAATATTATTGCCTATGATACGGGTTTAAAAATTCAGCGACTGGAAGAAATGACAGCGGGAGAAATATTAAGTGAAGAAAATGCAACGTTAAGAATGGGATATGCCTATCAGGCAGTTGGATATGCCGATTATTTTGAAGTATCGGTATTAAATGTGCCGAAAGAAGATTGTAATCAATTAAAGCAGGTAGAAATGAAATTGGTGGATACGATTCGTGTAGAGGGAGAAACAGCAGAAATATGTGGGGCAATTATTTATACGATTAAAAATGATTTGACGGGCGAAAGCGTTGAATATACGGATGATTCCGGAAATACGGATGATGAAACGCCGGAAGAAGAAACGCCGACATTGTTAAATTGCGGAATGCATGGCAGATTAGAAGGGGATTCTTGCGTTTGTGATACAGGATATACGGGAAAATTATGTAATCGGTGTGATACATCATTGGGCTATAAAACACAAGATTCTGCCGGTAATTGTTTTACGGATGCAGATTGTACGAAAGAGAATTATTGTAGTGGACGAGGACGAGTACTGGATTGGACGGAAAAATGTGAGTGCTCATCCTGTGAAGCAGGATATTATGGTGAACATTGTGAATTGGAATATAATTCACAAGATGTATGCAATGGAAATTCCTATTATGGATGGGAAGGGGCAATTAATTGGGGTTGGGGATCTGGTTGTCATTGTAAAGAAGGATATTGGGGAACTCATTGTGAATTTAAAACGGTTGAAAAGCCCGAATGCAATGGAAATGGAACAATGTATGGTTATGGACAATGTATGTGTTATGAAGGATATACCGGCAAATATTGTGAAGAAGAAGATGCAAAGGCCAAACCATGTGGTATGGTTTTAGAGCCTGGATACTATTCTCATTCCACCGGTATTTTACGTGACGTGAATGGCGAAACGTGGTGTGAATGCATATCCGGTTGGGGCGGAGATGATTGTCGAACAGAATTGTAACATCTTTCTTCCTTATATTGAAAAACGCTTTGCTGTATGCAGGGCGTTTTTTATAAAACACAAGCGGTAATAAAAACTTGTTCTTTCCTAAAACCGTAAAGAGCTTGTTTGATGAATTGAAAACTTGATTACATTTCGGGTGTGTTTTGTGTGTGAAATAAAATCAGGTTGTTGGATGATTTTGGTTCTTTAACGGTTGGTTTAAATGAAATGGCTCTGTTTTTCAACAATGTATTCCGTTGAGGATGTGAAATTAAAAAATTATTTCCTGTTTGCGATAGTTTAGGGGCATAAAATTTGCTTATATTTTCCGAATCCCGTAGAGCGTTATGTCCGATACAGGCTAGTTCGGCAGTATATATTTCGATTAATTGAACACCCATTGCTAAAAAATTGTTTCCGATTATCTTTACTTCGGGTATGTACATTTTTTTTGCTTGATAATTGTAGGGCATAAAATTATTTCCGATTTGTTGCAAATACGGAAAATACCCATTGATAACATTATTATTGTTTTGTAAAAAATTATCTTTGATAATTCGTACATTGGGTAAATAAAGTGTCTTTCCTTTTGTGTTATTCGGCATAAAATCGGAACCGATTATTTGAACTTTGGGATAAGATATCTCTTTAAATCCATTCATTTTATATAAGAATTGATTACCGATAACACGTACATTGTATAATGAACAACTGTTCATTTGTGTACGGCTTGCTAAGAAACGGTTGCCAACTGTTCGAACTTTTGGGGCTGAAAAATTTTGCACATGTGTATCGGTTGATAAGAAATTATCCCCAATGTGTGTTGTGTGGGGCAGATAAATATCTGTAATATATCCGTCTTTCATTTCTAAAATTTGTATATTATCGGCATATAATCGCTGTGTATTGTTTTCGGTTTTAATAAATTTTAATTTTTTTCCTTTTATTTCAGCGGTTAAAACTTCTGCAAAACAGTCATCGATATTGGCCGGATTTAGAACTTTTTTTTCTTTTAAATCTAATATAAAACAATTATTCAGAATGTATTGAAAATCCGAATTGATATCGGTTATTGTGTCGTCTTTTACATAAAAAGAATCGCCAAAATAAACATTATTTATTTCAGAATTATATTTTATCGGACAATTGTTGACAAGTATATATCCGTTTGGAACACCTGTTAATCGGGTTGCAAAATCTACTTGAAAATAATCTCGCAAAGCATAGGATAACCCTTCAATAATATTGTCAGGATTATTGTCAAAAGTGCTGTCCTGATTTTCTACTTGATGATTGTATCGATTTGTAATTTTGATAAGACCGCCTCGTTTTAATAATTGTATGGAAATAACACTAGTGCCGTATTCATCTTGTCTGTCAGGATGTGCAAAGTTTTTTCGTTTTAATAAGTGGGCATTATGTTTAACGGCATGAATAATATAATAGTTTTCAAATCGATGCTTGTCATTAAATGTACACAACTCTTCATCTTGTTGGAAATAATGTCGGATTGAATTTTGCTTTTCAAGTGTATCAGCAACAAAAGAGGTATAACCGGCTTCGGCAAGCAATTCAAAAGGTGTTTTTCCAGTTTTAATTTCATTAAAATCTATTTGTTTCAATGAAATAAGAAAAGGAATAATCGGTTCTGCTTTTCTGCCGGCATATTTTACAATGCTTACGATGTTTGGGATGTAAAAAATACTTTCATCTGTTTCACGAATTGCTTGTGCAAAGGTTTCCCCGTTTTGTTTTTTAATTAATTCGTAAGTTGATTTTTTTTTTGCCATTGTAATTGCCGTTTGAAATGTGGAATAAAAGCATTATATCAGAAAAAAATAATATCGTCAATGTTTCTTGAAATATATTGTAAATATATCAAATGAACACACCGATATCGGATTTAGTTCGATATCGGTGTGTGGGATGATGTAAAATTTAATTCCTTTCATTTTCACCACGTATTTGTACAACATCGGAATCTTGACGTTCTTGTGCATTAGATAAGATGGTTTGTAAAGTAGATTCTCTAGTAAACGTTGCATCTTGATTTAGTGGATGTTCATCTTTCATTTCCGCAATGACTGTTTTAACATCCGGATAACGTTCAAGCCATTCATTTAACAGTTGAGAATGTTTATCAGAGCCTCTTAATGCCTTTAATCCATCTTCATTCATATAACTGATAAGCAAGCAAACAGCTATATCATTTCGTCCGCCATTTTCTTCATTTTTTTCTAATGCTGTCATGAGGGGCGTGTTGCCATCCCTATCTTTGGCATTAGCATCAATACCTAAGTTTAACAGTTCTGCTGTCATTAACTGATTACAACAAGCAACGTGTAAGGCATTTTGTCCCCAAATGTTTGTATGATGAATGTCAGCATTTTTAGCAACTAATGCTTGAACTGATCCCAGATTGCCACATTCAGCAGCAAATAAAAAGGCACTTTGTCCATAACAGTTTGTAGCATTCAGATTAATACGGTTATCATTAATCATACCCAGAATAAGTGCATTGGCCTGGAGATATTTAGCTCGTGCTGCTTCGGTTGCGTTACTCATATCCGGTTTTCCTGTATAGTATTCAGATTCGTATTGATTCAGTGCTGTATATCGGATAGCATTTATTAATGGTGTATCCTTTGTAAATTCATTAATGGCATTAATATTTGTGTCTTGTCGGTCGAATAGGATTTTTGCTATATCAAACTGCTCTTCGGCAATAGCAAGAGCAAATGCCGTTTGATAGTGGTGACTTCCACCGTCGTGTTCTCCGGCGATACGGGTATTTACATTAACACCGGTGTTTAAGTAAGCGGCAAAAGCATTTGTATCCCCACGGAAAATAAGAGTGTTAAAGTCGTCATCTGACCGTAAACCAGTTGTTCTATCCCGTCTTGCCGGAGCAAAAATATTACCGAAAAATTCAAGGGGATCTCTTTGAAAATCACGCATGGATGTGCCTTCACGAACCAATTCCGTGTTTGAACCACACGCATCTAATACCCAGTTAATACCAGCTTGTGATGCATCGCCGACACTTCCTACAAAGGCCCACTCTACATTGCCGATGTTAACTAAGCCATGTACGGGGATCATTGCTGTTCTGCCAGCACCATCTAAAAATCCATCTGTTCCTTCATAATGTCGATCGAGTTTGCGTGCTGCTGCATCGTAGATTGCTGATGCCGTATCAATAGGATGTAAAACGAGTTGTTTTCCTCCTTCATACATATCCGTTGCAATTTTGCCGACTCGGAAGTGTGCAACATCATCCATAAATTCGGCTGTTCCTTCCGGATCAACGGCTGCCATGGCCATAATGAATGGGGCACTGCCTTTTGCAACTCGACCGGCGATACGTGCGCCTTTACCGGCAGCTTGAAGTGTTCTACTTGCAGCCCGGTGCACAGGGCTTTGTCCATTGCTCATAAGAAACTGAGTAAATTCCGCATCTGTCATCGTATGAGCGGGTGCTGATGGAGTAGGGCGGACAGTTTGTCCTGTTCCTGTTCCCGTTCCTGTTGCGGCAGAAGATGTTGCGTTTGGCGTATACATAGAGCCTGGTTCCGGTATCGGTTCATTTATTTTTACACCGACATCAACTGCTTGCGGTCGCGGACGAGAACTGTTTGCACTTCGTGTTCTATTTACTTGAGAGGTATTTGCTCTTTGTGCTCTATTTCTTTCAATATCAGCTAATGGGTCACCATATTCTCTTACGAAATTATCAATTTCTTGTGTTGGAATTGTTGGTCCCTTTAGCGGTTCTGGTATGGGTGCTTCTCCTAATGTTGGAGGAGCGGATGGAGCTTCCGGTACTGGTGTAGCAGGGCGGGCAGTTTGTCCTGTTCCCGTTCTTGGTTGTTGTGCTGTTGCTTCGGGTGTTCCGACAGCGGATGGAGCTTTAGTAGGGCGTCTTCCCCGTCGTCTCTGTCCGTTTGCCGGTTCTGCTGTTGTGGATGGTGGTGTTCCCCCAACGTCCCCTGGGTTTGCTAGTGACGATGCACGTCTTCCACTTCTTCTTCCTCCTCCTCCTCTTTGAGCGTTTTCTAGTGACGATTCAGATGTTACATATGAGACTCTACCTGAGTTAACGGCTCTCCAGTTTGTTGCCGAACTTTGGATGACTTGTTTTGCCTCATTAAATGCCTCAGCATTAAATGCCTCACCGGGAGGAACACTGATTTTATAATATCGACGTTGGCTTCCAAGTGGTTGTTCACTCATGACCAAATTGTTTCTTTCACAAAATTTTCTTATTTCAGATATATTTTGTTCGGTTAAATTTTGGATATAAATCGGAAAAGATGGTTCTGCTGGTGTTGTCATGATTGCCTCCGTTAATTTTTCTTTATTATACTTTATTTTTGTAATGTTGACAAGTGAAAAAATATTTTTTTACTTTTTTTAATTCATATTATAATATATATTATGACAACATTTTAAAGGTCTGTCAAGCTAAAAAATACTTCATTTTTTTATTCTTGGTAAGAAGCACGTTTGATGCGGTCATTAATGGCTAATCCCAATCCGTGTAAAGGAATGGGGGCAATGGCTATTTTAGGAAAGTCTTGTTGATTACCTGCTTGTCGTAAATAAGCGAATAAGTTGCTGGCGGCTTCATTCAAATCGGCGGTTTGGCTTAAATTTAAATGAACATTATCCATTTGTCCGAAACCGATAAAAAATTCGTCAGCCTGTGGAACAGATACGTTAATACGTAGTGGTTTTGATGGGGCATAATGTTTTAATAATTGTCCGGGGGCAGTCGGATTGGATGTGCTTATATTTTGTAAGATGACTTTTTCATTTAAAAAGTTTTCGATATCTTCCGGAGTAATTCCGCCGGTTCTTAATAATACGATGTTTTTTTGTGTCATATCCAAAATGGTTGATTCAACGCCTACTTGACAGATCCCGCCGTCTAAAATCATATCCACTTTATTTCCGAGACTCTCAAAAACGTGCTGTGCCGTTGTTGGACTGACGGTTTTAAATTTGTTTGCCGATGGGGCAACAATGGGAACCCCGCTTTTTTGAATTAATGATAAAGCAACCGGATGATTGGGAATGCGAACAGCAATGTGTGGCAGTCCGGCACAGGCTAAATCCAAAGAGGCTCGATTGTCTTTGCGTTTTAATACAAAAGTAATTGGTCCTGGGGAAAATCGGTGTGCCAAAGCTAATGTTCGTTCATCTGTATGTGCATATTCTTTTAAAAAGTCAATGTCGGCAATATGGGAAATTAAAGGATCAAAAAAAGGTCGTTCTTTTGCTGCAAAAATAGCAGTAACGGCTTTTTTATCAAACGCATTAGCTCCCAATCCGTAAACAGTTTCTGTCGGAAAAGCAACCAGTTTGCCTGATTGGATATATTCTGCCGCAGTTGTCAGGTTTAAATCATTCGGTTTAAAAATATGCATTTTTTTTCCTATTTGTATATTTATGTTTAAAGTGGCACATATTATAATCTTTTTTTTATTTTTGTCAAATTCCTATTTTGTTTCAGTAGATAGGGAAGGGGCAAAAACGTATTGCGGATTGGTGTAAGTATTTACCGGTTGTTGTAAGCTGTATTAATTATTTTGCCCGGTGTACTTGATTTTCAAAAGCTTTATAAGTTTTATGGCAAGGGAGAAGTTCAATATTGTATTTGATACCCAAAAAACGACC
Source organism: Alphaproteobacteria bacterium (assembly GCA_015062385.1). GTDB lineage: Bacteria > Pseudomonadota > Alphaproteobacteria > CAAHEQ01 > UBA3637 > RGIG4140. The sequence continues at coordinate 30,152 of SUUT01000007.1, read as the reverse complement.
GATAAGTTTGTCGGTCGTTTCTGTTGAGTGATTCGGAAATTAATCGCCGTAAGACATTTCTTTGTTTGCCGGTTGCGGTGTTGCTTTTGAATGAGGAATGATTATCGGTCTAATTTTCTTCTTGGATTGGTTTGCTGCTTGTTCCAAAATCATCTGTTCAATTTTAAGTGCACATTGTGTTTGCGGATAATTTGGTGATGATACATAAGAAATCGGTGTAATTGTAATTCCGCCAATATTTTTTGCATCATAAATACTTGCACCGGCATTTAACAATACCCAAGTAACGGCAACATTTTGGTTTTTGAGTGCCTCAAATAACGGAGATGATGTTTCGTTCCCTTTGTTAACATCGGCATTAGCCATAATTAAACACTCGGCAATACTGGTCAATCCATTGCGTGCAGCAATCATTAGAGGTGTTTCACCATAAATGTTAACGGTGTTGGGATTTGCAACGTTTTCCAATAATTCAATAATGGTAGCTTTGTCGGCAAGCCGTGTTGCCATAGATAATGGTGTTTCGCCCGATGTTGTTTCTCTTATATCCGGATGTGCTCCTTTATTTAGCAATAATGTTACGAGCTCTTTTTGACCGTGAGCAATGCTATAATGAAGTAAAGAATACCCTTGATTATTACACATATTAACGTCTGCCCCTTTATTTATGCATTTTTTTACTTCTGACCATTTATTGTTTAGAGCAAAGTAGAGTGCTTTTTTGTTTAATATAGTGGTTATTTTTTCCTGCATTTTCGGCGTTATTTGCGTTGTTTCTTTTTTGTGTTTTTTAGTCATAAAATTTATCTCCTTTATTATTTTTTGCACAGTAAATAATATTTTATTTCCAGTTTTCTTGTTTGTCAATAATTTTTTTTATTTTTTGTATTTGAATAGTATATTATTCATTTTTTATTTTAGAAAAGACATATAAATCACGATAACTTTTTAATGGAGCATTCCAATAAGCATGACGCATAATACCTTCCAAACGATAACCGGCTTTAATGGCAATTCCTCGTGCCGTATAGTTTTCAACATCGCATTTGATAGACAAACGTTCCACCCCCAAAAAGAAAAATTCTTTTTCAATTAGAGAAAGGGCTTGCTGTATAAATCCCTTTTTGGTAAATTCTTTGGATTGCCAAAAATAAATTTCCGTACCGTTATTAGCTGGAACGCTGATAAGTGCACTGATAATGCCAATAAGCGTTTCATTGTGATATACTAAATAGGTAAAAATTTCCTGTTGTTTCCATTTGGATTCGATTTCAAGCAGTAATTTAAAAATGTCTTCTTGATTTTTAAGGGTTGGTGTTTGAATCAGTGTAAGCCAAGGCAGTAAATTTTTGCGATTGTTATCAATTAGTTGAAATAATGTTGTTATTTCCGAAAATAAAGCTCTTGGTTTTATTAAGGTTATTTTATCTCCTGTTAGTTGTGTGCGTGGTTCAAAGAACATTTTCTCCCCTTTCTGTTTTTTTGAATATTAATGTATGTTATACTATATACTTTATATTTAGATGTCTATGTATAATTAACAAAAAACGCCATTTTAGGTTGATTTTTTAGAGTCTTCACAACCACAGGTTTAGATGCTTTAATTAAATTTAAATAAAAAAGAGTTTGTTTGAAATCTTGTTGTTGTAATACTATACCAATTGCATCATTTTTATCAGTTCTACCCGAGAATCTGAAACAAGTTCAATATGAGGTTAAGTTTAAAAATACTATGACAATAAATATAATAAATGTATAAAAGCTGCTATCTGCAAAAAAAGGGACGTATAAATGCAACACTTTTTTACACATTTTGGCATTTTTTTTAATTTTAATTAAATTATTCAACTAAAACAACAATCTTTCATTTTCTTGAAAATCTGATTTTTTCGATTCGAAGCGGGAAAAAAAGGTCCCTTTTATTACACTCATTTTATAAATGCAACTTTATGATGTGAGGAGAAAGATATGCAAACTAAAATCAATGAACACGGACGGAGTATGGTAGAAATCCTTGGGGTTTTGGCAATTATCGGGATTCTATCAATCGGTGGAATGGCAAGCTATCAATATGCGTATTCATCGTATCAAGCGGGACAGATTCAGGATGTTGTCAGTAAGGCTAAATTATTGGCAACGCAAAATAACCGTTCTTCTCACGTAAAAGAAGTACGGCGTTTTGTAGAAAATATGTTATCTAAGTATAAACCGGACGATACGACACCAATGGTCACACATCGTGACGGGAAATATATTGTCGATTTGTTTAACGTGTCTGATTCGGTTTGTGAAAAACTCCAAAACAGACGGGATATATTCAATTCTATGCGAATTGGTATGACCCCGAAAGCATGTACAACAGCTGAAATGAATATGCAATTTACGTTTGACAGTATTGTCATCGGGGGAAGTGGTGTTAACGGAAGTGGGGATAGCTATGATAATCCAATCGAACGATGTCCGGATAAACAAGTCTGGCGACAAAAGGAAGACGGAACATATGGTTGTGTTTGTCGGCACGATTATGAATATGGAGAAGATTGTACCCGATGTGAACCGCCTCGCAGTTGGAATCAAGGTAATCAGAGTTGTCAATGCCCAGCAAACAGACCGATATGGGAATATGGTGTCTGTAAATGTATAGTCGATACGGATTGTCAATATAGTGGTACGGGTTTTTGTTGTGATGATACGGAACAAGTGTGTCGACAATGTGATGAAACGGATTGTGATAAAACCAAAGGATTAACATTGGCAGATGGACGGTGTGTTTGTTCGGGACGGAAAGAATGGCGACAAGATGAGGGGGATTCTGAACCGAGTTGTAAATGTCCCGTTAATACGCCGGCAGAAGCAAATCCTAAAACGTGCGAATGTCCAGACGGAAAAGATAATGTTGATGAGGATGGCGATGGGATAAACGAGTGTGTTATATCTTGTCCGAGTGATACGGGATTTACAGGATTACGCAATCGGACAACGGGAAATTGTCTATGCGATACAAGCAAAGGGTATAAAGCTGAATCGGAAATAGTTGGTGGAACACAAACGTGTGTGTGTGATGAATCAAGAGATTATTATCAGGGGCCAAGTGGATGTTTACAGTGTGAAGCTATGACGAGTAAATGGTGTCATAAGATTTTGGAAGGGAATGAAAATGAAACAAGAGATTGGGTTAATAATGATATTCAATGCTCTTCAATGGATGGAACTTCATGGACATGTAATGCTTATTTAACGGAAATAGATGAATACAATTTTAGCATGCGATTAATGTATAATCCGACAACAAAATCGTATTGTGGACGATGGCAGGTTTTAAAAAAATCCGGAAATAAATTTGTTTGTGGAACGTGTGATAGTTTTCCATTACACAGACGGTGGGAGGTTCGAGAAGGAAGAACGGATGAATTTGGGTGGTGTAGTTGTCGGGGTTTTTATACGTATGATGCTTCAACCGGAGAATGTATTATGGATAATTGCAGATTAAAAAAACAATATTTCTATTCTTTTATAAATATGTGTCTTCCTTGTCCATATACAGAAGTGTATGCAAATGGAAAATGTTATAATGATGCTCAATATAAAGGTTGTTCATTATGTTATAACGGAACTACTTGTCGGGAAGCTGGAAGTCAATATTATTATTGGTATACGTGGTGGAAAAACACACCGGATTATTGCCATGCGAATGGGAATTATGAACCGAGTTTGAAGAAAAAATCAGAAGATAGGTGTAGTTATGAGTATGGTTGTGCAAAGATTAATATTCCGAAAGCAACGTGTGAGTTTAATTCTAAAATAACAAATGGTTGTGATTGTTCAACTGGAGGAAGTGTCGGTCAATATTGTTGTTCTGCTACGACTTATCCGACATCAACGGGTTGTGCCTCTTGTTCAACGGGACAAGTTCCTAATTCATCCCGTACGGGGTGCGAATCTTGTCCGGCAAATACAATTACACAAAACGGAAAATGCGTTAAATGTGATAAGGGCTATTATCCGAGCAATCAACAAAATCGGTGTTTGGCTTGTCCGGCAGATAGAACAACCGATGAAGACGGGTTAACGTGTAGCGTTTGTATTGATTCAAATAAAATATTTAACATGATAACAAATAAGTGCGAATGTCCACCGGAAATATCTTTTGAAGATCCTATTAATGGAAATTGTATTGTATTTGAGGATGAAAATACAGAAAATATGGAAGAATAACTTGTATAAGTTACTGATTAATGTAGCCGATTTAATTTATTTTCAGTTCTATTGTTTGGAAAAACTTTATGCACTTTATGTTTGAATTGTCTAATTCTACATAGACAAAGTTATATTTGATGTCATAAAAAAACACGATTCAACTTTAAAAGCGAATCGTGTTTAAAAAAATAGGGTGTTTAATAACCTTCTAATTTGTCATCCAATGAATTGCCCGCTAAATAATCAATAATTGGTCGTTCAATAAAAGTATAAACACCATAATCTTCTTTGTTATACGCATTCATACAGGCTCGAACGGATGATACCATAATGTTTGCTGTAAATTCCGGATTATTACCTGAAACAGTGTACATTTGATTTGCCTGCATACCCGTGCGTTCAATTTCGGCGGAATGCTGCAATGTGTTATATTTGTCAATATTCTTAACAACCATAATTTCCGTTGGTTCGTTTTTAAAGTAATCGTCGGCTAAAATGGCTTTTTCAATAGCGGTTATATCCGCACCTTTTTCCAATTCAACATAAACTTTGCGTTTTTGTTTACCTCGTCCGTTTGCAAGTGTCAAAGCAACAGCATCTTTAACACCGGCAATACTTTTGACCTGTACGGTATGACCCATGCTTCGACCACCTTTATTGCCACCGAATGTAGTGGTTGTATGCCCTGTTAAAGAAACAACTTTCATTAGTGCTCGAATGAGCGAATCCGTACCCGGATCCCAGCCAGCTCCAATAATGGATACCGTTTTTTTGACTTTGGCGGAAACATCCAACTCTCTTCTAAGCGAAACAATTCGATGATGTTCGTCAAAACTGTCAACCGTATTGATGCCCATAGCATGATATTCCCGAATGCGTTGTGGAACTTCACGAGAGGGAATGCACAACAATGCAACGTCAACATCTCCTAATTCCTTAATGTCTGAAACCACAACTGTATTTTCCAATGTTGGGTCTTCTGTTTTTAAAGAGGATGCTCGACGAACGACCCCAGCTAAATACATATCAGAACATTCGGAAATTGCTCGTTTGCAGGCACGTCCGACATTTCCCCATCCCACAATTGCAACTGCTGTTTTTCGCATTAATATACTCCTGCCATTTTACTGTATAAGTTTTTATAATCCATAGAAGATTTTGCCCATGAATAATTTTGTTTCATAGCCATTTTACGCATCATTTGAATGTGTTCAGGTCTGTCAAACCACGTTGCGTTTGCCCAACCAATCGTGTTGTATAAAGCACGAGCGGAAATGTCGTGGAATTTAAATCCCGTTCCGACACCGTAATATTCATTATAATTTAAAATAGTATCTTCTAATCCGCCGGTAGAACGTCCGACCGGTAAAGCCCCGTATGTCTGACTGACCATTTGTTTTAAACCGCACGGTTCATAGATAGACGGAACCAAAGAGAAATCTGCACCGGCATCCATCAAGTGTTCTGTTTCGGAATCGAATCCGATTTTAACGGAAATTTGTCCAGGATATTTCTTAGGAAGTGAGTCAAAATAATTTTGAATCCATCCATCGCCATTCCCCATGATAACAAATTGACAATGCATAGTGTTTAAAACCGGTTCAATACATTCGGAAAGCATTTTTACGCCTTTTTGTTCTGTTAAACGAACAGCCATGGAAAAAATAGGTTTATCAACCGAACCCAGTTTAAATTCTTTTACCAAAGCAGCTTTGTTGGCGGCTTTTCCCTGTTCGGAATTATCCCATGTATATTGATGCGGAATAACCAAGTCATTTTGCGGGTTCCATAATTGTGTATCAATACCGTTTAAAATGCCACTTAAGTCGTTTTGACGCTCTCTTAACATAAAATCTAAGCCGGCTCCGTATTCGGGTGTTAAAATTTCACGGGCATAATTTGGAGAAACCGTATTTAACTTATCGGCATAACGAATACCGCCTTTTAACATGTTGATTCGTCCGTAATCCTCAAAAGCATTCCAGTTAAAGTCTGCCCAATCGATTTTTGCATATGGAACAGCATCGGAACCGAAACGCCCTTGATAAGGTAAATTGTGTAATGTTAACAAACTTTTTGTATTGGCAAAAAACGGATCATGATCATGTTTAATATAATAAGGAACTAAAGCCGTTTGCCAGTCATGCACGTGAACAATGTCCGGACGGAAGCCCAAATCTTTTGCTGTTTGCAGTGCCGCACGGGAAAAAAATGAAAAACGATAGGCATTATCTTGATATTCATTATGTGTTGCCGCATCGTCATACAATCCATGTTGGCGATAGATCGGACGACCGAAATATTTGTTGAATTCAATAAAGTATGTTTCAACACCTGTAATATAGTTAGATTGATGAACACTGAAAAATTCCTGACAGTTTCCCATGGAAACACAGTTGCCTTGCATCCGTGGAAACAGCTTGTATTTTTGATAATCAATACTCGAATAAAGCGGAATGATTACTTTAACGTTTACGCCACCATTTGCAACAAGTGTTTTCGGTAAAGCTCCGACGACATCTCCCAAACCGCCCGTTTTGATAAACGGTGTCATTTCACTTGCGATAAATAAGATATTTTGTGTCATTTTTCCCCCCTCAATGTTGATATGGGCATTATAAAGAAAAAAAAGTCAACTTGCAAGACTTTTATTTAATTTTTTTGTTGTTTTTCAAAAAAAACAGATATGGTCGGTTTAATAAGAATTTTTTTTTAATACATGGAATGTTCTTTGTTCTTTTATGGGTGTGTTAATGCGTTTGATTAGGGTGGGCTTAACTTTTATTTACTTTTTTCTTGCTTTCGTAAAAAAAAACAGATACAGTTTATTTGATTGAATAGTTATAAGGATTTTTTTATGAATATATTGGATGTACGTCATTCCTTTAACGGAATGCGTTGGAATGTTAAAGAGTGTGATTTTCGGTTAGCTCGTTTTTTGCAACAGCGATATCAATTACCAGAAATTGTTGCACGTATTATGGCTTCACGCAATATTACGGCAGAAATGGCAGAAGCTTTTTTAAATCCAACGTTAAAAAATCATTTGCCGAATCCTTTTTCATTAAAGGATATGCGAAAAGCTGCTGATCGGATGGCAAAAGCCGTTTTAGACGGAGAGCCGATTGGATTAATGGGTGATTATGATGTTGATGGGGCAACCTCAACGGCATTATTAAAAATGTTTTTGGAAAGTTGCGGTGTTCAAACGTATTGTTTTATACCAGACAGAGAAGACGGGTATGGTCCGAATGCCGATAAGATGAAAGAGTATCGGCAAAAAGGATGTTCTGTTGTCGCAACGTTAGATTGTGGTATGACGGCTTTTGAGCCGATAAATTATGGGACAGAATTGGGATTGGATGTTTTGGTGTTGGATCATCATGATGCCGATGAAACACGATTACCCAATGCTTATGCCATTGTGAACCCCAAAAGATTGGATGAGGATGTTAATCATCCGTGTCGGTATATGGCGGCAGTCGGTGTGGTGTTTTTGTTTGTCGTTGCTTTAAATGCCATTTTGCGGGATGGTGGGTTTTATCAAAACAAGCAACAGCCGAATTTAATGGAATATTTGGATTTAGTTGCATTTGGTACGGTATGTGATGTTGTGAAATTGCAAGGCGTTAATCGGTTGTTTGTTAAATCCGGTTTAAAGCAAATGAGAAACGGTAAAAATTTAGGTTTGCGGGCGTTAGCCGAATTGGTTAATTTGGAAGAGGCCCCGGAGGCTTATCATTTAGGATACGTGTTTGGTCCCCGTATTAATGCATGCGGACGGGTTGGAAAATCCGATATCGGCATGAGATTGTTATCTTCAAAGGATTTATTAACAGCAAAAGTTTTAGCCGAAGAATTGGAAGCATTGAATACAACACGAAGGGAAATTGAAACAGCCGTATTGAATGAAGCCATGAATCAAGTGGAAGCAGCCCCGATTACAACTCCGTTTTTAGTTGTTCAAGGAGAAAACTGGCATCAGGGAGTTGTTGGAATCGTTGCCGGACGGTTAAAAGATAAATATAATTTGCCTGTATTTGCATTAAGTATTGAAGATGATGAGGTCAAGGGGTCTTCTCGTTCGGTTTCCGGTGTTGATTTGGGAACATTAGTTATGAATGCCATCCAGTTGGGTATTTTATCACGAGGTGGTGGACATCCGATGGCGGCAGGATTTTCTTTGAAACGTTCCCAATTAGAAGCGTTTCATCAGTATTTGGCAGAACATATTAATCCGCAGATGATTAGTTCGGATACGTCCGTTATCAGTGTCGATGGGGTGTTATCCGTAGGGGCTTTAACAGATACGCTTATGGAAAATTTGGCCTTGTTGGCGCCGTTTGGGGAATCGAATCCCGAGCCGGTATTTGTAATAAAAGATGTAACTGTTTCTCGCACTGTTTTGTTAAAAAATGGTCATGTTGGTTGTACGTTGTCCGGTCGGAATGGTCAATATTTAAATGCAATTGCTTTTCGGGCAGCAGATACCCCATTGGGGCAACAATTGTTGACTGTCGGAGATAAACGGATTCATGTGTTGGGAACATTAAAAAAAGATAATTGGAAAGGGCGGTCAAAAATCCAACTGCAAATTGTTGATGCCGCTTTTGCGGAATAATAAGTCAGATTTATATAATTTTCTTTCATTATATGAAAGGGGAAAATCTGTAATATTTTTACTTGCCTTTTACTTAAAAGTTGTATAAAAGATTTTTCAATGTAAGGTTATTAAAGGGGTATAAGAATGATGATACACTATATAATTGCAGGGATATGCGGATATCTTTTAGGGTCAATTCCATTTGGTTTGGTCTTTACCAAAATGGCCGGATTAGGGGATATTCGTCAAATCGGTTCGGGAAATATCGGCGCAACAAATGTTTTAAGGACAGGTCGGAAAGATTTGGCATTGGCAACCTTGTTGTGTGATATCGGCAAGGCAGCTCTTGTAGCGTTGGTATTTAAATGGATGTATGAATCACAATTAATCGGTGTTGTTGCCGGTGTTGCTGCGGTATTGGGACATAATTATTCTGTTTGGTTAAAATTTAAAGGTGGAAAGGGTGTTGCTTCAACATTAGGATTACTGTTGGCAATGACCCCGTTGGTTGGTGTTTTAACGGCATTAACATGGCTTTTGACAGCCGTTGTTTTTCGATATTCCTCTTTGGCGGCCCTTAATGCGTTAACAATGGCACCGATTTATAGTTTGTTTATTGAAAATGATAAAAAAATTGCAGGTGTTTATTTGTTGTTGACTCTGTTGTCATTTTATCGGCATCGGTCCAATATTAAACGCTTAATTCGGGGAGAAGAAAGTAAAATTCGATTTAAAAAGAAATAGGTGTTTTCTATGGTACAAAAAAGTGAAACCTATTATCGGATGAAATTGGCACTGAGTGAAAATGTCGGTCCGATGACTTACCGGTATTTAATGAAATATTTTAAAACCGCAAAAGCAGCGGTAGAACAGTTGCCTGATATGTCGAAAAGAGGCGGTCGCAGACGATCTGTAAAAGTAGCTCCTGACAGTTGTGTTGATGAGCAATTGGAACGTGCTGAAAAAGAAGGTGTTTCTATTTTAACATCCGATTCGGATGAATATCCTCGATTGCTTAAAGAAATAGAAGATCGTCCGCCTTTATTGTTTGTTAAAGGGCATACTTGTTTATTTGATAATATTTGTCTAGGTATTGTTGGGAGTAGAAACTGTTCAATTAACGGACAATTATTAACCCGTAAAATTGCTGCGGAATTGGCTCAAAACGATTATAGTGTTGTCTCCGGAATGGCACGTGGTATTGATACGGCTGCTCATACTGGCGTTTTAGCATCTTGTAATCAAAAAGGGGGAACCATTGCTGTTTTGGGAACAGGGGTTGATCAAATCTATCCCAAAGAAAATGAATTACTTTATCGTGATATAGCAGAGCGGGGATGTCTCGTTTCCGAATTGCCACTTGGTACAACACCGTTACCGGCGTTTTTTCCACGTAGAAACCGTATTATTTCAGGATTGTCAGTGGGTGTGTTGGTTATTGAAGCCAATCGGTTATCCGGTTCGTTAATTACAGCTCATTGTGCATTGGACCAGAATAGGGAAATATTTGCCGTTCCGGGGTCTCCGGCTGATATTCGCAGTGAGGGTCCCAATAAATTAATTAAAGAGGGGGCTCATTTAGTCACTTGTGCAGAAGATATTATGCAAATATTGGATTTTAATTCCACAAAATTATTGATGGAATCGGTTAGAAAAGTTGAGCCTGATTATCCGTATTTTTTTGATAAAGATGATTTAGATAAAGCACGAGCAATTATTACCGCTCGTTTAGGACCGGAGTCCATTACCGTTAATCAGTTGATACGGGGAACAGAAATACCGGTCGATATTGTAAATGTTATTTTGGTTGAATTGGAATTGGCCGGACGAATTGAACGCTTTGCCGGCGGACGAGTGTCTTTAACTTACACAAATGAATGGAGCTATTAATGAAACTGGTTATTGTGGAATCTCCTGCAAAAGCAAAAACAATTAATAAATATTTGGGAAAAGATTATCAGGTTATGGCCAGTTTCGGACATATTCGGGATGTGCCTGCCAAGGATGGTTCTGTTCGTCCGAATGAAGATTTTGCCATGGATTGGGAAGTTCAGGCACGGGGAGAACGAACCGTGCGGGATATGGTAAAAGCCTTATCAAAAGCAGATGCTTTATATTTGGCTTCCGACCCTGATCGTGAAGGGGAAGCTATTGCTTGGCATGTTGTGCAAGAATTAAAACGCCGTAAAAAATTGCCGGATACAATGCCAATATATCGGGTTGTTTTTCATGAAATTACCAAAAAAGCCATTTTGGAAGCCATTCAAAATCCACGGGATATAGATATGCAATTGGTAGATGCCTATATGGCACGTCGGGCATTGGATTATTTGGTTGGTTTTCAAATATCACCGCTTTTATGGCGTAATTTACCGGGAGCAAAATCAGCGGGACGAGTTCAGTCGGTTGCCTTGCGATTGGTTTGTGAACGGGAAGATGAAATTACCTCATTTAAACCGGAAGAATATTGGACGGTTGGTGGAACGTTTAAAACAATCCGAAATGAAGAATTTCAGGCGAAATTAACGCATTATAACGGTAAAAAATTAACAAAATTCGATTTGAATAATGAAACGATTGCGTTGGCGGCAAAAGAAGCTGTCCAGTCGGCGGTATATACTGTCGGAACGATAGAACGGAAACAATCCAAACGCAATCCGGCACCGGCATTTACCACGTCAACATTGCAACAGGAGGCATCCCGTAAATTAGGATTTGGGGCCAAAAAGACAATGCAGTTGGCACAAGGTTTATATGAAGGGGTTGATTTAGGCGGAGAAACCGTTGGTTTAATTACCTATATGAGAACGGATAGTGTAGCTTTGTCACAAGAAGCGATTGCAGCGGCACGCACGTTAATTGAGCGTGATTATGGTAAAGAATTTTTACCCGAAAAACCAAGGGTTTATAAAAATAATTCTAAAAATGCACAAGAAGCACACGAAGCTATTCGTCCGACAAATATTTTGCGAACACCGGATTCTATTGCATCCTATTTAACCCCGGAACAACGCAAGTTATATGAGTTGATATGGAAAAGAACGGTTGCTTGTCAAATGGAAAGTGCTGTTATGGATAAAGTTGGTATTGATATTCCGGCAAGTGATGGAAAAACCCAATTCAGGGCAACAGGGCAAACAATTGCTTTCGCTGGTTTTATTAAGGTTTATAAAGAAGATATTGATGATGCCAAGGAAGAAGATGGCGGATTGTTGCCGTTGATGAATGAAGGCGAAAAGCTAGATACAATATCGGTTTTATCCGAACAGCATTTTACAGAACCGCCCCCTCGTTTTTCCGAAGCTAGCTTGGTAAAAAAATTGGAAGAGTTGGGTATCGGTCGTCCGTCAACTTACGCTACGATTTTATCTGTTTTGCAAGACAGGGAATACGTTAAATTAGTTGCCAAAAAATTTATTCCGGAAGATAGAGGTCGTATTGTGACGGCATTTATGGAAAATTATTTTACGCAATATGTGCAGTATGATTACACAGCTAATTTGGAAAATAAATTGGATGACATTACCAATGGAGAAGCTCAATGGAAACAAGTGTTGGGTGATTTTTGGGGTAATTTTGATAAAACCGTTCATGCTGTTCCGACTAAAATGGGCGAAATTTTGGAAAAAGTGTCCCATTCTTTGGAAAAGCAAATTTTTCCGACAGAAGAAGCTCGGATTTGTCCGGATTGTCAAGATGGTAAATTATCATTGCATATTGGTAAATTTGGAGCATTTATCGGGTGTTCAAATTATCCGAAATGCAAACACACAAAGCAATATGCCTCTATCACGCCTCCACCGTTGGATGAAAACGGTAATCCGATTGAAATGGCCCCCGTTTCCGAAAACCAAACAAAAGAATTGGGTAAAAATGCTGCCGGTTTGACAGTTTATTTGAAAAAAGGACCATATGGATGGTATGTTCAATTAGGGGAAGGAAAAGAATCTAAACGAACGGGTTTGCCCAAAGGAACAGATACGGAAAGTATAACCATTGAAACGGCATTACAGTTATTGTCTTTACCTCGTTTGTTGGGCAAAGATCCGAAAACAGATGAGCCGATTGAAGCCGGTTTGGGTAAGTTTGGTCCTTATGTTAAAAGAGGGCGGACTTATCAGTCCTTGGAGCAGACCGATAATGTTTTGACAATTGATTTTGATAGAGCCATAGCTTTGCTTTCTGCTTCAAAAGAGAAAAAAGAAGCAGTAGAAATTGGCAAATGGAATGATAAAGTAATTACGTATCAAATCGGGCGATACGGACCTTATGTGAAGTGGGATAAAATTATGGCATCAGTTAAAAATAAAAATGCAGTACCGACATTGGAAGAAGCAATTACGTTATTGCAAGATAAAATGCATCAAAAGTAAAAAAATGTATTGAAAAATCCGTTTGTTTCAGGTATAACGCAAGATATTGATATTGATTTAAATTTTAAAGGATAACAAAATGATTACTTTTTTTAATAAACTCGGAAATTCATGGGTTGCCAAATTAATTTTGGGTGTTTTGGCGTTAAGTATGCTTGCTTTTTGGGGATTGGGCGGTTTAGCAAATGTGTCTTCTTACAATGCAACAAATGATGTTGTTCAAGTCGGGAAAAAAGGCATTTCGATACAACGGTTAAATAATGCTTTTGAATCTGCTCGGAAAGGATTAAGTCAATTAGCCGGAAATGCTTATCTTTCACCAAGCAAAGCCATTGAAATGGGTTTATTGGATCAGGTTGTGCAACAAGAAATTGCCGTTGCCGTACAAGAATCATTGAACGATGAATTGGGATTAACGGCATCTAATGCGGCCATTTCAAAATACATTGAAAAGAACCCTGTTTTTGCTGATAATACGGGAAAATTTGATAAGAACTTATTTTATGCTTATTTAATGCAAGCCAATTTAAGCGAAACGCAATTAGCTCATAAGTTAAAAAAGGAATTGGCCTTTAAACATTTACAAGATTCTATTCAGGGATTGGGTTATGCTCCGAAAGCAATGATTGAGGCGTTGAATCAATATAAAAATGAAAAACGGGATGCAACAGCTTTGGTTATTCGTCCGGACAATATCACAATTACGGAAAAACCGACAGATGAAGACTTAACCAATTATTATGAAGCTTATTCGGAAGAATTTATGAATCCGGAATATCGCTCCTTAACAGTTGCTGTGCTAACACCGGAAATGATGATGAACAGAGTTTCTGTCAGTCAGGAAGATATTGATTTTGTCTATGAGGACGAAAAAGATAAATATAATAAACCGGAAGAACGAGATATTTATCAAATGTTTTTTAAAACAGAAGATGAAGCCAAAGCTGTTCGGGAGATTGTGACTGTTGATAATTTTGAAACAACAGCAACGGAAAAAACACCACAATCTGCCGAAGATACACATTTTGGTTGGACAACCCAAAATCAGTTAATGGAAGAATTGGGTGAACCGGCATTTAAAGCTGATAAAAATAGCATTGTTGGACCGATTCAATCACAGGCAGGTTGGCACATTTTATGGATAAAAGATATTAAAAAAGCCGAAATCGTATCGGCAGATAAAGTCAAGGAAGAAATCAAAGAGAAATTGGCTTTGGATAAAACATATGAAGCCGTAGAAGAATTATCCCGCCAATTAGAAGATGAATTGGGGGCAGGGGCGTCATTAACAGCTGCTTCTGAAAAATTAAATATTGAAGTTGTTCCGGTTAAAGAAGTGGCTATTACGGGGACATTATCTTCCGGAACAGATTTAGATGAATCAATGAATAATAAAGAATTATTGCAAAATGTGTTTACTTTGCAAAAAGGGGATGTATCCGGTTTAATTCAAAATGAAAATGGTTATATTATTGCTCAGGTTGATGATATTATCCCCGTTGGTGTTAAGTCATTTGATAGTGTTAAGGACGAAGTAAAAGAAATATGGATAAAAGAACAACAGGAAAAGGCATTTTCTGATATTGTCAATCAATTAAACGATAAAGCAAAAAAAGCAAACGCATTAGCAGATTTAAAAGATGACAATGGTGGTTCGTTTGAAATTGTTGATTTGAAGGACTTAACTCGTTCACAAAATGTGACTGAAGTCTCAAATGCTGTTGTTGAAACAATTTTTCAACAAGATATCGGTAAAGAAAACGCAACGACAACGCAATTAAATAATCTGTCTGTTATTACAGTTGTTCACAAAATTAATCAACCGGAAAGTGAAATGATTTCTGATGAACTAAAAGCAGAAACAATTCGGGAAACGGGTAATGCTTTAAGCACTGCAGTATTACAGGATTATACAACAGGTTTGGGAATTAAAGTAAATCAACAAATGTTGAATAATCTGATGTCCCAATATAGAACACAGGAATAGCCGTATATAATATCTTTAAAAACCCGCTTTAAAGCGGGTTTTTTTGTGAAGAAAAAATTTTCCTTGTGCTAAAAATTTTTTTGTTTTTTTATGAAATAGTTGTAAAAAAAGGGACGTATAAATGCAACACTTTTTTCCACTTTTTAGCATTTTTTTTGATTTTAGATAACTTATTCAACACAAACAATAATCTTTCATTTTTTTTAGAAACCGATTTTACCGATTTGAAGCGGGAAAAAAAGGTCCCTTTTATTACACTCTCATATATAAATGCAACTTTATGATGTGAGGAGAAGATTATGCGAATCAAACTGAATGAACATGGGCGGAGTATGGTGGAAATCCTTGGAGTTTTGGCAATTATCGGGATTTTATCAATCGGCGGAATGGCGGGTTATCAATATGCGTATTCATCATATCAAGCGGGACAGATTCAAGATGTTGTCAGTAAGGCTAAATTATTGGCAACACAAAATAATCGTTCTTCTCACGTAAAAGAAGTACGGCGTTTTGTAGAAAATATGTTATCTAAGTATAAACCGGCTGATACGACACCAATGGTTACACATCGTGACGGGAAATATATTGTCGATTTATTTAACATCTCTGATTCGGTTTGTGAAAAACTCCAAAACAGACGGGATATATTTAATTCTATGCGAATTGGTATGATACCGAAAGCGTGTACAACAGCTGAAATGAATATGCAATTTACGTTTGACAGTATTGTCATCGGGGGAAGTAGTGTTAACGGAAGTGGGGATAGCTATGATAATCCAATCGAACGATGTCCGGATAAACAAGTCTGGCGACAAAAGGAAGACGGGACATATGGTTGTGTTTGTCGGCACGCCTATGAGTATGGAGAAGATTGTACCCGATGTGAACCGCCTCGCAGTTGGAATCAAGGTAATCAGAGTTGCCAATGTCCTGCAAATAGACCGATATGGGAATATGGTGTCTGTAAATGTATAACCGATACGGATTGCCAATACAGTGGTACTGGTTTTTGTTGTGATGATACGGAACAAGTGTGTCGTCCATGTGATGAAACAGATTGTGATAAAACCAAAGGATTAACATTGGCAGACGGACGATGTGTTTGTTCGGGACGGAAAGAATGGCGACAAGATGAGGGGGATTCTGAACCAAGTTGTAAATGTCCCGTTAATACGCCAACAGAAGCAAATCCTAAAACGTGCGAATGTCCGGACGGAAAAGATAATGTTGATGAGGATGGAGACGGGATAAACGAGTGTGTCACATCTTGTCCGAGTGATACGGGATTTACGGGATTGAGAAATCGCACGACAGGGAATTGTTTGTGTGATACAGGGGCCGGGTATAAAGCCGAATCGGAAACTATTAACGGAATACAAACATGTTTGTGCGATGAAGCAAATAATTATTACAATGCACAAGGGAAATGCTCAAAATGTGTACCAGTAGATGATGCATGGGTTCAACAACAGAAAGACATGTTGATTAGAGGAGAAATGACAGATTTTAATTCAATAACATATACAGATTCGGATAATCCAACTGTTTGGAATTGTAACGTGCTAACTTATGGTCCTGTTGCAGGACAACATGTGTTTAACCCGTCAACAAATAAAATTTGTAATTTAAATGATGTATTAATCAAAGGCAGTGATGGTAATTTTAAATGTTCTGATCATTGTCACAAAAATAATCTTGGTGATGGCAGTGAAAGAAGAACACCTTGGGGATATTGTGCTTGTCGTTTTAACCGTACTTGGAATACAACAACAAAAACTTGTGTTTCCCCTTGTGCATCCGGTCATTATCGTAACGGAAAATGCGATCCATGTGGACCAAATAACTGGACATTTGATGGTAAAACCTGTAAAGGACCTAGTTGTAATGGTGTAACAGCATGGACAAAAGGTTCTGAAAATTTTCAATATGCTACTTGGTTAGATAAAACACCAATATCTTGTCATCCAAATGCGACAGATGGTAAATCCGGACGGGCAATACAAACAGAAAGTGGGGATTGTTCTTATAAATATGGCTGTACTCTTTTTGATTACCCCATTCCATCATGTACGATAGGAATTACTATAACAAGTGATTGTGAATGTGCCAGTGGAGATAAAACAGGTATTTGTTGTTCCTCCACCACATATCCGACATCAACGGGCTGTGCTTCTTGTCCTGCGGGTCAAGTGCCGAATTCATCTAGAACAGGATGCGAATCTTGCCCGAAAAATACAATTACAAAAGATGGTAAATGTATTAAATGTGATGCCGGATATTATCCGAGCAATCAACAAAATCGGTGTTTGGCTTGTCCGTCAGACAGAACAACCGATGAAGACGGGTTAACGTGTAGCGTTTGTATTGATTCAAATAAAATATTTAATATGATTACAAACACATGCGAATGTCCGCCGGAAATATCTTTTGAAGATCCGGTAAACGGAAATTGTATTTTGTTGGAGGATGAAATTCCGGAAAATATGGAAGAATAACCTGTAAATGAATAAAGTTGCTATATAACATATCAATTCATTGGTTAATATTTCCGATGTTAATCTTGTTGCAGATTGACTGTTTTGCAAGAATGTTGCTTGCTTTGTGGCAAAGATGAATTGGCACACTTACCTGCTTATTCAGATGCTACGAAACTTGATACAATAAAAAAAACTCGAACAATATAATCATCCGAGTTTTTTAATACCTTATCAATTAAAATTTATTCAAAGACATATAAACTATCAAAACGGGCGGCATACATAACATCTTTAACTTTGCCTTGTACGCCCCGAATGGATAAAGATACAGACTGTGACGAGGCTTCATCATGGGCAATCACAAACATACCTAATGCCGCAGAGTCAATAAATTCACATTCAGACAAATCAAAAATAATTTTTTGTACTTTTGCCGATTTGATTAAGGATACAATTTCAAAAAACGAATCGTGATCCCGAAATGTAAATGAACCTGAAAAGAAAATTTCTTTGCCTTCTTTTGTGTCTTTTGTTCTGTAATTCATGTTTTGTCTCCTTACCGTTAAATTGCTCTGCTCTTTTTATTGTCCTCTATTTTTTTGTGTTCGTCAACTATTATTTCGTGTTTTTTTTGGAAAACACAAGATATATCGGTTGTCTGCCCGCTAAAATCCCTTTTTTTTCATATCGTGTCGGTACCCAATCCACCGGAGCGACAGACGTATCATGATTGACTTGCTTAAATTGTCCATCCAATTCAACTTGTTCAACTGCCCACTCAGCATAAGCCGCCACATCTGTTGCTACAAAAATCTGACCGTCATCTGCCAACAACCGATACAAATGCTTTAAGTTATGACTATTGATAAATCGGCGTTCTGCATGACGGGCCTTCGGCCACGGATCCGGATATAATACAAATATCCGCTTAAATAGACCATCTTTAAAAAACGGAAACATTTCTCGTACGTCATCAGGCCAAATGCGAACATTATCTGTTCGTCCATCCGCCAAATTTGTATGCAAAACAGGGGCTTCATGTGACCCGTTTAAATGTGCCAGCAACGAAGCAACTCCGTTCATAAACGGTTCGGCCCCGATAAAACCGATATCCGGATAGAGTTGAGCCAATTCGGCAACGTGTTCCCCACCGCCAAAACCAACTTCCAACCAAATTTCTTTCGGTTGAATGCCGAAAAAAGTATTCATATCAAACAGTGTTCCTTTTTCCGGTAAAGTCGGTTTTAGGCGAGGCAATAATTCATCAATCAACTTTTGTTTGGACTGCTTGATTGCTTTTCCTTTCCGACGTCCGAAAAATTTTAATTCTTTTGTTTGTGTCATTCGTTATAATACCCTTATTTGATTGACGGTTTTACATTCCAAATGTCTTTTGCATACTCGGCAACCGTTCTGTCAATGGAAAATTTACCGGAACGGGCAATATTGATTAATGCTTTTTTAGACCAATTCAATCTGTTGAGATAATCAACACCTAATTTGTCCTGAGCTGCTGTATAAGAATCAAAATCCCCTAATAACATATAGTAATCCTTAAACATAATGTTTTGGAAAATCGGTGCAAACAGATTTTTATCTTCACCAGGGGTAAAAATGCCTGATGTTAACGAATCCATAACCCGCCGAATTTTTTGGTTTTGATTATAAAAATCCCATGGACGGTATGCATCGGAAGCATGGCGTTGAGCTACTTCTTCGGCTGTTAAACCAAACAAATAGAAGTTGTCATGTCCGACTTGTTCCAAAATTTCAACATTGGCTCCATCCAACGTTCCCATTGTTAAAGCACCGTTCATCATAAATTTCATATTACCCGTACCGGAAGCTTCAAAACCGGCTGTTGAGATTTGTTCACTCACATCGGAACCGGGGAAAACAACTTCTGCAACGGATACTTTATAATCCGGAATAAAGACAACTTTTAATTGTCCGTTTACACGAGGGTCGTTATTGATGACTTTTGATAAATTGTTGATAAATTTAATGACCAATTTTGCAAATTCATAACTTGGTGCTGCTTTTCCGCCAAAAATATATGTTTTGGGATGCGGTAACTGAATACCATCTTCAATAATAGATAAATATTCATGAACAATATGTAAGGCATTTAATAATTGTCGTTTATATTCATGAATACGTTTTACTTGACAGTCAAAAATAGATTCCGGATTAACTTCAATACCTGTTAAACGGTCAATTAAGCTAGCCAGCCGTTGTTTATTGTTGAATTTAATACGGTTTAACTCATTTAATGATTCTTCATCCGATAAATAATCTTCTAATTTGCGGATTTCTGATAAATCGGTAATCCAGCCTTTTCCGATTCGTTTTGAAATGAATTGAGACAATCCTTCATTTGAATCCAACACCCACCGACGAGGTGTTACACCGTTTGTCTTGTTGTTAAATTTTTCAGGCCACATTTCATAAAAATCAGGAACCAATCTTGTTTCCAATAACTTTGTATGAATTTCGGCAACACCGTTGACGGAATGACTGCCTGTAATAGCCAAATTAGCCATACGAATTTGTTTTTGTGTCCCTTCTTCAATTAAAGAAACACGGCTCATGCGTCCGTAATCTCCTGGGAAGCGATCCATCACTTCTTTCATTAATTTATCGTTGATTTCATAAATAATACCTAAATGACGGGGCAAATGTTGTTCAAACATAGATACCGGCCATTTTTCCAGAGCTTCCGGCAACAACGTATGATTGGTGTATGCCATTGTTTTACGGGTAATATCAAATGCTTTATCCCAATCCAAACGATAAACGTCAATTAACACACGCATTAATTCAACAATTGCCAAAGTTGGATGCGTGTCATTTAATTGAATAGCCACTTTTTCCGGCAACATTTCAAAATCGGTATGGCATTCTAAAAACCGACGCATAATATCGTTAATCACACAAGACGTAAAGAAATATTGTTGCATTAAGCGTAAATATTTTCCTTGTTCAATGGCATCAGACGGATATAACACTTTTGAAATGGTTTCAATTTTAATGTTTTTTTCAACTGCTTCAACATAACCGCCCTGATTAAAGACTTCAATATCCAAAGTATTTGTTGATTTTGCCGCAAACAACCGTAGATAGTTAACTGTTTTTCCGCCATATCCGACAATCGGCATATCATACGGAACCCCCAACAAGTGATTGGTATCTACCCAGTGTGGTTCTCGAACACCGTTTTTTTCTTCATAAACAACCCGTCCGCCGATTTGAACCAAACAGGAGCGGTCGGCTCGTTCAATTTGCCACGGAGATGACCGTTCCAACCATGAATCGGCCCGTTCCTTTTGCCAACCGTTTTCAAAGTATTGTTTAAACAACCCGAATTGATAGTTAATGCCGTATCCATATCCCGGAATACCTTGTGTTGCAATGGAATCCAAAATACAGGCAGCTAAGCGACCTAACCCCCCGTTTCCTAATGCCGGATCATATTCACAATCTAAAACTTCTCTCAGCGGAATCGGATTATCTAATTGAATTTCATCCAATAAATCCATAATTTCAAAATTATATAAATTGTTTGGCAACAACCGACCTAACAAATATTCCAATGACAAATAATAAACCCGTTTCGGATCTTCTTTTTCATGACGGGCTGCTGTTTCAAACATACTGTCAATACATAAATCTCTGACCGCCATAGCCAATGCTGTAAACAAATGGTCTTTATCAGCTTCACATACCCGTTTGGATAAGGAATATTTAATATGCCATTCAATTAAGCGTTTTAATTCTGCCGCTGTTGTTTTTTTTGCTTCTTTCTTTTTGGTTGCCATTGTTTTTGTCCTTTCCCCTGATTAATTTTGTTCATTATACAAACAAAGAGTTTAACAGTTCATTAACACAGCTCTAAAAATACGAATTCTTTTTAAAAAAAATAGCATATCAATTCTTTTTTATAAGAAAAACAGGCAGTTTAACAAAAAAATAACATTGGGGTAATGTTAATCATTGTTCCTTTGGGATAATGGTGATTTATTCATTGATCATTTTCCTTTGAATTGTTTTTGAAGAGGGCGTTAAAATGGTATTTGGATTGTTGAGATAGGATGAATGAGGGAAAAGAAACAATTTTTTTCATAAAAAGGGTACTTAGATTATTGGTGGATCCTGGTCTTAAAAGCGATGTTCAGATTATTTAACGAGTGGTGTTAAAAAAACAGTTGTTGGATTATTTGACGGGGCAGGCGTTAAGAAACAGGGTTCAGATTGTTTAATAGGTTGGTGTTAAAAAAACAGTTGTTGGATTATTTGACGGGGCAGGTGTTAAGAAACAGGGTTCAGATTGTTTAATGGATTGGTGTTAAAAAAAACAGTTGTTGGATTATTTGACGGGGCAGGTGTTAAGAAACAGGGTTCAGATTGTTTAATGGATTGGTGTTAAAAAAACAGTTGTTGGATTATTTGACGGGGCAGGTGTTAAGAAACAGGGTTCAGATTGTTTAATAGGTTGGTGTTAAAAAAACGGTGTTTGATAAAGTATAACACCGTTTTTTTTATTTCTCACATTAAGTGAAAATAGTGTTCTCGTGTGGCTTTACCACGAACGTCCGCCACCGCCACCAGAACCGCCGCCGGAACCGCCACTGCGGGAACGACCGCCTCGGGAACCTGAGGAAACAGGCGGAGAAAATGAACGGGAAACCTGTCGCAATCCATGCATTGAAAATTTGCCTGCACCTTGATACCACTCCGGTGTTTGTCTGAAAATGGGTGCAAATTTTTTCATCCATTTTTCTTCCAGTCCGAATATATACAAATATGGCATTATATCAAATCCGTAATTCGGATTGCTGACCAACATTTTTTGCACTTCGGGCAATTCTGCCGTTTCCAAAAAGCGTTTAAAGCCCATTGCCTGTGATATTCGTTCGGCACCGATTTTTGTAATATTCATCATATAGCGAGAAGAACACCGCATAATAACAATAGCTAATAAACCAACAACAAAATATTCATTCATATTGAAGTATTCTTTTCCGTATAACAATGAAAGAACAATCGGACCAACAATAACCGGGAATGAAGCCCATATTACTGTCACAATGCCCCGAATCAGTTTGGAACTGTTGGATGTCAGCGAATTTTCAATAAAACCGCTGATTATAAGTAATACAATCAAAACCGCAACACAAATCCATGAAAAACGAATTGGGAAAACGGTTTGCCAAACAAAATAAGTGGCAATTGTTCCGACTGTTCCGAAAAAATAACTTAACAACAAATTCTGTTGGCCGTATTTTTTAAAGAATGATTTTTCCGATTTGGATAAAGCTCGATGCATATTTAAAAAGAATGACGGTTTTCTGCCCAAAACTTTTGAAGAAACAGAGGTTGCATCATTTGGGAACAATAATTCCATAAATCGCTTTTCAAATTCATCTGTTCCTTCGTATTCTTTTAATTTGTGAAGCATAAACTCATCTTTTTTGTCTTCTTCCAGTTGATCCATTGCTGAAAGGGCAACACGGTCTTTGTTTTTATTGGAAACATTTAAAAAGATAACAAAAGCAACGGCAATAAATCCCAAAACCGGTCCGATAAACGGAATGGCAAATAAAACAACTGAAACAAACATTATAATCATTTGCAAAAATTTGTTTTTAAGCCGTGTACCGCTATCCGATAAACTTGCCACTGTGGTTGCAAATGCATCCGGTTTGATGCCACTGGCAATTTTTTCGATTTTAATATACCCTTTGGATGCCAAAAGAATCAATGTTGCTAAAAAACCTTTATTTTCGCCGTTAGCACTTTCTATCCCGGTTATTGTTTTTTCAATGCTTAAAGCATCCAAAACACTACATTCTATTGCACCGCAGTTTTGAGGCGGATAGAAAGAAATAATCGGAGCTTGTGAATATTTGTTTTTGCCATAGAAAAACCATGCCAAAAAAGCCAAAATGGCAAACATGAATACGCCAAGAGCTCGCAGAGGATTGTTTTTGAACGGACTTGGGATGTTGAAATATCCGTCCGGAACGTTTATTTTTACCGAAACGCCTTCATGCTTGTTTAACATACGGGTTGTTTCTCCCGTAATATGATTATTGTTTATAGTATATGAGACATCTTCTTGTCCGAATTTTGAACCTGAATGTCCGACATAAAATACAACATCCGATTTACTGATAACTTCCGGCATTTCAATTGAAAACGATACCTTTTCAATCGGCACACCCCAGCCTGTCCCAACCAGATTATAAAATAATTCATTCGGATTATATGGAATTTCATGTGTAAATTTTAACACATATTTATGATGGTCTTTTTGTAGAATATTTTCATGTCCAATTTTATAATTTACAAATACGGTACTATCTGCAAACGCATAATTTTGGGTGTATTTTTCCGATATGGATTCCATTGTTAGTTTTTCCCGAAAATCAATCGGAATTTCTCGAATAATACCGTGTGCCGATCGCACAAAATAAACATCTATTGTTTCTGTAATATGAACGGCTTTATTTTCATCCACATTCAGTTTTACATCATATTTTTGAATATAAAATTTTTCACTGCCGACATCCGGATGACTTTTCTTCTGTTGTGTTTGTACAGCAGGGGAAGATGAGGTGGAGTTTGCCCGTGCAAGTGGTTGTTTAACAGATATGACATGATTTTGTTGTTGTGGCAAAGCCGGTATCAAATGTGCACCGGTAAAATAATCTTCACCAAACGTACCGCTTAAATAAAGAGCTTCTTTTCCCGTTAATTGACGGTTTAAGACTGCTGTTAGCGTATTGCCGTTTCGAGTGGGTATTAATTGTTCTTTAACCCCTCCGTCAATAATCACAAACCGAACGGCATTATCCGCAAAATCCTTTGGCATAACTACTTGGACCGTTGTTGGTCCGGATTCTGCCAAAAACAAAAACATTCTGTCTGTTTGTCCCGTTAAGTGATGCGTATATTGTAATTTATAATCATAATCTCCGGTTATAGGATTGCCAGATTTATTACCCATTTTAATAATCGTGTAATTTTTATCCGTTGAAACAATCGGTTTATCCGAAGCTGCAATATTACTTAATTTTTCGCCGTTTGATGTCGGCACGTAATGCAAAATCCCTCGTTGAGGCACATTAAAATGTGCTGTAATATCCTTTGTTACAACAATACTTTTATCCGATTGCACGTTTAAATGAATATTATAATTTGTAATATTGAACTTTTCTGCCTGAACCGTTACAGAAAACAACAAAATAAAAAAACAAATAAAAATCCGACGCATTTTTTCTCCTTAATTTATTTTATATGCGTATCAAAAATATGAACTCCTGTCAATTAAAAGAACTGCCATTTGTGTTTTTTGATATTAAATAATCCCCCTCTTTGGCGTAAAAGAGGCAAAAACCATTCATTAAAGTGACCATTTCCACGATATCCAATCGGATTTTTTTGATAAAACTGTAAGTATTGTTTTTCCCATTTCGACCACAAAGAAAAAATCACAAGATATGGCAAAACGTCATACATATAATTTGGATTAGATTTTATTAAACCTCGAATCATTTGTTCATTTGAATAAAAAGCACAATTTTTTAAAAAACGCTTAAATCGGCCATATTTTCCTTTGTACATTTGATTTTCAGGAATAACGTATCCTTTGTCTTTCCTTAAACAGACAATTATAAGCATGCCTCCAACGACTAAATTAATTAATGACCAATTAAAATAAACATATGACATAATGATAAGACATATCCACATATTTAAAATTTTTTTACACCGCTGTTTGTGCTTATCTTTTTTTACAGGAATAGAGATTGTTGCTTTGGCTAATAATTTTTGACAGGTATTTTCAAAAACCTTGTCTTTTTTTAAATCTGACAAGGATGTCATATCTAAATTATTACGAAATAATGCATTAAAAAATAAAGAAACTTTTTCATCCGAATTATCAAAATCTTTTAATTTAGAAAAGAAAACAGATTCTTGTTGAGGTTGATATATTTGAATGTATTTATTGTTGACTAACCAAAGCAATACGGCATCTAAATAATAAAACGGTTTTTGAGATGAACCATAAAATATTTCTCCCATTTGAAACGGAGAAAAAGAGGCGGGAATTTCGCCTTCTTCTTTAAATAGAACAGAGCCCTTTAACTTCAATATATTATTTGTATGTTGCGGAACAAATAAAACTATTCGCAGTATCAGTAAACACAGCAAAATCGGTCCTTGAATTTTGGCGGAAAAAAGAAAGGAAAACAAAACATTATTTGGGAAATAATAGAATAATATTTCCATAAAAATAAAGATAAAAAATAATGCAAAGAGGATATCTGTAAATAAACTTTTAAAAATACTGTTTTTTAACAACCACCAATCTTGCGGACATTTAGGAGAGTCTCCCAAGAGGGCATTTAATTGTTGTTTTTGTTCCCGTTCAATTTTTTGTTGAAAAGGGGATAACAGTTTTTGGGGGCGAATTTTTAAATACTTTTTTTCTTTTAATGCATCAAACAGCATCCGATTGCAATAAGCCAATGAACCTTTTAATTTAGGTGAAACAGCCCCACTAATTGACTGTTTTTTTGTCTTAGACCGATAATAATACCCCATAGATAAATCCTTTTGATCATATTATTCATATATTGACAAAAAAAACATCATTTGACAAGCAGATTATTTGTTTTAATTTGTTTATTTTAAATTGACTTGCTTTTTTGATTATGATAACCTTTTAAAAAGATATAATTTAATGGAGTAAAAAAGTATGCAAAAGAGTTTAGCCTTTTTATTGATACTCGGTTTGTTAGCCGGTGGAGCAACATATATTTACGGAAACAAAACAAAAAAAACATATTATTCAAACGGACAACTTCAATCCGAATCGCCCCAATCGTTTTTTAAAACAGATGGAACATACAAAGAATTTTATGAAGACGGAACAGTCAAATTAACCGTTCCGTATATAGATGGTTTAAAAAACGGCAAACAAAAAGAATATTTAAAAGATGGCACCCGTATTGAAACCATTTATAAAGACAATGTTAAAAGCGGATTGGAAACCTATTTCAATTCATCTGGTGAAACATTGCGTGTTTACACCTATTCAGGTGGACAAAAAAACGGTGTTGCCAAAATTATGAATCAGGAAAAAGTAATAACGCTGTCGTATTTATCCGGAAAATTACAAGGGGCATTTAATTATAATAACAAAATAAACGGTTTTATAAAGCCCAATGGGGAATTTGAAATAAAAAGTGCCGAAAATGAACTGCCGTCTTATGTTATTCAAGGGAAAAACATCTGTACGGATGACAAATTAGCAGATGGATTAAGTGCTTATTTAATGGAACAAACGCTTGAAACAACGCAGGCTTTGTTCGGTTGTGTGTCTATTATGAATACAACCGTTACCGATAACCAAAATACGATAACATTTGAGGGTAATTTAACTTATCCGCTCTTTAAAAAAGATTCAAAACTAACCATTGATGTGAAAAAAACATCTCCGATAAATGTTTCTGCTCCGCTTCCGATACCGGCCCAATCGGGTAAAATGATTATCACGTTTAAAGAAAACAATCAAGATACGCAAATTCGGGTTTTGGATGATGATTACAAAGATGTATTGTTTTTAGCTTTTCAAAGCAAATCGCCAATTTCCGAAGGCATTTTTCAACTGGTTAATTTATTGACAAACGAGTTGGTTGGTACAAATGAAGAGCAAAATTCGTTGTTTAAAGATGCAACACTCACAAAATACGAATTATTTGGAAAAGATAAAAAAGCAATAATGTCATTTACCGGTGGTTTTAATTTATTATCCGGATTAACACCGGACAGTAAATTTGAAGTGCTCAACCCAGTTAATCAAAAACCATTGATACAATGGATAAGTACAAATAACGGTCTTAATTTTAATTTGTTTTATCCGAAAAGTAATGTGCCGTTTATTTCATCAAATATTCAAGTGACGGATTCGTTTAAAAATGCCTATCAAAAAATTATGCAGTTAGCCGCAACGCTGGATGAAATAAAAATGATGGATGAATTACAAATGACCGCTCCAATTTTATTGTCGGGTATTTCATTAGAAGATTTCAGTATTTATAAAAATAATCAAGAAAAAGTTTTATCGGCATCACTCAAATGGAAAAATGATATTTCAATTTTTAATATTATTCAATCACCGACAGATAGTGTTGTTTTTCGAACAACATTCTTTGAAAACGGTAAAGAATTGTTTTCAATGGAAAACACAAATGATGAAGTAACATTATCGGAAGGTGGGATTCTATCAAAAATGACACCGGAAGAAGCCGGAGCCAAAATAAATGCTTTAACTCAAAGTTATAAAACAGATGTTTTTGAAGTTTTTGCCAATGAATTGGAAGATATGCTTTCCGAAGGAGCTCCTGATAGTTTGTTAACGGATGAATATATCAAAAAAATGGATGATTATCGGGCAAATGAAGTTGCTCAAATAACAAAACAATATGCACAAATATTGTTAGATGCTAAAAAGAAAAATATTATTGCCGTTGAATCTCCGATAAAAGAAGTTGAAGCAGTTTCAAGTACTTCGGTAGATGAAAATAGTATTCAATTTGATACGGGAACAGTGAGTGAATTGCCCGATATGTCAACAGAAATTGAAAGCAAAACAATTTTGCCTTCTTTAAAAGAGAGTGGACTTATCGGTAATGATGAAACAATTTTCGGTACACAAATTACTCCAATTATTCAGGCAACAAATCATTTTGACATCAATGACAATTTAATGATTAAACTAACTTTTGATTCATTTGCCGTCTGTGTTAAAACGGCACAAAAGTTGGGTGTCGCAGAAATCTGTAAGCCTGAAACTAAATCATTTATTTATACGGTTAGACCGTAATAAAATATGTTTATTTAAAATCCCCCGATTGATAATTTCAACAGGGGATTTTCCGATTTATTTTTGAATAGCAGTTCAACAAACTGAAAACATTTTAAATATTTTTCAATCCGCAATAACCGTCTGTCCCATATTCCCGATTTAAACATCTTTTGCATTCATCTTTGGTTGTTGCAATCGGGGTAACAATCCCACAATCATAACAAACATTATCATTACCGGAAAACATACCAACCGAACATTCCCGAAATACACAGTTGTTTCCATCCAATGTTCGATTAGGACAAACCCTTTCACAGCGGGATTTATCTCCCCAGTTCATATTAACAGATGAGCGAGTATTGCAAGAATAACAAATACCGTCGTGATTATGTAAGGGTTTATCTTCGGTGTAAGTCCCCGGTGTACCGCATTTAAGCATACATTTATCATTGGCAAAATACCCAAATACACGTTGACCATTACATTGATCACATTCAGCTTTGGTTGCATTGGTATAATAATTACCGGCATCCGTACACTCTAAACAAGCATTACCAGTTGTTTTAAATTGTCCGTCATTACAGGCCTTTAAAATACATTTTCCATCGCTTGCCACTTCTCGTTCATTCGGACAAGCCGTTGTGCATTTTTCTTGTTTTGGTAAAGCTTTGGGGGTGTCACAAGCGTAACAGTTTCCTGATTCATCCATTAACGGTTTTTCTGTTGTAGTACACATATCTTGTTTAAAACAATATTGTCCAATTAAAACCCGTGTCGGGCATTTTTCTGTACAACGGGAATACTCTCCCATTCGCATATCAATTTTTCCATCATCAGAACACTTAAAACAAATGCCGTCATGATTATGCAAAGGTTTATCAGCGGTATAAGTCCCCGGCGTACCGCATTTAAGCATACATTTATCATTGGCAAAATACCCAAATACACGTTGACCATTACATTGATCACATTCAGCTTTGGTTGCATTGGTATAATAATTACCGGCATCGGTGCATTCTAAACAGGCATTACCTGTTGTTCTAAATTGTCCTGATGCACAGGTCTTTAAAATACATTTTCCATCGCTTGCCACTTCTCGTTCATTCGGACAAGCCGTTGTGCATTTTTCTTGTTTTGGTAAAGCTTTGGGTGTATTACAGGCGTAGCAATTTCCCGATTCATCCATGAGCGGTTTTTCCGTTGTGGTACAATAATCTTTTTTTAAACAATATTGTCCAATCAAAATACGTGTTGGACATTTTTCTGTACAACGGGAATACTCTCCCATGTGCATATCAATTTTTCCATCATCAGAACACTTAAAACAAATGCCGTCATGATTATGCAAAGGTTTATCAGCGGTATAAGTCCCCGGCGTACCGCATTTAAGCATACATTTATCATTGGCAAAATACCCAAATACCCGTTGTCCGTCACATTTATCACATTCGGCTTTGGTTGCATATGTAAAATAATTACCGGCATCCGTACATTTGCGACATTTTCCGGAAGTATCCTTAAATTCATTTTCATTACATTTTAACGTGCAATATTTTCCACTCATAACCGTTCTGTTTTCACAAATTGCCCCACATAAATAGGCATTTTCAACCGTAATTAAGGTATCTTCCGTACACGA
>SUUT01000037.1 GCA_015062385.1 Alphaproteobacteria bacterium | reverse complement strand
CGGGTGTATCGATTTATGTGCTGATAGAGGCGATGAAAAGATAACATCGTGCAAGATAGAGGCAGAAGAAATCGGATGGTGTTGTCGGTATGATGAGTTTTGCAGTGAAACAAAAGCCGGCGAATGTGTTCCGAGTGATGGGGCGTGTATCTATACATTTTTTGATACAGATACGGACATGGGATATAAAACGGATTGCAGTTATTATATGGGTATATCGGAAGTTGTGGAAAAATATGGAACAGATTGTAGTTATATGTTTAGTTCTGACGGACAAATGAAATCCCAGAAAAGATGTGTCCTCAAAAATCAGTATTGTGCGTTAAATTGGACAAAATCTTCATGGGATAGAAATACTTCAGAACCTAAAGCAACATCAGCTTTTCGAGGACAATTATATGGCAAATGTCAAATGCTGACAACACATGATGTTACACCAATAAAAACATACAGTGAGGGGACTGGTTTGATTTATAAAAAAACAGGATGTAAAGAAAAAAATGAATATTGTGTTATCCATTGGACAAAGTCATCTTGGCAAAAGGGTGATGCAGAACCCAAGGCAGAATCAAATTCTACTGGTGTTTTATATGGCAAATGTCAAATATTAACTACATTTGATGTATCTCCCATCATTGATGAAACAGATAAGATAAATAAAACATTTAAAGCCGATAAAAAATGTCCGCCTAAAATGTATTGCTATTTACAATGGAAAGATGAAAATTGTACCTTAGCTACATCAAATATAAAAGGAAAAGTTTATGGCTCGTGTTCTTTGTTGGATGAAATAAATACAATGTGTTCCAAATCAGAATAAATTAAACAAAAAGGAGAAAAGAATGAAACGATTAAAATTAATGATTTTAGGATTAATATTTAGTATTGCATTGTCCTATTCAGCTAATACAAATGCAGCAACTTGTGCCAACGGTTATGGCATAGAAGTAAAAGGAAATAGTTCAGGAACATATTGTCGTTCTCGACGATATTTAAATTGGTGGAGTGCAAATGCTTGGTGTGATGCTGTCGGGATGAAATTGGTTTCTATGGAGGAATGTATTTGCAGTGATGAATCAAAATGTGATAAATCTGTTGATTGTCCAAATTTGTATATCTCATCTGAAAATGTTATTGTTTGGACCTCAACATTTACTTTTCTTGAAAAAATAGATAGTATTAACCTTAATACGGGAAAAGTTCAAACAGGGGGAATTAATACCAATCATGGAGTTGCATTATGTAAGTCAATTTAAGCTATTTCTTCCAAAAAACGAGCCATAATTTTTTTAACTTTCCCCGAATCAAAACGAACATCTAGACGTTCGCCCTCCACATGTACAACTGTTCCATCTCCAAATATTTCATGACGGACTCGTTTTCCGATTCGCTTGTTTGTTTCTTTTGTTTTGAACTGAATTTTTTTAATTGGTTCTCGATTAATATCAAAATAAGAATCTTTATTTTCTCGTCCCCATTTGCCCGAATCAAAAATGCTTTTTTCAAATTTGCTTTCGGATTCATTTGACGTTATTCTTATAAATGACTGTTTTGACGTTTCATTGAATGAAGTGGAACTCCAACAAGGTTGAGGGGCATCATATCCGTAAATGGGTTTATTTTGAGGAATGTCCGATATAATGTGCTTTTCAGGTAACTCCTGAATAAAACGACTGGGTAAAGAATTAATCCATTTTCCATACATTCGGCGGTTATTCGCAAAAGAAATTATTACTTTTCTCTTCGCACGGGTAATACCGACATATGCCAAACGACGTTCTTCTTCCAATCCGGCATCTCCTGTTTCATCAAGAGCTTTTTGATGCGGAAATAATCCTTCTTCCCATCCAGGTAAATAAATTTCGCTGAATTCTAATCCTTTTGAGGCATGTAAAGTCATTACAATCAGTTGTTCCTCGGTTGTTGTTTCATCTGAATCGGTAATCAACGTGGCATATTCAATAAAGGATTGGATTGTTTCAAAATCATCTAAAACAGTATAAAGTTCCATAATGTTTTCTATACGACCTTCTGCTTCCGGAGATTTATCAGAACGCCACATTTGAATGTATCCACATTCTTCTAAAATTGAACGGGCAATTTCGGAGGGGTTGTGTGTTTGAATTTTTTCTTGTTCCTTTTTAATCAAATGCATAAATGCTTCCAATGTTTTACGTACTTGTGGTCTTAGGGGAGCCCAACCGATTGCATCAAATAAGCTGAGTTTTTTTTCTTGTGCCGTTGCTGATAAAACATCCATTGCTTGTGCACCGATTCCTCGTTTTGGCTTATTAATAATACGCATAAAAGCCAAATCATCATGCGGATTTAAAATTAATCGTAAATAGGCAACAGCATCTTTGATTTCTTCCCGTTCATAAAATTTAAATCCGCCGATAATTTTATATGGAACTCCGTATCGCATTAAAATTTCTTCAAACAAACGAGTTTGAAAAGTTGCACGTACCAAAATTGCCATTTCAGATAGTGGAACGCCTTTTCGCTGAGCATTTTCTATCATTTCAACAATTTTTTCAGCTTCTTGCATGCCGTTCCAGAACCCTTTTACCCGAACTTTTTCTCCTTGATTGTTTTGTTCATCTGCCGGTTTTAAATTTTTACCCAAACGACCGGCATTATGAGCAATTAAGCCGGAAGCTGCTCCCAAAATATGTCCTGTTGAACGATAATTTCGTTCCAAACGAATAATTTTTGCTTCGGGAAATACTGTTTGGAATGTTAAAATGTTCTCAACTTCTGCACCACGCCATGAATAAATGGATTGATCATCATCTCCGACACAACAAATGTTGTGATGTCCTTTTGCAAGCAATCTTAACAACATATATTGGGCAACATTTGTATCCTGATACTCATCAACTAAGATATAATGAAATTGTTGTTGATAATGTGCTAAAATATCAGGATGAGCCTGAAACAATGCTAGTGGTAATAATAATAAATCCCCAAAATCAACAGCATTCAGGTTTTGCAATCGTTGTTGATATTTTGTATAGAATGGTAATGCCATACCATTACACCAGCCGGAATTTTCTCGTGTGGTTATTTGATGCGGTAACAACCCTTTGTCTTTCCACCGCTGAATAATATCTAAAAGTGTTGCCGGTGCATATTTCTTTGTATCAATACCGACTTCCTGCATTAATTGTTTTAATAAGCGTTCTTGATCATCACTGTTTAATACGATAAAGTTAGATTGTAATCCAATTCGTTCTCCGTATTTTCTTAAAATTTTAATACCGATTGCGTGGAATGTTCCTAACCAAACCGAAAAAGCCTCACCTCCAATCATTTTTTCTAGACGAGACTTCATTTCCGTAGATGCTTTGTTTGTAAATGTAACAGCTAATATCTGCCAAGGACGGGCTTTTTGTTGATGTATAATATAGGCTATTCGGGTTGTTAAAACTTTTGTTTTGCCTGTTCCCGCACCAGATAAAACCAATAAGGGACCTTCTGTTTTTTCGACTGCTTGTCGTTGTTCCGGATTTAATCCCTCTAAAAAGGTGGGGGGGGGTATAATTGAATCCCGATATTGTCGCATTTCCAATTCGGCAACAGCCATATCCAATGGATTGGAACAGGTTGTGTTTATCGGTTGCGGAATACCTGATTTTTCCGATAAAACAACTTCGTTTGGGTCTTCAATTTCAAAAATATCCATGGTAAAAACTCTGCTTGCTTTGTGTTAAAAATAAAATTGCTTCATGTGCACACATTAAACCGACTGTGCCTGTAATTGTCATTAATGAACCCATTGTGTGTCGTTCGGATTGCCCGTTGATTTCAATTTCTCCCAAATGTGTTTTATCCGACACGCATTCGTCAGACCAAACAACGGGAAAAGACAAATCAACCTGTCTTCGACGAAGTCTTTTCCGAACAAAGGCTGCTAACGGACATTGAATTGTTTTTTTCATACTGGATACTTTTAAACGGGATATATCTGTTTTTAAGGCGGCCCCCATTGAAGAAATAAAAGGCATTTTTCGATTAACCAATTCTTCAATAAGTAATGTCTTCGGATTCAGTGAATCGATGGCATCAATAACAAAATCAACCGGTTCATCAAATAAGGAGGATATTGTTTCTCCATTAAGTAATATTTGTTTTTCAATAACCGTCAAATGTGGATTGATGTTTAATAAACGCTCTTTTGCTACGGTTGTTTTGGGATGATTAATAACGTTTATCGTTGCAAAAATCTGTCGATTTAAATTACTAGGGCTGATGGTATCAAAATCCACCAACGTTATTTTTCCGATACCTGTACGAACAAGGGCTTCAGCTGCCATACCCCCAACAGCACCACATCCGGCAATCAATATGTGAGCTTGTTGCAGTTTTTTTATTCCGGAATATCCTAACATCAGACAGGTTCGTTGTTGTATATCCGAAATATTCATCGATTCTTTTTCCTGAACGGGATTATTTGTCATAAGTTTTCCCCTTATCGATATATGGTTTTAGTGCCGGAAATAATTCTGAAAATTGTATTAAATTTTGATAAAGTACATGAGGATTAATTTGATTTTGTTGAATGAACTCAATAATTTTTTCACTGAAATTTAATCCGTCCGGTGCATCACTTTCTATAAAAAGACGATTATTCGGTATGAAACGAACAGGTTTAGCATGCATAACGGAAAAATAGACATACGGAAATTTTAAAAATTGCCGAACTAATGCATCATTTCCCCCGAAACGGTGAAGAACACAGACCAAGTTCGGATAACATTTTAAAAAGTTTAAAATAGTTGACCATGCCTTGTGTCCGTGAATATGTACCGGACGCTTGTATTTTTGTGCTGTTTTCAAACATATTTCAAAAATATTTGCTTGTTGTTCCAAATTGGGGTGTGTGCCATCTAATCCGATTTCGCCAATCATCATTTCCGGATAAGTTTCTAGTAATTGGTGGAGTTGGTTAATCCAATTTGAGGGTAGATTTTGAATAAACCACGGATGAATTCCTAAACAAGGAAATACACCTGCAATGGATTGATTGAGTGTACAAACGCTTTGCCAGTTATCAGGATGTGTTGCATTGCAAAAAAAATATTTAACACCTGCCTTTTGTGCATTCACAAATTGCGTTTTAGGTTGAATATGACAATGTGCATCAAAGTAAACCATTTGTTTTCTCGTTGTAAATTTGTTTTATATGTTGTAAACGTTTTTCTTTTGTTCGTCAAGTAAAAAAGGGAATTTCAACTTGAAAACACTTTGACACAAAGGTATAAAGTTGTTTCGTGAAATGATAAAATTTATATTCATGTTTTTTAACTTGATTTTTAGATGAATATTGCGTATGTTATTTATGATTATAAAAGGATTTGTTATGCGTTTTCGTTTAATTTTTTCCCTTGTTGGTTTTATGACTGTTTTAGGCGGATTTACAATGATGTTTCCGTGTTTTTTGGATTGGTTAGATGGAAACTCGGCTTCTGCGGGAGTTTTTGCATTAAGTGCTGCCTTAACGGTTGCTTCCGGATTGATTGTTTGGCTTTTAACGGATACAAAATCGGCCCCGTTACGGACAAAAGAAATGTTCTTAACAACTTCCTTAATTTGGATAAGTTTTGTTTTCTTTTCGGCATTGCCGCTCTATTTGTTGAAATTGGATATTTCTTTTGCTGGAGCATTATTTGAGGCGTCATCCGGATTAACAACAACCGGAGCAACGGTTTTGACTAATTTAGACAGTTTGTCAAAAGGTGTTTTGTTTTGGCGGTCGTTAATGCACTGGATGGGTGGTATCGGTATTTTGGTTGTGGCAATTATGATTTTACCGACACTGCATATCGGAGGAATGCAATTGTTTAATATTGAAACATCAGGCGAATCCAATCGGGATTCGCCAACGACCATTCAAAATGTGTCGGGGGTTATCGGTTATTTTGTTTTTCTAACCGTTGTTGCTTTTATCAGTTTACGATTAGCCGGTATGGATATGTTTGATGCCGTCAATCATGCTATGTCCGTTGTTGCAACCGGCGGATTTTCAACACATGACGATTCTATTGCCTACTTTAATAGTCCTATAATTGAGTGGATTTTGGCGTTTTTTATGTTTGTTGGCGGATTTCCGCTTATGTTGGGAATTTTGATTTTTCATCGTCATTTTAACCAAATACGCAATAATGAACAGATAAAAGTATATTGTCTTTTTTGTTTTGGGGTTGTTTTTTCTTTAATTTTCATTCGTTGGTATCAAGTGTCATTTGATAATAATCAATTATCACAAATTCTAAGAACAACAATTTTTGATGCTTTATCTATTATGACATCAACCGGTTTTGTAATTGATGATTATGAAAATTGGGGGGCATATGCAACGGTTGTGTTTTTGTTATTGATGTTTGTTGGTGGATGTACGGCTTCAACAACCGGCGGTATTAAAATTTTTCGGTATACGATTTTATTCAAAACAATTCATTCAAAACTAAAAAGTGCTACTCGTCCGTATGGTGTATTTATTCCACGGTACGGCAACAAAGCCGTTACCGAAGATGTTATGAGTGGTGTACTGGTGTTTTTTGGTTTGTATGCCTTGTGTGTGGCATTGGGAACGTTAATTTTGTCGTTTTACGGATTGGATTTAATTACTTGTTTATCCGGAACGGTATCTATGTTGTCTAATATGGGACCTGGATTGGGGGATGTTATCGGACCAGATAAAACATTTGCCGCATTACCTGAGGGGGTTAAGGCTATTTGTGCATTTTTAATGATTATCGGGCGATTGGAATTTGTAGCAGTGTTTGTCTTAATGATGCCATTTTTTTGGAAAAAAAACATTTAAACTGTTTCATTTTTTACCTTAAAAAATTAGAAATTGTTTTTTTTTGTTAAAATCGGAAAAAAGTCTTTCTTTTTTCAAAAGTTTTATGCTATAAAAAGAAAAAACAAATTTAAAATAGGGTGATTCATGAAAAAATTTTTCTTAACATTTTTATTTTTGATTTTTGTAATTATCGGCGGATTGGGATTTTTTGTTATTCGGTCATTTAATCCGGAAACTTTTCAGCGACAGGTTGTCAGCGGGATTTCGGATTTAACCGGACGGGAATTTAATGTGTTGGGGGCTACACAAGTAAATTGGGCTCCTGTTCCACAAATTATTTTAAACGATGTTACTTTGTCTAACAAGTCCGGATCGCAACGGAGTGTGATGATGCGTGCTAACCGTGTTGTTGTACAGATAGAATGGACATCGTTATTGAAAGAACCGTTGGTTATTCAAAAAATTGATATTGAAAATCCAACCTTGTTTTTAGAAAGAGATAGTGCTACTCATGTTAATTGGGATTTTCCGTTTTTGTTTGCGGATTCCAAAAAAGATCTTTCAACGGATTTTATGAATATGGATGTCAGTCAAACACGTATTGATTCGATGTTTATTCATAACGGGACGATAGAATATGTCAACGGTCTTGCAAAAACAAAATGGAATATTGAAAAAATTAATGGTAATTTAATTTTGGAATCATTGCAGGGACCTTTTACGTTTGATGGTACATTTGAGCTGTTGAAAAAAGATATGACGGTAAAATTAAACGTTAAAAGATTGAGAACGGATTCTCCCGTTCCGTTTACCATTAATTTGGTGGAAAAAAATAATGCTTTTTTATTTGATTTAAGCGGAAATATTACACCAAGTATTGAACAAACATCAC
Organism: Alphaproteobacteria bacterium; assembly: GCA_015062385.1. GTDB lineage: Bacteria > Pseudomonadota > Alphaproteobacteria > CAAHEQ01 > UBA3637 > RGIG4140. The sequence continues at coordinate 5,743 of SUUT01000037.1, read as the reverse complement.
AAATAACGGCTGATGGTTCTTTCTCAGTTGCTCGACCAAATGAGTTTTTGAAAATTTTAGGATTAAAACCACTTAATACGGCACTTAATATCCCATCTTCCGGTAGTTTGACATATGAATCCGCTAATGGGGCAGATATGTTTAAAAGTTTTACCATTCGTTTTGGTAATCAAGAAGATGCAGTCGCTGTTACGGGTTCTTTGGGTAGAGAAGAAATTAATAAAAAACTGAATTACAAAGCGACCATTGCTGTTAATACATTAAATTACGATTTGTGGAAGGATTTTTTGTCAGATATCCAGTGGGATTCGATGATTGATTCTAAACGGCCGAACTTTAATTTTAAAGTGAATGTGCAAAATTTTATTTGGGGAAAAGAAACCGTTAAAGATTTAACCATTGATATGGAAAAACGGGGAAATCGCTTTCATGTGAAAGGCGGAAAAGGTATTTTATCCGGAGATACAACCATATCTTTTGAAGGCGGTTCTTTGACGGAAGACGGAAAAACGGGATTGTTATTGTTGGTTGTCGGGCAGTCAACTAAATTTAAAGATTTAATTGCTAAATATGCCGATGTGCGAAAAGTAGCACCATCTTTGTTGCAGAAAGTCGGATTTAAAGGAAATATTTTGATTTATCCAGATCAATTTACGTCCGAAATTGAATCCTTGGATATAGATAAGGGGCGTATTTCCGGTAAAATCGCTTATCGAAAAACAGATAAATTACCGATTGTTACTGCTAAATTAAATGTTTCCGGATTGGATTTTGATGCTTATACAGGTTATAAGCAACCAAAAGAAGCACAGGACATTACAAAATCCGTTGTTTTAATAAAAGATTATTTTCAAGATGCTTCGCTTTTAAAGAAATTTAACGGGCAAGTCGAATTAATGTTAAATAATATTCGTTTTCATATGCTTCCTATCGGAAAAGGTCGTTTATTGGGAACAATGGATGACGGAACATTAAAAATCGAAGAATTGACAACACAGGAAATGGCAAATGCTTCTTTGCGTGGAAAGGGAACGTTTATTGGTGTTGGAACAGATAATGTTATTATTTCGGATATGAATTTGGTTTTCGGTACATCTGAATTAGGCTTGTTTATGAGAAAAGCCAATCTTAAATCAGAGAATGAATTCATTAAATCCGTTAAGTCATTTGAAACAGACTTAACCTTGTCGGAAGAAAATAATCTGTGGATAATGGCAATGAAAAATAAAATGGCAGATTTGGAAATATCTGTAAACGGAAGTATCGATTCGACAAAAGATGAACCGGTTTATAAAGATTTAAATGTAATGTTAACGTATCCCAATTTCAGACGGTTTGTGACAAATATTGTAAAAATGCCTAATATGAATACAACATTAAGTGGTTTGTTAAAATTGAATGTTGTTTTGAATGGAACGCCTAAAACAATTCAATTTTCAAAAGGGACTGTTCAAATCGGACAAAATCAGTTAAATATTAACGGCTCATATAGTATGGCTGATAATGGTTTGCTTGATATGCGTATTACGACCCCTTCTTTTGATGTGCGAAAATTCATATGGAATGATTTAAAAAACTTTACTTTTACGGGTATGGATGCGAAAAAACATTTTAATTTAAAAGAGATGAGTAAATTAAATCAGCATATTGTTTTAGAAACAAATCAATTATTGTATCGAGATGCGGAATTAAAGAATGCTAAAGTTGATTTGTCTTTGCAAAATCAAACATTAACCATTAATGAATTATCCGGTATCCTAAATGACGAAACATCTTTATTAACGGCGAAAGGGACATTTTCTTGGGATAACAATATACCGAAATTAACCGGAATGGTTTCTGCTAAAAATTTATCGTTGGATAATAATTTAATTACATTAAAAAATATGTCTTTGGGGGATGGTACACTTTCATTTGATTCTGAGTTGTCTCTTTCGGGAAAATCTCCATATGAGATGTTAAAAACATTAAGCGGAAAAGGAAAATATCAAATTCGAGATTTAATGTGGATTGGAACAAATATTGAAAAAGTCAGTCCACTGATTGATCGTTCTATTCGGAACCGTGTGCCTAAATCCATTTTTGATAAAGCACTTAATCAGTTATTAAATTCTGGCAAAACAACGCTTGAAAGTATTTCAGGTAATTTTACCGTTAGTACCGGAATATTTAAAACAATGGATACGGCTTTAAAAGGAAATGGTTTTGCATCTGATCCGATGCAGGTAATTTGGGATATTGTTAAAGAAGAAATGGATATTTCCATGCCGTTATCTTTATCGGATAAGCCGGATTTTCCGCCATTTGCATTAACAATTAAAGGTCCTTTGAAACGATTACTCTATCAAACAAATTTTGTTGATTTATCTGCATCTGTTTCCGATGTTGTACAAGAAGATAATGCTAAAACAGCAAAAGCCGAGCAAATGGAAAAAGATAGACAAGCGGCCCAATTTAGAAATGAACGGGAAGAAAAGGCTCGTGAAGCAATTTTAGAAGCACGGGAAGCAGTTAAGCAGGCTTCGGGAAAAGTGAAAAACGGAGATAATCAACGGGCATTGGATTTATTGCAAAGTGCACAGGATGCATTAGATTTTATGAACAATTTATCCGTAAAAGAAAATTTGACAGATGCTGAATATATGCAATTGACAGAACAAGCCAGATTGGCTGTTATAAAAGCAGAAGAAGCCGTTGCCGAAGCAACAAATGATAAGTTTTTTGAAGATAGAAAACAAATTAAAGCGTTTGCCCGTCAAGCCCAATCAATGCAACGGGAGATTGAGCGGATTGGTCAGGAAAATCCGGAAATTGAAATTATTCAAAAACTGTTGCCGTTAACCGCAGAACATGTTCAAATTCTTGCCGGAATTGCAGGAACCGTTATTGAAAATGAAACAGACGAGGAACATCAGGCTCATTTTGAACAAGCTAAAATTTCATATATTAAGGTTGTTAAAGGATATAAATATGTATTAAAATTTGATGCAGCAGCCCAAGAAATTGAACCGTTGTCAATCGAAAAACAGCAAAATACAATGCCGGAAACATTTGTAAAGGTTGAAACAGGGATGGATCCATTAACGGGAAAAACCACACAGATGCAAGGGCAGATTTCTGTCGCTCGTGAGGCGACAGAAAATACTTCCGAAACAAAAGATGTTTTTACTGTGACGGATTCGGCTAAAAGATTGCGTAATCGTATTTCCCGCACAAATTTTGGAGCGACAGAACAAAATAATATATCGGAAAACATTCCAACAACCTTTGATGAAACAAATCAGGATGATGTGATTATGAATATGACTGTTGGTAGTGGTATGCGTGGGACAATCGGACGTGCTCACAGATAATAAATAAAAACATATTTTACAGAAATTTTTGCGATTTTACATTGACATATCGGCATATTTTTAGTATAGTCTGCTCATCGTATTAACTAGAAGAAAGAAGGAGAATAAATGTCTTTAGATTCATTTTTTAATCCGCAAAGTATTGCGGTAGTAGGTGTTTCAAATGATCCGACCAAATTAGGGGCCGTTGTTTTTAATAATGTTATTGATGCCGGATATCAAGGTAATTTGTATGCCATTAATCCGAAATGTGCCGGTCAAAAATTATACGGAAAGGATTGTTATGCATCCGTTCGAGATTTGCCGGAAGCCATTGATTTGGTGGTGGTTGTTGTTCCTGCTAAATTTACAATGCCTGTTATTGATGATGCTATTGCAAACAAAACCAAAAATATCAGTATTATTACAGCCGGATTCGGAGAAGTCGGTAATCATGAATTAGAAGATGGTATTGCTCAAAAATGTATTGAGAACGGCATTAATTTATTAGGACCGAACTGTTTAGGTCATATTTCCACATTTGACAAAGTAAATGCCAGTTTTGCAGACGGTTTCCCTGCACAAGGCAATGTTGCCTTTATTTCGCAATCCGGAGCTTATTGTTCGGCATTAATGGATTGGGCTCGTGAAAAAGGAATCGGATTTTCTCATTTTATTTCAATCGGAAATAAGGCTTTATTGGCAGAAGATCGTTTGTTAGCTGCTTTGAAAGATGATAAAAATACAACAGCATTTGTGTTCTATTTGGAATCTTTGAAAAACGGTAAAGAATTTTTACGTGTTTTAAAAGAAGTTTCAAAAACAAAACCGGTTGTTATTATGGAACCCGGAAAATCTCAAAAAGCACAAGCAGCCAGTTTGTCTCATACAGGCTCTTTGGCTCCGAACTATCGTGTTTTGGAAATTGCTTTAAAAGGTTCTGGTGCTATTCAGGCTTATACAACCCGTGAATTGTTCAGTTTGTTGGAAATTTTACAATACACACATCATCATGAATTTGATGGCTCCGTTGCCATTTTAACAAATGCCGGTGGTGTTGGGGTGTTGTCCAGTGATTTATGTGAAGATAACGGTTTAGATTTGGCTCGTCCAAGTGAAAAAACAATTGAAGCATTAAAAGCTGCTTTACCGGCAGAAGCTTCTTTGGGTAACCCCATTGATGTTATTGGGGATGCTCGGGCTGATAGATATGAAGTTGCTTTGAAAATCTTATGTGAAAGCGGTGAATATAAAAATATTCTTGTTTTATTAACACCACAAATGGTAACTGATGCAACAGGAACGGCCGAAGCTATTGTTAAATTGGCTCCGCAATACAAAAACGTTAATATTTTTGCTGTTTTTGTTGGTGGTGTTAAAGTAAAAGAAGGTCGTGCAATTTTAGATAATGCTCATGTTTTGAACTATGAATATCCAATTGATATTATTCGTTCATTAGGCTTATTAAAAGGTCAAATGGCTTATCGGGGTGTTCAAACTGTATCTGTTGAAACAAAAGAAGTGCCGGCAGATATTAAATCAGCTATTGCACAAGCAAAAGCAGAAAATTTAGCTTCCTTACCACAATCTACGGTCAATATGATTATGGACCATTACGGAATTGACTACCCGAAAAGTGGAAACTTTACTGATAAAGCAGAAGCTTATGCTTTCTGTCAAAAAATCTTCCCAGCTCCGGTTGTTTTAAAATTATCTGCTCCGGATGCTTTACATAAAACAGAAATGAAAGGTATTTATTTGAATGTTCATGATGAAGCGACATTCAATGAAGCTTGGGATGGATTAAATGGTTCTATTCAAAAATTCCAATTAAAAGGAGCTAGCGTTTTAATTCAAGAAATGATTGTTAAAGCAACCGAAACAATTATCGGTGTTAACTCTGATAAAAACTTTGGACGCATTATGGTTTTTGGTACCGGTGGTATTTATACGGAAGTTATGAAAGATACAACATTGCGTATTTTGCCGGCAGCTGATTTTGATACAATGATTAAAGAAACAAAAGTCGGAACAATTTTGAATGGTGTTCGTGGTGAAGAGCCGAAAGCAGTCGGTCCTTTGGCAGAAACATTGAAGAAAATTCAACAAGTTGTTTTAGAAATTCCTGAAATTACTTCTATTGACGGAAACCCTGTTTTAGTCACAAAAGACAGAGCTGTTGTTGTTGATTTCAAAATGTTATTGAAATAATACACAACGTATCTTCAAAAAAATCCATATCTATTTTGATATGGATTTTTTTTATAATTAAAGAACAAATAAGGGCAATGCTAAAAGGGAATAGAGTTTATAGAATTTTTATATCTGAACAGGAGGATGGAGTCATCTAACATGTGGATAGATTTTGAAAAACAATAAGTTTTTCGGACAAGTCTGGCAAGATAATGTCG
>SUUT01000001.1 GCA_015062385.1 Alphaproteobacteria bacterium | reverse complement strand
TCAATATACTACTTGGTTAGATAAAACACCAATATCTTGTCATCCAAATGCGACAGATGGTAAATCCGGACGGGCATATCAAACATCAAACGGTGTTTGTTCTTATAAATATGGTTGTGTTCCTTTTGATCTTGCTTTGCCTGCATGTACGATAGGAGTCACCATAACAAGTGATTGTGAATGTGCCAGTGGAGATAAAACAGGTATTTGTTGTTCCGCCACTACTTATCCGACATCAACGGGCTGTGCTTCTTGTCCTATGGGTCAAGTGCCTAATTCAACTCGTACAGGTTGCGAATCCTGTCCGAAAAATACAATTACAAAAGATGGTAAATGTATTAAATGTGATGCCGGATATTATCCGAGCAGTCAACAAAATCGGTGTTTGGCTTGTCCGGCAGATAGAACAACAGATGAAGATGGGTTAACGTGTAGTGTTTGTATTGATTCAAATAAAATATTTAATATGATTACAAACACATGCGAATGTCCGCCGGAAATATCTTTTGAAGATCCGGTAAACGGAAATTGTATTTTGTTGGAGGATGAAATTTTGGAAGAAACCGAGGAAAAAATAAGTGGCGAAAGTTGATATTCACACAAAAAAGACAAGACCGGTTTTGACAGCTTAGATTATATAAAAAGAAATCCGCCGGTTTAGTCGGTGGTGGTCTATTTACAAAAAAAAGAACCTGTCAGGTTTTGACAGGTTCCCATTTACCTAATCATAAAATTAGTAAGCAACTGTTGTTGCACTCCGGTTTTGAGACCAAGCATCTTCTGTTGAACCCAAAACAACCGGTTTTTCTTTACCGTAAGAAATAATACGGATACGATCGGCAGAAACGCCTTGTGCCATTAAATAGCTACGAGCAGCCATAGCACGACGTTCCCCTAATGCCAAGTTGTATTCACGTGTACCACGTTCGTCACAACGACCTTCAATGACAACTAAAACACGTGGATTTTCAGCTAACCATTTAGCTTGAGCAGCTAAATTTTCACGAGCTTCAACCGTTAAATCAGAACTGTCTAATTTAAAGTAAACAACTGCCGGTGTTTCTTCACGGAATTTTTCTGTGTTTGCTGTATCTTGCAAATCAGCAATATTCACATCATCATTCCAACCGCCATTACCATTTCCGTATAAATCAGCACCGTCTTTTTGAGAGGCACAAGCACTCAATAAAGAAACGGAACAAATTACTGCAAATAATTTTTTTAACATCTTTTTTTCCTTTTCTTGTGGTTAATTCATTGTATTAAGAGGGGGGGACTTTATCACTCCATCTTTCGGATGTATATAAAGCATAAACTTGTTTAAAAGTCAAGGACTTTTTTGAATGATTATTATTTGTTTGTCCTCCTTATGTATTTTTCTTTTTTGAAAAAAAATGAAATAAATATGCGGATATTCTTTTGTTGCTTGACTTTTTATAAGAGATAATATATAATCTATTATACAAATTTTTTGCATGCAAAGGATAAAATAATGTCTATTATGTTAAAAACACCAAATGAGGTTATGTATGAATTGGCGTTGCGGGTCAAAACAAAAAGATTAAGCCAAAATTTATCACAAAGCGGTATTGCCAGTCGTTCCGGTGTTAGTTTGGGATCTTTAAAGCGGTTTGAATCCACCGGACAAATATCTTTGGAGTCATTACTTAAAATTGCTCTCTCACTCAACTGTTTAAAGGATTTTGAAGATGTATTTGCTCAAAATACACAGGTTTCATCTTTATTTCAAGCAAAACCGGCATCCAAAAACAGACAACGAGGCTTATTAAAATAAACAGAGGAACAATGATACAAGTAAAAGTTTATTTAAATGCTTATCAAAAACGGCAATTTGTCGGCATATTGGAGCAACGGGATCAATTACTCTTTGAATATGCACCGGAATTTTTAAAAACAGGTATTGAACTTTCACCGTTTATGCTACCGCTCAAATCAGGTGTATTTGTTGATAGAGAACGTACTTTTGACGGATTGTTCGGCTTATTTAATGACAGCTTGCCTGATGGTTGGGGTTGTTTGTTATTAGATCGATATCTACAAAAACAAGGGCTATCTTATTATGCAATTACGCCTTTACACCGTCTTTCTTTAATCGCTAATCATGCTATGGGGGCATTGGAATATGAACCGACTCAATCAAATGAAGACAAGTGGGCAGATATTTTGCATTTGGATACGTTATCAAAGGGGGCAGATGAAATCATACAAGGAGAAAGTTCTAATTTATTGGAGCATTTACGCAGTTTAAATGGGTCAGCAGCCGGTGCCCGTCCTAAAATCGTTGCTTTGGTTTCCGATGATTATAAAACAATTATGAGTGGACGAATGGCAATGACTGGTTTTAATCCGTGGATTATTAAATTTTCCTCAAAATCGGATTCGCCAGATCTAGGTGCATTAGAGTATATTTATTCTCTGATGGCTAAAAAGGCAGGTATTGAAATGCCGGATACGCATTTGTTTCCATCCCGTACAAGCAGTGGACATTTTGGAGTTGCCCGTTTTGATAGAGACGGTCGAAATAAAATTCATATTCATAGTGCCTGTGGCTTGTTACATGCTTCTCATCGTATTCCGACATTGGATTATGAAAATTTAATGCGATTAACTGCCCATATTACACACGATATGCGAGAAGTTGAAAAAATGGTTCGTTTGATGATTTTTAATGTTAAATCAGGAAACAAAGATGACCACACAAAAAATTTTGCTTTTATGATGACGCCCGACCATCGCTGGAAAATGACTCCGGCATTTGATTTAACACCCTCCGGTGGTGTGAATGGGGAACAAACAGCTATGGTTAATGGAAAAGGTCGTTATATTTTAAATGATGATTTGATTATGGTTGCTCATTTGGCCGGTGTTTCTGAAAATAAAGCCAAACGAATGATTGATGAAGTGGAAAATGCACTTGCCGACTATCCGAAACTATTAAAAGAATATGGTATTGACCATAGTAAAAATTATTATGTTTTTTAAGTAAATTGAGTAGCAAAACTATTTATGGGTTTGTGTTAATACAAAATTAATGCGTTCATCAACACTTAAATTTTTAGGGTATGTTTGTTCTATCTTTTTTAAAATAGATGCTAATCCTGTTTGATTTGCAATTTGAATAGCTAATCCCGGACGGGCATTTAATTCTAACACCATTGGTCCCCGATTTTTATCTAATACAATATCCGCCCCTAAATAACCTAATCCTGTCATCTCAAATCCTTTGGCCGCCATTATCAAATGCTCATGCCAAAAAGGAACCTGTAAAGTCATCAAATCAGCTCCCGTATCGGGATGAAATTGAATGGGCTTATTGTGTTGTACTGCTGCAATTGCTTTTCCGGTTTTAATATCTATTCCAACACCGACAGCTCCCTGATGCAAATTTGCTCGTCCGGCAGATTCCTTTGTAGCCAATCGCATCATCGCCAGTGCCGGATATCCCTCAAATACGATAATTCGTACATCCGGAATGCCCTGATAACTAAAATTTTTAAACACGGTACTAAAATCAACCATTTCTTCAAATAAAGCCGTATCATACCGACCACCCAAACTATACAAACCGCTTAAAATATTGGAAATATGCTGATAAACCTCTCGATATCGCAAAACACGATTGGATGCCGTCTTGAAATAATTTTTCGTATAAGATTTTATAACCAAAACACCTTTGCCCCCACTGCCGTGAGCCGGTTTAATTACAAAACTTTTATAACCCTGAACCAATTTTAAAAAATTTTTAACTTCATACTGTGCTTGTACGGATGCAATCAATCGGGGTGTTTGAATGCCGATTTCATTTGCTAATTTTTTTGTTTGTACCTTATCATCCACTAACGGAAATAATCGACGCTTGTTGTGATGGGCTATAATAGCATAATTACGACGGTTCATACTCAAAACACCGGCTTGTGATAATTTCCAAGGAAAAACAAAATTAAAAAATCTCTTTTTCATTATTTTTTATTCCTATATTGAACCAATGGGGCAAATCGTTTTAATTCTGTTAACCGATAACCGGTGTAAGTTCCTAATAACATTACAATAAACAAGATAACTAAATTCAATTCATTAAAGGCAAACATAATGTGGCGAATTGTATTATTAACAATGACAAAATAGGTAATAACGGCAACAAGAACACTGCAAAAAACTTCTTTGCAGGCATTTCTTAAACCTTCTTCTTCACAAATAATCGATGCCCGCTCAATGACCCATGCTAAAATAATAATTGGGAAAAATAAGGCAGATGAAGCAACTGTCCAATCTAATTGATAACCGATAACTGCCGACATCTGTATAATTAAAATAACAAAAACAACAACGGCAGAAATACGTGGTACTAATAACAAATTGAGTTTAGATAAACCCATACGAATGGCTAAACCGACACCGACAACCAGCGTAAAAGCAATCAATCCGGGAATAAACCCTGTTTCAACCAATGCCATGGAAATCAACATCGGTGTGAATGTTCCCATTGTTTTTAACCCGATAATATTTCGTAAAATAACTACAATTAAAATGGCAAGCGGAAATATCATTAACCATTTTAGCATATTTTGTTGATTAATTGGCAAACTGTATATTGAATAAGAAAACAGTTTTTCCTGATTTTCTGATTTTGCTCGATATTTAGCCATGCCAAACGATGAATTAAGCGATTTTAAAATGGAATATTTAATACGTGAATCTTTTCCACCTGTCACATCAACCAATGAGGCTCCCCCTCGTTGTAAAACAACAAAATCTTTTGGTAACCCTGTTTCTCCGGAATGGATGTGATAAATTTGCCAACGATTTTCTTTTGCGTGATAAACTTCAATCATAACATCAGGAACACTTGTTTTACGCCCTTCTTCTAATTGAATGCCACGGATTAATCGAGAAGGAATTTTCTCCAATGCTAACAAGTTTTGAATAATTTCTGTTAATTCAAACGCATCTTTTTTATCAGGCATAAAGGAAAGAACAATCTCATTTGATTCCGGATTATTTAATGTTTGAATTAAATTTTGAACAAAATCACCGTTTTTTTGTTTAACCGTTTCTAAAATTTCACGTGCAATCGGTAATGATACATCATCAAATTCCGACACAACATTTATTTTGGGTTTAATGAATGATTTTGTTTCTATCTGCCCTTCTTTATTGTCATATACAACAATCCGATAATATATGTTTTGTGTTTTTTGTGCTTTTTCACGGGATAAAATAAAACTGTCTTTATTTTTTTCAACCGAATATCCGCTTGCAATAATTGTTTCATCTAATACTTTATATTCATTCGTATCGGTAGGACGGGCAAGTTTAATCCGAATATCCTTGCCGATTGGTTTGAATGTTAAGTGTGATTCAATTGTCCATACCGGAATGTTGCGATTGGGAGATAAATTAAATCCCCAGTCCGCCACTTTGTGATAAATTCGCCAAGCGGCAAACAAAATCGAACAAAACAACCCCAACGTTAACCAAAACCGAATAGATAAAAATTTGCGTTTCATATTCAACCCTCACGCATTATTATTTTTAATAAAGTGTATTAGAAAGAGCTGTATCCACAATTGCCCGTCCCTTTAAAATATTTCGTCCAATTAGAACCGGATGTTTAAATTTGCTTCTGTCTGCCAATGAAAACGGCATGGTTAATTTTTCTTTGCCGATTTTAATTGTCATTAACACAACTAAACGGGATTCGGATTCAATTTGACGTTTAATTCCGACTTGTTTATAAATTTTCTTTTCAAAATGATGTGTTTCTCCCGTTTTAGGGTTTGTGACATCAAAAGATACCCATTTTTTACCTTCCCGTTCAAATTCCTGAATATTTTGTGCATCTACCGAAGATCCTTGTGCCCCCGTATCAATACGAGCAGATAATGCCCCTTTCATTGGAGGTAAATAAACCGGTTCAATTTCACCGATAATCCCCAAGGAATGCGTTTTTTTAACTTGTGTGGCAGAAACGGGAGAAACATAAACGATTTTTGGTTTTTCCGGCTGTGGAATTGGCTGAACAACTGCTTCTTCCAACAAAGTAACATCGGCTTTTTTTTCCGATATGGCACATCCGGATAAGATAATGGTTAAGATGATACATAAAAATTTCTTTTGCATATTTTTTTCCTCAAAATATATCTATTTGTCTTATTCTAATCGTATTTTATAAAAAGTAAAGAAAAAAACAAACTTACTTTAAGAAAAATAAAAAAGTATTTTTCCTCAAAAATTATAATTATTTTAAAATATTGAGAAATCCAAAAATCAACATTATGTATTGTATATTATAAACAGAATAACATGTTATAAAAAGAGCGATACAAATCAGAACATATACTTATAGGAAGCATTTACCGTATGTCCGGAACTGCTGGAACTGAAATCATAATCATATTTCAACTCAACTTCTGAAACATTGTACAACCACAATAATGAGCCCCCCAAAGTAAATGTATCTTTGTCAGCATTTAACCCTTCAACACCAAATGGTTGATTATAATTAACAAACAATCCCTTTCCGCTTGTTGCTGTATCTCCGAATTCATGCGTCCAACGGGCGTGTACTTCCGGTTTGAAACGATTGAGTCCGCTACCATAGTTAAACGCTGCCCGTACTTCAACCGGCGTTTGAATAGATGTAAAATCATCTACGGTCACATTAACACGACCATGTCCCGTTCCAACTTCGGTAATGTCATCTGTTGAAATTTTGGTATAATCAATGCCAACTTTCGGTGTAATAATAATATGACGATTAATCGGCATATCATACCCCATATCAGCCCCGATTGAATACGCCGTTATATCAAAATCAGCTTTTGCACTTTCAACCAATGAATTGATTTTATGGGTGGCTTTGTTGCTTGTTTGTGTCCACAAAGCATAAAAATCAATAAATTGACGTGTTTTACGGGGACGATAATTACCATAAATACCAACACCCATTGTTGTCATATCCGTATCTGTCACTTTGTTGTTTTGTTCCATTGTGCCGGAGGCGTACATCCCCATTGCCCCAATAGACATGGCCCCAAAACGCCTGTCAATACCGGCCGTCACCCCATAACCGGACAATTCATAACCCGACATATTATCTTTATCATCCTGTGTTACGGAAACCATAAACGGTTTTGCCCATAAACCGCCTTTGTCCGTTCTTGTTCGCCGACGGTTTGTCCGATTGCTGTTCCAATTGGCATAATACGCCTCATACCCCGGACGACCGTAATAATTGGGATTATACGTTACCATTGGTTGTTGATTATACATATTTTCAACATCTTTATATGTTCGCATTGCATCCAGTTCAGATAAAGCACTTTGTCTGAATGTTCTGTTCATCCTCAAAACACCTTGTTGAAGATTTAAATATCCTTCCGGTGAATATTCGTTCATCCCTGAAATGGCAATATCCGCTGTTTTAGCGTAAAATACATTATCCAAAAACGGATCAATCGTGTTAGAAGCCGCACTGTCATTAATGTGTGTTAAAGCCTTAGCAATACTATCAATGTTTTTGGAATGTTTTGTACTTGCAATACCTTCATTGAGTGTTTGAATGCCGGAAATTTTTAAAGAAAGTGTATTGTTGTTATTTTTAAATTCCGTTCCCTCCCACAAAAAAGAAGAACTTAATTTATCAATATTGCCGTTTAACTGTGTTGCGGTTATCAAATCATATTCTTGATTTGCTTGAATATTACGAACAATAATACGTGCTCCATCCGATAAATTAGCCGCTCCGCTTATAACGATTTTGTCAGAAGCATTATTGTCTGCCCGTAAATCTAAAATGCTTCCGGTTTTTAAATTTAGTGTTGCATTTCCTTTGTCTGATACTTCATCTGCATCTGTTTGAACTGTTTCGGACTGAATTAATTCCATTGTTGCAATTGGTTTGTTTTCAACTAATTCCGTTGATACGGATAGGCGTCCTCCTTCATTAATATCCATAGAGCCGGCTCGTAAATTCATCATGCCGGCACCGGCAATTTGAGCCCCGTGGTTAACAACGACCCGATTGCCAACATTTACAACATTATCTGTATCCGTATTTTTAAATTCAAACAATCCTTTATTAACATTTAAGTTATCCACATCAACATTACGTTCAACGCCTAAATAACCGTTATTTAAATTAACGGTTGTGTTTTGAACATGTTCCCCTTTTGCTTCGGCTTCCTGATGACGGACAATTCGATTGACTTTGACATCGTCAGCATTGATATTGACAGTGGCATTTGTTCCGATTTCTAATCCTTGCTCATTGCCGGATGGCATTATTGAGGTATCTGTTTTATAGACTGCTTCAACAGAATGATTTACTTCAAACGTTCCGTTTTCAACAATAACCCTGTCAACTTTAATCTCGCCGGTAGAATTAATAACAGCTTTTTCTCCGGCATCAATATCCAATGTCGTATTAGCTGCATCGCCATCTAATTCAACCATATCTCCGGTAAAATAATTGCCTTTTAATTTAACAGTTGTATTGCTACCGAGTGTAATTTCTTCGGCTTGAACAGGTTTGGCAATTTCAATACCGCCCCCTTCTAAAACAAGATGATCAACATTAATTGTGTTAAGTGTTTTGTAAAAGCTGTCATCAGTTAAATCAACAATTAATGTTGTATTTGTTGCATCGTTTAGCTTTGAAATCGGGTCATGAATAGCCATATCCGTATTAACTAAACGCAAGCGAGTATCGGTAGCCATATCTATATTTCCACGAATGTCACCAAAAACCCTTAATTCACCAGTTTGAACCAAAATATTATCAACATTGACTCCGCCGGTTAAATAACCGTAAACATTAGCATCTGCCTCAGAATCAAAACCTGTTTGAGATACAATTTTTACATTTTTAGCATCGGTTGATTTTATAATACCATTTGAAAAAGCCCCGCCTTCTTTCCATGATTTTTTTAAATCATATTCTCCGGAACCGCCGAGAATATTAACAATAGAATCACTTCCGACAGTTGTTTTTGCCGTAATCTTGCCGGTATTATCAATTTGAGCATTGTTTCCCATGGTTAATTTTGTTGCGTTTAAGGAACCGGAATTTAATAATTTGCCATTCGTTTTATAAATGACTGTGTCCGCATTGATTGTTCCCGTACGGGTATTGCTAACAGAAGAGTTGTTCCCTAGACTAATGGAATTATTTGCTGTCCATGTAGCAACATATGTAGCATCGTCTCCTAAGACAACCGTTGTATTATCTCCTAAAATACTTTTTTCGGTGTTTAATGTTGCTGTTGTAAATATTTGATTTTTATTGTCGTCTTGTATGCTGGCCCCTGTAATGCCAACATTTAAGAACGATCCTTTTCCCATTTTTAATGTGTCTACTGTAACAGAGGCATTCAATAATTGTTCAGGTAAAATAACGGTCTTTTTGGTTTTTCCTCCCGTTGTGCCTGTATTTGTTTCATCCGCTGCTGTTGTTTTTAAATGAGATAAAATAGTTGCTGTTTTCTGTGTGTTTTGAGATTCTTCTTTTTCTGTTTTAACAACTTCATTCCATTTGCTTCCGTTAATATTCAGCGTTCCTCCATCGCCCATTTGAAGAACGCCTTGTTTATCATCTGTTGTTAATGTAAGAACAGATCCTGCATTTTCGATTTTTCCGGAAGTGCCCATTGTTAAACTTGTTCCGGTATATTCACTTTTGTTATTCAATAATAAAGTATTGGAATTTCCCAATTGTGCTTTTTCCACATTCATTTTGGAAATGTGCGGAATAACACCACTATACTTTTTGGTTTCATCATTAATCGGTTTTAATAAATAATCAGCCCCATTTTCTATGGTTGTTCCCGAATCGGTAATTAAGGAATTTGCTGTTAAAATTCCCCCCATTTCATTAATAATGGAGCTATTTTTTCCGACAACAAGTTTTTCCGTTGTGATGGTGGCTGCATCTGAAATGGTTCCGCCGGCATTTGTTTCATTGTATGCATTTTCAATGTTTCGTAAAATACCGTTATCTCCGAACACCAATAATTTATTGTTCAATGTTGTACCGTTATAAAATGTTCCTTTTTCGGCAAATTGAACCTTATCTGTTGTAACAGTTGATGAATTGTAAAAAGTGACATCTATTAAAACCGGTTTATCTTTTCCGTCTGAGTCTTCTGCATCAGAATATACGGGTTGAACACCATTTCCAAAATAACTATTGTATCCAAATGAAAGTAAATTTCCTTTTTCCCGTGAAGAGTCGTCTAATTCAAAATTGGAAAATTTTCCGCCATAATTGGCCACAATGGAGTTAACACCAAAAGAAGTTTCCCCTTGAATATCTCCGTTTGTTGCGTTGATAATAGAGCTCCCATCAGTCTGTTCCAACTGAATCCGTTGAATAATGCCGGCATTATCTAACTTTAAACTAACCGATTTTGTTGAATAAGGTGTTTCATATACCCCATAACCGATGCCGGTTACTTTAATATCTCCGGTATTAACCAAGGTGCCGGAAAATCCACCAATACCGTTTAACCAAACGCCATAGCCGTTTTGTGTTGTAATAGTTCCCGTGTTCGTATAGGTCGGATTGTTGCTGTTCAATTCAACTTGTACGTCTGTTGTTTGTGCCCATATTTGCGGCACATAAAAAACGCTGACTAAACACAAAAAAGACAGGCTGAAACGATACATCATGCATAGACTCCTTACTCATTATACTTTTTTCTATCATACTTTCACATATAAGGCAAGGATTAAAAAACATTTTTTACAAAAAAATCAATATGTTAATATTTTGTTAACCAATTAAATATAATGCATTGAAAAACATAGAAACATATTTTAGAAGGCGAGACAGAAGAAAATGAAATAATTTAAGTTTTTTTACTAAACGTTTCTGCTAAATTTATTCATAAGTATTTGAAATTATATTCAAAAACAAATATCAAAACCGATGTAAAAATCATTTAGCTTGACTTTTCAAACCTTTTTCAATAAAATAAGCACGCTATTGAAAGGATATGTTATGTTCAAAAAGTTAAAATCAAAATTTAAAAACAATTCCTTTGTATTAAACTACTCACGGATGTGGCCGTTTGTTAAACCATACTGGGGACGAGCACTGACGGCAACATTAATTACAATTCCCATTGGTTCATTAGATGCTATTATCGCACTTTCACTCAAACCGTTTATGGATACCGTTATTATGGATCAAGGGGGCTCCACACCATTTAATTTACCGCTTTACACCATACCGGTCTTTATTATTATTTTTACCCTTATTCAAAGTACATTAGAATACACATCATCATATTTAAACACGTGGATTGGTGGAAAAATAACAACGGCTGTCAAGCAAAAAATTTATGGCAAACTTGTCACATGTGAACCGGCATTTGTAGATAAAAACTCATCCGGTTTTATTGTATATCGGTGTGATAGTGATCCCAATTTGGCTTGTTCCGGATTATTAACAAACTTAAAAGTATTTACAACACGCATTTTTTCATCCATTTCATTATTATGTGTATTGTTATACACGTCTTGGCAGTTGGCCATTATTGCTATAATTGTTTTAGGATGTTCTTTATGGCCATTAACTCAAATTCGTAAAAAAATCAAAGATGTAATGGCTGCAACGGTTTTGGCCGGAGGAGCAGCGTTAACAGCGTTAAACGAAACGTTTTCAGGGTTAAAAACCATTGCGTCTTATAATTTAGAAACAAATCAAAAACAAAAATTTGCCGAAGTTCTGCGTCAAATTTTTAAATTTCAAATAAAATATACACAACGAACGGCTTGGTTGTCTCCGATGATGCATATTATTATTTCTGTTGGTATTGCATCAACGATATGGTACGGTAGTTATTTAATTAAATCCGGAACAATCACAAGCGGTGATTTTGTTGCCTTTATGACTGCTTTATTGATGTTATATACACCGGTTAAAAATATCGGCAAAAACTTTGCAGCCGTTCAAATGTCGTTCATGGCAATTGAACGGGTGTTTGATTTTCTGGAAATGAAAATGAGCATTGAAGAAAAGAAAGATGCCGTTGAATGTCCGGAAATTAAAAACAAAATAGAATACAAAAACGTTAATTTCGGATATACAAAAGAAAAATTGGTCTTACGTGATATTAATTTAACAATTAAAAAAGGGGAAAAAATAGCATTTGTCGGTAATTCCGGTGGTGGAAAAACGACGTTGGTTAATTTGTTGCCCCGTTTTTATAAATTAACATCCGGTGAAATAACCATTGATGATGTGCCGATTAACAATATGAAATTATCCTCATTGCGTGATAAAATTGCTGTTGTTTTTCAGGACAACTTCCTATTTGACGGTACTATTCGTGAAAATATTTTACTCGGCAAAAAAGATGCAACGGACGAAGAATTACAAACTGCTTTAAAATCTGCCTGTTTGGATGAATTTGTATCGACATTATCAAAAGGATTGGATACAAAAATCGGGGAACGAGGCGTTTTGTTATCCGGTGGACAAAAACAACGGGTAGCAATTGCTCGGGCTTTCTTAAAAAATGCTCCGATTGTTGTGTTGGATGAAGCAACATCCGCCTTGGATAACAAGTCCGAAGCCATTGTTCAACAAGCCATTGATAATTTAATGCAAGACCGAACGGTTTTTGTAATTGCACACCGTTTATCGACCATTCAAAATGCCGATCAAATTGTTGTTGTAAATGAAGGGCGTATTGTTGAACAGGGATCACATGAGGAACTTCTTCAAAAAGAAGGGGCTTATAATGCCTTGTATATGGCTCAATTTAAATCAAAAAAATAAATAATTTTTAAAACACCGGTAACGGTGTTTTTTTTTATAATCCCCGATATAAAGTCGGGGATTTATTGCAAATGCTTCCTACTGTATTTATTTGTAAAATGTTTCATTTTTATTTTACGAAAGGATTAATTATGGCAAAACAAATGTCTTCTTACAAAAAAAACAATTCAAAACAAGTTTGCAACAAAAATTGTATGCAAAAACGCCGACAGGCAGAGCAAGCACAAAATGCTTTGGAACAATTTTTCAACCACACACTTAACCCGTGGCAGATAAGTGATAATTCTCAATGGTTGGAACCAAACATTGAAGTATCGGAAAATGCCAAATCCATACAAGTTTCTGCGGAATTGCCGGGGATGGCTCCACAAGATATACAAGTAGATGTTTCACAAGACGGTTATTTAACAATCAGTGGTGAAAAACATCATCAAACAGAAGAAACGGATGAACAAACGGGGGCTTATTTTTCAGAACGCTCTTACGGGATGATTCAACGAACCGTTCCGTTACCGACAGATTTAAATTATGATAAAACATCTGCCAATTTTGAAAACGGTGTTTTGTGTATTAATATTCCCAAAACGGAAGCAGCTGCCCGTAAAGTAAAACGGGTTGCCGTACAAGGAAAATAATAGATTTTTTCTATAAAAAAATTGCTTTATCCGTATAATCCGTGTATAATGGGATTATGCGGATAAACATACTTATTTCTCTGTTAATTTTGGGGATTCTGATTGGTGTCGGTTTTATTTGTTTTAATCGAACAAAGCAGACAGCAACAATACAACAAACAGTCGTTTCTTATCCTGTCATACAGTATATAAATGAAACGCCACAATTATCATTTAAATATTCGGATTTAAAAAATATCAAACTAAGAAAAAAAGATTCATTTAAACAAATTTCCGATAAAAAACGCAATTCATTATTTAATTATATTTCTGCCGATATCTGCTCTCCTAATCCTGATATGCCGGATTATTTAAATAACAAATTTGCAACTCAATCGGATAAATCAAATATATTTCCCCGCATTGATTGTGGCTATATCCGAACACATATTCCGTTTTAAAAATAAGAACCGGCATTCAGACTTGATTTTTAAAAAGGGGTACGATATAATATTGTAAAGGAAATTTAAAATGAAAACATTTTTTATTTATGTAATCTTACTTATCGGATACAGTGCATTATTTTATGTTATTTATTCAATTTATTCATTGCTGAAATGTCAGATGGGACAGTTTGCACCATATGTTCCCAGTGTTGGCATATCAAAGAATAAAATGCTTAATATTGCACGAAAGCAATTACAAACATCCAAAAAACCTTTAACCGTTGTTGATTTGGGAAGTGGTACCGGTTCATTGTTAATTCCATTAGCAAAAGAATTTCCACAACATCGGTTTGTTGGTATTGAGTGGGATTTTATTCCGTTTACAATTGCAAAATTTTATTCCCGAAAGTTAAAAAACATACAGTGGTATAAGCAAAATTTTATGTCATACTCTTGTTCACAATCTGACATTATTTTCTGTTATCCATTAAAAAGCATGCAAGAAATGCTTGGTTTAAAATTGTCACATGAAATAAAAAAAGAATGTACGCTTATTACAGAATTATACCCAGTTAATCATTTAAGATTAATAAAAACCCATAAGCCACAATTAAATATCGGTATTCCTGTTTACGAAATGAAGAAAAATTAAAATGTCACTTTAAAAATTGACATTTTTTTATGCTTGCTTTATGTTAACTTCAGTTGGATTATGATTTATGAATAGAATTATATCATTTTTAATTGTTTTATTTATTTTAAACAGCGGTATTTTATATTACACGCATCAACTGGATATGTTGAACAAAGATGCTTTAATCCCGATTGTATTACCTCAACCAATTCGGGCAAAACATACAGTTTGGGAGGATACCATCATTCCTGATTCTGAAAAAGGACGGGTATATCGCAAAAAAAATAAGACCAAAGGAACTCTGATTGATTTAAATAATAATCAAATTGTGATTGATTGGGATAAATGGGGGATTGAAATTTTTGAAAAATCATCTGATGATGTGTATCACTTCATTGGTAAAGAGTAGGTTTTTGTTATGTATATTATAAATGAATCACAAGAAAAAATAGCTGTCCAATATTATGCCGCACACACGGGGGTTGATAAAAAATCAGCTTTTGCCATTATTGCCCATGGATTGGCCGGTTATAAAGAAGAAGAAATGTTGCAATGTATTAAAAATATTTTTCTCAAAAACGGCATTTCCGTTTTGATGTATGATGCTCGATTTTCACTGGGAGATTCGGATGGTCCATTAGAAAATGCTTGTTTTTCTCATTTTATTGAAGATTTAAACACCATTATTCAATGGGCAAAAACACAATCATTTTATACCAATCCATTTTATTTGTGCGGACATTCGCTGGGGGGCGGAGCTTGTTTGCATTATGCCATTAACAATCCACAAGATATTGCAGGCATTATAACGCTTTCAGCCGTTTATAACGGTATATTTTTAAAACAGTCTTATATGCAAAACAAACCGGATTTTATGAGAGAGTGGCAAGAAAAAAAATATTTAAACCGAATACGTTCTGATAATCCGCAAAAATACGGAAAGATTGCTTATACCCATTTAGCGGATGCTTGTCAATATCAATTAGAAAAAAGTGCCGATAAAATAACAGCTCCGACACTTGTTGTTTGTGGCGATGCTGATATATCTTCAACGATTGATCACAATATGATTTTAAAAAATGCTATTGGAAATAATGCAAAACTTACCATTATAAAATCATGTGGACACACCTATAAAACCCAGCAAAACCAAACAGATTTAAAAGCATCAGTTGAAATGTTTTTAAAAGATTTTTAACCGATAAAAAATCTAACGCCTAAAAAGCCGTTTCTTCTTCTTTTATAAGGTTATTCTTATAAAGTAGCTCCAAAAAAAGGGACGTATAAATGCAACATTTTTTTTCACTTTTTTGCATTTTTTTTGATTTTAAATAAGTTATTCAATTAAAATAATAATCTTTCATTTTTCAGAATATCTGCTGTTCCCGATTTGAATAGGGAAAAAAAGGTCCCTTTTATTACACTCACTTTATAACTAATATTTTATAAAAGGGGTGTATTATGAAACAAAGAATACAAAAAGAGCATCAAAAACAAATAATTTTGCGTGAAAAAGCCGTTCAATTAAGCACATTGACCAATCCAAAGGAAAAAGGGCGTTCTATGGTGGAAATGCTGGGTGTTTTAGCTGTTATCGGCGTATTGAGTGTTGGTGGTATCATGGGTTATAAGTATGGGATGATGAAATATCGGGTCAATGAAACCATCAATGAGCTGAATATTATGGCAAATACATACGGTGTTCAAATGCAACAGATGTCAGAGGAACAAACTTTACCAACAGAGGGGGAATTACTTAGTGAAGAAAATGCCGTTACATGTATGGGATATGGGTATGAAGTACTCGGCTTTGATAATCATTTTGAAATAGCGTTATTTAATGTGCCGAATCCGGAATGCGAACAATTACAAAAAACAGGTTGGGAATTGCCGTATGAAATTAAAGCAGAAACAGTAACGGCAGAAAGTTGCGGAGAATTGATTTATTACATTGATAATGGCTTAATAGGCACTTTAACAGAATATATTGATTCAGATGAAGAAGATGATGATGAAACGGATAAAAATCCGAATTTATGTAATCCGGCGGGAACGGTAAGTGGAACAGCCTGTACTTGCAAAGAGGGCTATAAAGGTGAATACTGTGAAAAATGTGATATAGTAGCAGGATACCGTAGTCAAGATTCAAAAGGAAAATGTTATAAAGATTGTGCGAAGACACAAACATGTTCCATAAAAGATTATTGTAACGGTAATGCTTATTTTTCTGCTCAACATGTTAATATGACACAAGAACATGCTTATTGTGAGTATTGTAATGAGGGTTGGTATGGATTACATTGTGAGAATTATGACCCATCTGGTGATGCTTGTAACGGTCGAAGTTTTTCGGGACATGGATGGCATAACAAGTTATTTGGTAGTGGGTGTGATTGTGTGCCGGGTTCTTGGGGGGCTCATTGTGAATATACAACAGAAGAAAAACCTGTTTGTAATGGTGTTGGACAATTGCCGGTTGCCGGTTATGGTAGTTGTATCTGTGAGATTGGTTATTCTGGGGAATATTGTGAAATAGCAGAGGAGAGTATTCCATGTGGGGTTAGAACAAATGATAATGTTAGTGCATCCGATTGGGCTGATAATTTAAGTGGATATATTATTTATGAAAATGGAATCCCCAGTTGTCGGTGTATTAGAGGATATAGTGGATCAGATTGTTCTGTCCCACCGTCTGAAACGTGTTCTGGAGAATGGACATATTATAACGGCGAAGTTGTTTGTAGTTGTGGACAGGGAAAATGTGGTTTAAACTGTCAAGGAACGGGTGCAAATATTGTAGTAAATGGAGTAAATACATGTTCTCGGTGCATTAATGGTTATACGGGCGAAAATTGCACAATAAAACCTACGCTTACCTGTGAAAAAGGAGAAGTGTTGTTTTCACAAGGTAAAGAAAGTGCTTATTGTGGTTGTTCAGCTTCTTCTTCCTCACGTTGTGGTCCAAATTGTGTGGGTTATGGTATTAATGAAAAGATAGATGGCATAAATACTTGCATAAAGTGTTCAGATCGTTATGTTGGAGAAAATTGTAATTATTATTGTAGTTCCACAAGAGGAACATGGGTAAGCGGAGAAGATGGAAAAGCAACCTGTGTTTGCAAGGAAGGATATTCCGGAATAGATTGTAATACTGTGCTGTAAATATGATATGTTGTAAAAAAATCGTCTTCGGATTGAAGACGATTTTTTTGTAGGTAAGATTCTTTTCAATGGATTATTGGTTGTTTTTCATGACAAAAAAGTTTTCCCCATTTTGAAATGTTTTGATGGCTTTTTTTACCATCTGAAATGTTTGGGAGGGTAGGTTGTTAATATCGTAAAAAGCCAAACTTTCAGTTTTGTCCGGTTCATTATTTTGTATATCTCCTTCGTATTTATCGGTAAAAATAAAAAAATTAATAATATCTTGAATGGTTCCCTTGTACGGAACATCTAATAAATGAGCAATAACGTTAATTTTTAATTCGTTTGGATTTAAAATAATATTAGCTTCTTCTTTTGCTTCCCGTACTAAGGCTTCAATAATGTTTTCACCCTTATCCACATGACCGGAAACAGGAGAATACCATCCATCTAAATGTCCGCCTTTTCTTTTTTGTAATAAAATTTTGTTGTTTTGAATCAACATTAAATGAGCTCCGATAAAAGGCGTTTGATGTGTGCCGATAAGTTCGGAAGTTAGCATTTTCTTATTCCTTTGGTTAAAAATTATTCAGTTGTATCTTGTCCGAAATAAAACCATTCACTATCTATTTCAGCGTGTGGATTAGGCATAATGATGTATCCGTCAAATGGGGCAGATATTTGTTCGCCGTCTGTATAAGTTGCAATAACTTCTCCGTGGGTAATTTCATCTAAATGTTGATACATTCGGGATAAAGAGCCTTCTTTTGTTTTTGTAATATAAGATGTGAGGCGAATAACTTGTGGATTGTGCTGTTCCGGTATGGCTTTATAAATAACGCCGTAATAGCTTAATACGTTTAAAATGGTTTGTGTTGCAATGTAAATGCTGTCATTTGCTTTGTGATAACCGCATTCAACGGTAATTGCCGTTTTTTTGTTTTTGTAGGCATATTCTTCTGTGCAAAAGTTCGTAATATCCGGTTGATTGGCGTAAATTTGAGGCCATCCGGCAAGTGCTGTTTTAACCGGTGCCAATGATAATAACTCTAAATTATTTGGAGTCGGATAATCAATAAAAGCAAAGGCAACGTCATCCGGACAATGGGTTGAGTGTAAATCAACCATAATGTCACATGCGTCAATAAAGGGCAACAGGGCATTTGCAATTTTTTCTTCGTTATTATTCGGATGTAAATGAAGTTGGATAACACGATTTAAGTTAACGTCAATAAAGCGTTTATCTTGTTGAAAAGCAGCTTGATTCACAATCGGAATAAATGTGACACTGCCGGATTTTAATTGAATTGCTTCGGATTGTATTTGTCGGATGATATTTTCCTGTGCAATTGTACCGGCAGTTTCATTGCCGTGAACGGCCCCTAAAATCAAAATGTTTTTACCTGCAACCGGTGCTGTAAACGTGTATGATTTAAACATAAACCAGTCCTCCCGAATGTGATTGGATTAAATGTGATATGTATTGATTTTCAAGATGTTGATTGCAATGAGAAATAATTTGTTGGGCTTGAATGTTCGGAGTGAAGATAATTTCTCCGGTTTGTGTATTAAATCCGCTTCCGATATAGTGGTTTGCAAGTAAGGTATCAATTTTGGAAAAGTCTAAATAAGAAGCTCTTATTTCGGTCTCGATTATTCGTTGTTTTCGATTGAAATTGTAATGCATAAGTGAAATATTTCCGCCATCATCCGGATCAATGGTTGTGCCAATCATTTGAAAGCCGGAACCGAAATAGGGAACCATGTTCCAATGATTTTTACGGTCAATGATAGAAAAAACATGATTGCATCCCAGTTGCCAAGCCAAATCTTTTCGATAAGAAATCATCAGTTGATTGAGCCCGTTACCCCGATACTCCGGTAAGACACAATCACTACATAAAGCTCCTGTATTTATATTTTGACATTCAGTCCGTATAACCTGTGGTAAATCGGGAATTTCTGCTGATAATGTTTCTGAATCCCGACAAATATGTAAGCAAGACATGCCGATTAATTGTGCCCCGACAAAAATACCGATATATTTCATATCCGGATTTGTAAGAGATTTTTGATATTCGGCTAGTGTGTGTTTATGAATAAAACATTCTTCTTCTTTTGTCAGTTGGCTGTATATTCGTTCGGAAAGAGAACTCATAGCTGAGGCATCGTTTATATTAAGCGGACGCATATAAAACGGAATAGGATTTTTAATGTTTTCGCCATTTGCTTTAAATAAGCGACCTCTCCAAACAGAGTGATTGTTGACGGAATGTTTTTCTATGTGATACATGTTTTTCTTTCGGTTTTGTGTTTTATAAAAAAAACGGGACTTTACTTTCCCGTTTTCGCTTTTGTTTATTTTTGATTTTTGTGTTTTGTTAATAAAATAAACGACTACGACGGGAACTTTCGTTCCGTACGTTTAGATTTAGTCTGTTTATTAAAAATATTTAACATAAAAATCCTTTCATTAAAAATTATTTTAGTTGTTTTTTTGATGTGTGTCAATCATTTTTTTTGTTTTTTTCGAGTTGTGCTGATTAGATACGGATGGATGATGTTTTTTTTCCGTACCATATCCGTTTTTAAATTCCAACCGACGGGAAACGTGATTCAGTAATTCTTTTTCATGCGAGACGGCAACAATGGTTTTATGTTGATATTCCGTAAAAATAAATTCCCATATTTTTTGAGTTGTTGCCGGATCTAAATTGGCAGTAATTTCATCTAAAACCAAAATATCCCGATTCAGTAGTAACCCACGAGCTAAATTAATACGTTGTTTTTCTCCGGCTGAAACTTTTAATCCCTTTTCACCCAAATCTGCGTGAATATTGCCGTTTAAGCGTTCCAATAGTTCGGTTAACTGACATCCGTTGATGATTTTATTGAATTTTTTTGCAGATATGTTTTGTCCCATTACAATATTATCATAAAAAGACATATTGAATAGTTCCACGTCTTGGGAAATATAAGCAATATTTTTATCACAAAACGAAGCCGGTATTTCCGAATACTGTGTTGTGTTTATACAAACAGAGCCTTTTTGAAATGGGAATTGACCGGTTAACAGATTCAGGAATGTTGATTTTCCTGAGCCGGATTTTCCCGTGACAGCAATATGATCGCCTTTTTTAATTTCAAAAAAAGGAACCTGATGATAAAAAATATGGCCATCTTTTTCAAATTGGAAAAAAGTGTTCTCAAATGTTATTTTTTGCCAGTGTTGTTTTTCGGAATTTGTTGTTTCGGAAAGATTTGTTTCACCTAAATACTCAGAAAGACAAGCATATTCCGTTAATACTTTTGCATTATCATGCATAAAATGCATCATTAATCGTCCGGCTTGACCGATTTGTGGTTGAATGGCCGTAATCATCACAACAATATCAAGTCCTGTTTTTGTTTGTGTATATTGGTATAAGTAATATCCGATTGGAATTAAAAAGACCGAATTTAAAAACGTTTCCATTAAGCACCATTGATAAGCGTTATAATGCATTAGTTGAGCGGCTTTATTGGCTGTTTTATCGGATTGTTCTTGAATTTTTGTATCGGCAAATTGAATCAAATTCATTTTTTTTACCGAGCGAACATTATATAAAAAATCAATAAACAATTTGCTGAATTTTAAATTGGATTGTGTGTAAGCCGAAACATAATGAACCCGTTTGGCGTAAAGTAAACGGCAGATTAAAGCCAAAACGGTTAGTGTACAGATAAAATAAAGCAAAAGCCATGGCGAAATAATAAATGCATAAATAAAAAAGCAACTGACAATGACTAAATGAGTTAAATAATCATTGGGAACCTTAACCCACCACATTTCCAAATTAGCACAAACGCGTTCCAATGCTGAGGAAAAATAGCCGACTGAATTGTTTAAGTGCCAACGATATGGCTTTTTGAATAGTTTTTGAAAATAAATTTGACGCAGATTCAATGTTATGCGGGGACCGATAGATTCAACGTTATATCTCCATAAAACACGGGTTAATATCATAATGCCGATAACGCCGATTAAAAAATAAAACCAATTCAGAGCGGAATTAAATTGTCCGGCACTTAATTGTTTCACCATCATAGATAAAGCAAATGGTGAGAAGAACAAGCACATTCCGTTAAATAAAAAGTATAAAATATGGCAACAGTATTTAATTTTAAGTGTTTTTGTTGTTGCTGCCAACCAGCATAATTTGATAGAAGTTAAAAAAGTATGAAGCATTCCGAATAATCCTTTACACAAAAAATAAGTATAAATATTTTAATTTATTTGTCTTTAAATTGCAAGATAAATCAGCTGGCTGAGTGAAAATTATAATTGAATGTCATTGTCGTCATTTGACTTTTTCGGATTTTTATGGTATTATATTACATTCAGAACAAAAAAGGTCAATTTTAATGTTAACAGCGGAAAATTCTTGTAATTATGATGATGTTAAGAGGGCAATTCAATCTTGTCATCCGAAGATGTCTGTTTTTCAGCTGAAAAGATTAGGTGGACTTGAGAATTATACCTATTTAGTTAATGATTCGGTTGTCGTTCGGTTTTTTAGACGAGATTTTTTGGAAAATGATGTGGAAAATTTGCAAAAAAATATTGATTTTTTACAGTCTCGTGTACCCATTGATATTCCTCGTTTTGACATTTTTTACGGAGAATTTAATGGACAACCGCTTAAAATGTGTTTGTCGCCTAAAATCGGCGGATGGACAGCTTCGGCGATAATGAAGCATATATCAATGAATGATAAGAAGTATGTGTGGGAGCAGATTGCCGATTTTTTACATGTTTTACACGATATTCCGCAGGCAGAATGGAAACATTTACCGCTCAAATCACATAAAGAGCAATTATGGTTAAGAACAACATCGGAAAAAAATTTAATAAAACCTTTCCTCATAAACTTTTCTAATACAAATAAACCGGTATTGTTACATGGAGATTTGCATGCCGGTAATTTTCATTTAGATAAATATAATCGTGTTGTTGGTATTTTTGATTTTGATTATTTATCTTATGGCAAAAAAGTTTATGATGTTTTTCATACGCAAACAAATATGATAGACAGATATATGATGAAACGTATTTACGAAAATCAAACAGGAAAAACTTTATCCGGTATGAAACGATTGGGTGTCTTGTGGGGATTATATCTTTTAGCAGAACTGGGTGTTGGTCCGCTTGTCAAAAACAAATATAAGCAATTAAGGACTCATCTTTTAAAGTGGGAAAAGATGCATTGAATTTTTATCGGGAATAAACGATTTTCATAATCATTGTTTTGATTTTGTTGTATCCGATACAAATGCCGATAATTAACAAACTTGTTATTAAACAGAAAGTAAAGTAAGGAAGAGTTATGCTTTCTTTTTTTATATGATGGGGCAGGATAAATAAAATCAAATTGCTGATGACTAAACATGAGAGTGTTTTTTGACCGATATAACACAAGGTTGATTTTAATGGAAATTGTTTTTTTGATAACCAATCGAAAAACAGAAAATAGCCGTAAATAAATCCATATCCGCCGATAATCCATAAAAGTGAGGGTGGGAACCGATGTGGTAATTTATCTTTTAATAACCAGTAAATGATAAAAGCCATACTGGAAAGGAACGTTAATATGCATAATTTTTTATTAAATACAATTTTATTTTTTGCCATAAATGCTCCGATGACAAAATAACTGAAATATTGTATAATCGGAAAAGATGGAATTTGCTTGTGTCCGATAAGCGGGGATAATTGCGGAACGGATATCTTTTTGTAATTAATGTATGTTAAAGCTAAAGAACAAGCAAGCGTTATAAGAATGGTACGATTGTTGGTTAGTATTTTTTTTATGCCGCTACCACCAAGAAGAACGGTTAAATATAAAAATACAAAGCTGAGTAAAAATTCTGAATACCCGCTGATGCGTTCAAAATATAAAACAGACAACAATGTATTGATGTTGTTCATTTTTAAAAAGAGTAATTCAAATCCGAATGCTGAAATGTAATAAGCAATTAATATTTTTAAAAAACCAATAAAAATGCGATTAATCGGCAAAAGTTGTTTTTGAAAATAAGCTATTTGACAAGCATATCCAAAGCAAAATAAAAAACCGGAAAACGTTGTTAAATTGACATAATCGGAAAAAATGCGTAAGCCGGTTTGATTGCTTGGGAAAAATTGAATAACATGTGCCGTAATCATCAATATTGTGATGATTCCTTTCATTAAATCAATGTTTTCATATCGTTTTTTCATCATTTCCTTGTATTGAATATTATTGTATTTTAAAAAAATGTCAATTCCTTCAAACGGATTTGATATTCTTTTTTGTTTTAAAGAATTGCTATTTTAAAATTTGGTAGGTACATCCCGCTTAACAGAATGTACCTGTTTGAACAAATTATAGAGTATATTTATGTCTGTTAAGAACGTGTTGTTGATAAACCGGAGCCAATTCAGTAAAATAACCACTCCACCCCCAAACACGAACAATTAAATTTCGGTGTTTTTCCGGATGTGCAATGGCTTCTTCCAAAACAGAAGCATCCAAAACGTTTAGTTGAAGTTGTTGATTGCCGACTTTTACAAAATATTTAATGAGTTGTGCCAGTTTTTTTATTCCGTCTTCAGAATGAAAAACAGAGGGCGATAATTCAATGGTAATCGGTCCGCCATTCATAATACGGCTATAATCAATAACAGAATATGATTTTAAAACACTTAAAACGCCGTTTACTTTTATGCCATGTGAGGGGGCTAAACTGGTTGATAAGGCTTCTCCGGATAAACGACCGTCTGCCGTTGCGTTTACTTTTGGTTCAAATGCCCATGTCATATTCGGATCAACTAACCAAACATAAAACATGGCAGAACCACTACCGGCTCTGATTTTTTTGTGTTTGTTGGACAATTCATCAGCAACGTCGGCAAAACAATCAAATAAAAATTTTAATTCATTGTCAACTTCGGTATTTGCATTGCCAACTTTTGGCATTTCATCCTGTAAATATGTTCGTAATTGTTCGTAGCCCTTAAAATTGGCATTTTTAGCCGTTAATAATTCTTTTAAACCGCTAAATCCTTTTGTTTCAAATGTTTTTAAAATGGCAATTAAAGCATCTGCTCCATTTGCAGAGCCTGCTCCATGAATACCGATATTATTATATTTTGCACATTGAGAGGCATCTTTTCTTTGTTGAATGGTATTATGAAAAAATACAGAAGCAAATGGGCAGGGTAGAGTGCGAATGTCCCGTTTTAAAAGAATATTTTTAACTTGTTCTTTGATGCTTTGTTTAATTTGTTTTCTGAAACTGTCAACATTAAAAGAATTTCCTTTTTTCATACATTTTTCAAAGGCAAAATCAACCGCATAAGGGAAAGATACAGCCCCTTGATTAACAACATCCATTCCTTTCCCCGGAATAATAAATTCCCAACAGGCGGCAACGGTATAATTGCGAGCATCTTCAAGAGAATACCCTTTTTTTACAAGTGCCGGAATAACAACTTCATCATTGCTGTATTGTGGAAATCCCAGTCCACACTTTGTTAATTCACAACCTAATTCTAATAAATCATCAGGAGTATTGGAATCAATGCGTAAATTAATTTTAGGATCAATCAATTTAAGATCTTTTGAAACCTCTAAAATGAGATATGTCAAATCATTAACGGCAGATGTGCCGTCTGAGGGTTTGCAACCGCCTAACATCACACTTTGTCCGTTATCACCTTGTTGCACGCCCCGATACAAATCGGTATCTTTGTTTAAAGAAATAAAGAATTCGGCTAGTAATTCTTTGGCTTCTTCACGAGAAATTTTACCTGTTTTTATATCGTTTTCATATAAAGGATATAAATATTGATCCATTCGGCCAAAACCAAGTTGATATGTATCGGCTAAATATAGAGCAGCGGACACAAAACGAATGGCTTGCAAACCCTCGTGAAATGTTTGTGCCGGATAACGGGGAACACGATTAAATAAATCGGCAACTTCCTGATTGTTGGCAATAAGAGCCGCTTTATGATATTTTTCAGCGAGTTGTAAAACAGCTAAAATGGATGAAGCAATAGAATCTAAAAATATTTTTTCTGCTCGTTTTTTTGTTTTTTTTCGTTCAGATAAGGCATTTTCTCTTAATTTTTCCAATCCCTGTGTGAGTAAAATTTCATAATCCGGACAAATATTATGGTATGTGTCATACATAATCCCTTTTTTCTTGCCGAATTCCTTTTCAACGTTTTTAGGTTTAAAATAGAATGGAATATTTTTTTTGGTCCTGACAAAAGCAATGCGTTCATCAGGGAAAACAACCGCATCTTCTGTTTGACACATTTCTTTTAAGATAAAAGCTGAACGTTGTGCAAAATTGTAACCGGCTTTATCTAATAACTTGGTATAGTGATTATCAATTTCTGTTCTGAACTGTTGATATTGACGTTGTTGTGTAAAATCTCTTAATTGAGAGAGGCGTTCTGAAAACATGTAATTATCCTTTCATAACATTAAAATTATTTTGTGTCAGTTGTTCGTAAAAATGCTGAACATTTATCTGATTTGGTTCATTCGGAATGGTTGTTAATTCGTATGTCATCCCATAATTTTTATATTTACCGCCGGCACAAATATTATAAGGGAGTAAATCAATGCGGATTGGTGGGTGTTTAAGTGATTTGATAATATTGAACAATCCATTTAAATTATCTGCTGTATCCGTAATTGTCGGAATGAGCGGTATGCGAATATGCAACGGGATGTTATATTCATCTAACATTTTTAAATTTTCTAAAATTAACCGATTAGATATACCTGTATATTTTTGATGGAGGGTGTCATCGGCCAATTTTAAATCAAAGTAAACCAGATTAACGGCTTGTGCAATTTTTAAAAATTTATCACTTTGACACTGACCGCAGGTATCTAAGGTTGTGTGAATATCAGGCAATAATGATAATGTTTCTATTAAAAAATCAGTTTGAAGTGTCGGTTCGCCACCTGAAAAAGTAATACCACCATCTGAAAGGTTATAGACATCTTGAAATTGACGAAGATGTTCTGCTAATTCACTCGGCGTATATATTTTACCGCATAATCTATTTGTTTTTTGATTTATTTCCGGTTGGTGTTTTTGACTTTCGGGATTGTGACACCATTTGCATTTTAACGGACAGCCTTTTAAAAAGACTGTTACCCGAATCCCCGGTCCGTCATTTAATGCAAATTCTTTAATGTCAAAAACAATCCCGTTTGTCATTTAAATACCTGTTCGTTGTAATTTTCGTAATTTTTTGACATCTTCTCTTAATAAACGGTATTTTTGTATATAGTGCTTTCTTTTATTACCAAAAGTAATTTTGGATAAAATTTTATATTTCCGATATCGTCTCATTAACTTGTCTTTGTGAAGAAGCAAATGAAGCGTTTGATTGATGTCTTGTTGTTTTTGTGGTGTTAGCAGTGCTTGTTGCAATTCGCCAATTTGAACCCGTAAACCGTTAATTTCATTTTCGGTATCATCAAAATAGGTTGCTAAAAAGTTTTCGTTTTCAGTATATTGTTTTTGTTTAGGGGCTTTTAATGCTTCTGATAACCAATTAAGCGAAAATTCTTTTTCTTTTTCAATAACCTGATATGCTTTTGAAAAATCAATTTCTTTTAATAATGCGGATTTGTTAGCAGCGTAAGCTGTCGGTTGGCTGATTATCCGATGAGATAAGCCGAACTTTTGAAACAGTTCAAAGCGAGTTGCTCCTCGTTGAGAGTTAATAATACCGATAAATTTTCTTTTAAAAATAGTGGCAAAGCAACATCCGTGAAAACTATCTGTCACAACAAATTCAGCATTTGCCAAATATTTAAGAAAATCATTAACCGGACGGGTTAAATCATTACTTAAATCAATAGCTTCCATGTTTAAGTCTGCACAAACTTCTTTTAACAGCTGTTCTTTTTTTTGATTTTTGTCCAGTATGTAATAAGCAATATACTTCTGTTTTGGTAATTGAGCGGTAGAGTCATCAATCAGTAATTGCCAATCTTCCGGCGTGTTTAAAAAGACAGGTTCTAACGTTTGTGTTGCTTCTACTCCAAAAGTGTTTTTGCAAATATCTATACCGGTTCGTTCCCGAACGGAAATATTATCAAAGCGTTTTAAATGATGGCGTGTTAATTCTGTAATGATATTGTTCCCCTCAAATTTATCAACACCGAAACTGGCGGCATATGAAATCAGTTTTTTGGAGTTATTTGCAAAAGAACCAAAATAAATGCCCCGATGTCTATGGTGTTTCAGCGTGTGCCATAGCCATAAATGTTCCCCGCCATGACGCCATACTTGGTCGCTACCAATAATGAACGTATTTGCCTTGTTATTTAAATTTTTTAAATCAAAGTAATTGTGGCATTCATCCGTCCAATCAAAGTATTTTTTAAAAGCATTCGCAATTAAAGGTTGCCCATTATGCAAAAAATTATTTTTTTTGCGAATATTTTGAATGGCATCACAGACAAAATCAATTGTTTTTACATAATATCCTAATCTTTTAACGGCATTATGAACAGACCAAGCGGTTAATATACCCCCGTAATTAGTGTAACGGGCAAAATTTAAAACGGCAACATCACAAGCATTTTCCCGAATAAACCGAACAGAGTCAGCAATACTGTATTTTTTTCTTAATTCAAAAAACAGTTTTCTTTTAGGATGGAGAGGAGATGGTTTTTTGAGTGGATAATTAGGACTATTTAATGCATATTCAATCGGAACAGTATGTGTTTTTTTCGGTTGAACCAATTCAAAATATTTTCTGCCTTTTTCTGTGTTTGTTAAAATTAATGATGTACCCATCTTGTCATTGAGTTGTGGGTTGAATTTTTCAATCCCCCAAAAATCGGCCAGTGTAATATCCGCTTGACGGGGTAATGTTGCAAATGGACAACTGCCACATGATTTGCGTAATGAAATGTTTGGTAAAAATGCTTTGAAATATGGGTCATCTTCTGGTAATAAATGAACTTCATTTTTATTTTTAAATAAAATATTCATGGTTGTTGCCCATTGAAAAATGGACTTGTCCCGAAAACTGACCGTTTCAATTTCAGCATTATATTCTTTAAGATACTGTTGCCAAACAGCCGGAGAAGGAGTCCCGTGACAAACAATTTCAATGGTCAATAACATATCAGACGGTTTTTCTAAAAATTTATACAAGCCGGCAACCTGGCAAGGTGTTCCTGAAAATAAAACAGGTTGTTGTTTTTTCAAACGTTGTTTTATTTCTTGGTATACGTTTTCAGTATCGCTTTGAACGTATTTTGAGCCTCGTAATTTTTCCAAATCTTCTTTGGAATCAATAATAATATGATGGACTGACCAATCCGGTTTAAAAGCTGCCCCACAAACACAACCCCCGTTATCTAAAATATGTTCTGCAAATAAAGAAAACAAACCTCCGGATGAGCTTTTAAGACGTAATTCATCCGGAGCCATTGCAGCATAACATTCCGGATTTTTTGTGTTGGTATGTGTTGGTTGAAAAACAGGACAAGATTTGACACATAAACCGCAGTTAATACATTTTTTGTTATCAATAACAGGATACAAAAATCCGTCTGTATCCGATTTCATTGAAATGGCTTTTGTTGGGCATTTGTTAAAGCATACGCCACAGCCACAGCATTTGTCGGCTGAAATTTTTGTTAATACGGTGTTTATCATTATATATCCTTTTATTTTAATTCTAAATACTTTTCCCAAAATGCAAAGGTTGAAAATTCTTTATGTGCATCTTGATAATCGGTTTTTAATTTGTCATAGTTAATGTTAATTTGCTGTAAAAGTTGTTCAAATTCTTTTTTATATGCCCGTAATTTTTTTGCATTAAATTTACGAATTTCACATTTTTAACAAATTATAAACGTGAACTTTTTTTGTAAGCATAAAAATTTCTTTTGGCGGATACCAATCTAATGCAATTCGGCTCTTTTTAAAGAGCTTTTTAGGGCAGTATAAGCCGTATTGTGTGAGTTTATATAATAATTTTTGCCCTTTTTTCTTTTTGGGAACTTTGAAATACTTTGCATTTTCAATTTCATGACGAGGACAATCAATATATTCTGCTTGTTTGGCAATCTTGTTGATTTCTTGAAATTGTTTTTCCGGATTTTCACGTAATGCATCACTGCCTTTTAAAATATCTTTCATTGCCCGAATGAACAAATCCATAGAGGTGTAATCGTATGTTTGAAGAAGGTATATAAATTTTTCTTTAAAATATTTTTGATATCGTTTTTCAAAATGAGGTGTATATAGCGTATTTACAAAAAACATATTACGGGGAAGATAATAATAATCGGCTGCTTTTGAAACACGCCAAATAAACGGAGCATGCCATACACAAATACCGTTTAATGAAATATGATGATTTCCAAAGTGACGCCAGCTCCATTCTACATCGTCGCCCCGAAAGAATACAGGGGAGGGTAATCCTTTTTCTTTTGCCGTGTTAACACTAAAACAGTGGTACCACCATGCAGTATCCGTTTTGGCATTTTCATCGGTAAATGTATCGGATGGAATATCATTGATATTCAAAATATTTTGAAGTTCTAATTGTTGTTCTCCATGATAGGCTCGAACCCATAATTTATCTTGAATGGCTAAATTTTCAAAGAAAACATCTTTACGATACAAATCCATCATAGCCCCATTGATGAAGGCTCCTTTATATTCATCTTGCAAATAGTTGGACAATAATAAAGTCCGATAAAATGATTCCGGAAAAATTTCAACATCATCATCCATAAATAAAATGCGGGAAATATCTGGTTGATTTTTCATCACTCCCATTAATCCCCGAGCAAAACCGCCGGCTCCGCCGGCATTCATATTGGGATAAATAGTAATGTTTGAAGTATTTAAATCCGGTGAGAGCGTTTTGCCGTTGTCGACTATAACTAGTTGTATTTTATCTTTTAATTCACTATTTTGTTGAATGAATTCATTGAATATTTCAATATTTTTTAAAATATAATCTTCTCGTTTGAATGTACAAGTCACAATGGCAAGTTTGTTATCTCGTATAGGTTGTTTATCTGTACACCAAGCAATTTTTTGGATTTCTAGTTGGTTATTTTGAGCAGAAAAAACAGAAAAATAAATTCCCTCATATGTTGTTGCATTCGGAATTAAAATGGTTTCGGAATCGGAACAGTCTTTTTCAACAAGTGTTGTTTTAATTATATCAAATGCAGCACTGCGGTTGCAACCCGTGACAAGAATTTTATATTTTCCTTTAATATTCAGTTTTAAGTAAATATTGCCCAAGTCACAATAATGATTATATTTTTTGGCAGCAAATAAATTCATCCATGTATCAAAACGTAATTCTGTTACTGATTGTAGTTTGCCTTCAATTTCAATTTGTTGAGTGTTTGTGTTTAAAAACAGATTCGTGTAACTGGAAAAGCTGGCAGTGGGCATAACAATGCGGGCAATTTCATAAACTGATTTCATTTTGTTGTATCTCCTGATTTTTTTATTGTTGTGTGCATACTATAATAAAGAATCAGAATAAAGGCAAATACTATTTTATTTTTTTTATTTAAATCAATGATTTATTGTATTTGTGTTTAAAATTGTATGTATTTTATTTAATTTTTATTTAAATGATTTTGATTTTTGTAATAAACAAACGGGATACGGAGTTATTTTTGTACGGAACAGATTTTTATAAAGATTGCAATACAAATTTGGAAAATCAAAGAACGGGGAACAAGTAAAATTTTTGAAATAAAGATATAAAAAAGTGATAAAAATAAGTGAATTATAAAAAAAATGAGAAAAATACAAAAAAGTGCTTGCAATTTAAAATAAAATCTGATAAAAATACAAACATACTTCTTTGGGGGTGTAGCTCAGCTGGTTAGAGCGTCTGCCTGTCACGCAGAAGGCCGAGGGTTCGAGCCCCTTCACTCCCGCCATTTAAAGACTGCTTTTGCAGTCTTTTTTTATGTGTAATGGATAAGGGGCTCTCACCCGAGGGTTCTCGCCCAATTCCAACATCTATTCGCCAATAATTGTCATTATGGCTCATAGTGTTTCATTGGTTTACGCAGAAAAACAATTCACAGGATTGTTTTTCTTTACGCACTCACTCCCGCCATTCATTCCACAAGACATTGTCATTGTGGAATTTTTTTTACCCTTTTTTTAGGTATTTTTTCCTTCCCGTCACAGTTACACGTCACTTTGCCCGATAAAGACATTTAGACACACCTATCAATGAACCTTCACGAGCAATATGAAATACCTTTCATAAATTGCGAGTGTTAGGTGGAATTGAAAGGCAAATTCGGGGCGAACTATTATTTAAATACTCAAATGAAGAAGGAATTTAGAGAATATTTAAAATTCTTAAAATCCAAAGAAGAAGATTTAAATCCAGAAGATTACCTTTTTAAATCTCAAAAAATGAACCAGCCTTATAACAGAGTTTCAATCAGTAGGTTATTCTCTAACATTTATAAAAAGTTCAATATTCATGGGGCAAGTTATTTTGGCAGACACTTGTTCGTGTCTAAGTTGGTTAATAGTGGTGTCAATATCTGGTTGGTTCAAAAACTTGCCAACCATAGAAATATCAGCACGACTCAAAGGTATTTTAACTATAATCCTCAAATGCTATCCAATGCTGTGGAGAGTTTGAAGATATAAGTTTATATTTGTTCAAAATATAGTTTTATAAAATAATTCTGAGAGATGATAAAAGATTAAAGCTATTGAATTGCATTTAATATGTCTAACTTTAATTCTTCATTATAGTCGTATGTTTTATCCATAATAGATGTTATTATTCGATGTAATAGTTCTTTAGATATTTTTCCTGAAGCAACTTCGTAACTTATATTTTCCATTGCAATAAAAAAACTTTTTGCAACAGCCATATAACCATTTAATAATAAAAAATGAGCACAAAGTGTTATTGCAATTCTTTTGTTCCCATCTTCAAAACAGTGAAACTTACAAGCTCCGAAAAATAGATGTGTCAATTTATCAACAAAAGTAGGATAATATTCATCATTTTTTATATGCTCAAGTATGCTTTCAAGTTGTCCCCTATTTAACATCCCATCAGCACCACCTCCACTATATTGAATGGTTTTTTGATGAGTTTCGATTGCCTGTTCAATTGTAATATATTGAATCATCATTTCCGATCTTTCAATCTTTTAAGGACTTCTTGATTTTCTTGCATTAATTTTTCAAGTTCATCACCTGTCGCACCAAGAAATTTTTGATATTCATCTTTATCTAGAGGTTGAATGTATTCAGATAATTGATAATGAAATGCCTCTCTTAGTGCCATATCTCTACTTGCCATTTTAGTTCTTCCTCTCTTAATTAGAGGTTTCCATAGAGCCATTTGTTCGAAGTCCTTTAAAATATTTTCTACCTGTTCTACAGATAAAACTTCGTTGCACTTTTCATATTCTTTTTTTATTTCGTCAGCTAATCCTATTTCATATGCTGCTATTATATCTAAAATTTCGCTATAAAAAGTATCTCGAATTTTATCACTTTCCTTTAAATCTAAAATTTTCTTATACTCAACAGCTTTTTCTTTAAAAATACTTACATATATTAAATCTGTAAAATGAGCATACTTAAATTTATAATCTTCAACATAATCCTTTAAAGCATCTGTAAATTGTCTTCTATAATTTTCTTCTTGTATAGAAGCAAAAACAAAATCTTTATCTTTTTGATTGATATATTTTGTACCTCCACCAGTTTTTTTATTAATTAAATCAATTACTATATCTAAAATCATTTGTCTTAAAGCTTTTGCTTTTTCGCTTTCAGACAAAAGCATTGCAAGATTCATAAATGCTTTAAAATCAAACAGCCCTAACTGAGTCGTTTTGCTAGGGACATTAATGTCCTTACCAAAATCATGAACAAAATCCTTTAATTTTTTCCCTTTTAAAACTTCATAACCATTAGAGGTTAATTCATCTGTATTCTGTTCTATATATCTACTTACAGTTCTAATATCTACTTCAAAAAAATCTGCGGTCATTTCTTTAGTAATATATATTTTACCATTCCATGAGATTCCCTTAATCCCAGATTTTTCTCTAATTTCAGTAACCGCAAGTTCATTATTTAAAATATTTTGCCGATCTATTCTTGAATTTGTTAAATCTTTTACCACATCAACCTCTTGTATAAATGAGAATGTTTTTAATCTTAATATTGTCCTAATTTTAGCAAAATATATTTAAAAAGTCAAAAAATATTTAAAATTGTTTTTGGGGAGTTGGCGATATATTTTTGCGATTTTAATTTTTTTAATTTTCCAAAATCAAGACATTTGCCCGATTGGATTTTGAGGAGGGGAAATACATCAGTCTAATTGGACAGACAATAAAATGGCAATAATAAGACAGTTAAGGTTTGGTAACAATTATCTACAAAATGTCGAAAAAACAGAAGATTAGAGGATTTTTGGCGTCAGTATCAAGCCTTTCCGTCACCGGAAAACATTCCTAAAAAAACAAGAAAAAATTTTCTAATTTTTTAATTATTTCAAAAGGTTATCTCTAAATTCCCCTTCACTCCCGCCATTTAAAGACTGCTTTTGCAGTCTTTTTTTATGTGTAATGGATAAGGGGCTCTCACCCGAGGGTTCTCGCCCAATTCCAACATCTATTCGCATTATGGCTCATAGTGTTTCATTGGTTTACGCAGAATGAATTGATGTTGGAATTGAGTGCCTTCCAAAATGGCTTGCTCCATAAATTATGACATTCATTTGAAAAATAAGCAAACATTAAGCCTTTAAAATATATTTTATTTATGAGCGTTTTTCCAATATCTTTAACAGATAAAATTTTTATATCTTGACACTTAATGCCAAGAATAGTACTTTTATGAGTAATAAATCAACTAAAAATGAGAAAAAAATGAATAAAAAACTATTATTATCTTTAAATATCCTATCAGCACTTCTTTTATCGTCCTGTGAGCCAAGTAACAAAGAAATCCAATTGCTTATTGAAACACTTTCACTAACAGAAAAAACAACTGCGAAACTTCAATACGATAAGGCACTTCTTGCAAATTTAAATCATCTGTATTCAAGAGGAGTTGAAAATTATCTTTCCTTAGCTCATGAGACAACGATGAAAAATTATATTCCAAGTAAAGACAGTAATCGTGCTATGCACTATTTTTTACAGGAGCATGCGAATAACAGGCTTTGTCAATCCAGAAGAGAATATCAAGAAATTTATACGTCATTTGAACCACTTATCGTTGGGGAACATACAATTTGGCATTATGTAGATTATCCTCGAACCGTATATTCTTATTACACTCATTTTCCCAAACAGTTAGAACAGGAAATAAAAAGAGCGGAAAATGACGTTCAATATCAGCCTGTTCAAAAAGGCGTCCATTGTCCTTATTTACGAAACCAGCACAGTAAGTGTTCCAATGTAAAAGAATAAAATTTTATATTCTTCTATTACAAAATATATGAAACAACTTTGGGAACAAGGGGGTAGTTATCTTGCACAATGCTCGATTGTATTTTGGGGCATTTAATAAATGATAAAATAAAAAAATATTGCATTATAGCCATTTTATTGTATAATGATAAACTACGATAAAATTTATACAGAGTAGGCATGATGCAAAAAATAAACTTAGTAAATGAAAAAGACTTTATAGCTGCCATAACAACATTATTATACAACAGCGTTCCCACTTTTACTCCAGAAAATTTAAGAGACATTCAATTTGTAAAAAAACATAAAGAAAGCGTTGTCCAATCTTTAATTTTGCAATGCTTAAAAAAGAGAAGTCGTGAATATATGGCTGATGTTTTGTATCAAGGTGAGCTATCCCTACCTATTGTTTCTGTTTTAACCACTGATGGTCTGCCAGAATGGGCTCAAGACAATTTAAAAAATGGCATTAAATTATTTAGATATACAGGAGATAATTTTCCGCAAAGTGTTATTGATGATTTAACAAAAGCACGTGACTTTTTATACCAAAAAGCGACAGAAATAGCTGATAGGCAAATTCAAAAGGCTGAACAAAAACACAATCCCCAAAAAGACATTATCAACTTGGCAGGATTATACAGTAAATATAAATCTTTTGATGCCATTTTAGATGGTGTTAAGAGATGGCACAAAGAAATTGAAGAAAAAATCCAACAGGAAGCTGATTTAAAAAAATCATTAGAAGGAACTGAATTTTTAATGGATTTACCCAATGGTTTGAAAGCATATCGGTTATTAACTCCGGAGGCGTTAGATTATGAATCAAATCAGATGAGATGCTGTATTGGTCAAGGATCGTATGACAAACCTGTTAAAGATGGAAAAACGAAAATTTATTCTTTACGAGATAAAAAAGGTCAACCTCATGTAACTTTTGAAATTCGTATGAATGGACAGGTTGAAGAAATGCTACAATGCAGAGGAAAATGCAATAAAGCCCCCGTAGACCACTACTTATTTGATACTCAAACCTTTATCAAAGATAAAAAAATCGTAATTAAAGCAGATTTCAATAATATAGGCTTATTTTATTATGATAACGAATATTATGAAATTAATAATTTACCGGAAGGGTTAGTCATAAAAGGGGACTTAGATGTATCAGGCTATGCTTGGGAGGAATTCCCCGCCTGTTTTTCAAAAATTATCGTAAAAGGATCTTTCATTTGTTCCAACTGTAAAAATTTAAAATCTTTAAAAAATATGCCACAATCAATTGGTGGTAACTTTAATTGTTCAGGTTGTCATAATCTTAACTCTGTTGAGGGAGCTCCACAATTTGTTGGTAGACAAATTTTAGCTCAAAACACATCAATAATATACCTAAATAATCAGTATTATAATATTAATAATTTACCGGAAGGGTTAGTCATAAAAGGGGACTTAGATGTATCAGGCTATGCTTGGGAAGAATTCCCCGCTTGTTTTTCAAAAATTATCGTAAAAGGATCTTTCATTTGTTCCAAGTGTAAAAATTTAAAATCTTTAAAAAATATGCCACAATCAATTGGTGGTAACTTTAATTGTTCACACTGTCCTAAACTTAACTCTTTAGAGGGTGTGCCGCAATCTATTAGCGGTGATTTTAATTGTTCAGCTTGTCATAATCTTAACTCTTTAGAGGGTATGCCACAATCTATTAGTGGCGATTTTAATTGTTCAGGTTGTCCTAAACTTAACTCTGTCGAGAGAGCTCTACAATTTATTGGTGGTAAAATTTTAATTCAAAACTCATTACTAATACGACTAAATAATCAATATTATGAAATTAATAATTTACCGGAAGGGTTGGTCATAAAAGGGGATTTAGATGTATCGGACTATATTTGGAAAGAGTTCCCCGCCTGTTTTTCAAAAATTATCGTAAAGGGATCTTTCATTTGTTCCAACTGTAAAAATTTAAAATCTTTGAAAAATGTGCCACAATGTATTGGTGGTAACTTTGATTGTTCAGGTTGTCCTAATCTTGACTCTTTAGAGGGAAGTCCGCAATCTGTTGGTGGTAATTTTGATTGTTCGGGTTGTCCCAAACTGAGCTCTTTAAAGGGGGCTCCACAATCTGTTGATG
This sequence comes from Alphaproteobacteria bacterium, assembly GCA_015062385.1. GTDB lineage: Bacteria > Pseudomonadota > Alphaproteobacteria > CAAHEQ01 > UBA3637 > RGIG4140. The sequence continues at coordinate 186,091 of SUUT01000001.1, read as the reverse complement.
GAGGCTTTGATTGTTCAGGCTGTCTCAAACTGAGCTCTTTAGAGGGAAGTCCGCAATTTGTTGGTGGTAATTTTGATTGTTCAGGTTGTCCCAAACTGAGCTCTTTAAAGGGGGCTCCACAATCTGTTGATGGAGGCTTTGATTGTTCAGGCTGTCTCAAACTGAGCTCTTTAGAGGGAAGTCCGCAATCTGTTGGTGGTAATTTTGATTGTTCAGGTTGTCCCCGACTGATCTCTTTAGAGGGAAGTCCACAATCTGTTGGTAGCAACTTTAATTGTTCCAGCTGTTGGAATCTTAACTCTTTAACGGGAGCTCCGCAATCTGTTGGTGGTGATTTTAATTGTTCACACTGTTCCAAACTGATCTCTTTAGAGGGAAGTCCACAATCTGTTGGCAGCAACTTTAATTGTTCTAGCTGTTGGAATCTTAACTCTTTAACGGGAGCTCCGCAATCTGTTGGTGGGAATTTTAATTGTTCGTACTGTTCTAAACTGAGTTCTTTAGAGAATGACACAATGGAAAAAGATATCGTTCTTATTGATGAGATTCAAGAGACAATGATTCAGCAACCATTTAGAAACAATAAAACAAATACTGAAAAAATCATTTTGAATTCATTGTTGAATGATAGAAAAAATATTCGATAGAGTCTACCGTTAAAAGCAATGACAATATCAATTGATTCATTTAGACATTCAATGAGTTCTCCCATATCTGTTTCTGCATATTCGATATCATGGAAAAAACGAAGTTGATTGTTTCCACCCAAAGATAATAACAAACGACAGATTTTTTGTTCTACACCTTCAACTCGTACAAAAATATATCCATTTTCATCTTTACCTATAAATATAGCATATTCGTTTTTAGGGGTAAATGAAACGGGTATCCAGTTTGTTTTGTCGACATCACTACCTTGTGCATTGGCATAAGCTATGTCATTTTAGATTTTTCCGATTTATTGGCGTTTTCTAAAATAAAAAGGACTATCTGGCAGTCTGTTGTTTTTATAACCATAATCTTTTCAAAGTTTTGCAAACAATCCATCTTCTTCTTTCAATAAAGGTTTTTAAAGCCGGTAAATTGTTTTTTTTTATTGTTGAGCGACCTGAAGTGTAGAACAACCGCTTATCGTTTTTCATTTTCAGATTTTTCAATAAAGATAAACTTACGTGGGTAAGAATTTGAAGAAATCAAAGTAGGTGTTTGTCTTAAATGAATACCCCGTTCACTGTCAAATCGTTCTAGTGAGGGCAGTTGACTTAATTCGGGAATGATAAATAATTTTGGAGCATAAACATATCGTAAGTTTCTGTTACAACAAAGTGATGTGCAGGATGGTATTTTTACCAGTTCCGGAAAAGAAAGTTCTTCAACTGAATCACAGTGAACAATACAGTTGCAACCAATGTATTTTACGTGTGGAAAATTGGCTTTTTGTAAATGATAGCAACGAAGAAGATTGGCGTCTTCAATCATATAAACGCCCTGTCCGGAAACTTCTTTTAAATAAGGTACATCCATTAATACAGCTGTTTCAATGACCTGAATCCCCTCAGGGAAATGTAAACCGATAAGTTTGTTATCACGAAAACGTAAAAAAGGTTCTTTATTTGCATATACAATATTTTCGCCATTTGTTTCTTTAATGTCAAGTAATGATACGGTATACATATTTCTTTTTAAGAAATCATACAGCGGATACGGTAATGACCCTTGAGAAACAAAAGTGTTGTTTCGGATGTCAATACCCACGCCTGAAATAAAATAAATACCTTGTTTTTTGAGAATTGGAGCTTCGATTTCGGCACTCGTTTTTTCCAAGCAGTTTTCTCCGATTTCTTCACAGCGAGGTAAATGTGAATATCTGAGATTGGGACAATGGGATAAACTTTTTTTTCCGAGTTTTGTTATAGAATATCCATGTAATTCTTCAATGTATTTATGATGTGATAAAAAGGATTCCACTTCATTTGTTTTTCTTAAATAAAGTGTTCTGATTGCTCCGTTTTCCAATGATAAAATTTCTTTGTTATCTACGAAAAGAACGTGTCTGTTTTCTCGTTTTTGAATTTGCCAAACCAGTCCTTTTGTTTCTTCTTGAAGTACTTTATATAAGGAAGAAGTGCTATTTGCCGGATTTAAAATCTTTTTTTCTTTTAAATCAATGATAAATTCATCTGCTATAATTTGTGAATTTTTATCAATCGGGTAAACAATACCGTCTTTACAGTAAAAATCATTTCCGATGAAACAGTTGTTTATTTCTTGATTATAGTGGTACAAACACCCGTTTTGATACAAAAAATTATCCGGTATCGGTACTTGCTTGACAGAAAAATCAACTTCAAAATAATTTTTGAGTGCGTTTGTTAATCCGGGGATGATGTTATCCGGATTGGAATTAAATGTATTATCGCAGGATGGAACAGTATGATTATATCTGTTTGTAATTTTAATAAATCCGCCTAATTTGAGCATTTGAATGGAAATAACGGAAATGCCGTAAGCATCTTCACGGCTTTCTTTGTTATTAAAGTCTGTTCGATTCAATATGTGTGCATTTTCTTTAATGGCATGAACAATATAATAATTTTTAAAACGATTTGAATCCGTAAAAGTGCAGAGTGCCTCATCTTCCGTAAAATAAGATCTGATGGAATTTTGTTTTTCTAATGTATCGGCATAAAAAGCCGTATATCCGGCTCGTTTCAGCAAAACAAACGGATCTGATATGTCGGCATAAAGACTTTTTTCTTCTGTTCTTAAACTGTGTAAAAAACGCAGAAGTGGGATGGGATTGCGTCCGGCATATTTTAATATGTTAGGCAAATTTGAAATATCAAAGATCGTGTCGTCATATTTACGAATTGCTTTTGCAAATGTTTCTCCATTTTGTTTTTTTATAATGTTATAGATTGATTTTGGCATGATTCTTCCTTTTATTTTGCTTAATGTATCACAAAAAATAAAAAATGTAAATAAAAATTGACAAATTGTTTGATATGAGATATAAAAAAATATTATTATCGCAAAAATACGGTTGAATTATAATAAAGGATTTTACAAATATGGATCAGCAGATAAGAATTCAAAAAGCCAAACAAAAACATACAGAACGTTGTCAATGTAATCAAAGATATAATAGCACTGTTTGGAGCGGAAACAATCAAGATAAGTCCTCTAAGGGAACAGCATTTCAATTGTTAAAACAAGGATATTTAAAATCCGATACGGGTATTTTTTTATTCCCGACAACAAATAATTCGGCAAAAAATAAATTACTCTTGAGAAATTTTGGGATTTTTATAGCAATAGCTACCGGACTTTCTTTGGGATTAAGTTTAGCCAGTTCTAATGATGAGGCAGACAAATCGACTGCACCCAAAGCACAAAAAATAATAGATAAGAAAAAAATGCCGATATCCGGTAATGCCCTTATTAAAATTTATGAGTAAAAAAAGGACATAATATGAAAAAAGTAGAATTATACAAGTTTTATACCATACAAACACCTTCATGGGTAGATGGTATAAAATGGTGTACAACCGTTTTGCCGATAGTGACTTCTAAATATGTATTAATGCAGGCAACGAGTCTATTTAAATCCCGTTCAAGACAGGCCTTGGATTTAAGTCGATATTACTCTATACATTGTGATGATGTTTCGGAGGAAATATTGGATAAATTTTTTCGATTGGTTAATCCAAAGGAAACGGTAAAAGAGATTACAAAAAATAAAATTTCCCCAGAGTCAAGAATTGATTTAAATTGGCAAGATGGAAAAGGCAACACTGTATTGCATTATTTTGCCAATATATATTATGGTTGTGAGTTGCCGGCTTATTTATTGGCAAAAGGAGCGGATGCAAATCTGCTAAACAAGAACGGAGAAACGCCTTTAAAATACAGAGCTGCTGATTTAACAAGTGCCTCTATTCCGCTTATTCGTGCAACCGGTGTTGAAAATTTAAATAAAGTCTATGCAGACGGAGAAACCATTTTTACCACCTTTTTGAATAAAGGAAATGATTATTATGCCGAGGACGTTTGTCGGGCACTGATAGAAGCCGGAGCGAATCCGAATATACCCAATAAAGAGGGACATTCGCCACTTTATTATTTGGTTAAAGATATCAAACAAATAGATGAATGGCCTATTCATTATCACACGGGGCTTAAACGACTCTTTATGTACTTGATTAATAATGGGGCCCGATGTACGGATAAAGAAGTTATGGACTTGGATTTGTTGAACATAAGAGATAAATGTTATCTGTTATTGGCAATTTCGGAAAATACGCAATTAAAAACAATAGATAAAAATGGTAATACGTTATTACATCAATTTATTCAAAAAGGATATGGTCCTGTTTCAACTATTGGTGAAAGCGGATATCGTAAAACAGTTGAAAAATGTATGGCATTATCCGATATTAATGCCCGTAATAATAGCGGAGAAACGGCATTGGATTTGGCAGTATGGGATTGTTCGGGCAAAATAGTTGCAAAATTGTTGATAGAAGCAGGAGCCGATTTAAGTTTGGTAAATCCCCTAACGGGACAAACACTTTTACATCGGGCAATAGATTCGAAAGTGATACAAGCATTGATTGATTCTGAAAAAATAGATATCAATGCACAAGATAAAGATCGTAATACGGCACTGCATATCAGACTATTTGAGGGGGATATTAAAAATGCGAAAAAACTTTTACAATCGGGAGCCGATTGGAATATATCGAACAATGCCGGAATAACGCCTTATATGATTGCAAAACAACATTATCCGCAAATTGCGTTAATTTGTCGTAATTTGGAATTGGAAACTGAAAACAAAGCCTTAAAACAAGAAAAACAATCATTACAATCAACACTGATTGGGCATCATCCGATGCGAGGGTCCGTTTCATGTGAGCGAAAAACAAATACACTGGTTTAGATTTTAATAATAAAGCGGATTCTCAGTATGATAACAGATGATTTTATTCATAAACTTATTTTAAGAGATTCCTCGGATGTTTTGGTGTTTGTATCCGGTTTGGGGTTAAATATCAGAAATCAAAGAGAAGTGTTTATTCGGAAATATGCTTTAAAAAACAGTATGAGTTATATTGCTTTTGACTGTACACAAAATGCGTATAAGCAAGAGGCTTCTCCTGCTATATTGTTTGATAAGATGAAACAGACAGCAAAAAGAACTTTACAGGAAAATTTTTCAAATAAATCTTTTTACTTTGTCGGAAGTTGTTTTGGGGCTAATTTAGCAATATATTTAGCAAATCAATTTTCAGATCAAACAAAATTGGCTCTTATTTCTTCGCCCCTTATTCAATATGGTAAAGAACCCGTTTGTAGAGGACTTTGTACACAATTAGAGAAGAAAATAAAATTTTTATCTCGCCGGAATATTGATGCAGAGATTATATCTAAATTAGTATTATTGAAAAGTTTTTTTCAAGAAGTTGAATCTTTGTTGACGCCATCTGTCAATACATATACCGGACCAATCATTATTCTTCATCCGGAAAATGACAAATCTGTTAACTTTGATAATTCACTGCATATGTGTGAGATGCTTAATAGACAAAATGTTGAACTGGTACAAGTGCCAAATGAAACACATTCTTTTAGAAATGATTTTCAATTAAAAAATGTGTTATCTTATTTACATAGACAACGTCAAAAAACATATAGTTAATCTTTTGTTTCATTCACTTCATGATATATGAAAGAATAAATAATTGATGTATTTAAATGAACAAACATAAATTTTATTTCTTAATAATATATTAAAAAATACGCCAAACAGTCTTCTGTTTTTTATAAAAATAATATTCTTTCAATGTTTTTGTCACAAAAAAAACAATTAATTACTTGATTTCCCCCTTTTTTTGTGAAATAATATGTAATATAACATATATTGTATGAGGTAATAAAATGGAAACAGCAAAAGTGGAACAAGAAAAAAAATTTGATGTTTTACGTAATCCTGCGGGGAATTTGCTTATTATTATTCGAGCCCGTATTGACAGTGAAGAAAAGCCGGTCATTGTTTATGATGGTGGAGAGCATGCTTTATTGTATCGGAATAATGAAAATCTGATTGTATTGGATTATTTGCATCCGATGATTCGTACATCATTATACAATGCTGCCAGTGTATTGATTGTGGAAGCACAAGGAAGTGCTATTGTTCGGGAATATTTTGCAACAATTAAGCAATCAAGTAAAGTTCCATTGCCTGAAATCGAAGCTGCATAATTTTAAAGCGTTTTATTATAGGGACCTTTTTCGGTCCCTTTTTTATTGATTGAATGATGTTTTGAAAAAAAATGACAGCTTTTTGTTGATTTTGTTTTTCTATGCCTTTTTTTAAGGCGGGGATGGGTAATATAAAAATCAATTACATGCTATTTTTTTAGCTGCAATATATTCAATTTTTAAATAAAACAGGTAAGTATTATTTATTTTTTACCGGTAGAACCGAAACCGCCACTACCACGAGAAGTGTCATCGGAGACAACGTCAATTTCAGAAATATGTGCCTGAATAACAGGACAAATAACGGCCTGAGCGATTCGGTCTCCTGGTTCAATTACAAAATCTGTGTCGCTGAAATTAATTAAAGCGACTTTGATTTCACCCCGATAACCGAAATCAACTGTCCCCGGTCCGTTAGCAACGCCAATTCCGTGTTTTGTCGCCAATCCGGAACGTGCCCGAACCTGTAATTCATAAAAATACGGTGTGGCATCATCATTGATTATTTTAACTTTAATGCCACAAGGAACAAGCGTAATTGCATGTGCTTTCAGAATCATCGGTTCGGCAATGGCTGCTCTCAAATCAAATCCCGAATCATCCGGATTTTTGTAGTGCATTTTTTCCCAGTCGGTTGAATAATGCGGTAAATATTGAATGTGTAATTGAACAGTCATCTGATATCCTTCTTTCTTAATTGTGAATGACGACAATTTAAAAATTTTTTGTAAAAAAGTCAAATAAAATAATAAAAAAGATTGATTTTTTCTGATAAATCTATATAGTAAGTTCTCAGAGTTCATTTTTAATTTTAATACAGCGAAACGGAGAAAAAAATGTTTATATCGGAAGCTTTTGCACAAACAGCCACAGATGTCAGTCAGGCCGGTATGGCCGGAGCTCAATGGAGCAGTGCAATTATTCAGGTTTTTTTAATTATTTTTATTTTGTATTTCTTTTTAATCAGACCGCAACAAAAACGAATGAAAGAACATCAAGCCCGCTTAAATGGCATTGTTAAAGGAACAAAAATTGTTGTTTCCGGTATTGTTGGAACGGTAACGAAAGCAAAAGACAATGAATTAACGGTCAGTATTGCTTCCGGAGTTGAAATTACAGTGCTTCGTGAATATGTATCACAAGTTTTTATTGATGAACCGAAAAAGAATAAATAAGGATAAAAAATGTTTGGATACTCAAAAATTAAAGTCAGTATGATTATGGCTATCGTTGTGTTGGGTTTTGTTTTTGCTTTACCCAATTTTTTGCCTGAATCATTTTTAAAACAGTTACCGCCTCACGTTCAAACGTGGTTTAAACCCATTACTTTGGGATTAGACTTACAGGGTGGTTCTTACTTGTTAATGGAAGTTGATACAAATGATTTGGTTAAAGAAAAATTGACAACTTTGGCCGATTTAAGTCGTTCTGAATTGCGTCGGGAAAAAATTCGTTTTTCAGGGTTAACGGTTGAAAACGGTGTTATGCAGGTTAAAATTTTAAAAGCCTCCGATTTGAATACGGCAAAAGAAACTATTCGCAAAATTGAAGTCGGACAGTTAAGTATGGAAAATGACGGGGATTTGTTAAAAGTTTCCTATACACCGGAAGCCTTGGAATTGATGAAACGTAAAGCCGTTGAACAATCATTGGAAATTGTTCGCCGTCGTATTGATGAATTGGGAACAAAGGAACCGCAAATTCAACAACAGGGAACAGACAGAATCGTCATTCAGTTGCCGGGGGTACAAGATCCGTCTGAAATTAAAGCCATTATGGGTAAAACAGCAAAAATGACTTTCCATTTGGTTGATGAGGAAACATCTCCGCAAGCAGCTCAAATGGGTAAACTTTCTCCTGATTCTATGTTAGTGACAGGTGATGAAACAGGTTATATCGTTTTAAAACGGCGTGTTGTTGTCAGTGGGGCTAATTTAGATTCTGCGAAAGGAGCGTATGATGAAAGAGGAAATCCGGCTGTTTCATTTAGTTTTAAAACGGCCGGAGCCAAGGAATTTGCCACTGCGACACGTGAAAATGTCGGTCGGCGGTTGGCAATTATGCTAGATGGAAAAGTTATCAGTGCCCCGACTATTAATTCTCCGATTACAGGCGGACAAGGGATTATTACCGGTAATTTTACGGTTCAAAGTGCTAATGATTTAGCCTTGTTGTTGCGATCCGGGGCTTTGCCGGCTCCCTTAATTGTTGTTGAAGAACGGGTTGTTGGTCCGGGGTTGGGCGAAGATTCAATTAAAGCCGGCACATTGGCTTGTGTGATTGGATTGATTGCCGTTTTGATTTTTATGGTTGTTGTTTACGGTTTCTTCGGTTTGATTGCCGATGTGACACTGGTTGTAAACGGTGTTTTATTGTTAGCATTATTAAGTTTGTTAAATGCAACGCTTACTTTGCCGGGACTTGCAGGTATTGCTTTAACGGTTGCTATGGCCGTTGATGCCAATATTTTAATTTTTGAACGAATGAAAGAAGAAATGATGGCCGGTGTATCTGTTCCGAAAGAAGTTTTAAAACGAGGGTTTGCCGGTGCATTTTCTGCTATTTTTGATGGACAATTAACCACATTGTTTGCTGCATTATTCCTGTTTATGTTGGGATCCGGTTCCGTTCGGGGATTTGGTATTACCTTGGGATTAGGTTTGGCAACAACGATGTTCTGTGCTATTTTATTTAACAAAGTTTTATTGATGGCATGGGTTGCTGTACGTCAACCGAAAAAAATTGATTTATAAAGGGTGGATAACATGAAAAAGTTATTTAGAAAAAGAAATTTTAATATTCCATTTTTAAATATGCGGAAATGGGGTTATGTTTTTTCGGCAATTATGTTAATTGGTAGTATTTTTGCCATTTGTACAAAAGGCTTAAATTATGGTATTGATTTTCAAGGCGGTGTTTTGGTGGAAGTTTCATCCGAAAAAGCCTTTGATATGGCTCAAATGCGTTCCCGCTTATCTTTCTTAAAAGATTTTACCATTCAATCTGCCGGTGAAGAAGGTAATATGATTTTAATTCAATGTCAACCGAGAGAAGGTGAAACGGGGGCACAGGTTGTTAATCAGATTAAAGCCGAATTGGGTGACGGTTATAAATATGAACGGGTAGAAGTCATTGGTCCGACAATCGGAGAAGAATTAAAGCAAAAAAGTTTATTAGCATCCATTTTGGCATTGTTGGCTATTTCTATTTACATTTGGTTCCGTTTTGAATGGCCCTTTGCAATCGGATGCATGCTTTCTTTGGCACACGATTTAATTATTGTTATTGGTATTTTTGCCTTTTTTGGTTGGGATTTCAATATGGTTGTTGTTGCCGGTATTTTATCCTTGGCGGGATATGATTGTAATGATACCATTGTTACATATGACCGTGTGCGTGAAAATTTACGCAAGTTCCGTCGAGATTCCATTGACTCGATTTTGAACAGAAGTATTAATGAAACTTTGTCCCGTACCTTATTGACAAGTCTTACAACCTTATTTGTGGTATTAGTGTTGTTATTTGTTGGTGGTGGTACACTTGAAGGATTCTCTCGGGCAATGGTCTGGGGAACAATTTTAGGAACATATTCTTCTATTTTTGTTGCTGTTCCGATGTTGCGATATTTTGATATTCGTACAGTCAGTAATGCAACGGAAGTAAAGGAATAATTTATTTTCATAGCTCAGTAAACACGGCTTTCAGTTAATGAAAGCCGTGTTTTTTTTGCTAAATATAAACAGAGATATATGCTTGGATTTTGTTTTGATAAAATGTGTCTGATAATTCATCAGATGTAAAAAAAGGGACGTATAAATGCAACACTTTTTTTCACTTTTTTGCATTTTTTTTGATTTTGAATAAATTCTTCAATTAAAACAATAATCTTTCATTTTCTTAAAAATCCGATTTTGCCGATTTGAAGCGGGAAAAAAAGGTCCCTTTTATTACACTCATTGTTATAAGCAAATTTTATAAAAGGGGTGTATTATGAAACAAAGAATACAAAAAGAACATCAAAAACAAGTAATTTTGAATGAAAAAGCCGTTCAATCAAACTCATTAGCCAATCCAAAGGAAAAAGGGCGTTCTATGGTGGAAATGCTGGGTGTGTTAGCAATTATCGGTGTGTTGAGTGTTGGTGGTATTATGGGTTATAAATATGGGATGATGAAATATCGTGTGAATGAAACCATCAATGAGCTGAATATTATGGCAAATACATACGGTGTTCAAATGCAACAGATGTCAGAAGAACAAACATTGCCAACAGAGGGGGAATTACTCAGTGAAGAAAATGCCGTCACTCGTATGGGATATGGGTATGAAGTACTCGGATTTGATAATCATTTTGAGATAGCATTATTTAATGTGCCCAATCCGGAATGTGAGCAATTACAAAAAACAGGTTGGGAATTGCCGTATGAAATTAAAGCAGAAACAGTGACGGCAGAAAATTGTGGAGAATTGGTTTATTACATTGATAATGGGTTAACGGGAACATTAACGGAATATGTTGATTCGGATGAAGAAGATGATGATGAAACAGATAAAAAATGCGGATTATATGGACATTGGAATGGAGAAAAATGTATTTGTGATGAGGGATACATCGGAAATAAGTGTCAAAATTGTGATATGAATGCCGGTTATCGGATGCAAGATACAACAGGTCGTTGTTATAATACAGAGGATTATAATTTATGTACACGTGAAGATTTTTGTAATGGACATGGATATGCTGCTCAAGCAGGTCCGGTTTGTAATTGTTCATCATGTGATTCGGGGTATTATGGTGTTCATTGTGAAAACAAAGTAGATGAAGGGGAGAAAGTTTGTAACGGAAATGGTTCTTGGGAAGAAAAATGGTATAATGGTAGTACTTATTATTATGATGGAGCAGGGTGTGAATGCAAAACCGGCTATTATGGACGTAATTGCGAAACAACTAATCCAGATGAAGTATGTAGCGGACATGGGGTAATGAAGCGATATGGATACTGTTATTGCTTAGATGGCTGGTCCGGAGAAAATTGTGAAATTGAAGAACCGGAAGTTGTTTGCGGAATTAATATCGGTTCAGGATCATATGTTCAGTATTCCGGTTATCCAGTTTATATTAATGATGAGGTATTTTGTCAATGTCAAGAAGGATATTTTGGTGAAAAGTGTGATCAGAAATGCACAAATACTTGCACGAATGGATCTCCTGTATATAAAGACGGAAAATGTCAATGTATTTGTAATAAATATAATGGTATGAGTTATTATGCAGACACTTGTGTAACATGTCCCAGTTGTAAATATGGAAATTCCAATTCCGGAACTGCATTGTATAATGTGGCAACACAATCTTGCGAATGTGAATGTTTTTCGGGATATTATGGTAAAAATTGCGAGAATCAATGTTCTTCTAGTGCTACCTGTAATGGACATGGATATACTCGGTATAATGCCGAAACACAAAGTTGTGAATGTCGTTCATGTTATTCAGGATATTATGGTAAAAATTGCGAGTTTCAACATAATTGTACAAGTGCCAATACGTGTAATAACAACGGAACAGCCTATTTTGATACAGAAACACAATCTTGTGCTTGTTCTTGCAGTTCCTCGTATCATGGAGAACATTGTGAATTCGCTTATCGGGATACATTCTGTAACAGTCATGGATATCCGGTTTTTTCAGGAAGCGAAGTTATCGGGTGTTCTTGTGACAACGGATATGTTGGTGCAAGATGTGAGACAACTTGTACTTCTGCCTGTGTCAATGGTGTGACAGATCCGTATGGTGATGAATGTAGCTGTATCTGTCATGCGGGTTATTATGGTCCGGATTGTTCACAGCAGTGTAACTTAACTTGTCAAAATGGAGGAGTGCTATACAATATTGGGTCTTCTTGTAAATGTGCCTGTAAAACAGGTTATTATGGTGAAAACTGTCAAAACAAGTGCACCGACGAGATAACGTGTCCGACAGGAAAAACAGCTGTTTATGTCAATGGCATATGCGGGTGTGTGCTTATGGATTAATATTGTCATTTTGTATAAAAACACATCATTCGGTATGAATGGTGTGTTTTTTATAACAAGGCTTGCATTTTATGTAAATCTTTATTATTTTAAAAACGATGATAATAAGGAGTTTTAGATGGAAGCCGTATTCATTGCTTTTATCATGACATTATTTGCAGGGTTGGCGACCGGAATCGGTAGTTGCATTGCTTTTTTTGCCCGTAAGAAAAATGCTGGTTTCCTCTCGGTTTGTTTGGGGTTTTCTGCCGGTGTTATGCTTTATATTTCGTTCATGGATATGTTGCCGGAAGCTAAAAATCGGCTTGTATCGGTTTACGGCAATTTTTGGGGCAATATGATGATGTTATCTGCTTTTTTTGCAGGTATCATGTTGATTGCCGTTATAGATGCCTTAGTGCCAAGTTATGAAAATCCGCATGCCTTATATCGAGATCAGAAAGAGATTAATCAATTAAAGCATCGGAGTAAAAAATTATTTCGTTTGGGCTTAATGACGGCTCTTGTTGTTACAATACATAATTTTCCGGAAGGATTGACAACTTTTATGGTTGCATTGGAAAATCCGATTCTCGGATTGCCGATAACTATTGCAATTGCCTTACATAATATTCCGGAGGGAATAGCAATTTCTGTACCGATATATTATGCAACACGCAGTCGTAAAAAAGCATTTCGTTTATCGTTTCTGTCCGGTTTAAGTGAACCGTTAGGTGCTGTTATCGGTTATTTGATTTTACGTCCGTTTATTACCCCTGCACTTATGGGGGCGGTTTTTGCTTTTGTTTCCGGTATTATGGTGTATATTTCCGTTGATGAATTGTTACCGGCAGCACGGGCTTTCGGAAAACCGCATTTATCCGTTATGGGATTAATTATCGGGATGGTTATTATTGCGTTTAGCTTGGTTTTGTTAAACGTGGCCTTTTAATTATGTTTTTCGCTTGTGTGATGATAAAAAAAGATATTGCAAGTTTTTATTGAAGCAATTAAAATGTATTCTGTTATTATGATTGATTGTAAGGAGTTTTAATATGAAAAAATTAATTGCATTAGTAACCGCTCTTTTAATTACAACGGGTTCTTATGCCGGTTTAACGGATTTATATAATGTAGCAGATGCCAATATAAAAGCATCTTCTGCCCAAGCAGAACAAACATCAGAAGAATTGAAAAATCAATTAAATGCACAGGCGGGACAAGTCGGTGCAATGGGAACCATATTTACGGAAAGCATTGTTGCCAAGCAGGAAGCATTAAAAGAACAGTTGGCAACCTTAGTTGCTGCCGGTGAGGGCGAAACACAAAAAGCCAAAGATATGCAAGCAGAAATTGACGCAATGCAACGAATGATTGAAACCGGTCACAGATAATTTTGAAGATTGGTTATTGTTAAAACCGCTGATATTTTTATTGGCGGTTTTTTTATATAATCTGTTTGAGCCTGATTAATTAACATAGCTTAGATTGATTGAGGGATATTTTATGTTCTGCCGATAGCGGATTACGGATTTATTGTCGATAATATTTTATATTTCAAATTATTTTGTTGCCCAATATTGATTTAAGGCTTTTTGTAAAATGCGGGCAGCAGCAACCGAATCAATTTGTTTTTGTTGCTTTTTGAGGCGTGTTCCATGTCCGGTCATATATTCGGCAGCGTATTTTGATGTATATCGTTCATCTGTTAAAATAACCGGACGTTTATATTTTTCAATCAATCGATTAACAAATAAGCGAACCTGTTTGGCGATATCGCCCTCCTGTCCGTCTGTTTGTAGGGGTAATCCGACAACAAAAGCACGGATTTCTTTTGCGGGAACAATATCATCCAATTCTTTTAATTGATGAATTGTTTTAAATGGTGTTGCGATTTGTTTGTTTTTATCGGATAAGGCTAATCCAATCCGAACCGTTCCGTAATCAATGCCTAAAACACATCCATCGATATGTGAAAGAATTTTTGTGTCATAAAATAAAAAATTTTCTTGTGTTTTTGTCATAATTTGATTAACATTACTTATCATTGTTTTTGTATAGAGGAAAACCACAAAAAATGCAAATAAAAAATGTAATTATGGCGGCAGATCATGCCGGATGTCCGTTAAAGGAAGTTATTCGCAAGTATTTAACGGAAAAAGGAATACAGGTTTTTAATTATGGAACAAATGATCCGAATGTGCCGGTAGATTATCCCGATATGGCGGCACGGGTTGCCAAGGGGATTGTAAAAGGCGAATCGATATGGGCCATTGCTTTGTGCGGTTCCGGTATTGGTATGAGTATGGCAATTAATCGATATGATTATTTACGGGGAGCATTGGTTTGTTCTCCGGAATTGGCAACACTTGCTCGTCAGCATAATAATGCCAATGTTTTGATTTTAGGTGGACGTTTTATGGATGAAGAAACAGCTATTCAATGTGTTGAAAACTTTTTGAATGCAGATTTTGAAGGCGGACGTCATCGGGTGCGTGTTAATAAATTGGAAAGGATGGTTCATGACTTTGAAAAATAATTATGCTTATTTTCATCGACCGTTGGTTGAAACGGATGGTGATGTTTCCCGTTTAATTACGCAGGAATTGTGGCGTCAACAGGATCATATTGAATTAATTGCATCGGAAAATATTGTTTCAAATGCTGTTTTACAAGCAGTCGGTTCCGTCTTAACAAATAAATATGCCGAAGGATATCCGGCTCATCGATATTATCACGGATGCGAACAGGTGGATAAAGTGGAACGTTTAGCTGTTGAACGAGCCAAAAAGTTATTTAATGCACAATTTGTGAATGTTCAACCACATTCCGGTTCACAGGCAAATGCTGCTGTTTATTTGGCATTATTGCAACCAAATGATGCTATTTTAGGGATGAGTTTAGATGCCGGCGGACATTTAACACATGGCTGTCGGGTTTCTTCTTCCGGTAAATATTATCAAAGTATTTCTTATGGATTGAATGCTTCAACCGGTTATATTGATTATGATGAAGTGGAGCGGTTAGCTGTTGAACATCAAGTAAAATTAATTATTGCCGGTGGATCTGCTTATGCTCGGGAAGTTGATTTTGCTCGTTTCCGTTCTATCGCTGATAAGGTTGGGGCTTATTTAATGGTTGATATGGCTCATTTTGCCGGTTTGGTTGCCGGAGGTGTTCATCCGAATCCAATTGGAATTGCCGATGTAGTGACAACAACAACACACAAGACATTGCGGGGTCCTCGGGGCGGTATGATTTTAACAAACAATCCGGAAATTGCAAAAAAAATTAATTCAGCTATTTTCCCCGGTTTACAAGGTGGTCCGTTAATGCATGTAATTGCCGGCAAAGCTGTTGCTTTTGGAGAAGCATTAAAGCCGGAATTTAAAGCATACGCACAAGCCGTAAAAGACAATGCGGCTATAATGGCCAAAACATTAAAGACACATGGGTATGATTTAGTTTCCGGTGGAACAGATACTCATTTGGTGTTGATTGATTTGCGTAAACAGGGAATTACCGGCAAAGATGCATGTGATGCATTAGCAAAAGCACATATTGTTTGCAATAAAAACAGTGTGCCGAATGATACACAAAAACCGACAATTACATCGGGCTTACGTATTGGATCTCCGGCAGGAACAACACGAGGGTTTGGAGAAAAAGAATTTGAACAAATTGCCCTCATGATTATTCGAATATTAAAAGCCTTGGCCGTAGATGAAGAAACACTTGAAGCAGAAATTGTTTCAGTTCAGAAAGAAGTTAAAGCGATGTGTGATGATTTTCCGATTTATTCATATGGCTTGGGAGAATAAATAAATGCGATGTCCGTTTTGTGGTTGTATGGAAAGTCAAGTCAAAGATTCCCGCCCAAGTGAAGATTCGTCTTCTATTCGCAGACGCCGTCAATGTCCGCAATGTGGTGGTCGTTTTACAACATTTGAGTACATACAAAGTAAAGATTTGATTGTTGTGAAAAAAAATGATGTTCGTGTCCCTTTTGAACGGGAAAAATTATATCGCTCGGTTTTGTTAGCAATCGGAAAACGAGAAATTTCTGCCGAACAAATTGATAGAATTGTAGATGAAATAGTTCAGCAGTTGGAAGAACTGAATGATATGGAAATTTTATCTTCACAAATTGGGGAAATGGTTTTAGATAAATTGTTTCAGGTAGATAAAATTGCATATATCAGATATGCTTCTGTATATAAAAATTTTAATTCAATGGCAGATTTTAAAGAATTTGCCCTTAAATTGGTAGAGGAATAAATTATGGAAAATACAACGCAAAAATATACAAATGCTCGTTTATTAGCCGTTCAGGCTGTTTATACGCATGCCCTTTTGGCAGAATGTGAAACGCCAACCGATAGTTGGGAAAAAATTGTATCTCGTTTTTTGATGGGAGAAGTTGGTGGTGAAGTGATTAAAGATGGTATTGCCGGTCGGGAAGAATATATTCCATTGGAAGCAGCAGATGCCAAGTTATTTACAAAATTAACACAAGCAGTTCAAGAACGAGAAACAGATTTAGATGAAATTATTCGAACAAATATTTCGGAAAAAGTAGATTACGAACGATTAGAACTCCCATTAAAGTGTATTTTAAAAGTCGGTTTGGCAGAATTTTATGCAAATCCGAATTTAGATGCTCCGATTATCATTAATGAATATGTTGATATGACACGCTCATTTTTTGACGGACCGGAACACAAAATGGTTAACGCTTTATTAGATAAATTTTCTCGGGTTATTCGGGGCTAGATTAATTTTAAAATCAGGTACCTTTTCTTTTTTTAAAGAAAAGGTATTTTTTTATACTTGTATCACATAAAATTATATGATAACATTATATTATTAATAAGGTGGGAGGGAACAAACAGTGTATTATATTAAAGAAGAGTTTCAACAATTAAAAGCAGATGCACATGCAGAATATCAATCACAACCTAAACCGACAAAAGCAGAAGCATTGGATTTTTTTTGGTATAACGTTGGTTGTGCAGGAAAACTGATTTTTAAAGAAAAAGAAATTATTGTTTTTGCATTTTTACAACTGGTTTGCATTGGTTTAGGCTATTATTTGTGGGTACAAGTACTCAATTGGATTCCCGAAGAAGTTTGGGAAAGTGCTAAAAATGAAGACGGAGCAACACCGGCTGATGTGGTTTTATGGGTATGGTCATTTGTTTGTGTTGGTATTACAACTTATCCGCTTGGATTATTAACGGCTTGTATGGGGGCTGCTCATTTTTTACACGAAAGCGGACAAGAATCAACAGTAGCAAAATGTTTAAAAATTGTGTTTTCTCGTGCTTGGCCATTGTGGGTTTTTAGTTGGATTGACGGATGGTGGACTGTTAATCGTATTGTAGATAGATTGCCTTCTAAAAAAAATAAAACGTCAAGATCCCAAAAATTATTAAAAGAAGCAATTTATCAAGCCTGGAAATTAGCAACTTTGGGTGTATTGCCGGCTTTAATTGTCGGTCGTTCCGTGACTGACAGTTGCAAAGATTCTCTTTGTATGGTTCAAACTCGTTTTAAGGCATTGATTAAATTACGAGTAGCATATGTTACTATTTGTTGGTTTTTTGGAATTGCATCTTATGTAGGAGCTGTATTGATGGTTCCGGTTATTTTTGAACAGATGAGAAATGAAAATGATATGTATGTATTTTATTCATTTGTTGGTGTATCTATGTTAGTTGCATTGTTTTTTATTCAAGTTATTTTTCGTCCAATCTATATTTTATCCTCTTGTCGTATATATTCTAATTATTTGAGAGAAAATAAAATTCAAGTACAGTTGCCGGCGGTTTCTAAATTTTCATCTTCATTGGTTGCTTTATTGATTTTAATGATTGGTGTTGGAATGGTATTTTTATATCGGGATGAATTAGGAATTAGTGCATTGTTAGCGACTCCATATAAATAAGGAGAATAGATTATGTTTCATAAACCTAAAATAATTGGCGGAACAGAAAAACAAAATTTTGAAAATGAAAATTCAGATGTATTATCTCAATCTGACAATGTTGAAACAAAAGATGGCTTGTATGGGATGATTGGATTTTTTACGGTATGGTGTATTTTTTGTTCTGTTTTTTTGTTGTTTGCTTGTTTTGCATTGTTTACTTCACAAAATGTGACAAAATTGATGTGTACGCAATCAAGTGCCGTTTGTGAAGTAATGAAAATTAACTGGATGCTACTACAATATCAACCGGTTAAAACGATACCGTTAAATCAAGTGCAAGGATTGATTATTGCAGAGAGAAACAATGGTTCAACTTTGTATTTAAACACAAAAACAGAAAAAATTGAAATTAAACGTCTTTCTGATAATCAAGAGGGGAATGCCTATCGTAAAAAAGGTGAATTTGAAACTTTTTTAAACGGATCAGGTACAGATGTCTTCTCTTATCGTGAAACAGACATTCCTATTCTTTTTTTTGTTCCGTTTTTTTTGATTCCGTTCTTTATGTTAAAAAAAGGTTTCGGACAGTTAATTTGGGCAATCAGACAATTGTTCAACTCAAAATAAATGTGACGAAAGGTTGATAGAATGACAGCAGAACAAGATAATCTGCCGGAACTTGAACAAAGATTAATGACAACCACAACCATAGTTGAAAATTTTACCACAAATGCCGGTTAGAAAGGGTTTTACGGTGGTTGAATGGGGCGGAACTCAAATTAAATGATGTAATATACTTATCGCCCCAAGTTTGTATATGGGGCGATAAAAATATTTATCTGGTATGTATAAATTTTTGTTCTTGTTGGTACAAAACAAAATCTTTATAAAAAGGTTTTCTGTTTGTCGGAACAATATCTTCTTTCAGCCAAATAAGTGATAGTGTTTTTTTATCAAAAGCAATACCGACATATCCCTGTTCAGACAAATACTGCATTTTTTTAAATAATTGTGGGGCTTTTTTGTGTATATTATTTCCAATGTGCATGTGATAAATATCACTGATATGTGTTGCTGAAGATGTTGATTTGTTTCTTTGAATATTTTTTTCCAAATAAATGACTTTTGCATCATCAATCGGATCTAAATCAACTTTTGTAATTTTCATTCCATAGTGCAGTGCATTCATCCAGCTGGCAGGATTATCTACGGCAATTTGTATAAGTGCATGATTTCTGTTTTTATCTAGTGCTGTTTCTTCCACATAATCTAACATTTTATGCATTAACCCATGTCCCCGATAGGCTGGATCTACTAAAATTGCTTCAAAAATAACCAGTTTGTTATTTGAAATATCCGGTCTGAATTCCGGCATATCCCGATCTTCACCGTTTTTCGGCAATCCGTAAATTAGTTGGGCAATAAGTTTGCCATTATCAAAAATACCGACCATCCGTGAACTTTTTCCGGTTAATGATTTCATATAATCAGCTTCGGTTCTATGTAAAATAAAATGTTGTTCATCCGGATTTAATCCGGCAATAATTTTGTCTTGTAATGACATAACGTCGGCAATATGCGTTGTATTCAAATGTTGTATGGATAAAGTTGAGTTATTCATAATATATGACCTTTTCTATTGGATTAAAAATAATGATTTAGATAAATCAAATCAGACGACTTTGTTTGAGTTAAAAGACAAATCGTCGTCGTAAATCCAATCGGTAAAAATAATTATTGTTAATTATTTCGGTCATTTTTTATTTTCTTTATAATGTTAACATTTACAAAGTATCATGTTTTTATTCTTTTGTCAATCGTTTTTTTTACAAATTTCTATCTGCAAAAAAAGGGACGTATAAATGCAACACTTTTTTTCACATTTTTGCATTTTTTTTGATTTTGACTAACTAATTCAACTCAAACAATAATCTTTCATTTCTGCAAAAATTTGATTTTGCCGATTCGAAGCGGGAAAAAAAGGTCCCTTTTATTACACTCTCATATATAAATGCAACTTTATGATGTGAGGAGAAAGATATGCAAACTAAAATCAATGAACTTGGACGGAGTATGGTTGAAATGTTGGGCGTGCTTGCCGTTATTGGAGTATTAAGTGTTGCTGGCATACTGGGGTATAAATTTGCCATGAATAAATATATTGCTAATGAAACCGTTAATGAATTGGCTATTCGGGCAAATGATATTGCATATCAAATGGATAAATTGATTGAAGAAAATTATGCCGGAGAAATTGACATGGAATTGGGGAATACCACCCGCATGGGTTATCCGATTATGGCTCGTATGAGTCCTCAATATGAAGAATATTTTGAAATATTCCTTTCCGAAGTGCCGAGTGATATTTGTAAGTTGCTCTTACAAAGCCAATGGCAATCGCCTTATTCTATTTTTGTGGGGATAGAAGAATATGAAGCAACACCGGATATTTGTAATTCAGCAGAAAAAGTAGAATTAGCGTATGAATTTTATAAAGATATGCGAGGTAAAGAAGAAATTCCGGAAGATTCTCGACATGAAATTGACAGATGTCGTCATGATAATGATTGTAAGTGTGGCACTTGTTCGGAAGGCTTGTGTGTATCTAGTTGTGGTCCAAGAGAACAGTGCGTTAAAGACAGTGATAATCCACATCAATTAAAATGTTGTCCGGATGATAAAGTGTTGGGTGGACTATGTTGTAGCAGTATTGTCAACGGGGAATGTTGTACAACGATGGGACAATGTTGTTCACCGGATACACCATTATGGGATACAACGGGATTATGTCATTCGTGTACGGAAGATACCTTAATTACGGTTGAAAATGCCTATTTATGTGGGGCAATTTGTGAAAACAGAACGGTTATGAGTGGAAAATATTGCACGTTAAAATGTAATGAAAATGAATTTAAGGATATAGACGGAAAATGTCGTAAATGTACAGATGCCGGCAATTATTATACTTTTGCAACAAAAGCTGAATGTGATAAATGTCCTGAACGTGTATTTGGATTTGCTTTTAATGATAAGTGTATGCTCAAATGTGGCACACCGGGGACTTATACAGAAGATAAACCATTACATAATGGAAATGGAGTTTGTTTAAAATGTTCTGAAAGCGGAAATATTAGTATGCCCGCAGAATATGCATCAAAATGTACGTTGTGTTCAGGTCGGGTTCTTGTTGGAAATACATGTATGCCGAAAGATTATTGTACCACAACAGAAAAACCGCTCATGGACGAATCCGGAAATTGCTATGCCTGCGATGCCCCTAAATCTTTACCGAAACAAGACAAATGTACTTCTGTTTGTTCAGAGGAACGTGAAATTAATCAAAATGGATTATGTGTTTTAAAAACATGTGCTGCAGGGCGTTTCATAACAACAGATAATGCTTGTTTAGATTGCATGGATGCCGGTAATTATTATACTTTTGCAACAAAAGCCGAATGTGATAAATGTCCTGAACGTGTATTTGGATTTGCTTTTAATGATAAGTGTATGCTCAAATGTGGCACACCGGGGACTTATACAGAAGATAAACCATTACATAATGGAAATGGAGTTTGTTTAAAATGTTCTGAAAGCGGAAATATTAGTATGCCCGCAGAATATGCATCAAAATGTACGTTGTGTTCAGGTCGGGTTCTTGTTGGAAATACATGTATGCCGAAAGATTATTGTACCACAACAGAAAAACCGCTCATGGACGAATCCGGAAATTGCTATGCCTGCGACATACCCAAATCTTTACCGAAACAAGACAAATGTTTAACGGCTTGTCCAAATGAACGAGAAGTTGATAAAAATGGCAAATGTATTTTAAAAGCTTGTAATGATGGACAATTTAAAACAACAGACAATTCTTGTTTGGATTGTGATGATGCCGGCAATTATTATACCTTTGCAACAAAAGCTGAATGTGATAAATGTCCTGAACGTGTATTTGGATATGTTTTTAATGATAAGTGTATGCTCAAATGTGGTACGCTGGGGACTTATACAGAAGATAAACCTTTATATAATTCAAATGGTATTTGTTTTTCATGTAATACCCGTTCAGTTGTAAGTGTTGATTGGGGAGATAAATCACGCTGTGAAACAATTTGTCCCAATCGGACACTTGATGGAAATAATTGCATATTTCGGGAATGTTCTGCCGGTATGTTTTCTGGCAATGATCAAGTTTGTTATGACTGCGGTATTGTCACCCCAATTGCAACAACTAAAAATGAATGTGATAGATGTTTAAATCGGGAATATGGGACGGACGGTTATTGTGGGTTGAAAAATATTTAAAATTTTTTCAGTTTGTTGAACTGTTATTCAAAAATAAACCATAAAAAATCCCTCCATTAAAAGAAACAATCGGGGGGATTTTGAATAAAATAGTTAAATGGCTGTTTGAATATAACTTTTTCTTTTGGAGTGGGGTATGGATTATTTAAAGAAAGATACAAAAAAGCTCCCTAAAATTAAGGAGCTTATCAATGGGGCGGAAGATCGGACTCGAACCGACGACATCTGGTACCACAAACCAGCGCTCTAACCAACTGAGCTACATCCGCCATTGGTCAGTGTCTTTTTATCAGAAAGAACATGCTTTGTCAAGCAAAAAAAGAAATTAATTTTATTTTTTTGTTTTTTAATATGTGCTATCGGGTGTTTTCCGGTGTTCCCAAACTGTTGAGCAGTTTATCAATAATTTTATCTTGTGTAATATTTAGTCTTTTTTCAAATGCTTGTGTATAAGTTGCTAAATGATACAAGGCTGCTTGTCTTTTGGGCGGAACGTTTTCGTATTTTTGACATATTGTGTAATGAATATCGCTTAATAATTCAAAATATTTTTCTTTTCGGTTATCAAATGTGGTTGGGGTATCTTCCTGATAGAAAGGATAGCTGATATATTCCAAATTGCGTTGAACGCGAGGTAAAATTTCCGGTTTTGAATTATAAGCAGGTAAATCTTTTAAATTATGTATCGTTTCATTCCAATAACTATCTATAATTTCATTTAATAGTTTGTTTTGTTGTGGATTAGGGTAAAGTGTTCTGCACAGATAAATCATATCTTCCAAAAATAAGCCTTCTTGTTGTAAAGGTGTTTTTCCGGCAGTATAGTCATTTTCAAATGGTTGGTTTTTTAATAAATCAACCGGATTGTTTGCATTATCAGTATAAAGGGCTTGATATAAACGAGAGGCAGTTCTTAATTGTTCCACACCGTCTAAATATTCTTTTTTAAGAGGTAAAACATAATTTTCATCTAATAAACATTTAAAAATTTCGGTAATGGAGCGATCTCGAATAGCTGCTTTCCCATTGTGTTCTTGTGTTGTGTATTGTTTATCTTCAGCTTGTTTATAGTCATTGTAATCAAAAACGCCTAAAGCATACAATAACTGATAATCACTCATAAAAGAGTAGAGGGCTTTGCTTCCTTTTGGTGTTTTTTTGTCTTCATCTGTTAAATAGGATTGGGCACAACGTAACATTTCCTGAGCGAGTAATTTTAATTCTTCTTGTTCTTTTTCTTTTAATCGTTTCGGGGATTTTGATAAATCAATTTGTTCATTTTGCAGTTGAGCGATATAAGATAGCTTGGACAATGTTAAAAGATCTTCTTTCTGTTGTTGGGATTGATTGATATTTTGGGGAAGTTTCACGGTTTTTTTGAACCATTCAATTAGGTTTTCTTTACTGATTGGATCTAATTCGATTGTGTGTAAACAAATTAGTATCTTTAACAACATATTGTTTGTTTTTGAATTGAGTTGTTTTTTTGTAAGTTGTTTCGGGAAGAATGACATAAATTGTTTACTGCGTTCCCGAATATTTTTTGTCACTTCGGGATAAGTTTTATTTTGTGGCAGTTCGCTCATTTTTCGGCATAAATTTGTAAAATGAGTACGAGCAATTTGTTCCCAGTCAATCAGTGCAGATAATCTTTCTGCTGATTCCGGATGGTTTTCTTCCAGATATCCGAATAAATAATGAGCGGTTTCCAGTCGTGTTAGCAATAGTTCATCTGCGGTTTGAGGGTTGGATATGGTATTTGTCAAAATAGCTTCATTAACACTTTCACTCGGAAAACGACGGGTTATCATTAATCGGATAAGTTGATTAAATTGTGCCAGTATGTCCAAATATTCCGGTCTGAATTTTTGTGCTAAATCTAAATAACCGTCATCTTCCATTACCATTTTCGATATGGTTTCTTTCAAAGATAAATGACAGTTATTAATTTGTTCATTTGATAAGCCGATTTGCAAAAAGTCATTGTGATAATCAGTAATATCTGATGTTTCCCGCAAAGTGCCGAACAGGTCTGATAAAATTTTAGATTGTTTTTGATTTAAACTGTCTTCCGGTATTTCATTTAATAATTGATGAATGTTTAAAAATTCATATACCTTTTGTTGATATTCTACCTCATCAGCTTCTTCTAATCGGAGAATGCCCCATAAAAAAGTTGAAAAGCTTTCCGGTAAATTGTTGATGGCAAACAAATACTTAATTGGACGGGATTCGTCTTTCAGTAATTTATAAAGATGTTTGCGTTCTTTTTTGGGGAAACTTAAAAAGTTGTTGAGTAAAATTTGTCCCGGAGTCGGCTCTATTCTTAAATCATTGTTAAACGGGTCCTCGGTTTCCGAAAAGTTTTCTTCGGAGGGCTCTGATTGATGTTCCGGTAAATTGTTGTCAGGATGTTGCATGGAAATGCCTTTCTTTATTGTTTCGTTTTTAACATACAATCTCGTAAATAAGAAAGCGTTATCGGTTTTGCCGTGGCAATATAAATCGGTAAATTATATATGATTCCGTTTGTGCAACGCTTATGCCAACAAACTAAATGTTGACTCCACTCTTTATCTTCTTGCTGATTTAAAAATTTTTGTGTGCCGTCAATCATTTGACATAATAATTTTTTTTCATCATCCTTTGTTAATACAATCGGTAAAGGAAGATGTCCTAAATAATCGGATGTCAATAAGAATTGTCTGAAATTATCAAGATTGACTTCATCTGTATTAATGCATTGTGCCAGCTCAATAAATTTTTTTGTTAATCGTCCTTGTATCAAAGCATTACCGCAAAATGCCGTGTGATTTGTATCGCTGTCCCAGTGTATGCCGTGCAACATAATGGCGTGTCTGCAAGCAATGTATTCTATTTCTTCATCTGAACCTGCTTTTGACCAATCTTTTACCGGTAAGATTCTGTCTTGTGGATTGTAATAGTCATGGTTAAAACAAACAATTGTCATTTCAAATAATGAAAGGTATTTTTTTATGTCTTGAACAATATTCAATACTTTTTTGGGGGGAGCGAAATAATCCCCGTGCCTTTCGGCAAATTCCATCACATCTTCAAATGAATTATGAATGCAAAACTTTAACTGTGTGCCTTTGGGCAGAGGTTGTTTTTCTCGGGGGAGTATTTGTTGTGCTTTTTCGATGGATAATTTGTGAGAAAATATATTGAAACGTTGAATATCTTTATAGCTCCATATGCCAAAAGAATAAAGTAGTTTTGGAATTTCATATTGTGCCAAGCCGGCTAAAAGGATTTCATTGAAAGGAAGTGTGGACGGAATGTTTTTTATCATTTGATGATAATGTTGTTTAAAAAGATGATGTGTGTCTGCTGCCGTATCAAGTGCCGGTTGCCATACACTTACCAGTCCTTGGTGAAAAACTTCCGGATATTCTTTGGAATGCATTATTAATTTATAAAATGTTGGATGGAGATAAGACCATAAATGTTTAGGGGCTGATAAAACATCATTAAATCGAAAGTCATTAGCACCGGTTTGAATAACCGAATTTGCAAGTTGTGCTAAACAAACAGGCGGTGTTAAAAAATCTTTGTTGAATCTGTTCTCGTTTTCATTCATTTCCTATTCCTCTGAATAAATTTTTAAATCAGTATATCTTATTTTTTGCAAAAATAAAAGAAAAAAATGACAAAATTTTTATTTTTGTGATTGTTGGCATGTGAAACAAAAAAAACTTGAAAGAAGTGTAAAAATGTGATATGATATATTTAGTTTAAATTAAAAACGGAGGTTTTTATGGCAAAAGCGGGACGTGTAGCAGGTGGAATTTGGGCCGTATTAATGGGTGAAGATGCTCGTGAGGTTGAAAAAGATATGGCTCGTGAAGAAGAAAAGGAAAACGACAGTATGGGGTTGCTTGCTCGTTTGGATATGTGTGGTGAACGGATTACAAACAAAGATTGGTCCAAAGAAGACGGTGTTGGTATGAGCTTGAAAAATATGGATTCATATGGTTATGCATAGTTGATGCAAGCTGATAAATATTTAAAACACTTGTTCCGCAAATGGAATAAGTGTTTTTTTTATGGGTATCGATTTTTTTGTATTAATTGTTGAGTTATTTTAATGGGATAGTAATAAGTTATGAAATGAGTCCAAGCAAAACGCCGATGCCGTAAGATGTGATGTTGTTTAAAGCGGAAAGTTGATAAGGGTTGATGGATTTATTCGTGAGATATTTTTTGTAAATGTAGCCCTCAATCGGAATGATAGATGTTTCAATAATAAATATGTAAAACCAATATAGTCCAATATTGTTTAAAGCGGCGATGCGTATGGCAAAAAACACGACAGGCGGATTTGTTAAAATTTGAGTTGTGCAAATTAGCAATAAATCTTTTAGTGAACGAATGCCGGCAGAAATTGAAACGGTTATTTCTGTGCAAATGGTTAAAGCAAGTGAAAAAAGTAAACTGAAAAGCATATTTTCATCCTTTGTTGAAATGTGTATAGCATAAAAAAAGAAGAATGAAAAGGAAAGATTTTTAATGCGGTTGAAAGTTTGTTTGAATTGGTTTGTGATGTGTTTATAAATATGTTAAAAGGATGTTTTTGTTTTTAATGAAATGTGGCTGATAATGTTTTGATATTATATTTGTTTTGTTTGTACAGTTAAGGTTGAAAAATGAAAGATGATGGTGTTTGGTTAAGTAATGAATAAATGTTTGTCGGCTAACACCGGCGATATTGGTCTTTTTGCATTTTGTTGCTGTTTTAAAAGTTTTGCAGGTTTTACGTTGAGGGCTGAATGGTTTGTTTTTGCTTGCTCATGTAAATGTTAATGTCTGTTGTGCGTGGAAAAAAGATGTGCGTATCGGTTTTTTTTGGGGGGGGGGCGGATATTTATTCTGTACTTGTGATGTTTTTTTTGCTTACAAAAATGGTAAGTGTTGACTGAAAATGTTTTCGGTAAT
The DNA here is from genome assembly GCA_015062385.1 of Alphaproteobacteria bacterium. Lineage (GTDB taxonomy): Bacteria > Pseudomonadota > Alphaproteobacteria > CAAHEQ01 > UBA3637 > RGIG4140. The sequence goes on along the minus strand of SUUT01000001.1, from coordinate 158,625 downwards.
AGATATTGTAAAATTGAGAAGTATGTTTTGACGTCTTTGAGAAAATGCAATGTGTTTGAGGCGGAAATAAAAAGGGATTCGCTAAAACTTTTTCTTTTTGTTAAAAATCTTTGTTTTTTTATGAAAAAAGTTCAAAAAAGTACTTGACTTTTTGTGCAAAATATGGTTTAATTTTAACACTTTGAAGTGGGATTTGCCTGTTTCGGCATGTGTCGAAATATGTGCAACACGATAAAAGTTTTCAGTGAAAACAATAGTTTAATCTGTTGTTGGCTGAAATATTTTGAGGCCTTTGCTTGCTTGAAAAAGTCGGTGAAGGGTAATGTTTAATAGGTAGAATAAAGGAATAGAATTTAAATGCCTACAATTAACCAATTGATCCGGAAACCCCGGAAATCAAAAGCAGAACATAATAAAGTGCCTGCATTGCAAGCTTGTCCGCAAAAACGCGGCGTTTGCACTCGTGTTTATACAACAACACCGAAAAAACCTAACTCCGCTTTGCGTAAAGTTGCTCGTGTTCGTTTAACAAACGGATTTGAAGTGACTTGTTATATCCCGGGTGAAGGTCACAATTTACAAGAACACTCCGTTGTTATGATTCGGGGTGGTCGTGTAAAGGACTTGCCTGGTGTTCGTTATCACATTATTCGTGGTACCCTTGATACGCAGGGTGTTGCCAAACGTAAACAAGCCCGTTCATTATACGGTGCTAAACGGCCGAAATAAGGAGAAGGAATATGTCTCGCAGACACGCAGCAATTAAACGTGAAGTGACGCCTGATGCAAAGTATAACAACACAGTTGTCACAAAATTTATGAACAGTCTGATGTATGACGGTAAAAAAGGCGTTGCCGAAGAAATCGTCTATGGAGCAATGACTGAATTGGAATCAAAAATTAACAAACCGGCTTTGGAAATCTTTTTGGAAGCTTTGAACAATGTGAAACCGAATTTAGAAGTTCGTTCACGTCGTGTTGGTGGTGCTACATACCAAGTTCCGGTCGAAGTTCGTCCGGATCGTCAACAAGCTTTGGCTATTCGTTGGGTTATTAATGCCGCTCGTGGTCGTTCTGAAAAAACAATGGTAGAACGCTTGTTTGGTGAATTGCAAGATGCTTATAATAATCGTGGTTCTGCAATTCGTAAACGTGAAGATACTCATCGTATGGCTGATGCTAACAAAGCATTTGCTCACTTTAAATGGTAGGGGGATTTCATGGCTCGGACAACACCGATTGAAAAATACAGAAACATTGGTATTATGGCTCACATTGATGCCGGTAAAACCACGACAACAGAACGTATTTTATTCTATACAGGTAAATCCCACAAACTCGGCGAAGTGCATGACGGTGCCGCTACGATGGACTGGATGGAACAAGAACAAGAACGCGGTATTACAATTACATCCGCTGCTACAACGGCTTTTTGGAAAGAACATCGTATTAATATTATTGATACACCGGGTCACGTTGACTTTACGGTTGAAGTTGAACGTTGTTTACGTGTTTTGGATGGTGCTATTACCGTTTTTGACGGCGTTGCAGGCGTTGAACCGCAATCTGAAACAGTGTGGCGTCAAGCTGATAAATATGGTGTTCCCCGTATTTGCTTTGCTAACAAAATGGACCGTATCGGTGCCAATTTTGACCGTTGCGTTGAAATGATTAAAACACGCTTAGGGGCTCGCCCGATGGTTATGGCTTTGCCGATTGGTGCAGAATCGGAATTTAAAGGAATTGTTGATATTTTGGAACAAAAAGCCATTATTTGGCAATCAGAAGACTTGGGTGCTTCTTTTGAATATCAAGAAATTCCGGCTGATTTGAAAGATAAAGCTGAACAATGTTATCGTGATTTGGTTGAAATGGCCGTTGAAATGGACGATGACGCAATGGAAGCTTATTTGGAAGGAACTGAACCGGATAAAGAAACATTGAAAAAATGTATCCGTAAAGGAACAATTTCTCAATCCTTCATTCCGGTATTCTGTGGTTCTGCTTTTAAAAACAAAGGTATTCAACCATTGTTGGATGCAGTTGTTGCTTACTTGCCTTCTCCGATTGATATTCCGCAATCTAAAGGAACGATTGCCGGAACGGAAGAAGAATATGTATGTGCTTCCGTTGATGATAAACCGTTTGCCGGTTTAGCATTTAAAATTATGACTGACCCGTTTGTCGGTTCCTTAACATTCTTACGTGTTTATCAGGGAACATTAACAAGCGGTAGTTATGTGACAAATACGGTTAAAGATAAAAAAGAACGTATCGGTCGTATGTTGTTAATGCATGCTAACCATCGTGAAGAAATCAAAGAGGCTCAGGCCGGTGATATCGTTGCTTTGGTCGGTTTGAAAGATACAACAACTGGGGATACATTGTGTGGTGACAATTTGAAAGTTGTCTTGGAAAAAATGGATTTCCCTGATCCGGTTATTGAAATTGCCGTTGAACCGAAAACAAAAGTTGACATTGAAAAAATGGGTCTGGCATTAAACCGTTTAGCAATGGAAGATCCGTCTTTCCGTGTTTCTTCAAACACAGAAACAGGTCAAACCATTATTAAAGGGATGGGCGAATTGCACTTGGAAATCATTGTTGATCGTTTGAAACGTGAATTCAAAGTGGAAGCTAATGTCGGGGCTCCGCAAGTGGCATACCGTGAAACAATCTCTCGTGAATACGATGAAGATTACACACATAAGAAACAATCCGGTGGTTCCGGTCAATTTGCACGGGTTAGAATTAAATTCTCTCCGTTGGAACCGGGTTCAGGGTTTGTTTTTGAAAACACGGTTGTCGGTGGTTCTGTTCCGAAAGAATACATTCCTGGTGTTGAAAAAGGTTTGCGTGCTTCTTTGGAAACAGGTGTTTTGGCCGGCTTCCCTTGCACAGACTTTAAAGCAAATCTTTATGATGGTGCTTATCACGATGTTGACTCCAGCACAATGGCATTTGAAATCGCTGCTCGTGCCGCTTTCCGTGAAGGTATGGCAAAAGCAGGTCCGAAATTGCTTGAACCGATTATGAAAGTTGAAATCGTCACACCGGAAGATTATATGGGTGACATTATTGGTGATTTAAACTCTCGTCGTGGTCAGGTTTCAGGTATGGACCAACGTGGTAATGCTCGTGTAATTGATGCAACTGTTCCATTGGCAAATATGTTCGGTTACGTAAATACGCTCCGTTCTATGAGTCAAGGTCGTGCCCAATACACAATGGTGTTCTCACACTATGCAGACGTACCTCAAATGGTTGCAGATGAAATCAAAGCTAAAGTAGCTGGTTAAGAAAGGTAATTATTATGTCAGAAAATATTAGAATTCGTTTAAGAGCGTTCGATCACAGGTTGTTGGATCAATCAACCCGTGAGATCGTCAATACAGCCAAACGGACAGGTGCCGAAGTTGTCGGACCGATTCCGTTACCGACTCGTATTGAAAAATTCACAGTGAACCGTTCCGTACACGTTGACAAAAAGTCACGGGAACAGTTTGAAATTCGTACCCACAAGCGGGTGCTCGACATTATTGATCCCACACCTCAAACAGTTGATGCCTTAATGAAATTAGACCTCGCTGCCGGTGTAGATGTTGAGATTAAAGTATAAGGAAAAAAGACTATGCGTTCAGGAGTAATTGCAGAAAAAGTCGGCATGATGAGCTTGTTTCAAGAAAACGGCACACAAATTCCTGTTACTGTTTTAAAAGTTGACAGTACGGTTGTTGATGTTCGTACAATGGAACGGGACGGTTATGTCGCTGTCCAGCTGGGAGCCGGTAAGGCAAAAACAAAAAATGTTGCTAAACCGCAGCTCGGACATTTCACAAAAGCTAACGTAGAACCGAAGAAAAAATTGGTTGAATTCCGTGTATCAGAAGACTGTGTTCTTCCGGTCGGGGCTGAAATCAGTGCCTCTCACTTTGTTGTCGGCCAAAAAGTTGACGTGACGGGTATTTCTATCGGTAAAGGTTATGCCGGTGTTATGAAAAAATATCACTTTGGCGGTGACAATGCTACTCACGGTGTTTCCAGAACACACCGTGCCGGTGGTTCAACCGGTCAACGTGAATGGCCAGGTAAAGTTTTCAAAAACGTTAAAATGCCTGGTCAAATGGGTAATAAACAAGTTACGGCTCAAAACTTGGAAGTTGTTATGATTGATGAACCGAGAAATTTGGTTATGGTCAAAGGCAGTGTTCCGGGATTTGATTCCGCATTTGTCACAATTAAAGATTCAGTAAAGATTTCAAAACAGCCGACTTTGCCAATGCCGGCAGGGTTAAAAGCAAAAGCTGAAACTGTTGTTGAAACATCTGCTGAAACAGAAGTAAAGGAATAAGCCATGCAATATTCAGTCACTAATTTAGACGGTCAATCCGTTGGCTCAATTGAATTGGCCGATTCCGTCTTCGGCGTACAAGTACGTGAAGATATTTTAGCTCGTGTCATCCAATGGCAATTAGACAAACGTCGTGCCGGTACACACAAAACAAAAACAGTTGGCGAAGTCAGCGGTTCAGGTGTTAAACCGTTCAAACAAAAAGGGACAGGTCGTGCCCGTCAAGGTTTGGACAGAGCTCCGCAAATGCGTCACGGTGGTGTTGTTTTTGGTCCGGTCGTTCGGTCCCACGCTTATGGTTTAACGAAAAAAGTGCGTGCATTAGGTATGCGTGTTGCTCTTTCTATGAAAGCCAAAAACGGTAAATTGGTCATTGTAGACAGCTTAACAGCTGAAAAACCAAACACAAAAACGTTGCAAGCTGCTTGCAATAAAAACGGATGGAAATCTGTTTTGTTTGTCGGTGGTGAAACGGTTGACAGCAATTTTGCTTTGTCTGCTCGCAACATTATTAACACAGACGTATTACCGGCACAAGGTGCCAATGTTTATGACATTGTTCGCCGTGATGTGCTTGTTCTGTCACAAGATGCTGTGGCTCAGCTGGAAGGTCGTTTGAAAAATGATTAAGAAAAACGAAACAGTGGCTCCGGAAACATATGATGTTATCCGTCGCCCGCTTATTACAGAAAAAGCAATGAAGAGTTCCGAACATAATCAAGTCGTATTTATTGTTGATTTGAATGCGACAAAACCGCAAATTAAAAAAGCGGTTGAAACCGTGTTCGGTGTGAAAGTTAAATCTGTGAACACATTACGCCAATCCGGAAAAACAAAAACATTCCGTGGTGTTAAAGGTGTTCGCAACGAAACAAAGAAAGCAATCGTTACTTTGGCAGAAGGTCAAAGTATTGATGTGACAGCGGGGATTTAGTTATGGCTTTAAAAACATATAAACCGACAACCTCAACAGTCAGACACTTGGTCGGTATTGATCGTTCTGACTTACACAAAGGTGCCCCTGTTAAAATGTTGACGGAAGGTCAATCACGGACAGGTGGTCGTAACAATCACGGTCATATTACAACACGTCGTCGTGGCGGTGGTCATAAACAAGCATATCGGATTATTGACTTTAAACGGAAAAAATTAGATATGACAGCTACCGTTGAACGTTTGGAATATGATCCGAACAGAACAGCTTTCATCGCTTTAATTAAATATGAAGACGGTGAATTGTCATACATTTTGGCACCGCAACGCTTAGGTGTTGGTGATACGGTCGTTTCAGCAGAACGTGCCGACATCAAACCGGGTAATGCAATGCCGTTGAAAAATATGCCGGTTGGCACAATTGTTCACAACATTGAATTAAATCCGGGTAAAGGCGGTCAAATTGCCCGTTCAGCCGGTTGTTATGCTCAATTAATCGGTAAAGATGCTGGTTATGCTCAAATTCGTTTAAATTCTGGCGAATTGCGTCTTGTCCGAGGTGAATGTTTTGCTTCCGTCGGGGCTGTTTCAAATCCAGACAACCAAAACACGGTTATGGCAAAAGCCGGTCGTGCACGTTGGAACGACAGACGTCCAAGTGTCCGCGGTATCGCTATGAACCCGGTTGATCACCCGCATGGTGGTCGGACCAATGGTGGTCGTCATCCGGTTTCTCCATGGGGCTGGCAGACAAAAGGTAAGAAAACCCGTAACAATAAACGCACAGACGGTCTGATTATTCGGTCACGTCATGCAGTGAAAAAATCCTAAGGAGGCATAAATGGCAAGATCCGTATGGAAAGGACCGTTTGTTGATGGCTATCTGTTAGACAAAGCAGAAAAAGTCATGAAATCCGGTCGTCATGAAGTAATTAAGACTTGGTCACGCCGGTCTACAATTCTTCCGCAATTTGTGGGTTTGACATTTGCCGTATATAACGGTAAAAAGTTCATTCCCGTATCAGTGACTGAAAATATGATTGGTCATAAGTTTGGTGAATTCTCACCGACGAGAACATTCCCCGGTCATACAGCAAACGATGCAAAAGCAAAGAAAGCAGGTAAAAAATGACAAATGAAGTGAAAACAGCTAAAGCGAAAGCCCGCACATTGCGTATTTCACCACGTAAATTAAATTTAGTGGCAGAATCAATTCGTGGCTTAAAAGCTGATAAAGCTCTCGCTCAATTAACTTTTTCAACAAAACGTATTGCTGAAGAAGTGAAAAAAGTTTTGATGTCCGCTATTGCAAATGCTGAAAACAATCATGGCATGGATGTTGATCGTTTGGTCGTTTCCGAAGCTTATGTCGGAAAAGCAATGGTCATGAAAAGATTTCAAGCAGGTGCAAAAGGACGTGCCAATCGTATTATTAAACCATTCTCAAACTTAACAATTATTGTTGCTGAGAAAGAAGTTGCTCCGAAAGCTGCTAAAAAAGCTTCAAAAGCAACGAAAAAAGTGGTTTCTGAAAAAGAGGAGAATAACTAATGGGTCAAAAAGTTAATCCAACTGGTTTACGTCTCGGTATTAACCGCACATGGGATTCACGGTGGTTTGCTGATGCCAATTATGCAGATTTATTGCATGAAGACATCAAAATCCGTAAATTCCTGAACAAAAAATTGGCAGCTGCCGGTATCAGCCACATTGTGATTGAACGTCCTGCCAAAAAAGCAATCGTTACAATTTATTGTGCTCGTCCAGGGGTTATCATTGGTAAAAAAGGTCAGGATATTGAAACTTTGAAAAAAGAATTAACAGCCTTATCTTCAAACAATGAAGTCAGCTTAAACATCATTGAAGTCCGTAAACCGGAAATCAATGCTAAATTAGTTGCCGACAGTATTGCACAACAACTTGAAAAACGGATTTCTTTCCGTCGTGCTATGAAACGGGCAGTTCAATCTGCTTTGCGTCAAGGTGCGGAAGGTATTCGTATCAATTGCGGTGGTCGTTTAGGCGGTGCCGAAATTGCTCGGGTTGAATGGTATCGTGAAGGACGTGTTCCTTTGCATACATTGCGTGCAGATATTGATTACGGTGTATCAACAGCTCATACAGCTTATGGTACATGCGGTATTAAAGTCTGGATTTACAAAGGCGATATTATGGCTCATGATCCGATGGCTCAGGACAAACGCCTTTCAGAACAACGTTAATTGAAGGAACAAAGAAATGTTAAGTCCAAAGAAAACAAAATTTCGTAAAGCGTTTAAGGGTCGCATTCATGGCGATGCTAAATCAGCTACGACATTAGACTTCGGCAGCTTTGGTTTAAAAGCATTGGAACCGGAACGTATTACAGCTCGTCAAATTGAAGCTGCACGTCGTGCTATTTCTCGTGCAATGAAAAGACAAGGTCGTTTGTGGATTCGTATTTTCCCGGATGTCCCTGTTTCTAAAAAACCACCTGAAGTTCGTCAAGGTAAAGGTAAAGGTTCACCGGAATATTGGGTAGCTCGTGTGAAACCGGGTCGCATCATGTTTGAAGCGGACGGTGTATCGGAAGAAATCGCTCGTGAAGCATTCCGCTTGGCAGCGATGAAATTACCGATTAAAACACGTTTTGTTTACAGAACTGCTGACGAAGAAGTCTAGTTTGTAATGAACGAAAATAAAGCGGTTGCTTGTCTGAAAAGGCGGCAACCGTTTTTTTTGTTGACACGAGAAGTTTGACAGAAAATGCCCCCTTCTTACGTGAGTAGGAGATATAGGTCTTTTCATATTTTTACGCTATAAATAACATATAATGCGAAATACAGACTAATTGTGGTTATGGTATCGAATGTAACACTGTTTATGTGATCTAATAGATGTAGATACTCCCATATATTCGCTCAATAGATAAAGTATATAATTATAGAGTATAGTGTAATTGCGTTTATGGTTTGTCTATAAATTATCCGTAATAGGCAATCTAGCTTTATCGATAGGTTTATGAAATTATAGGCCGGATAAACCTCTTTGAAAAAATGATACATTGGCGTAAGTTTATGGATATTTATAATATCAGGCATAACATATTGGCAAGAACAGAAAAATACAGATAAATTTAAGTTTTTTAGACTTGCAAGATTGCTGTATAAATAGAGAATGTTTAAAATTTTATACCGGTTATTAACAGTGGGTAGTTGTATATAAACATGAAAATTCTGATGAGAAAAGCTAAATTTGACCAAGATGATGTCTTTTGCATGGTAAAATGTGAAGATGTAGAGTGGGACATATGTGTGTTTCCGATTTAATTGAATATGTGTATTATACAAAATTTAAAATCGAAAGATACGATTATGGGAAAAGACTTATCATATAAGCAGATGTTTTGTAATGGTGTATTTGTTGCTCCATATCAGAAATGATAGTCATATAATGTGTTCTTTGTTCCTTATAGAAAGTCGAAAAGTTTTTTGTTTTTTTTTGGGGGGGGAGGAATAAGAAGACCGATGGGAAGTTCGGATTCGTTTTTTTACGGTTATACCTAAATGCATTTTTTGTATTTAAAGATTCTGTTTTGTGATATTTATTTTGGTTTTTTTTACATGTTTTTATGTTGAAAAATTTTAAAATGATGTTTTGTTAATAAAAAGTCAATCTTTTGTTCTCTAAAAGTTCATGCTTTTCCGATGATTTTAATATCTTTTAAAAAATATTGTTTTAATAAGAAAAAAGTGTTGACAATTTTTCATTTTTGGCGTATAAAATAACCCTCAATCTTTGTGATTGAAGGGTCAAATAATATTTAAAAAGATAATATGGGGCTTTTTAATCTTGTAAGAACAGTATGTTAAAAGGTTGAACAGTTTAATTTTACTTTGTTGTTAAAGCAACAGATAAAGAGGAACAAGTTATGGAAAAATTTAAAAATTTGATGGCTAAAGAAGAAGCTGAATTGTCCGAAATGGAAGTTCAACTCAGAAAAGAAGCCTTGAACTTGCGTTTCCAACAAGCTAGCGGCGCATTGAAAAATACAGCACGTCGTCGTCAAGTTAGAAAGGAAATTGCAAAGATTAAAACCGCCGTTGCTCAGAAAAAAGCGGCGAAATAATAAGTGCATGAGGAGAAATTAAATGCCTAAAAGAATATTACAAGGTGTGGTGGTCAGCGATAAGATGGACAAATCTGTTGTCGTCAAAGTTGAACGCCGTGTTATGCACCCGGTATATAAAAAATACATCAAACGCAGTGCAAAATATACTGCTCATGATGAAAACAATTTGTGCAAAGTCGGTGACGTTGTGCAAATTATTGAGAGCCGTCCGATTTCCAAGACAAAAACTTGGGTTGTCGTAGCGGAAGATAAATAATTGGATTCAAAGGAAGGAAATACCAATGATTCAAGTAGAAACAAACCTTGATGTAGCAGATAACAGCGGTGCATTGAAAGTTCAATGTATTAAAGTTATCGGCGGCTCAAAACGTAAGGTTGCTTCTGTCGGAGATGTTATTATTGTTTCCGTTAAAAAAGCAAAACCACGTGGAAAAGTCAAAAAGGGAGATGTCCAACGTGCTTTAATCGTTCGGACAGCAAAAGAAATTCATAGACAAGACGGTACTGCAATCCGCTTTGATTCAAACGCAGTTGTTTTGGTTAATAAAGATGGTGAACCAATCGGTACACGTATCTTTGGACCGGTGACTCGTGAATTGCGCGCAAAGAACTATACCAAAATTATGTCTTTAGCACCGGAGGTATTGTAAGATGGCTATGAGAATTAAAAAAGGCGATCAGGTCATTGTGATTACAGGTCGTGACAAAGGTAAAACAGGCGAAGTATTGAAAGCTATGCCAAAAGATAATAAAGTTTTGGTTCAAGGCATCAATTTGGTAAAACGCCATCAAAAACCGACTCAAGAATCAGCCGGTGGCATTATTTCAAAAGAAGCCCCGATTCATGTTTCAAACGTTGCTTTGATTGATCCGAAAGACGGAAAAGCAACACGTGTCGGATTTAAAGTTGAAAACGGTCAAAAAGTCCGCGTTTCAAAACGTTCGGGCGAAGTGATCAGTAAATAAGGGAATTACATCATGACAGCAAGATTAAAAAAGAAATATGATGAAGAAATCGCTCCCGCTTTGTTGGCTCAATTTGGCTACAAAAACAAAATGGAAATCCCACACTTGGAAAAAATCGTTTTAAATATGGGTGTTGGTGAAGCAACAGAAGATCGGAAAGCATTAGAAGGTGCTTTGAAAGATATGGAAGCAATTGCCGGTCAAAAACCGGTGTTGACTCACTCCAAAAAATCAATCGCAACATTTAAATTGCGTGAAGGTATGCCGATTGGTTGTAAAGTGACTCTTCGTCGTGAAAAAATGTATGAATTTTTAGATCGTTTAATCACAACGGCTTTGCCACGTGTTCGTGACTTCCGTGGTGTGTCAGGCAAAAGCTTTGACGGTCATGGCAATTATGCGATGGGATTAAAAGAACAAATCGTCTTCTTAGAAATTAACTATGATGCGGTTGATAAAATTCGCGGTATGGACATTGTTATCGGTACAAGTGCTAAAACAGATGCAGAAGCTAAGGCTTTGCTTGCCGGTTTTGGTATGCCGTTTATGAAATAAGGAATTAAATATGTCAAAAAAATGTTTAATTAACAGAAATATTAAGCGTGAAGCATTGGTAAAAAAATATGCCAATAAACGCGCTGCTTTAAAAGCCATTATCCGCGATGCCAATTCAACACCGGAACAAGTTTTTGAAGCAACACTGAAATTAGCTGCATTACCTCGTAATGGTGCTGCTGTTCGTGTACATAATCGTTGTACATTGACAGGCCGTTCACATGGTAACTATCGTAAATTAAAAATGAGTCGTATCCAATTACGGAAATTGGCAAATGAAGGTCAAATTCCGGGTATGACAAAATCCAGTTGGTAAGGGAGGGAAGACACAATGTCTATGACAGATCCTTTGGGCGATATGCTGACTCGTATTCGTAACGGGGGCATGGCTCATAAAAGTTTTGTGACCGCTCCGGCTTCAAACTTGCGTGCAAACGTATTGGAAGTTTTGAAACGTGAAGGTTATATCCGCGATTTTGAAAGCGTACAAGTTCGTGAAGGCGTACGTGAATTCAAAATTGAATTAAAATATTACGAAGGACAACCGGTTATTAAAGAAATTCAACGTGTTTCCACACCGGGTCGTCGTGTATATTCAAAAGTTAAAGATTTACCGCGTTTTTACAACGGTTTAGGTATCTATGTGTTATCAACACCGTCAGGCGTTATGTCTGACCATGAAGCTCGTCAAGCCAATATCGGTGGCGAAGTTTTATGCAAAGTATTTTAGGAGGATTAAACAATGTCAAGAATTGGTAAACATCCTGTTAAATTACCTGCCGGTGTTTCAGCAACCATCTCAGATGCTGAAATTGTTGTGAAAGGTAAATTGGGTGAATTAAAAACACATATCCCTCATGGTGTAACTGTTGCTCAGGAAAATGACGAAATTGTTGTTCGTCCGATGTCAGACAGTAAGGAACACCGCATGATGTGGGGAACAGTTCGTGCAAACGTCAATAATATGGTTATCGGCGTTTCCGAAGGCTTTAAAAGAAAATTGGAATTAATCGGTGTCGGTTATAAAGCTCAGGCTCAAGGACAAAAATTAAAATTATCTTTGGGATATAGCCATGATATTGATTATGAATTACCAAAAGGCGTTCAGTGTGCAACTCCGCAACCGACAGTTATTGAATTGTCTTGTGCTGATAAACAGTTATTAGGTCAAGTTGCTTCTGAAATCCGTTCTTATCGTTCACCTGAACCGTACAAAGGCAAAGGGGTTAAGTATGAAAACGAAACCATTTTGCGTAAAGTCGGTAAGAAGAAATAAGGGATAGTAAAATGAAAGTAATTAGTAAACATGATCGTCGTAAAGCCCGTGTTCGTTATTCTTTGAAGACGAAAGCCGGCAATCGTTTAAGATTATCCGTTTATCGTTCCGAAAAGAACATTTACGCTCAAATCATTGACGATAAAAAAGGCGTGACATTGGTTTCCGCTTCTTCGAAAGATGCTGAAATCACAGCCAAAGGTTCAACGGTTGCGGCTGCAAAAGCTGTCGGTACATTGGTTGCCGAACGGGCTATTAAAGCCGGATTGAAAGAAGTCGTATTTGACCGGAGCGGTTATTTATACCACGGTCGGGTAAAAGCAATTGCAGATGCAGCTCGTGAAGCTGGGTTATCATTCTAGGAGAACAAAATGGCTGAAAATGAAATTCAAGAAAAAAAACAACGCCGTCCTCGTAAAGAACGTGATGATGCCAAAATGGACAGAGTCGATGAATTTACAGACCGTGTTGTTCATGTAAACCGTGTTTCAAAAACGGTTAAAGGCGGTAAAAGATTCGCATTTGCTGCTTTGGTTGTTGTCGGAGACCAAAAAGGTCGTGTCGGTTTTGCTCACGCAAAAGCGAAAGAAGTTCCGGATGCAATCAAAAAAGCAACAGAATTAGCTCGTCGTAATATTATGCGTGTTCCATTGCGTGAAGGTCGTACATTGCATCATGACGTTATCGGTCATTTTGGTGCCGGTTGTGTGACTTTAAGAACAGCTCCGGCCGGTACCGGTATTATTGCCGGCGGTCCGATGCGTGCTATTTTTGAAGCAATGGGGATTCAGGACGTTGTTGCAAAATGCACAGGTTCTTCTAATCCGCACAATATGGTTCGTGCGACATTTGACGCTTTGACATCAATGAATTCACCTCGTGTTATTGCTGCTAAACGCGGTAAAAAAGTCGGTGACATTGTTTCTCGTCGTGATGGCGCGGTTGCTAACGCAGAATAAGGATAGAAGCTATGAAATTAAATCAAATTCGCGATAACAAAGGTGCCCGTAAACAATCTATGCGTGTTTCCCGTGGTGTTGGCTCCGGGAAAGGTCGCACGGGCGGACGTGGTTTCAAAGGACAAAAATCCCGCACAGGCGTAAGTATTAAAGGCTTTGAAGGCGGACAAATGCCGGTTTACCGTCGTTTACCGAAACGTGGTTTTAACAATGCATTCAGATTGTCTTTTGTTGAAATCAACTTGGGAACAATCCAAAAAGCAATTGATGCTAATGTTTTGGATGCTGCACAAGAAATCAACGGTATTTCTTTAATGGAAGCCGGTTTGATTAAACATGTTAAAGACGGTGTTCGTTTGCTCGGCACTGGTACATTAACAAGCAAAGCAACCATTCGTGTTGCTGGTGCTTCCAAAGCAGCACAAGCTGCTGTTGAAAAAGTCGGCGGTCAGTTGATTTTGGAACCGAAAAAAGCGACAGTTCTTGAAAAAGGTGTTAAAACATCTAAAAAAGAACCGAAAAAAGTCGTAAAAAAAAGTAAATAAGCAAATGTAAATTAAGGGAGTAAATAACAATGGCATCGTTATCTGATAAGTTAACATCAAGAATGGATTTTTCAGCTTTTTCTAAAGCGAAGGATTTACAAAAGCGGTTGTTATTTACTCTGTTTGCTTTGATTGTATTCCGTTTGGGAACGTATATTCCGTTCCCCGGAATCAATCCATCATTCTTAACAGAATTCTTCTCTGAAAATTCCGGTGGTTTACTGGGAATGTTCAATGCTTTTACGGGTGGTGCTTTGTCCCGTATGTCTATTTTGGCATTAAATATTATGCCGTATATTTCCGCATCTATTATTGTACAGTTGGCTGCCAGTGTGATTCCTTCTTTGATGGCGTTAAAGAAAGAAGGCGAATCCGGTATGCGGAAAATCAATCAATATACACGCTATTTAACAGTTTTGATTACAGTTGTTCAAGCCTTTTTTATGGCAAAGGCATTAGAAAGTGCCGGTGCCGTTATTATGCCGTCTTACGGTATGTTTGAGCTGTCCACAGTTGTGTCGTTGCTCGGCGGAACAATGTTTGTCGTTTGGTTGGGCGAGCAAATTACCGCCCGTGGGGTTGGAAATGGGGCTTCCTTGATTATTATGACCGGTATTGTTGCCGGTATCCCCGGTGCATTGGCTCGTATTTTAGAAGAAAATAAAACAGGGGCAATGTCCACAATGACATTATTGTTGTTGTTGGCAATGACGTTTGCAATTATTTATATTGTTGTTTTTGTAGAAATGGCTCAACGACGTATTCCGGTACAATATCCGAAACGTCAAATGGGCAATCGGATGATGCAAGGGGCAAACTCTCATTTGCCGTTAAAAATTAATCCGACAGGTGTTATGCCTCCGATTTTTGCCAGTGCCATTTTAGCTATTCCGGTTGCTATTGTTCAGTTTACATCTAAAACAAATACATCAGACTGGTTGGCTAATTTAGCTGTTTTGTTAACGCCGGGTCAATGGTTATATATCGGGTTGTTTGCATTTTTGATTATGTTTTTTACATTCTTTTATACAGGTATTCAGTCTAATCCGACCGAAACAGCTGAAAATCTGAAAAAGCAAGGCGGATTTATTGCCGGTATTCGTCCGGGTAAAAATACAGCCGAATATTTAGATTATGTGATTACACGATTGACTTTGTTAGGGGCTGTTTACTTAACGTTATTATGTATTTTGCCTGAATTTTTGATTGCAACATGGGGTGTTCCGTTCTTTTTGGGAGGTACAACATTGTTGATTGTTGTTTCCGTTATTATGGATACAATGACACAAATTCAATCTCATATGATTGCACATCAATATGAAGGATTGATTAAAAAAGCTCGCTTGAAAGGTCGTTTATAAGGAATAAACGTTCAAGATGGAATAAGCAGGTAAAATAGAAGAGGGAATTTTATTAAATGCCGGAAGAAATGAAAAGAAATATTGTGTTGATGGGAGCTCCGGGGAGCGGAAAAGGAACCCAAGGAGCGATTCTGTCGGAAAAGTTAGGTATTAAGGCTTTTTCGATGGGTGATATTTTACGAAATGTTGCAACCGGTGAAACGAAAGAAGCAAAAAAGGTAAAAGCCTTAATTGATAAGGGGAATATGGTTCCGGATAAGTTGGCAATTCGCTTAATGGAGCAAGAATTGTTTAAACCCGAGAATCAAAAAGGATTTATTTTAGATGGATTTCCAAGAGAATTATCACAAGCAAAAGCTTTGGATAAAGCCTTAAATAGTCGGAAATACGCAAAATTACACATGGATATTGATCTGGTTCTGTTGTTACAGGTACCGGATGATTATGTGATCGAACGCATTATCGGACGCTATCAATGTGCGAAATGTAAAAGTTTGTATCACGAAAAGTATAAACACCCGCAAGTATTCGGTATATGTGATGAATGCGGGGGTAAAGAATTTACACGGCGGGCTGACGATACCTATGAAACGGTTGTATCTAGACTGCGGACGTTTCGTCGTGTGACGGCTCCGGTTATACCTTACTACGAAATGAAGGGGCTCTTAGTGTGCGTTGATGGGACGGGACCCATTGACGTTGTGAGTGAAAAGATAAGAAAAATAGTCGGCTATTGATTTTAGGGCTTGACATTCTAGGCGAAATGTTGTATAGTTCCCACTCGTTTAGGTGTCTTGTTTGCAAACGCAAGATAAGATAGTCGTTGTTTTTTAATGAGAAAATGGAGAAAGTACCTTGGCACGTATTGCAGGTGTAAACATTCCAACCTCCAAAATTGTCGTTATCGGTTTAACGTATATTTATGGTATTGGTCGGAAAAAAGCTGAAGAAATTTGCAGCACATTAAATATTGACTCACACAAACGTGTGAATGAATTAACAGATGAAGAAACATTGAAAATCCGTGAATTGATTGATAATTCATATCGGGTTGAAGGTGATTTACGTCGTGAAGTATCCTTAAACATCAAACGCTTGATGGACTTGGGTTGTTACCGTGGTTTGCGTCATCGGAAAGGTTTGCCGGTTCGTGGTCAACGGACACACACAAATGCACGGACACGCAAAGGTAAAGCCGTTGCGATTGCCGGTAAGAAAAAAGTGACTAAGTAGGAAAGGATAACACTGATGGCAGAAAAAAAAGTCGCAGCGCGTACAAAAAATCGCGATAGAAAAAATATTACAGTGGGGGTCGCTCACGTAAATTCAACATTTAACAACACAATGGTAACCATTACAGATGTACAAGGAAATGCTATTTCTTGGTCTTCTGCCGGTTTAAAAGGTTTTAAAGGTTCCCGTAAATCAACACCGTATGCCGCTCAGATTGCAGCTGATGATGCAGCTCGCAAAGCAATGGAACACGGTTTAAAAACAATTGATGTTTTAGTAACGGGTCCGGGTTCAGGTCGTGAATCTGCTTTGCGTGCATTCCAAGCAGCCGGATTGGTGATTACATCTATTAAAGATATCACATCCATTCCGCACAACGGATGCCGTGCTCGTAAACGTCGTCGCGTCTAATCAGATGCATGCTTGTAAGGGGTAATCGATTGATTATCCCCCTCTTTAACCAAAAAAATAAGGGAGCCTTATTATGATACAAAAGAATTGGCAGGACTTGATTAAACCATCAACATTATCGGTTTCTCAATCTGTCCCCGGATACAAAGCCACAATGGTTGTTGAGCCATTGGAACGTGGATTCGGTACAACATTGGGAAATGCATTACGTCGTATTTTGTTGTCGTCTTTACAAGGTGGTGCTGTTACAGCTATTAAAATTGACGGTGTGTTGCATGAGTTTTCATCCATCCCGGGTGTCCGTGAAGATGTGACGGAAATTATTTTAAACATTAAGGGATTGGCTTTAAAAGTTGATTCAGAATTGCAACAACGCATTTACTTGAATGCAACAGGTCCGGCAGTTGTAACTGCTGCCCAAATTACAACAAATCAAAGTGTTGAAGTGATGAATCCGGATTTGGTTATCTGTACATTAGATGCCGGTGCTTCAATTAATATTGAAATGACGGTTTCAACAGGTAAAGGGTATGTAACAGCAGCCGCTAATCGTCCGGAAGATTGTCCGATTGGTTTAATTCCGATTGATTCAATTTATTCTCCGGTTAAATCTGTTGTGTACAAAGTGGTTAATGCCCGTGTTGGTCAACAAACAGACTATGATAAATTATACTTAACGGTTGAAACAAACGGTGTTGTATCACCGGAAGATGCTGTTGCTTTGGCAGCACGCATTATGCAAGAACAGTTAAAAGCATTTATCAATTTTGAAGAACCGGAAGAAGCAACTTTGGAAGATAAGATTGCAGAATTACCATTCAATAAAAACTTGTTATTAAAAGTTGATGAATTAGAATTATCGGTTCGTTCCGCTAACTGTTTGAAAAATGACAATATCATCTATATTGGTGATTTAGTTCAAAAAACAGAAGGCGAAATGTTGCGTACACCTAATTTCGGTCGTAAATCTTTGAATGAAATCAAAGAATTATTGAATGAAATGGATTTGCATTTGGGCATGCAAGTTGAAGGGTGGCCACCGGAAGATTTAGAAGTTTTGTCAGCAACAATTGATTCTGACAATTAAGGAAAATCGCCGGAGATGGTCTCCGGCGTCCATCCTTTGCATTGCTTGGGTAAGGGAGTGTGGAAGGAATGGCTATGTATTATCGACTTTGCGTGTCAAGGTCAAGAAAAATGAAAGGAAAGAACAATGCGTCACGGATTTAAAAAAAGAACGCTGAATAAAAAAATAGCACACCGTCGTTCCATGTTTGCAAATATGGCGGTTTCACTCATTAAACACGAACAAATCAAAACAACATTGCCGAAAGCAAAAGAATTGCGTCCGATTGTTGAAAAACTTATTACAAAAGGAAAAACAAACACACTGCATGTCCGTCGTCAGTTGCTTTCTTTCTTGCGTGATGAAGCAATGACAGAAAAATTATTATCTGTTGTTTCTCCTCGATATCAATCTCGTCCAGGTGGATATATTCGTGTTTTAAAAGCCGGTTTCCGTTTTGGTGATTGTGCTCCGATGGCTATCGTTGAATTGGTTGACCGAGATGTGACAGCTAAAGGTAAAGATTCTGGTCAAGTTGTTGAAGTTGAAGCAGAAGCTCCGGTTGCTGAAAAAGCAAAAGCCGTTGAAACAGCTGAAAAACCGAAAAAAACACGCAAAACAGCTACTAAAAAAGCTGAATAAGTTTATTTTGTACAAAGAAAAAGACTGCTGAGAAGCAGTCTTTTTTTTGTAGCTAAAAAAACACCGGCTAGAGTGGTGGTTTCAAAGGGCTTATAGCTTTACATCATAAAATCCTTTTTATGACATTACCCACTCGACTATCTATGTCAGTAGATTGGTGTAGACAACTAACTGGCAAACTGCACATGTGAAGCAGGAGAATACTATCTATGTAAGTAGATTGATGTAGACAACTAACCTATCCGATAGAATTACAAAGTGACAGGACTAGATAAACTTGCTAAAAAAATGAAGCCTTTCTGTGTGAGTAGGAGGAGAGAAATGCTCGTGTCAAAGATGTACAAGTAATTCTGTCCACTCCTAAGATTTTCCTAGCTTTTATGTTTAAAAAGAACGTTAAAAAAGGTTAATATCACGTGTGGTTGCTTGTAAAATTTATGTAGAGAGCTGTCTTTATTGACATCTAAATACAGCCCTATCTGCAATAAAAGGGACGTATAAATGCAACATTTTTTTTCACTTTTTAGCATTTTTTTTGATTTTAGATAACTTATTCAACACAAACAATAATCTTTCATTTCTGCAAAAATTTGATTTTTCCGATTCGCATAGGGAAAAAAAGGTCCCTTTTATTACACTCACTTTATAAATGCAACTTTATAATTGTGAGGAGAAGATTATGCGAATCAAACTGAATGAACACGGACGGAGTATGGTAGAAATCCTAGGAGTTTTGGCAATTATCGGGATTCTATCAATCGGTGGAATGGCAGGCTATCAATATGCGTATTCATCGTATCAAGCGGGAGAGATTCAGGATGTTATCAGCAAGGCTAAATTATTGGCAACACAAAATAATCGTTCTTCTCACGTAAAAGAAGTACGGCGTTTTGTAGAAAATATGTTATCCAAATATAAACCGGCTGATACGACTCCGATGGTCACCCATCGTGACGGCAAATACATTGTCGATTTATTTAAAGTAACGGATTCGGTTTGTGAAAAGCTGCAAAACAGACGGGATATATTCAATTCTATGCGAATTGGTATGACACCGGAAGCGTGTACAACAGCTGAAATGAATATGCAATTTACGTTTGACAGTATTGTCATCGGGGGAAGCGGTGTTAACGGAAGTGGGGATAGCTATGATAATCCAATCGAACGATGTCCGGATAAACAAGTATGGCGTCAAAAGGAAGACGGGACATATGGTTGTGTTTGTCGACACGCCTATGAATATGGAGAAGATTGTACCCGATGTGAACCGCCTCGCAGTTGGAATCAAGGTAATCAGAGTTGCCAATGTCCGGCAGATAAACCGATATGGGAATATGGTGTTTGTAAATGTATAGCCGATACGGATTGTCAATATAGTGGTACTGGTTTTTGTTGTGATGATACGGAACAAGTGTGTCGACAATGTGATGAAACGGATTGTGATAAAACCAAAGGATTAACATTGGCAGACGGACGATGTGTCTGTTCGGGACGGAAAGAATGGCGACAAGATGAGGGGGATTCTGAACCGAGTTGTAAATGTCCCGTTAATACGCCGGCAGAAGCGAATCCTGAAACGTGCGAATGTCCGGACGGAAAAGATAATGTTGATGAAGACGGAGACGGGATGAATGAATGTGTCATATCTTGTCCGAGTGATACGGGATTTACGGGATTACGCAATCGGACAACGGGAAATTGTTTGTGTAATACAGGGGCAGGGTATAAAGCCGAATCGGAAATGGTCGGAGGGGTACAAATGTGTGTTTGTGATGAATCAAGAGATTATTATCAGGGGCCGAATAAATGTCTGCAATGTTATCAAGTAACAAAAGAATTTGCCCAAAAAAAATGGGGAAGCGATGATACATTAGGGTTGAATATAGATACGGTAGATGAAGATGTTTGGTATTGTGGATATTTTGTAGACATCACTTATGTGTTTAATCCTTCGGAGAATAGACGGTGTGGACCGCGTGAGGTATTAAAAAAGGATTCCAGTGGTAATTTTTATTGTTCTGCTGATTGTGCAGCAAGTAGCGGTGCTGGTTTGGGTATTCTTGGGGGTAGATATATTTCATATGGCTTTTGTGGATGCTATTATTATTCTGTTTGGGAAAATAATCGTTGTGTCAATCCTTGCAGTGATGGACAAAAGATAAACGGACAATGTTCTAAATGTTATGAAACTTCGTATACTTTTGATGGGACAACTTGTTATAAATGTAATAATGGCATTCCGGCTCCACAAGAAGGATCATGTATATTTACATATCGGCGTTGGTTGGCAAATACGCCAACTTATTGTCATCCAAATTCAAATGATGGTGTTTCCGGAAGATATAACCAAACACAAAGTGGAGAATGTTCTTATGAAAAAGGAATTTCTATCTATACAAATGTATTACCATCTTGTTCGTTTAATAAAATGGTAACAGAAGATTGTAAGTGTTCAACCGGAGGTAGTATTGGTCAATATTGTTGTTCCGCCACCACTTATCCGACATCAACGGGCTGTGCTTCTTGTCCGATAGGTCAAGTGCCAAACTCCACCCGTACAGGATGTACAATGTGTGAGCCAAATAAAATTACACAAAACGGAAAATGTGTTAAATGTGATAAAGGATATTATCCGAGCAGTCAACAAAATCGGTGTTTGGCTTGTCCGTCAGACAGAACAACCGATGAAGACGGGTTAACGTGTAGCGTTTGTGTAGATAGTTTAAAAGTATTTAATATGATAACAAATAAGTGCGAATGTAAAAACGGTTATGAAGAAAATCCGGTCAACGGAAGTTGTATGTTGTTTGAAGAAGAAATGCCGGAAAACACGGAAGAAGAAGTAGAAAACACAAACAGTATAGTGTAAAAAGATTAAACTTCAGAGTTGAGTTGTGTACAGTGAAATATATGTTATCCGTAAAAAAAGGGACATATAATTGCAACACTTTTTTTCACTTTTTGGGATTTTTTTTGATTTTAGATAAATAATTCAACTCAAACAATAATCTTTCATTTTCTTAAAAATCCGATTCTTCCGATTCGAAGCGGGAAAAAAAGGTCCCTTTTATTACACTCACTTTATGAATGTAAGTTTATAAAAGGAGCAAGAGATGAAAATCAAATTCAATGAAATTGGGCGTTCAATGGTAGAAATGCTGGGTGTATTAGCCGTTATTGGGATATTAAGTGTTGCTGGTATTATGGGATATCGATTCGCCATGGACAAATATAATGCTAATATAACAATTCAGGATATTTCATTGAGAGCTTCTGATTTATTAGCACAGGCTGAACGAACATCGGTCATTAATTTGGATGAATGGGGAACACATAGCACGATGGGATATGAATGGGGCGATTATGGTGAAAATTCTTATCAAGAGGGGGTTTTTGATATGGCTTTATTAGGCGTTCCCAAACGAATATGCCAGCAACTTTTTATGGGAGTTGTGCAGGCAACACAAATTAACGTTAATATGGTTAAAGCTAATTCGTCAGATTTGTGTACCCAAACAAATGATATGGTTTTTTATTTTGGCAAAAAGCCCGAGCTTGATTGTAATGGACCTTTTTGTTTTCAGCCTGATGATGATATTATGAGAGAATATGCATGTCAAACAGATACGGATTGTGGCGAATGTTGGGTTTGTCGTAATTCAGGTACTTGTACGGTAGCTCCGAACGGTACACCATGTTCAGATAATGGAATATGCTACGTGGGGGCTTGTGCATATGATTTGTGTCAAACAAACGATGATTGTGCAAGAGATGAGTTTTGTGCTACTAAATCAGATGTGCTTATAGGGGCATGTATTCCTCCTGAAAATTTTGTTTGTAAAAGAGTTGATTTTATAAAAAAAACGATTTCGGTAAACGGAAAAAAACAGACTTGGTATATTTCTAAAAAATCAATGTCATATTTAGATGCGGAAAATGCTTGTTCTAAAATGGGTTTAGAGTTGCCTGATTTAACAGAGTTTATATCAGATTGGGATGGTGGATTTAATCAATATCCATTAACACCGCTTGCGGAAACATTAGCAAATGAATTGAATTATACTAATCTTGTTTGGACTAAAACAAATTGTCAGATGGGGATGTGTTTGGTGTCACTCGGAAATGCCAATACCGAGCACCCAGTTGGCGATGTAACGTATACCTGTAAAACAGGGACACATGGGATGAGTTATTATCATGCAGTTTGTCGTACAAAGAAATAAATAATTCATATTTGCAGGTTAAATCTAATAGTTGCAAAAAAAGGGACGTATAAATGCAATACTTTTTTTCACTTTTTAGCATTTTTTTTGATTTTAGATAACTTATTCAACTCAAACAATAATCTTTCATTTTTTTTAGAAACCGATTTTACCGATTCGAAGCGGGAAAAAAAGGTCCCTTTTATTACACTTACTTTATGAATGTAAGTTTATAAAAGGAGCAAGAGATGAAAATCAAATTCAATGAAATTGGGCGTTCAATGGTAGAAATGCTGGGTGTATTGGCAATTATCGGTGTTTTATCCGTTGGTGGAGTCAGTACGTATCAATATGCGTTAACGGCTTATCAAGCCGGCAAAGTGCAGGATGTTCTCGGAAAAGCCAAAACATTGGCACAAACAGATTCTCGGGCTTCTCATGCATTGGAAGTCAATCGATTTATTAAGTCAGCACTTTCCGAATATACGCCGGATGATAAAAAGTCCATGGTTAAATCGGTTGATGGCAATTATCAGGTAACGGCATTTAAGATGACACATAAAATTTGTGAAAAACTCCTGCAAAAAGAAAGTCTTTTAAATGAAATGGGTATTTCAATTTTAACAAAAACGTGTGGAAACCCAAACAATAAAACAAATATGCTGTTTTCCTTTGATACAACACCGACATTTGACGCCGGTTCTCACTTTGGCGGTGGAAGTGGTGGAGATTCGGGTATAGGAGAGATTGGAACGGATAATCCAAATAGTGAACCGCAAACCTGTCCGGATAAAATGGTATGGCGACAAAAAGAGGATGGCTCATACGGTTGTGTTTGTCGACATGAATATGAATTCGGAGATAATTGCGAGCGGTGTTATCCGCCCAAAATATGGCGTGTGGATATTGAGGCGTGTACGTGTGATGAACCGAATGGTTTTTGGGAAGATGCCGGAACGTGTGTCAATAGATGTCTGTCCTCAGAGGAAATGACAACAACACAAGAATATTCTTTTGAATTTGTTACGGAGCATTTTTTATGGGTGTGGCCTCGTGTGGAAGGGCATAATTTAATTATTGATTGGATAGATACGTGGGATGGGGAAGATGCTCCGGAACACGGAATGGCACCAACGCCTCTTCGAACCCCATTAGAAGGATCTCGACACAATTACAGTTCATCAACCGGCACATCGGGTCCTAAATGTGATAAATATGTTATGAATAATTTGTGGTCCGGTTCAGTGGACAGACATTTTGGAGTTTCCATTCCGTTTGAAGGTATTTTGGGCAGTGAAGATACATTAGAATTAAAAGAAATTATGATTAATCAGATTTCAGGAACGGGATGTGTGACAAATACAAATATTCTTGCACCTGCAAATCAATATACACTTTTGACATATTGTCCACTTGGATCTTCTCAAACCGGAAGAGTACAACTCAAAGCAACGGCAGAATATACGGTTTACAGTTGTCCGTTAGAAGGGTTTACCTGCGATGCTCATCATAAATGCATTAAGCAATGAAATTATGCTAATGTTATAGATGAAATAAGATAAAAAGGACTTGTATTGTTGAAATGCAGGTCTTTTTTTGTGATTGGATAAAAAAACGATATCCGTTTTTCCTAAAATTTTGGATTGAAGTTGATGAACAAAAAATAATAAGAATGAAAAGAATAGTTCTGTTGATATCCGAAAAAAAAGGGACGTATAAATGCAACACTTTTTTTCACTTTTTAGCATTTTTTTGATTTTAAATAAGTTATTAAACTAAAACAATAATCTTTCATTTCTGCAAAAATCTGATTCTTCTGATTCGAAGCGGGAAAAAAAGGTCCCTTTTATTACACTCATTTTATAACTAATATTTTATAAAAGGGGTGTATTATGAAACAAAGAATACAAAAAGAACATCAAAAACAAGTAATTTTGAATGAAAAAGCCGTTCAATCAAGCACATTAACCAATCCAAAGGAAAAAGGGCGTTCTATGGTGGAAATGCTGGGTGTTTTAGCTGTTATCGGGGTGTTAAGTGTTGGTGGTATTATGGGTTATAAATATGGGATGATGAAATATCGGGTTAATGAAACCATCAATGAGCTGAATATTATGGCAAATACATACGGTGTTCAAATGCAACAGATGACAGAGGAACAAACTTTACCAACAGAGGGGGAATTACTTAGTGAAGAAAATGCCGTTACACGTATGGGATATGGGTATGAAGTACTCGGCTTTGATAATCATTTTGAAATAGCATTATTTAATGTGCCGAATCCGGAATGTGAACAATTACAAAAAACAGGTTGGGAATTGCCGTATGAAATTAAAGCAGAAACAGTGACGGCAGAAAGTTGCGGAGAATTGATTTATTACATTGATAATGGTTTAACGGGTACTTTAACGGAATATGTTGATTCGGATGAAGAAGATGACGAAGAACAAGATAAAAATTGCGGATTATATGGACATTGGGATGGGGCAAAGTGTGTTTGTGACAAGGGCTATATTGGGAATAAGTGTCAGAATTGCGATTCCTCAAAAGGATATAATAAACAAGGGTCAAACGGCAAATGCTATAATATGACAACGCCGGAAGAATGCACAAACGAAAAATATTGTAACGGAAAAGCCGGTGGTATTTATGGTGTGTATTATGAAAACGGGCAATGTTTTTGTTTAAGTTGTATATCCGGTTATTACGGAGAACATTGTGAAAATTATGAGCAAAATGTTTGTAGTGGTCATGGTGTTAACGGAGATTTTTGGCAGAATGATGAGTATTTGGGAAAAGGATGTGCTTGCAAAGCCGGATATTATGGTCGAAATTGTGAATTGACGGATAAATCACAGGAATGTAGCGGAAAGGGGGCAATGTTTGGTTATGGGCGTTGTTTGTGCTTAAAAGATTATTCCGGTGAGAATTGCGAAAATTATACACCGGATAAAGGAACGTGTGGTATTGATGTTACAGAAACACATGGACCTTATGCTTCCGGCGGTAAAAGTGGTTATTGGGTACACTATAACGGGGAAGAAAAGTGTGAATGTGTATCAGGATATTATGGGAAAGATTGTTCTCAAAAATGTACAAATACATGTGAAAACGGCGGAACGGTTGTATATAAAGACGGTAAGTGTGGATGTGAATGTGCTCGTGTTTCATTATCATCTGCCGGAGAGGAGGTTTATCGTCAATATTACGGCGATGATTGTTCGGGGGTGTGTCCGAGTTGTGGCAGTTATGGTTCGGCCTATTATGATGGGTCAAAATGTACCTGTAAGTGCAATGATGGTTCATATTTGAATAGTTCAGGAACATGTGTACTGTGTCAGACATGTGCCAATGGTTCACGGGCTAAATATGATGCAACGGAAGGAAAATGCATCTGTCCGGAAGATAAAAACTGTGGCAGTTGTGAACATGATATAAAAGCAGGATATAATCCGGAGACGGGGTCTTGTGAGTGTTATTGTTATTCGCCTTATTATGGAGAACGATGCGAAAATACCTGTAATGCGGAAAGTTGTAGTAATCGGGGAACTGCCCGTCTTGACAATGGGGAGTGTACATGCAAATGCAATACCGGTTTTTATGGAAAAGATTGTTCTCAAGAATGTCCGAAAACTTGTGGCGAAAATGCACAAGCTGTTTATGCTAATGGTTCATGTAAATGTGAATGTCAAGCAGGGTATTTTAAAGATGCAGACGGTAATTGTACTGTTCAATGTGATACCGGGGCTGGTGTTTGTGGTGGAGTAGTAGATCCTTATCAATATTATTCAACCGGAAAAATGGTGTATAAAGATGGTGTGTGTCAATGTGAATGTTCTTTTGGATATAGTGGTCCAAATTGTGAGAAAAAATGCAGTGAGGAAATAACCTGTCCGAATACGCATATGGCTACAGATGTAAATGGTAAATGTGCGTGTGTTGGTTAAGCATAATTGAACAATATTAAAGGAGCCGTAATAGGCTCCTTTTAAAATTTGTTTTTATGCATACGGAGTGTGTTATATAGCAAGACTCCTAATAAACAATATTATTATTCGTAAAGCATAAATAGAAAAATTAAACGTATTATTCTCGTCCGTGCGTTAATGCACGCTTAACTGCCGGATGTATTTTTATATCGGACGGAACAACAATATCCCGAGAAAGAGTGAATGTTGTCGGTGAATGGTCGGCAAAAGATCTGTCCGATGTGGAAATGCCGATATTTTCTTCTTGTTCTTTTAAAAGTTCGTATCTGTTTGATAAGAAAGCATGCCGCTGTTTGAGTTCGTTATAATAGGTAGAAATAGATGCGAATTTATTATGGGGAACACTCTTATCCGAACATATCCTGATTAGGGTTTGGGTTGTTTTTTCAATGCCGTATAAATTGACGATATCTTCAATGGTATCGCCTTGTTTTAAAAGGGTTATGACTGCATTTTTGTAAATGTTTTCAGGTGTTTTTTTGAGGTTTTCCCAGATTATTTTGCCATATAATTCCCCCATACTTTTGGAATCGGTTTGGCGAATAAAATCCAGTTGTGATTCGAAACATTGTATATAATAACGTAATTTTGTTGCAGGCGTTAAGCGTGTGACGTTTTCTACAAAACAGACGCTATCGTCAATTTGTTCTTGTTTTTGGAATTGTATGATTTCCGGCAGAAAAGAATCGTTATCAAATCGGAATAATTCCTGTTGAACATGTTTTTTGCGGGTATAGTGCCATAAACCTAAAGTACCGATGCTTGTTAAAGATAAATATTTGATTTTGTTTAATGTCGATTCGTTTGTGTTATCTCCGAAAATCAATAATCCGCCGGCACTTAATATTAAGGCGGTTGATCCTAAAAACATACCACGCAGTTTTGTTTTTTTTGTATTTTGACGGGCTTCTTGATTGACTATAAAATTAACATCTCGTGGATGAATAAATAATCTGTTATACCTGTATTCATCAAGATTATTTGTTACAAAGTGGTATAGTTGACTGTTGAGTTTCATAAATTCAGCTTCTTGCTTCATCGTATCCATATCCTGAAACAAATTGGATAGATGATAATAGATGAGCATGGCTGTCTGATCTTGTTGTTGAAAGGCTTCCGTGATTGTTTGGGTCGGTGATAATTCTTTGATCACATCGGATAACGCTTTATAAGCACTTTGAGAGGGTAGCATATTTTGTTCCAAATTGTTTTTTGCCATAAAATATAAGTAAGCTACAAATACGGTTTCTTGCAAGCTGTTGTATTCTTTATCCGAAAGAGTGCAGGGGATTGTTGAACTGTTAAGACCTAATATTTGAACTGCATCAGGGGAAATGAGAAATGTTTCCTCTTCTAATTTAATTTTTTCATCAAACAGATGAAAAAATTGCATGCGTTGTTTATAGCGATTTTTAAAATGGTTGCGGGTATATGAAGTTAAAAATCCCAAACAGACAACCCCGCTTAATAATCCCCAATACGGTACATTTATTGGAAGTGTTGCCGCTAATCCCGTTCCGATATACGGAAGTGAAGAGATAACATCATTTTTGACGTCGTTTAATTTTTTAGATAGCATATTATTCCTCTTGGTATCACAAATTGAATTTAGTTTACTATGAAAAATATCATTTGTCAATATTTTTAAAAACAAGAAGAAATTGATTGATTGTTTAAGATGGTATATTTTGGGAGAGAGAGATTCCATAATTTTGAAAAAGCAGTAAGGTAGAGAAGAATAATAGCAACCAAGTAATACTCTCTCTATGTTGAACTTGGTTCAACAGTGCGTATAGAATTAGTACAAACGATATGCCATTATCGTCACGAGCCCCTGAAACAAGTTCAGGGAGACAAAAAACGAAGAGGCGGATAACCGACACAAACGATATGCCATTATCGTCACGAGACCCTGAAACAAGTTCAGGGAGACAAAAAACTAAAAAAAGGGAACGACCGGCACAAACGATATGCCATTATCACGACGAGCCCCTGAAACAAGTTCAGGGAGACAAAAAACGAAGAGGCGGATAACCGACACAAACGATATGCCATTATCGTCACGAGACCCAGCAATAAATTTAGGGAGATGAAAAACGAAGAAGAGAGAAGAAACGGACGGATATTTTACCGTTATCGTCACGAAATTCCGAGTCAAGACCGATGTACTTGCTTCTTGCCTACTCACGCAGATTATTTTACAGTCAATGAAAAACCTGAGAAGATTATTTTAGCCTTCTCAGGTGGGTTTTAAATTTATTCGCTATAATAAATTATGCCATTGTTTTTTCAAGCGTATGGCGAATAACGGCTTCGTTTTCTTCCGCTATCGGATTGGCATGTTCTTGCAAAAAGGCTGTTGCTCCTTTTGGCTGTTGAGTTTGTGGCTTAATCGGCTGTTTGCCGACCGGTTTGCGATTCAGAAGTTTTAACATGCTTGAATCCGTTTTGCTTGTTTCTTTGGCCATTTCAAGTGCCGTTTTTCCTTCTTTGTTTGGAATATCTGAGCGGGCACCTGCATCTGCTAAAATTTTGGCATGTTTATAATAAGCTGTTTTGACACAATGATGTAATGCCGTATTGCCCTTTTTATCCTGACAATCTAAATCTGTTTCCGGATGATTTGCCAAATACTTAATAATTTCCCGTTTGTTATGTGTTGTTGCCGTAATGAGCGGTGTTTCTCCTTGTTTGTTAACAGCATTAACATCGGCACCTGCTTCAATTAAAAAATCCAATGCTTCAATAGATGCCCCTAAACTGACAGCATGATGCAACGGGGTATATCCGATAGAATCTTTAAAATTAACATCAGCTCCTTGTTCAATTAATTGTTCGGCACGAGCCGGATTAAACGGTTTTCGGGTTATAACGGTAATCAAGTCATCTGTTAATTCAGCACGTCTTTCCCAATCTTTCGCTGTTAATGGGGCTACATCTTCTTCAATAGGAACTTGTTTTGACTGTTCCGATTTTGTTTGACCGGTTAGGATTTGTGTATTTTGATTCTCCGCTGTTTGTCCATTCATTCGTGCTTTAATTTTCTGATAAAGTTCCGTTCGTTGTTTTGAGATTACTTCATCCGGTGACATTCCTAATTCTTCGGCATAAAATTCATCAACTTCCGGATGATAGCTTTCAAAAACCGTATTTAAATGGCTTTGGGTCGGTTTCCAACCGTTTTGGGCTCCCATTTCCATTAATTGACAAACAGCCTCGCTTCTTCCTTGTTGAATTAAACGGGTTAAGGCGTGTTCGTACTCTTCTTGTGAGGCATGTCTGTCCCAAATGAGTTGAATAATTTCCTGATTGTTTGTATCAAATGCCATTTGTAAAGCAAATTGAGTATGTTCTCCTTTATGTGCCAAAGGTAACGAAGTGTCTTGATTGTATCCGCCTAATCCTTGTACATATAAATCGGATAGAAATTTAACAAGTTCGACATTTTCTGTTTCAATAGCCGCATGAATGGGACGTAAGCCATTATATCCATCAATGTCAAATAAATTTGAAATCGGATATCGGCGGATTTTATTCATATGGTTTTGTATGAATTGTTCATCTCTGTTTTCAATAGCTTGTACAAAACGGCGACATTCCATTTCAAGTGCTTCATAATTAGTATCGTATTCGGACATATATTCCTCCTATTAAAATGTTAAATAATGATAATATTATATCATAAACAGCATAACTAAACAAGAAAAAAGTTTGTTTTTGAATAAAAATTATCGGCAAAGCAGAGAGATACAAAAAAAGAATTTTGTCGGCTTGTCGGTAAGTTTTGGAAAATAAAAAACTGCCTTTCAATCCGTTGAGAGGAATAAAAAGGCAGTGTTTTTACTGTATTTAGGATTTAAACCAGCAATTCCAGTGCTGTTTTTCCTTCTTTATTGCGAATGGTTGTTAAATCGGCCCCGCCGGCGACCATAATATGGAACATGTCCCGTTTTGTTAAAAATTTGGGATGATTGATTAACAACATAAGCGGAGTCATTCCGTCTTTGTTTTTGCGATTAACGTTTGCCCCATATTTTAACAATGTTTTAACGCCGTTTGGAAACATGTGATGTTTAATCGCAATTGTTAACGGTGTTTCTCCCGTAGTTGTTCTGGAATTGACACGTCCTTTCAGTTTGATAAATGTTTCGATAATGTGAGAATTACAACATCGTTCGATCAGATACATAAACGGTGTTTTCTTTTCTGGCGTATAGGGTTCATTTAAATCCATTCCGCCCCGAACCAATTCTTCTGCCTTCTCATATTCACAATGAGCAATAGCCAATACAAGTTCATTTGTTGTATCGGGAATTTTAGGCGTTTCATACAATTGGGGTTTGGGAAATGCCGGTTCAAAGAATTCAGGATAAACATCTCTCCAAGAACGATACGGTTTTTTGCCGATTCCATGAATTTTTCTTTTTTTTACAGTCATTTTTTAACCTCTTTAATCATCTCATAAAAAGACCACCTTGATGCGAGGTGGCAGGAAGTTCATACCTATTTACCAGAAATAGTGCAGTATATTCGTTAACTGAATAACTATTCTACCACCTTCCTGCCTTAGGCAAAAAGGTAGTTTTACATTCCTTGCGGAACAACTGGCAAAAAGAGGGTATGAAACCTCTGTATTGATCATCACTCAATACATTTTCTACCATAAAATATCCTTGTGTGATTGTCAAGTTCTTATATTGCAAAAATGCATTATTCTGATTGAGAGGTGTTTGGAGTAAAAAAATAGGTTGGATTTTTGTTGAGGATAATTAATGTCTTCATCATGACTTTGTCAGTTATCCACAAAAAAGAAAATATTTCTTTTTTTATTTAAAATTAATAAATTATAAAAATTATACACAGGTTTATAAACAGGGTTATCCACAGATAAGAGCAAGAAAAGGCAGGCAAAGGAACGGCATAGACAAACATTGGAATAAGTTGGAAAGCCTCGTGTGCGTGTAAACAGGAATCTCTTAATACGGGTATAAGAGTTTGATACAACTGTCAGAGTTTATTCTTTAAAAATTTTATTTATATAAAAATTAATATAAAAAAATATATAAATATCGGGGTTTACGTGTGCGGGCGTATGTGTGTGCGTGATAATCACGGGTATCAGAGCAATGAGCAATTATTTATCCGTGCTTACACCAAGAGAAGTGTATCAATGTTTTGCCATCATCCCATTCCCTGTCATGGAATCCGTTTATGAAAGAGCAAAGTATTTGTTTCAATTCTACCCGAGATGCTGAAACAAGTTCAACAGGACGGTGGAGATAAGGTTTATCGTTATTTTTGAAAAATGCGGAAGCATTTTATCCGAAATCTCGTGATAACAATGGCAAAGTATTCGTGCCATATCTTCCTAAGATGCCGGACTGAATCCGGCATGACGATGTAGAGAAAATGTCATTCTGAACCCTTTCTATTTCTACCGTTTCCCTGAACTTGTTTCAGGGTCGTGTGATAACAATGGCAAAGTATTCGTGCCATATCTTCCTAAGATGCCGGACTGAATCCGGCATGACGATGTGGAAAAAAATGTCATTCTGAACCCTTTCTATTTCTACCGTCTCCCTGAATTTGTTTCAAGGTCTTGTGACAATAATGGCAAAGTATCCGTGCCATATCTTCCTGAGATACCGGACTGAATCCGGTATGGCGATATAGAGAAAACGTTACTCTGGACCCTTTCTATTTCTACCGTCTCCCTGAACTTGTTTCAGGGTCTTGTGACAATAATGGCAAAGTATCCGTGCCATATCTTCCTGAGATACCGGATTGAATCCGGTATGACGATGTAGAAAAAACGTTACTCTGGACCCTTTCTATTTCTACCGTCTCCCTGAACTTGTTTCAAGGTCTCGTGACAATAATGGCAAAGTATCCGTGCCATATCTTCCTAAGATGCCGGACTGAATCCGGCATGACGATGTGGAAAAAAATGTCATTCTGAACCCTTTCTATTTCTACCGTCTCCCTGAATTTGTTTCAAGGTCTTGTGACAATAATGGCAAAGTATCCGTGCCGGTTCCACTTCAAGATTTCAAACTGAATCAGGTATCATTACAATCAACTCAGTAATGGTTATTTAAAGTCCCATACCCATATTGTTATTGAAAGAGGACAGTGTCAAACTTTCATTTTCCGGTAATGTTTCAGCTGAGTGAGAATTTTGACCCAATGTTGTTGTTAATCCCCCCAAATTGCCTGTTAGTGTTGAGGTGTTCTCTGTTTGTGCCGTATAATTTGTCGTTGTGCCAAAGTTAACTTCTCCACCTCGTGTTAATTCGGTTGTCTGTGTTAACCCCGTCGGTATTTGTTGTTCCGAATCGGTGGCAATACGTGGTGCAGATACTTGTTCGGTTGCTGATTTTTCTGTTTTCACATCAGCTTGCGTTTGAGCCGGTTGTTCGGGTGTGTGCGATGCCGGAGTACTTGTTGATGGATTTGTTTTTTCCGGTGTTGCTTGTGTCGCATGAAGCGTATTTTTCGTGTTTGAGAATCCATCAAATATCAATGTTGAATGCCCGTTTGAATGAGGCGTTGTATTTGAATCGTTTAATAAACCGGCAGTAATGGAAAAATCAGAACTCCCACCCTTGGCGGTTACCGACAAGGTTGACATATTCCCCAAGCTATCAAGAGTCGCTTGGATTTCACGATTAGATTGTTCTCTTTCGGCTTCCCATGCCTTATTTTCGGCACTATACGGATTTAAAACCTGATTGGCAATCATATTATCAGCCTCTTGCATGAATTTATCAGCTTCTTTGGCAGATAATCCGTGATTTGTCATTAACCATTGCTTAAAATCTCTATCGGATATTTCTGCTTTTAAGTTTTTCAATGCCTGAACTCTATCTGCTTCGTCTTTTAAGCAAAATTCACGAAATTGGCCGCATTCATCCGATTGTTTACCATAAATGCGTGCTAAAAACGGTGTGGCTTTTCGGGCATTTTCGGTATGTTCCATTTGATGTCCGATAATGTGAAAAAGCGTTCCGCAGATTTCGTTTTTTTGTTCGGTCGGACGTAATTCCGGCGGTGTTTTTAAACCAAGACCATTTAGGGCCATATCTTCTTCCTCTAATGATGCTTTGATAATACCCACAGCAAATACGGTATTTTCCGTACAAATACGTTGGTCTTTGTAATAATTGTTCATTTCGTTCAGTAAATCATCTTCATCAACCGCCGTCCATTTGCCTTTTTTGACTAAATTATAAGCTTTGTTATAAACTTTTTTGCCGGCACGGATAGCTTTTGCCGATTGTTTTTCGATAACCTGTTTCATTTCTTTCAATGCCGGTAAAAGCGGTTGACGTCTCAACTTGTCCATCATTTCCTGATGTTCTCTTAATTGATCCGGTGTTGAGGCGTAAACAGCTCTGGTTTTATAAAAAGATACAATTTCGCTAACCCGCTGATTAAGTTTTGTTTTGCCCCGTCCATAGGCAACCATGTGTTTGAAAATATCAACACTGCCCCCTGTTCTGCGTGTAAAGTTATATAACGCCGCAACTTGTGTTGATTGTGTCCCCACTTCGTGTAGTTTGATGTCATCTGGCAAATTCAAACCGGTCACATAACTCATCAATGCCTGACATTTTCGGATAATTCTGGGATTGTATTTAACCTGTTCAATTAAGGATGATACTTCTGTTAAAATATTTCTTAATTCGTACAAAGTTGCTTGGTCAGTTGTGACTGTTGATGGGTTTTCTTGCGTTTGGGACATAACTTCCTCCTCTGTACGTACAAATTCTTTCTATTCATTTTACCTGAAAAACGGCTTCTCGTCAACTTTTTTTTGTCTTATATGTGCCAAACATTGCCGTTTTTTATCGCCTGTTGCCGAAAGAAAGGAGTAAATGCCTTTATTTGCAGATGTTTATATTAGCTTTTTTATTAAACAAACGGTATGCTTCAAATAGGTTTTTAATTTTTTAGGAAAGGAGAAAAAAATGCCGTTTGACAGTGAAGGAATTTTTACACGCAAACACAATTGGGAAGATGACCGAATTAACGGACTGGAAATTGTTACCGATCATCACGATGAAGAGGATGATAATTTTGCCGAAGCATTTAATGAAACGTTTTTAAGAGATGGGCGTGTTGCCATGCAAAACACACTGAATATGGGTGGTTTTAAAATTCAAAATTGCAGTTCGGGTGTTTCCGATACGGATGTTGTCATTAAAGCACAATTAACGCAGTCAAAATCGGATTTAACAGATTTAATCAATTCTTTTTGGACAATCGGAGATATTAAAACATCTGTTCAATCCGTCAATCACAGTGGATGGTTGTTGTGTAATGGGCAGGAAGTTTCTCGAACAATATATGCCGAATTGTTTGCTCTTATCGGGACCAAATTTGGGGCTGGAAACGGGACAACAACCTTTAATGTGCCGGATTATCGGGGGAAATTTTTACGGGGATTGGGTGGTCATTCCGCTTCGGATATTTATACCACACAACCCGAAGGATTACCGAATATTCAAGGATCATTCTTAAATAACGGAAACAGTCCGACAGATGCTGCTTGGGGGGCATTTTCTTATTCAAAAGACGGAAAAGGCTCTAATACCGGTTCGGCAAATGATGGGGGTACTTATACGTTTAATGCCTCTAAATCTAATGCTATTTACGGTGCAAGTGCGCATGTTACACCAATAAATCAGGCTGTTTACTTTTTTATCAAAGCAAAAAATATTTAAAGGGAGGCATTTATGAGCAGTCAAATTACCGAATCGAAAATATGTATTACACAGGGAGATACATTACCGATTATTCTGAATTTTCATCAAGATATTACCGATGCCGTTGTAGCTATGCAAGTGCGTGATGAAACCGGAGCCCTTTTGATTGATAAAAAAGTGACGGAACATACGGATGCTTTGCTTGGTAAAACCATGTTGACATTAACATCAGCGGATACATCTATTCCGGTTGGAACATATCAAACAGATATGGAAATTACCTTTAATGACGGTACCCGTTATACGTTTTATCCGCCACATATCGGAAAATCTGCTTGTTTTTGCATTGCCAAACAAATTACGCAAGAGGAGAAAATATGAGTGAAATTTTTATCGATAATCCGCTACCGAATGCACAGTTGGATATTGAGATGATACCGGTTGTTCCGATGGATGTTGATATAACTTCGGCTATGCCGATTGAGGTGCAAGTGGGGGCCTCAACGCTAGATATTCATCCCGATGCCGTTTGGGTGCGTGACGGACAAGCGGAAATAAGTAGTTTTGTTTCGCAGGTTATAAAGCCGGAACTTGATGCTTTTTCATCGGCTGAACAGGCTGATATGATGATGTTAAGTGAACAAGAACAAGAAGCGTTTAAGATGTTATCTGATAATAAAACAGCGTTGTTTCAAGAAATAACAGAAAAAGAAATGCAAACGTTTGAAACGTTGGTAGATGATAAAACGCAGGCGTTTAGTACGTTAGCAACATCTGAAACAACCGATTTTAAAACATTGACAGAGGATAAAACAACTGATTTTAAGGCTTTGGCAGAAAACAAAACGATAGATTTTATTTCATTATCGGATGACAAAACAACGGCATTTAATCAAAATGCCACAGATAAAGGAAAAGCATTTGATGATAATGCAACAAGTAAAATACAGGAATTTACCTTGTTTTCGGATGCTCAGACCGATGCATTTGAAGAATTATCTGCAACGGCAACAGCTGATTTCAAAACGTTAACAGTTGAAAAAACACAGGCGTTTGAAATATTGTCTAATAATAAAGTGCAAACTTTTTCGGCATTGGTTGATAATCAAACACAAATGTTTGAAACATTGACAGAAGATAAAACACAAGATTTTATTTCATTATCGGATGACAAAACAACGGCATTTAATCAAAATGCCACAGATAAAGGAAAAGCATTTGATGATAATGCAACAAGTAAAATACAGGAATTTACCTTGTTTTCGGATGCTCAGACCGATGCATTTGAAGAATTATCTGCAACGGCAACAGCTGATTTCAAAACGTTAACAGTTGAAAAAACACAGGCGTTTGAAATATTATCCGTAAATAGTCAACAAAATATGGAGCAGGCAGTTGATATGGCGGAAAAGTGGGCTGTCGGGACACTTGAAGATCAACCGGCCGGCTCGGCTTGTTATTGGGCGGGGCAGGCAAAAGCGGTAGTCGCTGACAATGCTTCGGAAACAACAGCAGGGATTGCCCGTTTGGCAACAGCTGATGAAGTTGCAATCGGTACGGATGATACAACCATGATGACACCGCTTAAAACGGCACAGGTGTATGCTAAGAAAGAAACAACTCTTGCCGGATACGGTATTACGGATGCTTATACTCAAACGCAAACCGATTCGTTTTTGAATACAAAAGCAAATACATCGGCAAATAATTTTTCAAGTGCCGGCAAGCAAATATTATCAGCATTGAGTATGCCGTCAAAAACTAAATATACTGATTTGACTTTGGGGGCAAGCGGGGCAATCTATACGGCACCGGCAACCGGTTGGTTTTTAATTGATAAAAGTGCAAATGATCAGGAATATGTTTATATTGGCAGTACTTCAGGGGCTGCTTTTACACTCAGTTCTTCCGGTTTACAGGGAATATGTGCTACTATCCCCGTTCTGAAAGGGGAAGCTATTTCTGTTTCGTATAATGCTTCTCGTCAAACAAATCGGTTTCGTTTTATTTATGCAACAGGGGAGGAATGATGAAATACGGTATTATAGAAAACAACCAGTTTATATTTATTGATGAAAATATGGAACGGTTAAAAAATACATTGTCATTTATCGGCAAAATGGAGAATGATATCGTTGCAGTTTGTGATGATGAAATTGAACAGGGATATAACAATCAATATTATTTAAAAGGATTTGCTCCGATTGAACCGGCTGAGCAGGTTTATACAAAACAAATTGACGATTATAAAAAACAATTATCAGATACGGATTACATTATCGTTAAAATTGCCGAGGGGGTAGCTACGCAGGAAGAATACGCTGAGATTATCACTCAACGTCAATATTGGCGTGCAGAAATTAATCGGTTAGAAGAGTTATTGGTACAGTTGCCAAAGACAACTCCAATGACAGAATAAATGCAAAAAGGCATTCAATCCAAAGAATGCCTTATACTATAATTGATATATTCGTTGAGCAATGTGCAAATAAGAATGGAGTGCATATGTTGTCATAGCAAGCCAAGCCAATGACCAAAACATCAACAGTATTTGATGTGTGTTTGTTAAAGACCGATATCCGATTGGAACCGTAAACGGTTTATTAAAAATCATCCGTTTGATTTTACGGATAAAAGCAATTAGTGTCAGCGTACCATAAATCCAAAACATAATCAGCGAAACCAAATTCATCGCAATGAGATAATCCAAATCAAAAATCCAATGCAATAGCCGAACAATGGGTAATCCGATTAATATGCTGATTTGAATACATAATCCAAACAAATTTAAAAGGGTTGTTAAAAAGGGATAATCTTTTTTTGGATTTTTTAAAAAATCGTTTTTCCATGATGCCAAAATGGCTGCTGTTCCGGCAAAAACCAAAACGGAAGCAAATGCTGCCAGTAATTTAACAATCAACATATGTGGAAAAAGTGCCTGAATGATTAACAGAACCAAAAAACAAAATCCAAGCCATACATTTGCATTAAAAACAACGGCGTACATTTTTTTCTCCTTATCGGTCAGAATAGCATGTCCGTTTTGAGAATGCAACAATAAAAATACTTTTTTTATGGGTTGGTTATATTAAAAAAATATGTAATTTTTATTTTATATTTTTACATATAATTTTATTTTTACTTTATTGTTGTGTTTAATAAGATAGGCTAGGCTGTATATTATTATTTCAAGAATAAATTAAAGGAGAATAACAAATGACGAACATCATTTCAGAAGTGCCTGAAAATCGTTGTTGTGGGTGTGGCAGTTGTGCTATAAAATGTCCGGTTGGAGCTATTTCCATGCAAGAAAATGCCTTAGTTTGTTTCTTTTGGGAAATGATGGTTTGAAGTTTGCAATATGCCGGACCATCGGACTACTTTACCTAAAATGAACAATTATATCTTGTTTAAACAATTTTGACTTTTCCGTTTTAACAGCCGTATCGATTGTCGGGGTACAAAAAAGCCATTTCGGGCAAAAAATATTTTAAAACAAGTTAATGATTTATCTTTACCTTAAATCAATAATGATTTGTTACTAACCGGTATTGCCCTTAAAAGAAAACAGAAATCCCGCTAATACCGCTTAAATTCTTCTTTTTTCTTGTAAAACAGCCAATAAAATGCTATCTTATAAGGAACGGGAGGAAAAAAATGACATCAAAAAAATTTTATTATCAGTTTAAACGTATTGATAGTTTTTTAATAGTTGCTATGTTGGATTTTGTTTTGTTGTGTTGTTTGGGATTATCCCATTCACTGTTATGGATTTTATTTATCGGAACAATGGGTTTATGGATTTACAAAAACTTTTTTCCGCAAACAGCCGTTATCATTACGGATGATTTTATTAAAATCGATAAAAGCAATCCCATTCGTTGGAAAGATATCAAATCAGCCGAATTTAAAGAAGTCCGTTTATTTTTTAAAGACAAGAAAGTTCTGTCTCTTATTCCCCAAAAAAATATTCATTATGCATATTCCCCCTTGCAAAAGAATAATTGTTATTTCGGACCGTTTCCCATTCCGCTTTATGGCATTTTAACCCCTGCGGATGAAGAAGAAATTATCCGATTGGTTCAAAAAAAGGTAAAAATAAAAAAAATAAATCACTAAATCAGATTAAATGATAGATAGGCGTATCAAAAAAACAAATAAAAATAAGAAACAATAAAAAAAATGATAAAAACAGAAAAAAAAACTTGCAATTAAAAAAAAATGCGTGTATAAACAGTTTTGTTCTTAAAGATGGATGTGTAGCTCAGGTGGTTAGAGTATTACGTTGACATCGTAAGGGTCGCAAGTTCGAGTCTTGCCACATCCACCATTCATTAACACCGATGTTTAATATATCGGTTTTTTTTATGTCTTGATCGGATTAAAAAAACATCATTTACGAAGTTTAAGAGATATCTGACCTGTCAAAATTTTTCTGTTTGTTGGGAAATATAATACAATTCACATCTCTACGTATGATTTTTACAGGAAAAGGCTCATTGTTTTGGGCAGTCCTTTATCAGGCTTTGCTATCTTCTTTCGGTGGAACATAGGAAAAGGCTCATTGCTTTGGACAGCCCTTTATTCAGTCTTTTGCTATCTTCTTTCGGCGGAACATAGGAAAAGGCTCATTGCTTTGGACAGCCCTTTATCAGGCTTTGCTATCTTCTTTCGGCGGAACATAGGAAAAGGCTCATTGCTTTGGACAGCCCTTTATCAGTCTTTTGGTATCTTCTTTCGGCGGAACATAGGAAAAGGCTCATTGCTTTGGACAGCCCTTTATCAGTCTTTTGGTATCTTCTTTCGGCGGAACATAGGAAAAGGCTCATTGCTTTGGACAGCCCTTTATCAGTCTTTTGGTATCTTCTTTCGGTGGAACATAGGAAAAGGCTCATTGCTTTGGACAGCCCTTTATCAGGCTTTGCTATCTTCTTTCGGTGGAACATAGGAAAAGGCTCATTGCTTTGGACAGCCCTTTATCAGGCTTTGCTATCTTCTTTCGGCGGAACATAGGAAAAGGCTCATTGCTTTGGGCAGTCCTTTATCAGATTGCACAAAGTTTTGAAGAAGACTATATTACCCAAGCAGTCCCAAAGGACCGCTTGTTCATACCCGATTAGAGTTTGCTTATATCTTTTTAATTTCAATACCTAAGACACCATATTTTTGTTGTGATGCCGGCGTATAAAATTCTTCTAAAACCGTAATCAATTCTTCTTTTGATGTGAAACCGGCCTGTGCAGGGGTTATAATTTGACACAATTTGTCAAAACTTTCAGCTCGATGTAAATTAATGACACGGGCTGTAAAAGAATCATTTGTATTAGATGAATCTGAAAATAAAATCTCATCCCCTATTTTTATTTGCTTTCTTTTTTCATCAAACAATCTAAGTTCAACAACTTTTTTTTCTGATTTTAATAGGTTGTAATATTTCGTTTTAACATTCATTTTATGCATAATTTTTCTCCTTGCAATATGTAAAATTTATGATATACTGTAAATAATATACTGTAAGAATTAATATATATCAAAGGACATAAATATGCAAATAAAAACTTTTCGTTCATTTCATGAAGAACACAAAAAATTATATGAAGACATTTTAAATTTAACTTATTCTATTAATGATACATATCCGCAACATTCAACTTGGTTCAAAGAAAAATTTTTACCTGATCTTAAAAACAAAAAAACGAATCTATATTGTTGCACAGGATAAAAATGGAAAATTAGCAGGCTGTATTTTACTTAAAAATACCGAAGAAGAAAAGAAAATTTGCACGCTTTTTGTTCATCCGGATTATAGAAAACAAGGTGTGGGTAGAAAACTTGTGGAACAAACACTATTGGAATTGGGGGAACATCCATTGATAACCGTTTCTGATAGAAATATAGCACAGTTAATGCCTCTTTTAAAGAAAAAAGGATTTCATCTATCAGCGGTTAAAAAAGGAGTCTATCGTCCTGAAGACACAGAATATTATTTTAATGATCAAAGGGCCGATATAATAAAAAATGGTCTTATTCCCGTTTTAATTCATAGAATGAATCAAATGAATCAAAGATAAATTACAAAATAAAACCACTAACAAATAAATTTATTGACAAGAAGAATTTGTTTTTGTACGCTTTATTTATCATTACCGAAAGGAGCAGATATTATGAAAACATATTACATTGTCAGTGGTGGTTTTGACCCCATTCATGAGGGACATATTGAAATGATTAAAGAAGCCGCCCAAGCAAGTGATGGTGTTATTGTTTTGGTAAATTCCGATGAATGGTTACAACGTAAAAAAGGAAAAGCCTTTCACAATTTCCACACCCGCAAAACAATTTGTGAAAACTTAAAAGGGGTTATTTGTGCTATCGGATTTGATGATGCGGATGATTCGGCTTCGGAAGGTATTCGTTTAATACGCAAACGTTATCCGACTGACAGATTGGTTTTTGCAAATGGTGGAGACAGAGGAAAAGACAATATTCGAGAAGATGCCGTTTGTGAAGAATGTCATGTTGAAAAAGTATTTGGCATCGGTGGTTCTAACAAAGCAAATTCATCTTCTTGGATTTTAGAAAACTGGAAAAAATAAACATATAATATTGAATATGTTGCATCATCAAACACCGAGATTAACTGTTTAATTTTATACAGCAAACAGTGCAAATCAGAACAGTAAAACAACAATAATAATAAAAATAAGTAGAATGATGGCAAGTATAAAGATTATTTTGGAAAAATGCAGCAGTATTTTATCCGAAATCTCATGACGATAATGGCAAAGTATTTGTGCCGTCTCTACACTAGAATCTAAAACAAAATCAGATTGTTTTAAAAGTGATGTATAATAGCATCAGAAGCGGACGATTGTTTCAGATGACGATAGATATCAAAGGGTTATCATCACTCAAATTTGCTTCCAAGAGACATCATAACATAACAATAAAGTCGCTATCTGCAATAAAAGGGACGTATAAATGCAACACTTTTTTTCACATTTTGGTATTTTTTTTGATTTTAGATAACTTATTCAACTCAAACAACAATTTCCCATTTTCTTAAAAATCCGATTTTCCCGATTCGGATAGGGAAAAAAAGGTCCCTTTTATTACACTCACTTTATAAATGCAACTTTATAATTGTGAGGAGAAGATTATGCGAATCAAACTGAATGAACAAGGTCGGAGTATGGTAGAAATCCTTGGGGTTTTGGCAATTGTCGGGATTTTATCAATCGGCGGAATAGCCGGTTATCAATATGCGTATTCATCGTATCAAGCGGGGCAGATTCAGGATGTTATCGGCAAGGCTAAATTATTGGCAACGCAAAATAATCGTTCTTCTCACGTAAAAGAAGTACGGCGTTTTGTGGAAAATATGTTATCGAAGTATAAATCGGACGATACGATACCAATGGTCACACATCGTGACGGGAAATACATCGTCGATTTATTTAAAGTAACGGATTCGGTTTGTGAAAAGCTGCAAAACAGACGGGATATATTCAATTCTATGCGAATTAGTATGACACCGGAAGCGTGTACAACAGCTGAAATGAATATGCAATTTACGTTTGACAGTATTGTCATCGGGGGAAGTGGTGTTAACGG
This sequence comes from Alphaproteobacteria bacterium, assembly GCA_015062385.1. Classification (GTDB taxonomy): domain Bacteria; phylum Pseudomonadota; class Alphaproteobacteria; order CAAHEQ01; family UBA3637; genus RGIG4140. Next base: position 115,703 of record SUUT01000001.1, on the reverse strand, counting down.
AAGTGGGGATAGCTATGATAATCCAATCGAACGATGTTCGGATAAACAAGTCTGGCGACAAAAGGAAGACGGGACATATGGTTGTGTTTGTCGACACGCCTATGAATATGGAGAAGATTGTACCCGATGTGAACCGCCTCGCAGTTGGAATCAAGGTAATCAGAGTTGTCAATGTCCGGCAGATAAACCGATATGGGAATATGGTGTTTGTAAATGTATAGCCGATACGGATTGTCAATACAGTGGTACTGGTTTTTGTTGTGATGATACGGAACAAGTGTGTCGACAATGTGATGAAACGGATTGTGATAAAACCAAAGGATTAACATTGGCAGATGGACGGTGTGTTTGTTCGGGACGGAAAGAATGGCGACAAGATGAGGGGGATTCTGAACCGAGTTGTAAATGTCCCGTTAATACGCCGGCAGAAGCAAATTCTAAAACGTGCGAATGTCCGGACGGAAAAGATAATGTGGATGAAGACGGAGATGGGGTGAATGAATGTGTCACATCTTGTCCGAGTGATACGGGATTTACGGGACTGAGAAATCGCACGACAGGGAATTGTTTGTGTAATACAGGGGCAGGGTATAAAGCCGAATCGGAAATGGTCGGAGGGGTACAAACGTGTGTGTGTGATGAATCAAAGAATTATTACTCTGCCCAAGGAAAATGTGTCAAGTGTGTACCGGTAGATGATGCGTGGATTCAGCAACGGAAAAACAGTTTAATTGCAGTAGAGATTACAGATTTCAATTCAATAACATATACTGATGCTGAAAATCCTTTGGTTTGGTATTGTGGTATGTTTGGAGATAAATCTTCAACAGGAGATCCTGGTAAATATGTATTTAATCCCTCAACCAACAGCATGTGTAATAGTTGGGATGTATTAATTAAAGGAAGCGATGGAAAATTTAAATGTTCTGATCATTGTCATAAAACGGGAGCTTGGAATAAAAATTACAGAAGGACCCCACATGGATATTGTGGTTGTCAAGCATTTCGCACTTGGGATTCAACAACTAAAACGTGTATTTCAACTTGTCCTGCTGGGTATATGCTTCGTAATGGACAATGTGATTCTTGCGGAACAAATCACTGGACATTTGATGGTGAAACCTGTTCAGGTCCCAGTTGTAATGGTATGACAGCATGGACAAAAGGTTCTGAAAATTTTTCATATTATGAATGGTTAAATAAAACCCCGATATCTTGTCATCCCAATGCGACAGATGGTAAATCCGGACGTGCATTACAAACAGAAAGTGGGGATTGTTCTTATAAATATGGCTGTACTCTCTTTGATTTCCCCATTCTATCATGTACGATAGGAATTACTATAACAAGTGATTGTGAATGTGCTAGCGGAGATAAAACCGGTATCTGTTGTTCCGCCACCACTTATCCGACAACAACGGGTTGTGCTTCTTGTCCTGTGGGTCAAGTGCCAAACTCTACCCGTACAGGATGTACAATGTGTGAGCCAAATAAAATTACACAAAACGGAAAATGTGTTAAATGTGATAAAGGATATTATCCGAGCAGTCAACAAAATCGGTGTTTGGCTTGTCCGGCAGACAGAACAACGGATGAAGATGGTTTAACGTGTAGCGTTTGTGTGGATAGTTTAAAAGTATTTAATATGATAACAAACAGTTGTGAATGTAAAAATGGTTATGAAGAAAATCCTGTCAATGGAAGTTGTATTTTGTTTGAAGAAGATGTCTCGGAAGAAAGTGAATCCGAAACGGAACCGGAAATAAATTAAATTTGGCAATTAAAATAGAAGTTGTTACGAATCATAATTCATACGGGGTGGCAAATTGCGTAATCGGACTAAATACGGTTTATAGACTTTATCCCGTCCTAAAATATGACCTAAAAACCAAGTGCTTAAAAAGTTAGCCGTTTGTAATGCAATTTTTTGACGAAGGGTGTTATCACTTGTTTGATGAAATGATTGGCGTAATTCGGATATGTTTTCAATAAATTTTTGATGACTTTTGATATGCGATTCCAAATCCGGAAAGGATATACGTTCCATAACATCTTCCTCATTTGGGAAATGTGTACGGGCATATTCGTAGCATTTTTCATAAATGGCATCCATTTCATTTAAAAAGCCTTTTTCGGCAACTTCTTGTGCCGTATTGACAACCCGTAAAAAATCTTTATGTTCGTCATCCAAGGGCGGATACGATAATTCCATTTGTGGTCGCCAATCTATTTTTGCCATTTTTTATTCCTGCCTTTCATTGAGACAGGAATTTTTTTATCTTTTACACGTTAAACAAGAAATGAACAACATCGCCGTCTTGCATGGTGTAAGTTTTACCTTCCTGCCGTAATTTTCCGTTTTCTCGGGCTCCTGTTTCGCCGTTAAAAGAAACGTAATCATCGTATGAAATCACTTCTGCTCGAATAAAGCCCCGTTCAAAGTCTGTGTGAATGATACCTGCTGCTTGCGGAGCCGTAATTCCCCGTTGCATTGTCCACGCATGTGCTTCTTTTGGTCCGGATGTGAAAAACGTTTCTAATCCCAACAACTGATACCCTGCTTTTATAATGCGGTTTAAACCAGTCTCTGTCAAGCCCAAGGTGTCCAAAAATTCTTTTTGTTCGGCTTCATCCGTTAATTGAGCAACTTCTGCTTCAATGGCTGCCGAAATAATAACAGCCGAATTGCCTTGTTCTTTTGCCATAGCAAAAACTTGTTCGGAATATTCATTTCCCGTTGCAGCTGAACTTTCGTCAACATTACAGACATATAAAACAGGTTTTCCGGTTAATAAAAATAATTGTTTAAATAATTTGAGCTGTTCCGGATCAGTCGGTCGAGCTAAACGAGCCGGTTTTCCCTGTCGCAACAAATCTAATACCGGTTGCATGACGGCAAGCCATTGTTTGGATTCTTTATCCCCTGTTTGTGCTTTTTTTTGAATGGGAACAATTCGTTTTTCCATACTTTCCAAATCGGCAAGCATTAGTTCTGTTTCAACCGTTTCAGCATCACGTATGGGATTGATATTACCTTCAACATGAACGATATTAGAATCTTCAAAACATCGTAAAACATGGACAATGGCATCAACTTCCCGAATATTTGCCAAGAATTGATTTCCTAATCCTTCGCCACGGGAAGCCCCCCGAACCAAACCGGCAATATCCACAAATTCTAATTGTGTCGGAATGATTTTTTGTGCATTATCGATTTTTTGTAAAACTTCTAACCGAGCATCCGGTACGGCAACCCGACCGACATTCGGTTCAATGGTACAGAAAGGATAATTGGCAGCCTGTGCCTGTACTGTTGATGTTAAGGCATTAAATAATGTTGATTTTCCCACGTTTGGCAAACCGACAATTCCACAATTAAATCCCATGTTATTTACCCTTTCCCATAATTGATAATTTATTCATAAAACCTTCAATATCATTTTGAAACAAATATGATATATGCTCACTGATAAAATCAAATGATTCATCTAAAATATTTTTATCTTGTGTTGAAAATTTTGATAATACCCAATCAACAACCTGTTCTTTAATAGCAGGTTTGGATATACCGACCCGAATCCGCATATAATTATTTCCTAGATGGGCATCAACACTTTTTAATCCGTTATGTCCGCCGGCACTGCCTCCTCGTTTAACTTTAATTTTCCCGACCGGTAAATCTAAATCATCATGAATGACAATTACCTGATTAACCGGAATTTTATAAAATGAACAGACAGCCTGAACGGATTCTCCCGATAAGTTCATATACGTATGCGGTTTTAAAAACAGAACTTGTTCCGTTCCGATTTTTCCCTGAGAAATTTCGCCTTTGAACTTGGATTTAAAATCGGGAAATTGATAGCGGCGGACAAGATTGTCCACCGCCATAAATCCGATATTGTGGCGAGTCTGGGCATATTCCGAACCCGGATTTCCTAAACCGACCAACAAAATCATATAAAATTATCCTTCTGCTGAATCAGAACCTGTTGAAACAATTGTTGCAACTGTGAAATCTTCTGTTGCAGATAATGTAACACCTGCCGGCATTTTAATGGAGAAAGCAGAAATGGAAGAACCCAATTCAACTTTTGCCAAATCAATGATAAATGCTTCCGGAATATTGTCAGCTTTACATTTTGCAGATAATGTTCTGTGAACAACGTTCAATACACCACCCAATTTGATACCCGGACAAATTGTTTCGTTTTCGAAACGAACAGGAATATCCATCGTTAAAACAGCATCTTTTGAAATACGCAAAAAGTCAACGTGCATCGGACGGGAAGAAACCGGATGTTTTTGGATATCTTGACACAATACATGATTGCTTTCACCATCAACAACGATATCAAATTGACGTGTCCAAATGCCTTTTTTGTTCATTTCGGCAACAACAATTTTTTCTTCCAAAGCAATCATTAACGGTTCTTTTTTATCCCCGTAAATAACGGCAGGAACGAACCCTTCACGACGTTTTGCGCGAGAGGCCCCCTTACCAGCTTTTTCACGTTTAACTGCATTTAATTGAGAAATTGACATAATAAAAATCCTTTTTAAAAATAATAATCAAACAAAGGAGAATCCTCCAGGGGTGAATTAACCTTTGACCTTTGCCCATGCAAAAGTGACATATTTATACATCATTTTAAATTGAAAATCAAGTAAAATTTGAATATAGGCAATTAGATTACGGATGTATTCCGAATTTTTCTTCAAAACCGGTATTAAAATCGAAATAACGCTGTCCATATCGTAGTAAATCATTTTAATTTTTCCTTAATACTTACATAAAAATTTCTATCTGCAATAAAAGGGACGTATAAATGCAACACTTTTTTTCACATTTTGAGATTTTTTTTGATTTTGACTAACTAATTCAACTCAAACAATAATCTTTCATTTCTGCAAAAATTTGATTTTGCTGATTCGAAGCGGGAAAAAAAGGTCCCTTTTTTTATACTCTCATATATAAATGCAACTTTATGATGTGAGGAGAAGGATATGCAAATCAAAATGAATGAAATCGGTCGTTCTATGGTAGAAATGCTGGGCGTATTGGCTGTTATTGGGGTATTAAGTGTTGCTGGCATACTGGGGTATAAATTTGCCATAAATAAATATATTGCCAATGAAACAATGTATGAATTAAATATTCGGGCAACAGATATTTCTCAACGGATGGAAAAATTGATTAGTATCAATCATGCAGGAGAAATTGATATGGAAATGGGACCCGTTATGCGTATGGGATATCCGATAACAGCGCGTATGAGTCCGCAATATACCGATTATTTTGAAATATTTATCTCTGATGTGCCGAGTGATATTTGTAAATTGTTATTACAAAGCCAATGGCAGGCTCCGTACTCTATTTTTATTGGTATTACGGAGTATGAAGCCTCTATTGATATTTGTTCGCAAGCTGAAAAAGTGGAACTCGCTTATGAGTTTTATAAGGATATTCAAATTAATCCGGAAGAAATAGACGAGGATGAAAAACACAAAACCGCCCGTTGTATTTATGACAGTAATTGTAAGTGCGGTCGGTGTAAAGATAATATTTGTGTATCGGATTGTTTTTCTGATGAGGAATGTGTTAAGGATTATGGTGATTTAAGCAAAATGATTTGTTGTAATAAAAATTTAATCCGTAACGGATACTGTTGTGCTTCTATAACGGAAGACGGGAAATGTTGTGATGAAAAGGGACAATGTTGTCCGGATGATAAACCGATTATGATGAAAGACGGATCTTGTCAATCGTGTACAACAACAACGGTTTTATCGGTTGCTGATATGAAGACGGATTGTCTCAGTATGTGTCCAAGTAGAATAGTTTATAAAGGGCGATATGAAAATAGGTGTATTTTACCGTGTGGTATTGACGGAACACCGACAGCCGGAAAGCCCATTCCGGATAGCTGGGGAAATTGTAAAGCTTGTAGTGATACAACAGAATTTATTTATATGTCAGATAAATATACCTCAACGGAATATAGTCAATGGTGTGATAATGCCTGTTTTGTTGATCCTTATCAACGGGTAACAAACGGGAGTGCTTGTGCTTTCTTGTGTCCGGAGGGACAAATGCGGGATGAAAATGGCAAATGTGTTGATTGTGACAGTCCGACAACGATTCCGCTTTCATATAACGGTGGAAAATGCAAAGAAATTTGTGGTGACCGTAAAGTCGGAGGAACGGATAATAAATACTGTATATTGGATGAATGTCCGGAAAAGACTATTCGGATGAAAAACGGCTCATGTATGTCTTGTGACACAACTGATAATCCATATGTAGGGGATTTAGATGAAGATTGTGAAACAGCTTGTCCGAATCGGATATATTACAAAGGGCGATATGAAGACCGCTGTACACTTCCTTGTGGCGTTGCCGGTACACCTACCGAGGGAAAACCCATTCCGGATAGTTGGGGGGCTTGTAAAACATGTGATAATACTACGGAATTTTTAGCAATGTCAGATAAATATACCTCAACAGAATATAAAAAATGGTGTGATGATGCGTGTACAATAGCCCCTTATAAACGGGTAACAAACGGCAGTTCTTGTGCGTTATTGTGTCCCACGGGTCAAATGCGAGATGCAAATGGTAAGTGTGTTGATTGTAATAGTCCTTCAACGATTCCGCTTTCATATAACGGTGGAAAATGCAAAGAAATTTGTGGTGACCGTAAAGTCGGAGGGACGGATAATAAATATTGTATTTTGGATGAATGTCCGGCAGAAACTATTCGGATGAAAAGCGGGGCTTGTACATCATGTACATCAACTTCCAATATTGCGGTTGCTGATTTGGCCGAAGATTGTGAAACTGCTTGTCCGAATCGCATTTATTATAAGGGTTGTTATGAAGATAGATGTAATTTGCCATGCGGTGTTGACGGAACATCAACGGAGGGAAAACCTTTAACAGATTGTTGGGGAACGTGTTATCCTTGTGACAAAACTGGGGCATTAGCAATTACGACACGAATAGCGGACACAAAAGGACGGTGTGAAACAATGTGTCCAAACCGAGATTTAATTGGAACTAACCAATGTACATTCCGAGAATGTCCGGCAGGTTTTTTTGCAGATACATTCGATAAGTGTTATCCGTGTGATTCGGCCTTGGATGTGGAAAGTGATACAGACAGATGTACTTGTTTAAACAGAACATTAAAAGACGGCAAATGTATTTTGCTTTATTAGTCAAAAATTTTTAATTGTCTTGTGAATAATTCAGGCAAAAATTTTATACATATGTTCACCTTATTTATTTTGACCGGACTTAATTTTGCAGAGGGAAAAGTCCCTCTGCGATTAAGCAAAACTTTTTGAAAAATTACCGGTGTATTTCATTTTAAGCGGTTTGCCGGCTTGAATTGTTTTGATTAAATTTTGGATTTGTCCTGCCGTGTATTGTTTGTGGCAAAAATCCATTCTGAACCAAGTTGCCGGTATGTTGTGTGCTAAATCACCAATATAAAACGGCACATTTTTAACAACGGTTGTTAAACAATTTTTAGAGATGGCTTCAAATTGCTCTTTTCCGTTAGATAGGACAAAGTGTTCTTCTTGTTGAGAACAATCTGCACATGTGTTTTCCCGAACACAATTAGCCGATAAAAATAACGGAACGTCTTGATAAACAACCAACGTTGTATTTTCACATTGTTGTGCCAGTTTTAGAATATTATCTTTTGTGTCTTCAACACTGAATGTAATGCCGTTTGCCCCCATTTCGGTTATATGCGTAATGGCTTGTGTATTTAACAATGGAATTGTATCATCTATAACAATATCTGTTTTAGGGGGCAGAAAAGTAAATCCGCCGATATTTCCGATTTGCCATTTGTTATAACCGGCATTGATAAAAGCATCTATTACTTTTTGATAATTGCCGAAACGGATGATTGTTGGCAAAGCTAAACGTATTTTTTGTTGAGGAATAAAGTCAATATCTTGTGGTGTTAAGTGAGAATTTATTTCAATGATAATTTCATCAATGGTTGAAATATCAACAGATTTTAAAATTTTTGCATTATCTGTTTTTAAACGCCATTTCGGTGTATTTTTTCTGTTTTGATATACCGGAATAGGTGGTAAAGTAGGAATTTGCTGTGTTTTTGTTAATTCTGTTGCATATTTTTCCAATAATTGTCTGCGTAAATCGTTAAATATTGAAACGGGAACAAATAAGTTTTGAGGATTAAATAATTGAATATCAGTAATTTCAAAGGAAGTATCTCCTGTTTTTGAAAAACTTGTTTCGGCTGCTGATTTTACTTTTTGAATGTCTTTTGCCGGAGAGAATTGTTGGGTGAGGGTTACACTTGTTTCTTCACAAAAGGCAGTAATTGTATTGGTATCAATATAAATGGAAACAGTTAAAGGTAATCTGTTTTTAAATGTGCCTTTTTTAGGTTTATCATAAGGATAAGACCGTTTTACTTTTGTGGATGAGGATAAATAGATAGGGGCTCCCTTTTGAATAAACGGACTTTTGGGGGGTAAAGTTAAAGTGACATTTTGACCGGCAGTTGCCATAAAAACGTTTTTTTTGTTTACCGTTAAATTTTCAGCAGAAAATCCAAACGGTTTTTCAACACCGGCAATATCAATTTGAATGCCGTCAAAGCGTTCTATCGGATGTGTTGGCTTAAATGTGATTTGTCCGTTAAATACCTTTTCAATATGTCCAATCAGCAAACCACGATGACCGACAAAATCCGGTTCAATTACATTTTTATTTTTACCGTTGAAATGTAGTTTTGTCCAAGGACGAGCAAAAATTTGTTTCAAATTATCTGTTAAATTTATATCAATATGACCTGTATCTAAAATACGGCGGTAATAATCGGTAACGGCTCCGACATATAAGGCATTTTTTTTACGTCCTTCAATTTTAAGTGAGAATCCTTTTAATTGACAGACTTCTTTTTCCAGTGCCAAATCTTTCATTGAAAATGGATGATATTGCCGGTTATTTAATTTATAGGTACTGCGACAGGCATATACACATTTGCCCCGATTAGCACTGCGTCCGGTCGTCATGGAAGAAAAAGCACATAACCCACTGTAAGAATAACATAAGGCCCCGTGAATAAAAACTTCCACTTCCATACCGGATTCCTTTTGTATTTTTTGAATTTCGGATAAAGAAAGTTCCCGAGCTAATACAACTCGTTCAAATCCGGCTTTTTTAAGAGTTAATGCTCCAGCGGTATTATGAACGGCTAATTGCGTGCTTGCATGTAAAACAAGGGAGGGAAAAGATTTTTTAATGATACGGGCAACCCCTAAATCCTGTATGATAAGGGCATCAACATGAGCATTTTGACAGACTTGCAGATGTGATAATAAGAGCGGTAATTCCGTTTCCTGTAAAACGGTATTTAAGGCGACATAAACCTTTTTGCCATTTGCATGAGCATAGGCCGTAATTTCATCCAGTTCTTCCGGTGAAAAATTAATAGCTTCTGCACGGGCAGAAAATTGTCTTAATCCCAAATAAACAGCATCTGCCCCAAAATAAAAGGCACTGTATGCCGCTTCAATATCTCCGGCCGGAGCCAATAATTCCGTATCCATACTTTATCCTTTTTGATGAATAAACATTATTTAAACTTATCAAATACAAGCGTTCCTTTATTGGCATCCAATCGAGCCGGTTGTCCAATCGGAAAGACAATGTGATCCGGTGTATGTCCGTATGGGAATTGTGTGACAACCGGAATTTTTTTGTGTTCAAAATAATCCATAAATACAGTCATAACGTCTCCATCGGCTTTATCTTTAGCAATGCAATCTTCACAACCGGCCAGAATAATGCCTTGTAATTGAGATAATGCCCCAGCCAAGCGAAGCTGATTAAGCATTCGGTCAATACGATAGGGTTCTTCATGAACATCTTCAATAACTAAAATTGTTTCTTTAAGGGAGGGCATATATGGTGTACCTAATAAGCCGCATAACATGGTTAATGTACCGCCGACAACCGGTGCATAAGCTGTTCCCGGTACAACGCATTTTAATCCTTTGACGGAAATCGGTTTTTTATTGAGTGCTTTTTGTAATGTATCTTGCATTAATGGTCCGATAGGCCGGGCGGCAAAATTAGCGTTAAATCCACTGAATGATATCAGTTGTGCCTGATGCCATAAGGCTAATTGCATTGCCGTAATGTCACTAAATCCAAAAAACGGTTTTTTGTTTTTTGAAATGGTTTTGTAATCCAATTTATCCAAAAGGCGAGGGGAACCATATCCGCCCCGTAAAGCCATAATGATATCAACGTTATCATCGGAAAAAGCATTGTTGATATCTTCTGCCCGATGGATATCACTACCGGCTAAAAAACGGTCACAATCAAAGCAATGAGGGGCAAATTGAACGGTATGTCCTAAATCTTCAAAATAGGCGATAATTTTATCTTTGTCATTTTCCGGTGTGGGAGAAGCCGGTCCGACAATCATTATTCTAGACATTTTTTCTCCTTTATACTGTTTAAAATTTGATGGGCAAAATGGGTAAGTGTGTCATCACGAGCCCCCATTATAACAATAAAATCTCCCGATTGAACATGCGTTAAAAGAAATTTCTGAATATCTGTCCGTTCAGGAATATAAAAAGCATTTTTGCCGACTTTTTTTAATGGTTCAACAACATCATTTGAAGAAACGTCCTTTGTGACAGTTCCGCCGGCATAATAAATATCGGGCATAATCCAATAAGTTCTATCATCTAATTGTTGTTTTAGCATTTCTGTTAATTCGGTTTTCATCATTCGCATTGGGGCAAATCCGTGAGGTTGATACACGGCAAAAATGCGTCCTTGATGTAATTGTAATGCTTGTAAAGAGGCTTTTATTTTTTCGGTATTATGTCCGTAATCATCAATTATGGTAATGTTGTGTGTAATGCCGACAGTTTGTAAGCGTCGTTTTGTTCCTTTAAAGGATTTTAATGCCGATAAACAATCCTCAGGGGATATATTCAATAACATACATGCAGCGGTTGCGGCCAAAGCATTTTCCAAATTGTGTTTACCGATAAAAGGTAAGGTGTGGTTTTTTCCGTTTAAGTTAAAGGAAATACCGTTTGTGGCAAAACAAATATGTTGCGGATTGAGTGTTGCTTGTGGGTGATTTTCAACAGAAAAAGAAATAATATTTTTTTGTGTTAAGTTTAAATCAGACGTGTATTTGCAATCCATATTGATAACGCTCCCGATATGGCAACGATTTAAAAAGGATTCAAACAATGGTAAAGTTTCCTCAATTGGTTTGTGGTCCAAGGAAATATTGGTTAAAATGCCTATGTGTGGGGTGTATAAAGCAATAGAACCATCTGATTCGTCTGCTTCAATCACACATAAATTCGAATCGCCGTAAATTAAATTAGATTCGTTTTCGCCGTTATATGTGTTTAAGCTGATACCACCGTTAATCATTGTCGGATTTTTTTTCATAACGGATAAAATATGTCCGACCATAGCCGTTACCGTTGTTTTCCCGCTTGTTCCGGCAATAGCAATTCCGGTGTGCTTGTGAAAAATTTCGGCAAGTATTTCAGCTCGTTTCATAATTTTTATATTGAGTTCTAATGCTTTTTTTACATCCGGAATTGTAGGTTCAACAGCACTTGAAACGATAAAAAAGTCAATATCTTTTGTGACGTATTCCCCTGTTTGTGGAACCAACTGAATATGGTTGTTGCATAAACTTGATTTAACGGCATTGGGTTTGTTGTTATCAAAAGAACGATCGGACCCTAAAACGGTGTGTCCGGCTTTTTTTAGATACAAAGCGATGGCACTCATGCCGATGCCACCGATTCCACAGAAAAAAAATGTTGCCATTTGTAAATATTTCCCTTACAATATTAAATATACATTACATATTACGCTAAATTTTTAAAGAAGTAAAGGGAGGTTTTATCAAATGATGAAGTTTTTATGTTCAGTGGCAGTTATTGCCGTTAGTTGTGGTGCATTTGCACAAGCCGGTGATTTGTTTCCGGAGTTACGCAGAAGACAACAACAGCCGGTTTCAGAGCCGGTAGCAGCGGTTGTGCCGGAGGGACAGGCAGTTCCGTCTTTGTTTGAAGAAGAAGATATCAATCAGGCAGAAATGGCTCAACGTGTCCGACAAGAAGGATTAAACGAACGGTTTCGGACAAATGAAAGTGATTTTGATGCAAGGGTTAATGCAGCTAAACAAGGACAAAAAGCCGAACCGAATAAATCCGATAAAGGATTTTTTGTATTAGCACCGGGACGTGTTCAGATTGTTGAACCATCTGTCAGCAGATTTCAATTTTGTATGGCAGATTTAACGTTAACGAATAATACGGAAGAAACGTTGCAAAGTATGCAGGTTTCCATTAAATATGGAAATATAGACATGCCGTTTGATTTTGGTTCTGTGCCACCGGGAGAAATGATTTCCCGTAAATTTTATATGGCATCTGCCGCTTGTCAGGGATTGGTACAGGTTCCACAAACAAATGTAATTGGCTGTCGTGCAACGAATATGACGGATGATGTATGCAAATCAAAAGTAAAATATGTGACAAGATTAGAGTTAACGTCCGATACACAACAATAATTTTTATCGGATTATTTCTTTTATGTGCCGCCTTTTCCGTTCAGGCGGCACAATCAGTTGTACTTTCAAAAGCTGACGTTCGATTATATCGCCAAATTTTTGAAGCACATCAAAAAGGACATTACAAAACAGCAGAAAGTTTATTCAAAAAAGTGCGTAATCACATATTAGACGGATATGTGTTATACGATAAATATTTTTCCGCAAAATATAGAACACAACAAAAAGAAATTGATTTATGGCTTAAAAAATATGACAATTTGTCGGTGGCAACGGATGTGTACGCTTTGGCTCAAAAAAAGAATATGAAAGTATCAATATCAAAGCCAAAAGATGTTTTGTTTGGAGGCAAGTCAAGTGCCTGTTCATATATCAGACGGGATGAACCGATAGATTTGCTTGCTCGTAGGCGTTTTTCTTATTTGCAGGGGAATAAACAGAAAAAAGCCCGTCAATTATATCAACAATTAATTAAACAAATTAAAGAGGGCAAAACAAAAGATGCTCGTCGGTTAATTGAAAGTGATGATTTTGAAGCATTGATGAATAAATCGGATATGGCTTTGGCTCAGACGGCTTTGGCTTTTTCTTATTTCTTAGATGCCGAATATGATAACGCTTTAGATTATGCTAAGTCTGCCATTCAGTCTGACGGTAATTCTGTTCCGCTAGCATATTGGACAGCCGGATTAACACAATGGCAACGACAAAAATATAAATCGGCTGCCGAATATTTTGCTCAAACTGCAACTCATTCAGAAATTTATCCGCTTTTGCGGGGAAGTGCTTCTTTTTGGGCAGCACGTGCCTATTTAAAAACGGGAAATTATCGAAAAGTAGGGGATTATTTAGAAGCAGCATCACAGCAACCACGTACTTTTTATGGTATGCTTGCCATGCGAATGTTGGGGGTTGATTTAAATCATGTTTGGGATGTGTCAGATTCGCCAGAAGATGATGTGGATATCCGTTTTTCACATCCGACACTGAACTTGTTTTATGCTTTAAAACAGGTTGGAAAACATGATTGGGCAAAAAAAGAGTTGGCTAAATTATATTTGGAATCCGATAAAGAAACACAAGCGGTTTTAAGTGCCATTGCTACCCGAAACGGTTTTAAGGAAGATTTAAGCGGAATTATTGGTGCAATGACAGAAGATAAAGAACGGTTTCCGGCACCAGATTGGAAACCTACCGGTGGATGGAAAGTAGATAAGTCACTCGTTTTTGCCTTTGTTCGGCAGGAATCTTGTTTTAATAAACGTGCCAAAAGTGCCGTGGGAGCAAGGGGATTAATGCAAATTATGCCGGCAACCGGTCGGGTTATGGCAAAAATGGCTGGTTTAAAGTGGAATTTAGCATATATGGATAGGGTAGAATATAATTTAGCATTGGGACAAAAATATATTCGATATTTGTTGGATTTGCCTGCTGTTCAAAATAATTTGATTTATTTGGCGGTTGCTTATAATGCAGGACCGGGGAATTTAATCAAATGGAAAAAGAAAACAAATTATGAGTCCGATCCGCTTGTGTTTATTGAAAGTATTCCATCTCGTGAAACCCGTAGTTTTGTGGAGCGAATTATGGTTAATTATTGGGTATATCGTACCTTGATGAATAAATCATTAGATACAATCGATTCGTTGATTGCAAGCGAATGGCCTTTATACGAACCATAATTTTGAAAGATATTATCTCTCTTGTATATAGGATTTTTTTGTTTTGTATGTTGTATTGTCCCTTGTTAACCATTTAAGGATAAAAATATCCTACATACAGTAAGACATATAAGTAGTATTTTTAGAAGATGGACTTGTGTTTAGTTCCGCCCTTGTTGTTGTCCTCTTAATTGCGAATTATCATTATCGGTAGGGGTGTCGGGAACGATTGTTCCACCGCCTGATCTTCCAACAGTTGTGTTGTCCGTTTCTTGTTTTTCTTTAAGGCGGTAAGCATTGTCTAGGACTTTCTGGGTGACATCAGAATCTCCGCCTTGTTTGTTTACAGTGTTAACAAGTTCTATTGTTGCGTTTGGATTACTTGCAATTGTTCTTCCTAATTCATGAGCAGTTCGATCACTCGCATCTGTATTTTCCACTAGTCTAGGTGGTTTTGGAGGATGTGTATGTGCCCGTAAAGTGGCAACGGCACTTAAATTTTGTTGCATTTGCATACTGATGGTTTGGGCTTGTGCTGATTGTTGCATTATTTGTTGTTGCATTTGTTGTAAGTGCATTACATCATCTGATTGACGTAGAACGGATTGTTCCTGTTTTCTTGTTTCAATAGCTTTCTTCTCTGTCGCTTCAATCACTTGTTTTTGAATGCTTTTTTCGCCTGTTTCCTTGTTTGTTGTGCCGGCGGTTGTGATAATTTCCGCTTCTTTTGCTGTTTCTTTTTTTTGTGCTGAATTTTTTTGTGTTAGCTCATTTTGTGCAACCCTTGTTGCATTTTCTTTTGAGTGTGTAGCATTTGTCGTTTCTTTTTCCTGTAAAGCTGCCAATTGTTGACGAATATTTTCTGTTCGGCGTTGCTCAATAATTCGGTCGGCTAAATTGCGTTGAAGTGTTTCGGTATCCCGTTGACGTTGCATTGTTTGAACAATATGTTCTTCTTGTTGTTTTTTTTTCTGTTCAATTAATGCTTTTTGAATTGGCATTTTTTCCAATCGTTCTTCCCGTCTGATTTTTTTGTCGACCTTGTCTGTGTTGAGTAAAGATTTATCTTTTCGCAGTCCGAGAGCGATACGATTCCAATATTTGTTGGCTTGTTCATGAATAAGGATATCTCTTTTAAAGGATTTAAATCCCAATCCGAGCAAAATTTGGTCAATAATACGAGGCTTTTTGGAAATTTCGCCGTTTTTGATTTGAGCTCCTTTAACCCCGTGCATAAAGAAATCCAAAAATTGTTGAAACGGGCTTCTGTCTATTTTTGTTGGACCTTTGGGCTTTTCTTTTAAAGCTTTTTTGGCTTCTTCATTGGTTAGTTTTGAAAGGGGATCTAACGTGATAAGTGGTTGTGTTTCATGCTGTTTTTGTTGTTCTAATTGTTTTAGTTCATTTTCGTCTTCTTCGCCACCATCGTCATCGGAATCTGTTTCATCATCATCGTCATCATCATCAACTGTTTCTCCGATTGGATCTTCATCATCATCCGGATCTTCGGGATCTTCTGTTGGCTTTTTAGAAGATGAATGTTCTTCTTCTTCAGCTTTTTTGAGTTCTCTTGTTATTTTTGAGGGTCTGTTCTTTGGGTGTGAGTGGGCAATTTTTTCTTCATCAATTGTCTCGTTTAATTCAATGTTTTCCGATGTATCCATAAGCCCCTCCATTAAATTTACTTTATTATACATTTTTTTTGAACTGATTGCAATTTGTTTTTTTATGTAAAGATATTTTCTTAGGTTATCTGCAAAAAAAAGGACGTATAAATGCAACACTTTTTTTCACATTTTTGCATTTTTTTTGATTTTGACTAACTAATTCAACTCAAACAATAATCTTTCATTTTTGCAAAAATCTGATTTTTGCGATTCGAAGCGGGAAAAAAAGGTCCCTTTTTTTATACTCTCATATATAAACGCAACTTTATTATGTGAGGAGAAGGATATGCAAATCAAAATGAATGAAATCGGTCGTTCTATGGTAGAAATGCTGGGGATTTTAGCAGTTATCGGGGTGTTAAGTGTTGGTGGAATTATCGGCTATAAATTTGCAATGAATAAATATATTGCCAATGAAACAATGTATGAATTAAATATTCGGGCAACAGATATTTCTCAACGGATGGAAAAATTGATTAGTATCAATCATGCCGGAGAAATTGATATGGAAATGGGACCCGTTATGCGTATGGGATATCCGATAACAGCGCGTATGAGCCCGCAATATACCGATTATTTTGAAATATTTATCTCTGATGTGCCGACAGAAATTTGTAAGTTGCTTTTGCAAAGTCAATGGCAGGCTCCGTACTCTATTTTTATCGGTATTACGGAGTATGAAGCCTCTATTGATATTTGTTCGCAAGCTGAAAAAGTGGAACTCGCTTACGAGTTTTATAAGGATATTACCTTAAATGCCTCGGAAGTTCCGGAAGATAAAGGGCATAAAATCCGGAGGTGTAATTATGATACGGAATGTGCTTGTGCAACATGTGAAGATGGGTTGTGCGTTTCTATTTGTCCGGAAAAATCCGAGTGTGTTAAAAGTTACGATGATCCCCGTTTATTTGTGTGTTGTAAGAAAGAAAATGTTGTCGGAAATTATTGTTGTGCTAGTGTGACGGCAGATGGTAAATGTTGTTCCGCTAATAATAAATGTTGTCCACCCGATAAGCCGATGCAAGACAAAAATGGAAATTGCTATTCTTGTACGACCACATCGGTTATTGTAACGCCCACGGGAGAATGTTCTATTTGCCCGAATCGGTTTTTGGTAGATAACGGATGGGCTCAGAAAGGGTGTGGAGCTCCGTGTCCGACTGAAAAACCGCTTCGTCAATATGATGGAACGTGTTTTACTTGTGATACAACTTCATCCGTTAACGTAGCACATGATTATTCAGCCTGTAATGTATGTATGGAAACCGGAGAAAGAGTTCGTTCCGATAAATGGTGTAAAAAAGCCTGTCCGATTGATAAACCAATGATGGATACAGGCGGTACATGTCAAAATTGTGAGTATGTTGGTTTAGTCCCACTTTCAGCAATTCCACAAGGAAAAACATGTAATGACTTATGTCCCAACAGAGAAGAACAGGGGTCCTATTGTGTGTTAAAAAGTTGCCCGACAGAAAAGCCGATGGAAGATAAAAACGGGGGATGTCATGCCTGCGATGAAACGGCTGTTATTCTTGTCCCGAACAATGATTGTTCTGCGTGTGAAAATCGGTTTTTGGTAGATAACGGATGGGCTCAGAAAGGATGTGGCGCTCCGTGTCCGACTGAAAAACCGCTTCGTCAATATGATGGAGCATGTTTTACTTGTGATACAACTTCATCCGTTAACGTAGCACATGATTATTCAGCCTGTAATGTGTGCATGGAAACCGGAGAAAGGGTTCGTTCTGATAAATGGTGTAAAAAAGCCTGTACAGGAGATACCCCAATGATGGATACAGGCGGTAAATGTCAAAGTTGTGAGTATAATGGAGTTGTCCCACTATCAGCAATTCCCCAAGGTAAAACATGTAGTGGATTATGTCCTAACCGAGAAGAGCAAGGGACAAATTGTGTTCTTAAAACATGTCCGGCAGAAAAGCCCTTGGAAGATAAGAATGGTGGATGTCATGCCTGCGATGAAACGGCTGTTATTATTGTGCCGAACAATGATTGCTCTGCGTGTGAAAATCGATTTTTGGTAGATAACGGTTGGGGTCAGAAAGGGTGTGGTGCTCCATGTTCGGAAGAAAAACCGCTTCGCCAATATGACGGTACTTGTTTTGACTGCAATACCCCAACATCTGTCAATGTGGTTCAGGATTATTCAGCTTGTGATGTTTGTCCAAACCGAATGATGTCTGGTAAATTTTGTGAACGTATGAGTTGTTTGCCAGGGACTTTTGCCGGTTCGGATGGTATTTGTTATAAATGCAATATTTCAACGGATATTGATGTTTCAACCGATACATCACAATGTGATTTATGTATGAACAGCCGTGAATTGCAAGGTACAAAATGTGTTTGGATAGGTAGTTAATCTGCTGTTTTTATCTGACTTTTTAATTTAAATTGTCCAATATCAAATCCGCCGACTAAATCTGTCACAAACTGGTGTAATCGGCGGATTGCCGTTATTTTATCTGCTGTTGTTTGGGCAGAAAAACAAGACAAGGCAGTTGTGACAAAATTTTCATCAATGGATTGATAAATATGATATTTTTTCCGAAATGACGGATTTTTTAAAATTTTTTCCGTTTTTGAGTGTGGAAATGGTGAAATATTTTTTAAATTACAATAAAAATCAATCAACTCGGTTAATGTTTCAGCATATAAAATATCAATATTGTATCCGTCATCAATCAAGACTGATAATTCATCCATATGGTCCCATAAATGATATAATTTATTTTGAATTTGAAATGGGCTTAATGGTAAAAATTCTTTTTGATGCCAACTTAACGCTTTTTCCTGTAATTGATGTAAACGATTTGTTTTGTCATATAAAATTTTGCCATATCCGAACATGGTACTGTTTGTTCGGGAACGATTTTCATAATCTTTGGCAAAAGATTTTTCAATTTGAAAAATCGGATTGATAAAATATTCAATTAAAAAGCCCTCAACAAAGCAATTTCCCCGTTCACGCCATTTTTCCGTATCTGATAAAACAATATGAACATCAATGTCCGAATGCTTGTTTTGATTGCCCGTTGCATAACTGCCACATAAAATAATTCCTTCAACAAATGGTAAATTACGATATTGTTCCAAAAATTGATGTAAAGCCTTTTCCCAATTTTGCATAGTATTCTCCATAT
The DNA here is from genome assembly GCA_015062385.1 of Alphaproteobacteria bacterium. Taxonomy (GTDB): domain Bacteria; phylum Pseudomonadota; class Alphaproteobacteria; order CAAHEQ01; family UBA3637; genus RGIG4140. The sequence goes on along the minus strand of SUUT01000001.1, from coordinate 96,597 downwards.
TGAAATATTTTATTATTGAGAAGCTATTAATAGAAATGGTGTTGCATTTTGAGCCGATAACTGAGCCGTATCTATCCAAAGAGCTCCGTTTGAATCTAATCCGTCCGCTTCGGTGGTAGGTGTTCCCGAAACGGTCACGTCAAACAATGTACCGGTGTGTTGTAAAACGCCTGTTTGTCCGTATTCGGGCGTAAAATCTGAAAAAAGAATAGTTTGTTTTGTTTTTAGGGTATAAGAAACAACATCGCAATTGGTTTCTTCTTTAATTTCTCGGATCAATGTTTCTTCGGGTGTTTCATTCGGTTCCGGACTTCCCCCCGGCAAGTCAAACAATCCCGTATAAGGTCCACGAGCTTTTTTGATAACCAATATTTGATTGTTTTGTTTGATAATCCCATATATGCCTGTGTGAGTCATTGTGACATTTGGAGCTAACAACGAGGTATTTGAATTTGTGGTCATAAAGCCTCCTTATTTTTTGTTTGGGTTAATATTTGTTGGGAATTAGTTGTTTCTTGTTCTGAAGAAACAGTCTTCTTATTTTTTGGATTTTTTCGTATTACTTGAAATGGTAAAAGAAAAAATATAAATAATAAAAAGAAGCAGATTTGAGATATTGTTGGCTGAATAATATTTGTTAAATTAGGTAAAAAATTATTTAAAATGATCCCAAAAAACCCCAGAGGTATTATCAAAAAAGAACCGAAGAATAATGAAAAAAAACATTTATCAGATTGTTTTATAAACATTTCTTTTTTTAACTGGAAATTTGCTGGTTTCTTGGGTAATTGATGTGTAGAATTTGAAACTAAAGCAGGCTTTATAATAAATATCCACGCATTTTTTGTAGAATCTAAAAGAACTAAACTAAAAAATATAAAAAGAAAAATGTAATTATAATAACTTTTGGGATTTGCAAAAAAGTCTTCTATTAATGTCAAGTTTTCATTGACAAGAAGTACAATAGGAGTATAAAGGGCTGATACCATAAATGCAACAAAAATAACAGCGATAGAATTTTCAAGAACATTCTCTAATTTAAATTTTAAAAGATTTATAATGAATTCTTTACAAAGCACCAGAAAAGAAAGAGGGAAAAGGCAAAGTAGAGCAATATAAATAGTGATAAACAGTTGCAATAATAACACGATTAACATGACTTGTGAAACGCCGATAATCAATCCGATGATTATTGAAACGGTAAAGTATATCCAATCTTGAATATTATGGCTGAATGATATTTTGTACGAAGATGGTTTTTGTGTGTTCATATTATTTCCTTTTTCGTATCTTTTCAGAGATAATCTTTTGTTTTTTATTCTACTACTCGATAAGGACAGTGTTTTCTTTTTTTTGAGGTTGTTTTTTTTATTTACCTCCGTTTTTTTTGAAGAAGTTTTCTTTTGTTTTTCTTCTTTTTTTTACTTGTCTTTTGTTCTGTAAAAGATGTGTTTTTATCTTCTTTCGGATTGTCTTCCTTACGATGAAGCGGTAAAAGAAATAGTATAAAAATTAATAAAAATCCAAATTTAAATAAAATATTCGCAATAGTATCCATTAAATGAGGAGTTAACTCATTGAAAATTATAAATAAAACAATAATTGGTGTTCCACAAAATGCCGTAATTATGAATTTATCAAATTGAACAAGAAAAAATGAAAGAAATGATTTTTCTTTTGGGTGTTGATCTTTTGTTTTTCGATGATTACTTTTGTTGGTTACTACAGCCCAGAAGAACTCTTTTAATGCAAGTATCCATGCATTTTTAATGGAATCTAAAATATATAATATAAAAAATGAAAAAAGAAGTATGAGGCTATAATAGTTATCCGGATTGTTAAGCGAACGTTCTAGATTAAGTGCATCTATAAGATTAGGACCTTCTGTGGCTAAAAGAACAAAGGGAATGAGTGTGGGGGAAAGAAAGAGCATACCAAATATTTTTTTTCCAAGCTCTTCTGCATTAAAGTGTAAAAGAGCTTGGAAAAATCCCAAAACGCAACCAAGAAAACCAGCAAAAAAAAGACCGTATATGCAAATGAAAATAACAATAAGAGGTTGAATTAAAAGTAAACTTAATATTAAAGGCGAAACCCCGATAATCAGCCCGATAATCAATGAAGCGGTAAAATATATCCAGTCTTGATAATCACGACTGAATGTTAATTTAGAAAAAAGATTATTTGTTTGTGTCATGCGATTTCCTGTAAACTGTTTTGTTTAAATAAATATGTACCGAAAAAATAGGTTTGTTGTCAAGTATAAACCGGCTGAATGTAAAATTTATTCGTTTTATCAATAAGAATGAATTTTATTTTGTTGTATTGTTGAAAAAACTTTACAAAAATATTTTTTTATGGTAAGATGTAAAAAATCAAAAAGGAGTTATATATGGCCGAAGAAGTTAAATCCGTTGAATTGTGGCGTTTTTGTAATGATAATATCAAAACAAACGGTGTTGTTTGTCATGGGTATCTGGAAGGAAAATATTTTTCCATTTGTTTAGAAACACAAAATGAAATTTCAACGTGGGTTAAATGGCATAAGCGTTCAAATTTAATGGCTGTTCCGAATTTAGTTGGTATTCGGGCTGATAAATTAATCGGAATGATTTTAAGCCGATTGGATGGGAATGAAACAGCTGTTGATGTTGTTGAAAAATTAAACGTTATTCGTCAAAAAAATAAAAATGCTTCTGTTTTTTCAAGAACAGGTGTTGTTTCGGTTGAAGATACGGAAAAAATTAGAAATCTGATTAAAGAAACTGAACAAAAAAAGGCTCAAAAGGCGGTTGAAAAAATTCAAAAAGAAGCATCTGAACGTCAAGAGCGTGCCGTTAGAGAAGCAGAATTAAAAGAAAAAAGACGACAGGAACGCGCCGAAAAAAAGGCTGCCGAAAAAGAAGCTAAACAGCGGGCACATGAAGAACGGATGAAACAGGCACAGGAACAAGCACAACAACGCATTCGAGCTCAACGGGCATTAAAACTTTTGCAAAATCAGGAACGGACTTATACGAAAATGGTGTTGAATTCTGAAAATGCCGAGTTGCCGACTGTTTGGGCGACTGATGACAATGCTGTGGTATTGGGGCATTTAAACAATTATTTCTATCGGATGAAAATCGGACCGAACAATCCGTCTTTTTTTATTGTTCAGGATGATGTTGTCCGTCAAATGACAAGTGATGAAGTGTTATCCGTTTTGTATGTGATTGAAGAACGCTTAAATCAGGCCGGTCAATATGACGGATTATTGGAGCGAGCCGTTTCGGATTTCGGTATTTTTCAAAGCAAAAAGAATACTAAGCCGACAAATATTTTACGGGAAAGAATGGCTATTGCAAAAAATATTGCCATTCAAAAAGGGATATTAACGGTTCAAAACGTGTTGGTATAATTTTTTTTTCACAATATATTCAATTCAGATATGAATGGGTAATATAAAAAAAATATGTATGTGTGTTGACAAGTGTTTCAAGATACGTTAAACAACAGAATGTAAAAAGGAGAAAATAACAATGAAAAAAAATTTATTTTTAATTGCAGGCATTTGTTTATTAACATCAGCCTGTGCAACATCCGGTACAGATTCAACCATGGGTAAAATGAAAACCTGTTTAACGGAACAAGCCATGCAATCTTTGACGGATGGTTCATTGACAACAAATGGTATTACGGCAACAGCTAAAACAATTTCAAATTCTTGTTTGAAGTCTTTGGCAATGCAAAATTTAGGCATTGATAATCAAACAACGCAAATGGCAACAACAATTTTATCGACTTTATCGGCGGCAAAAGCTCAATAAGTTGATTGAATATATTAAAAATCCCGCATTGAACTGTCCTCCGAGAATTGGTCAGTTTAATGCGGGTTTTTTGCTTGCATATAGAAAACCACCGGTTAAACCGGTGGGATTCTGTTTAATTTAAATAAAAGATAGTTGCAATTTCTTTGAAGTTGTATTGCCCACAATTCTGCGGGGTTTTTAATTTAAAAAATGGTATCAATTATTTACCGAATATACCTTTAACGGCATTGCCGATTCCTTTTGCATCCTGTGTGGCATTATCTACAATACTCTTGGCAGAATCTTTTATCGCATTGGTCGTATCCGTTGCCGTACCGATTAACTTTAAAGCACCGTCTTTCAGGGCTTTTTGAACGGTTGTTGCGGTATTTTTAACAGCGGCATTGTTAATCAGGTTAAAAACGTATCCGATAACGTCTTTCAATTCCATTTTTTGACCTTTTTCACCGATATTTTTTTGACGAATATTCGGTAAAGGAACGGTAATGGTTTGTTTCATTAATCCAACGGTTAATTGAGAGTTGTTGATTTGTAAATCACGAATAATAACCTGTTTTTCGGTTGTTGATGGTGTTTCTGTTGCTGTTTTTTCTTGTTTTTGTTCTTTTTTAGAAGAATTTGAAATCATTTTGGACATATATTGATTTACATTTTTTTGAATGTCCGTTAAATTGGAAGAAACTTTTCCGTCTTTGTACGTGGCTTCTGCACTGACTTGTGTTCCGTCAATTAAAATTTGATTGATGATAATTTTATCGCTTAAAATACTTTTCGGTTCAAAAGAAACGGTAATGTTTTTTAATCCGAAAGCATCTGTTGCTCCGTATCCGGCAGGGTTTCCGACGGATAAACCGGAAATGGAAATATGACCTTTAAATAATGAAACATCTACATTATTTAAATGAGACGGTGTATTTGTGACTTGGGGTAAATAGGTGTTGACGGCCTTTGTGATGATTTGTCCGGCATACCAATATCCGCCAATAACGCCGGCAACAATAATAATCAGAACAGTTAATAAAACATATTTAAGTGTTTTTAACATATTTTCTCCTTTCAAAATAAAACGATAATTTAGATGTATTTTATCAGATTTTTCTTGAAAATCAATCCGTATTTTTAAAAAAACAAATATTAGGATAAAAATGTTGTTATTTTATTAAAAATTGTGTATAATATTATCAGTTTTAAACTAAAAGGAAATCGATATGGATAATTTGCCAACCCATTATAAACCGGTGTTTTTAAGATGCTTGAATCCGTTTGAATGGAAGCGTTCGACAACGGATAAAGAAAAATTAAGGTTGGAAATTTTTGAATCGGATTATTCTTTAAGAAATGCCGCTAAATGGATTGCTCGGTTGAGTGGATTTTCAACAGTACCGCATCAACGCCATTTAGAAACTTCTTTGGACGAATATCGTATGTTCGGTCACAATTATAATAGGGGGGGGGGGCATATTAATTTGGGATTCGGATTTGAACGGTATAACACCTTGACGGATGAGGACTGGAAGACCTTTGAAGGATTGATACATATTTCTTCCGGTATATTGAAACACTTAAAAACGTTGCGGGAAATGACAGAACGTTCACCGATGACAGCTCGAATCATTCGGGAATTTATTGATGTTGTCAAATCAGGAAAAAGCCGGAAAAAATTAAAGATTTTAATGGGAAGAACATCGGATAAGGAATTAGATAAAAATAATGCAAATGGGTTGTTTTCAGAACATAAGAATACTTTGCTGATTTCTTCTAAATTAGACGGAGATTCCAATCGGTTTTGTTCAACGCTTTTACACGAGTTGCGACATAAAATTCAATTTGCCTATGATTTACAGTTTAAGCACGCCGGTGATTATGTGGCATTTATTGTGCATCAGGCAATAGAAGCCGAAACATTTTCGATAAATTCATTGATTGAGCCCCCCCTATGGGCAAAAGAAATTTTTAATCAGATTGGTAATTTAACGTTGTTGGAAAATTATCGGCAACCGGATAGGTTAGAAAGTGTGTGTAAAGCAGTTGATAACGGAAAAGCTAAAACAATTACCCGTTTTCTATCAGCTCAAACAGAAGAACAATTTATTTTTATTGTTACTCGACTGTGTTTGGCTAAAAACAGAATGGAGGCTTATCGCTTGTTAAAAGCAGAAAACATTGTGTTATCTCCGAAAAATTTTAATGCTTGTATGCAACGGATTGAAGGGTGGAAATCAGCTTACTTTAATCGCCATTATCATTTTTTCGGACAAGCCTCCTACGTGTCTCCGGATAAATTTTCAAGACAGTTGCGTAATGAAGAGGTTAAATGGAAAAACCGAACGGGAATGCGTTTAAATTTAAATTCTGAAAATATATTTTCGGAACAGATATTGAATTCTTTTGAAATTGCACATGTATTTTGTTTTTTTGATACGGATATTTTTGAGGATGCCAAATCCAAACGGAAAGGGGTATATAACAAATGGACGGTGGTATATAAATATAAAGGACTAACACCACATGTATTGAAAAAGGTAGAGGAAGCCTATCAAAAAAATGACCGTGTTCAAATGGAACGATTGGTAAATGATATACAATATGTTAATCCGTATGTTCCGTTAAGAGAATCTTTAAAGGTTTCTATGCAACATTGTTATACGGCATTTTCGGCAATGAAACGGGGGGCTTCTGTTCAAGAATTATTTACAATTTCGCAAATGGATTTAACTGATAAATATACGGGCGAAATTCGGGAAGAAATTAAAGAACAGGTAATGCCCGCCATCAATAACAGATATCTTGATTTTTGGTTTATGGCTCATCGTCGAAAGAATGGGGGCAAAAAATAGTGTCAGAAAAATATAAATCTGCTTTTTATATCGGGATTATGACAGGTAATTCCATGGATGCTGTTGATATGGTTTATGCTGATATTACTGTCGGTTATTTGCATCCGATTGCGTTTAATAGTGTTCCGTTTTCTGATGAAATGCGAATGTTAACGGAAAATTTAAGAATGCAAATCCGAACTTGTGTTCATCGTTCTGAAATTGAAAAATTGTCTTTGTTTCAAAAAGTTCATCAGATGTATGTTGAGCAGATTGCACAAGTTGTTGTTGATTTTATCAAGCGAGAAAAGATTGATTTAAATACATTAAACGGTATTTGTTTTCATGGTAAAACATTGGATCATTGTCCGCCCTCCCGCATTCAGAAAGAACATTTATCGTGCCGTCCCTATACCGTTCAAATGGGTTCGGGACAACTGTTGGCCGATAAAATTTATCAATTATTGTCGGGTTATTCGGATGAATCTGTTCGGGTTATTTATGATTTTCGTTCCGATGATGTGATGAATGGGGGCGAAGGAGCCCCACTTATTCCTGTATTTAATGCTTTTATGGCTAAACAGGAAGGATGCTTAAACAGAATTGATATTAATGCCGGCAATACGTCCAATTTGTGTGTCATTAAAAACGGTGAACCGGTTGGTGGTTGGGATTTGGGACCATGTAATGCTTATACGGATTATTTAGTCCGCTTGCATACGGATTTACCGTATGATAAAGACGGTAAACTTGCTCAAAAGGGGCAACTCAATAAGGATTTGTTAAAAGAATTATTTACAATCGGTCAATCATTTTATGAGGCTGTTCCGCCGAAATCCGGTGATCCTGCATTTTATTTTGCTGATAAAATCAAGGCTTTTCAAAATAAACATTTATTGGCGGATAATTTATATACAACGACATATACAGCTGCTTATGTGATGGCATATGGTTTAAAATTTATTTTAGGTGAAATTCCGTCTGAATTTTCATTGTTTGGAGGCGGGTGGAATCATCCGTTGTTAAAACGGCATTTGTCCTGTATTTTAACGGGAAATGGGATGATTTTACCGGAGCATCAAACTGTTTTTGCCGATATTTTAAACAGATTATCCGATACGCCCCGATTAAAAATCCATCCGCATCAACAGTCTATGGAATGTTTGTTGATGGTCCTGATGGGATGGTATTATGATAATTGCTTGCCATGGACAACGCCTGTTTTAACCTGTTGTCAAACACCGACTGTTTGTGGTAGAGCGGTTTATTCGGCAAAAGAGGAGAAGCCGGAAACTGAATATACGGATAAATTATCTCGGGCCAGTCAGGGTTGGAAGTAATCCGTTAAAAGTTTTATCCGTTTTTTAAAATAAGATGATGTTTATAAAAAAAAGATAGATTTTTCAGAATATTTTTGTTATATATACAAATATGATTAATTAATTGCAGATAAAAGGATTTTTTTTCTATGAAGTTTTTAGATGAAGCAAAAATTTATTTAAAAGCCGGTGACGGTGGAAACGGGGCTTGTTCTTTCAGACACGAAAAGTTCTTGGAATTCGGTGGTCCGGATGGCGGAAATGGCGGAAACGGGGGCGATATTGTTTTTGTTGCCGTGGATAATTTAAATACGTTAATTGATTTTCGGTATCAGCAACATTTTAAAGCCGAACGGGGCAAAAACGGGGCTGGTCGAAATTGTACGGGAGCTTCCGGTAAAGATTTGATAATTAAAGTACCTGTCGGAACACAAATTATTGCCAATGACAATGAAACATTATTGGCAGATATGATGGAACCAAATCAAAAATATATTGCCGCTCATGGTGGAAAAGGCGGACGGGGAAATGAATCGTACAAATCCTCGACTAATCAGGCTCCCTATCAGGCAGATGAAGGGACTCCGGGGGAAGAATGTTGGGTGTGGCTGAAATTAAAATTAATTGCCGATGTCGGATTGTTGGGAATGCCCAATGCCGGCAAATCAACATTTTTAAGTGTTGTTACACGGGCAAAACCGAAAATTGCGGATTATCCGTTTACCACATTGCATCCTAATTTAGGAGTCGCCCGTTCGGATGATAATGAAATGGTTATTGCCGATATTCCGGGATTGATTGAGGGGGCATCGGACGGTGTGGGGTTAGGAACACGTTTTTTAAAACACGTTGAACGGTGTAATGCTTTGATTCATTTGATTGACGGTACAGCGGAAGATGTTGTTAAGCCGTATAAGATGATACGGAAAGAATTAGAAAAATACAGTCCGAAATTAGCTCAAAAACCGGAAGTTGTGGTGTTGAATAAAGTGGATGCCATTTTGCCGGATGAATTAAAGAAAAAATTGAAAAAGTTGGAAAAAGTCGTTGGTCATACGGTTTATCCGATGTCCGGCGTGTCGCATCAGGGTGTACAGGATGTTTTACGGACGGCTCAAAATTTTGTAAACAAAGGAGAATAAATTAAATGGTTGCACAAAAAACAACAAAAACAGATAAAACAACACAAAAAAAATCAACGGGTCGGACTTGTTCCCCAAAAACAGCTGTTAAAAAAGAAACGGCAACGGTAAAAAAAGATATCGTGAAAAAAGAAAGCACAACAGCCTCTAAAAAAGCAATTAAAAAACAAAAACCGGTCAAAGTGCCACCTCGGACGACCGCTTTATCTCAAGAACAGGTTAAAGAATTATTGTCTTTTGTTGTGCATAAATTGGATGAAGGAAAGGCTGAAGAAATTTTATCCCTTGATTTAGCCGGAAAAACAAGTTTTGCCGATTATTTGGTTATTGCAACGGGAACATCATCCCGTCATGTGTTCGGGTTGGCAAATAATTTGGCAACCGATTTGAAAAAAGCCGGTTATCGGGTACAGGTTTCCGGTGATACGGGTGATGGTCAATGGGTTGTCATTGATGTTATTGATATTGTTATCCATTTGTTTACAAAAGAAGCCCGTGAATTTTATAAATTGGAAGAAATTTGGAAATAATTTTAAAATCCCTGTTTAAAACGATTATGTTGGAAAATGTTTAAAGCAGGGATTTTGTATATCTAAAAACGGCAGATATTTTATTTATAAATATCCGGTGTATTTAAATAATTTTGCACATATTGTCGAATACCTTCTTCTAATGGGGTCATGGGTTGGGTGTAGCCGATTTGGCGGAGTTTTGTTAAATCGGCTTTGGTAAAATATTGATATTTTTCTCGTAAGGTTTCCGGCATTTCTTTAAATCCGATAAGTGGGGTTTTGTTTGTTGCGATAAAAACGGCTTTTGCCAAATCATAAAATGAACGGGCTTCACCGGAACCAACGTTAAATAATCCGCTGATTTCTTTGTGTTCCAAAAACCACAAAACCACATCGGCAATATCTTCTACCCAAACAAAATCCCGTAGTTGTTCCCCATCTTTGTATTGCGGATGATATGATTTAAACAATTTGACTTCTTTGTTGTCTTTTACATCCGGAAAAATATGGGCAACAACGCTTTTTTGTCCGTCTTTATGATATTCATTCGGTCCGTAAACATTAAAAAATTTTAATCCGACATATTGGGGTGGTGTTCGGCGTTTTTCCAAAACTTCTCGTGCAATTTTTCGATCAAACAGGGCTTTACTCCATCCGTAGGGATTGAGCGGGGTTAGTTGGTTTAAATAAGTGATGTTGTCATTGTCAAAAAATCCATAATCGCCGTTGCCATATGTTGCTGCTGATGAAGCATAGATAAATTGTGCATCATTATCCCGACAAAAACACCATAAATCCCAACTTAACGTAAAATTTGAACGGATAATCAAATCGGCATTTGTTTCCGTTGTGGCAGAGATTGCTCCCATATGAATAATGGCATCAATTTCTTCTTTGTGTTCGTGTAAATAAGTAAGTGTTTGTTCGGGTGGAACAATTCCTGCTAATTCCCGTTTTGCAATGTTTTTCCATTTATCGTCGTTGCCGAGCCAATCAATGACAACAATGTCTTTATATTCATGCTGTTCCAGTTTGGCAACAATATTTGAGCCGATAAAGCCGGCTCCGCCTGTTACAATAATCATAAGGCCTCCTTAATTTGTTGAAAGTTATTTTGAAATAACAAATTTTTACCGCAACCGGCATTTTTGCCGGCAAGAATATCTTGTTCTTTATCCCCGATACAGACCGACTGCCTCATATTGATGCAATGTTTTTTTTGAGCAGTTAAAAACATCCCTGTATTGGGTTTTCTATTTGGTCCGATTAAATCGGGACAGTGAAATACATCTGTTATGTGAATATTGTTTTTTCGGAATTCATTTATCATATGTGTATTGATTTTTTGAAAGTCCCGTTCAGTGAAATATCCACGGGAAATGCCGGATTGATTGGTAATAACTATAATCAGATATCCCAACCGTTGTGCCGTTTGGCACAAATCGAAAATTCCATCGATAAAATGAAATTTTTCCGGTTGATAGACATAACCGTAATCAATGTTGATTGTGCCGTCTCGGTCCAAGAACAGGGCTTTATGCATGGATTTCTCTTTCAATCAAATCACATAATAAATGTCCGAGAGTGATATGCATTTCTTGAATATGTGCCGATGTTTCGGCAGGCACTGCAAGGGTGTAATCAGCAAAATTTTGCATTTTTCCGCCTTTGTTCCCGACAAAAGCAACGGTTTGAATGCCCATTTTTTTAGCCTGTTCAAAAGCCAAAACAACGTTTTTTGAATTTCCGCTGGTTGAAAGACCGATAAGAATATCTCCTTTTTTGCCGATTCCTTCCAGTTGACGGGAAAAAATAACATCATATCCGTAATCGTTACCGATGGCAGTAATGTTTGAGGTATCCGTTGTTAACGAAACGGCATTCATTGCCGAGCGTTCCATTTTGTATCGTCCGACTAATTCTGCCGCCAGATGTTGTGATTGAGCCGCCGAACCGCCGTTCCCGCAAAAAATAACTTTATTCCCTTGTCGAATGGATTGAACACAGGTTTTTGCAATTTTAAGTAATTCCGGTGTTTTTTCTTTGAGTTTTAAAACGCCGGCAGATAATTCTTCAAATTGATTGTTCAGATAAGTTTGCATTTATTTCTCCTTTTATTTTTTGTATGATGTTTGATGTAGCGTATCCCTCAATTCGTTTTAAAGTCAGGGCTTGTCCGCCGTAATTTAAAACCAGTTGAGCTTCGGGCCATTTATCTAACGGATATCCTTCTTTTGCGATAATATCCGGTTTAAGTGTTTCTACGATTTTAATTGGGGAATCATCTTCAAAAACAATAACGTAATCAATACATTCCAAAGATGCCAAGAGTGTTGACCGTGTTTTTTCGTCTTGTAATGGGCGAAGAGGTCCTTTGTATCGTTTAACGGATGCATCGGCATTCATTGCAACAATGAGGATATCACATTGTTTTTTTGTTTCCGTAAATGAATTCAGATGTCCCAAATGGCAACAATCAAAACAGCCGTTTGTAAAGCCGATTTTCAGTCCCTGTTGTTTGGCAGATTCTACAATTTGTTTGGCTTGGGATAATGTGATAATTTTGGGATGTTGTTTGGGAAAAGAAAAATGGTCTGTCTGATTTTTCGCTGATTTATTGACCAAAACAGGAATATTGGAGACGACATTTGCCAATTCTGATGCCGAAACGGTTGCCGTTCCTAATTTTCCGACAACAATGCCGGAGGCTAAATTGGCCAAAGTCATGGCCTCATGTATGTTTGCTTTTGCACCGATAGATGCACCGAGTGTTGCCAGTGACGTATCTCCGGCACCGGAAACATCAAAAACCTCTTTGGCTTGGGTGGGTATTTGAATGAGTTTGTTTGGGTTTTGTGACGAAACATAAATCATCCCGTGTTCGCTTAATGTAATCAGTAAATTTTGAATGTTGTATGCTGAAAACAATCGGGTTGCACCGGCTTTTATTTTTTGCTGAAAATCGGGATCAATCGGGTTGTATTTTTGTCCCGTTGCTTCTGAAAATTCTTTTAAATTCGGTTTTATCAGAAAGGCGTTTGTATATTTTGTATAATCGTTTCCTTTGGGGTCAATAATCACTTTTTTGTTTAAGTGTCGGCAGATGTCAATAATAACGGGGGTGGTTATGGGGGTTAAAATACCTTTATTATAGTCTGAAAGTAAGACAATATCAGCATTTTGAACGGCACGGGTTAAAATGCGTTTAAATTGTGTCATTCTGTTTTCAAAAAATGGTAAAATGTCTTCTTGGTCCGCTCTTAATAAATGATTATTGCCGGCAATAATACGGGTTTTAACAATTGTCGGATAGTTATTTAATTTTAATAGATGATGTTTCGCCCCGCATTGTGAGAGCAAGCGGGATATTTTTAAACCATCTTTGTCTTTTCCGACAATGCCGATAAACATAACCTGACAGCCTAAATCCGTTAAGTTGGCAACCACATTACCGGCTCCGCCCAGCATTTGTTTTTCCGTGCCGGCTTTAAAAATGGGGACAGGAGCTTCCGGCGATATGCGTTCGACAGTTCCGTATAAAAAACGGTCCAGCATAATATCACCGATAACAAGAACTTTAACGGATGAAAAGCGATGAATGTATTGTGTAAGTGTTGACATAATTTTTAATCCTTTTGCATAACGGAAGTGGCAGGAGTGATGAATAACGCCTTTTTCATGAAAGAAAAGAAGCATTTTTGTAAGTAATAACAGGCAAATGCAAAGATGATGCTTGTTAACAGAAAGCCGATGTAAACGATTGTTTGCGGATAGGCGGTATAATCAATGTATTTTTTTGTAATATCCAATAAAATAACGTGTGTTAAATAAAGCATATAAGCAATCGGTGTTAGTGGTTGCCAAATTTTCAGGTTGAAAAATTTTAAAATGGTTTCTTTATGGCAGTATAAAAGCCCGATTAAAACAGGATATCCAAAATAAATTAAAAAATCGGTTTTGCCTGTTTCCCGTTGAGAAAAGGCATAAATTAACAATAACAGTGCTGATAGTTCCGCAAAAATATATAAAACGGGTAATATTTTCGGTTTAAGTCGGATGGGATTTGTTTGCAAACTTTGGCAAATGAAAAACGTTGAAATGCCGATTCCGATACTCATAAATCCTTTTAAAAAAGCAACGGGATACGCATTTAAAATAAAATGATTTGTGCCGTGAAGTGTTAAATGCCCGTATATCGGATATAAATAGCCGAATGATAAAAAAACAATTAGTGGAATTAAAATATAAATGGCAGTTTTGTTTTTATAGAATAATAATGCCGAATAAAAACAACCCACCCAAAATAAAACGCTAACGTACCAAGAACCGTTGACAATAGCAGGGACTTTGTCAATTTGAGCAATAAAAATCAAATTAAACAAAAACGGAAAAAATACCTCTGATTTAAAACAGATAACCGATAAAATACCGGTAATGATGGTTGCAAAGAAAAATTCCGGCCAAAGGCGTTTTATTCGTTTTTTTGTTTGATTTAAAAATAAGTCGGCTGGTTTCATATCCTTATTTGTTTTGGCATAAGATAATGCCAATAAAAATCCGGATAAAACAAAAAAACCGTCAACAGCTAAATTATGGATGATAATCGTTGTTTGCTTAACCTGAAATAACACAACAAATGTGTGTCCGATAACAACACAAACGGCTAAAATAAATCGCAAGAAATCAAATGATGTTATTTTGTTGTTGATTAACATGATGTTGTTCCTCAATGATGGTTTTAACAAAATGATACCCGATGATTGATATTATTTGATGAGCGATGATAATATTTTTGAAACGATTTCATTGTTTAGCCTTTAAATTTTAAAAACGGAATGCAAGAAAAAAGATAATATTTTGTTTTGTTGGGTTGCCTTTTTATTTTGATAAGCGGTATAATTCCAAACAGGTATATTTTCTTTTTGGTATATCTTGATTCTTTATGATTGGTTTGGGTTGTTGATTTGTTAATGGAATCAAGTGTTCCTAAAATATTATGTGGTGAAATTTGACTTTGATTAAAATCAGAACCACCTAAATTGAGCCATTCCAAATGTGTCCGATACCATTCCGGAAATGCATTACACATATTGATATCTTTCCAAATTTTTCGGGCATTCCCAAAGTGAACGATACGGGCAATATGTGCTTTTTCTTTCCATGAAATGCATTGCCATTCATCTAACGGCATGAGTTGGGGGGTAATGTTGAATTCTTGTAACATAATGGATATGATGGCTTGATCCGGATTAATCAGAGCATCGGCATATTTTTCGGCTTGTTCATATAGCCAAGGATAAATTTTTTGATAGGGAAGGGAATCATTTACAATCATAACGGCCGTACAATGTCCGGTGATATCCATATCATATTCTTCAATCGGGCGGGAAAATTGATTGCCTACCGTCCATGGTGTATCGGGACTAATGCCGAATGGGGCATAGCGGATAATATCGGATAAATCTCTTTGAATGCCTGTATCAACATCTATCCATGCGACATTTTCATAAGTATCCAGTAAGGGAAAGACCTCAAAGTGTGCAAAGCACATGAGGTGGTTTCTTGATTTAAAACGAGAACTTTCCGGCATTTTTTGAAGCATTGTCCGAACAAATTTTTCCGGTAGGTTAAATTGTTTTAATACAACATGGTTGATTTTGTTAAATGCTCGAATATCTTTATCGGGTAAATCCGTATAATAAATAACGATATCGTAATCATCTGATTTCATATGTTTGTTAATAGACAAGGCAACGTTGCCTGCGGCAAAAGCCAGATTAGGTGTAATGCCGAGTAAAAAGGCTAATTTTTTTTTGGAATGTTTTTCTGCCTGTTGTTTAATTTGTTGCATGGTTAACCTTTCTTTTTGTCAGAAATATAAACTTTTGTTTGGGATAAATGTTAAGTCCAAACTCATAAAATGCCTGTTCGGTTGTTTTAAATGCCAATATCAACGTGCCATTTTCTTTTAAAATGCGTGTCAGTTCTTTAAACGCATACGATGGATATTTTGCTTCATAAATTCGGTCACAATACACAATATCAAACGAATTGTCTTTTGCCGGAATGTTGTATAGGTTGCCATATTCGGCAGAGATTTTGTTTTGTCGGGCGTGTTGCAGATAAAAGCAATTATTTTTAAATGATTTGTTCGGCAGACTCAAATCCGTATCAAAAACGGAAATTTGATGTTGTTTGGTGTGTGCCATATTTAAAAAGTCATTATCGGATCGTAAAATTTGAGCAAATTTTGTGTTCGGTTTATCGAAAATATCATTTAAGTTGATGTCGTTTAGCGGAACGATTTGCCATTGTGGTACATTTAATAAGAAACGTTCTACTTCTTTAAAAACTGTTTCAGGTCGCAATTCTTTCATACACGGTGGTAAGGAAAATCCCCGTAAACATTTTTCAGTCCATTTATTGGTAACCCATTCGCACGGGACGGGACAAACACGGGAATGTAAATTAATGTTTTCGTTATATCCGAAAATATCGGGACTGGTTGGTCCGAATAAAACAACGGATTTACCGTTTAAAAAGTGTTTCATATGAACCAATCCGCCTTCACCGTCAATGTGTAAAAGGCTGTATTTTAAAATGATTTTTGTTTGTTCCAGTGTCGTTTTCCCGACCAAATTTAAATCAACGTTTTTTAAAAGACCAAATGCCGAATTGGAACCGATTTGAACGATTTTAATTTCAGGAAATCGTTGTTTGAGAGATTGAATTAAGGTGTTATAATGTTCGATTGACCAAAGTTTCGGATGCTTATTATCATATTTTGAATCAACTGCACGGCAAACGGTTATATAGGGGATGTTTTCCAGTTGATATTTTTGCAAAACAGGCATTTCATTCTCATCCCATTGTAGATAAGTCGGCGTATGTCTGTTGACGGTAAGTAAATTGTGAATATTCGCCTGTTCAAGCCTGTTTTTGCCGAATAATAAGGCATATTGAGTGAATAAATTATCATGATATTCTTTTTCTAAAATCTGATGTGTTAATTTTTGGCAATCCACACAAAAGGCATAAAATTCCGGACTGTATTTTTTTGTTTTGGATTTATCAAATTTATCTATGATGTAAAATCGGCGAGAAATGATATAAACGTCATATGCTTTTTTTGATGATTGATTATCATCATATGGGAAACAGTTATCAATAAACGGAAAATTTTGAAATGCCTGATAAGCCCGACAATAAAAATCGATGATAACCGGTTTGTTAAACAGTTTTCTGATTTCTTTAATGTACGTTAATTGAAACAACGCATCTCCGATACCGCCTCCTTCGGCAATAGCAATTCGTAAAAATTTTTCGGGATAAGACAGTTGTGTTTTTGTCAGTCCGGCGGTTGCTGTTTTTTTGTGTTTTTTTAAACTGCATCCTAAGTTAAATAAGGCCATTTTGATGGCAGCTTTGCGGGGATGTTGCGTATATTTGTTTTTGTATTTGTCAAGACGGTTTTGAACGGTATCAAAATAGTTTTTCATGGGTATGTTCGCTTTTTTTTAATCGGTTAATAATGAAGTTTGGTGTTAAATTTTGCATGCATTCGGCACAAGAACCTGTTTTAAGGCATTGTTTCATCCAGTTAGGGGTAATATATTCGCAGGGATGAAGGCAGGATCGATTGGCAATGTTAATATTTTCATCAAATCCGAAAAATTTTTCATCGGTAGGACCGAATAAAACAACAGATGGTCTGCCACTTAAAAAATGACGGGCAATGACCATGCCCCCTTCTTGGGAAACGTGTAAAGAAGCGTGTTTGAGTAAACAAAACAATTCTGAAATGGTTGTTTTGCTTCTTAAATCTATATCAATACCATTTAAATACGGGTGTGCACTTTCTCCTAATTGAATAAATGTGTGATGCGGATAACGATGTTTTAAATGCCGAATTAATTGTTCGTAATAAAGCGGTGACCATTGGCGGACTTCATTCGTAATATGCTGAAAGTGTTTTCCCGCACCGGTTTGAATGGTAATAAAGTTGGTTGTGGGAATATTGAATTGTTCGAAAACCGTTTGTTTATCTATATCCGATTTTAATTGAAACGGTATTTTTTCCATTTTTAACAAATGATAAATATCGGCTTGATTTTCACGTTTTCCCTCAGATAATTGTGTGATGCCCCGAGCAATATAATCATTGTAAAATGCCAATTTGTTATCGGTATAAAATGTTTTGATATTTTCAACATAATGACGTGTTTTAACATCCAGTCTGTCTGCAAAATAAGATACAATTTTTGGGAAACGGGTTATTTCGATTGATAAATCATATTGTTTTTTTATTGGCAGTGAAATAATATTGTGAATATATCGTTTCCCATTAAAAATTGATTGAAACAGTGCCTGATTTTCTTTTTCCGTTAAAATATCAAATTCGACTGTGTCGGATAAATAATGCGATAAG
This sequence comes from Alphaproteobacteria bacterium, assembly GCA_015062385.1. GTDB lineage: Bacteria > Pseudomonadota > Alphaproteobacteria > CAAHEQ01 > UBA3637 > RGIG4140. Next base: position 78,568 of record SUUT01000001.1, on the reverse strand, counting down.
GCTTCAATATATTTTGCTGCAAAAATAAAATCCCCCATACCGCCGAAACAACGAATGGAAACGTGCTGTTTGTTATCGGAAAAAGATGATTTTTTACTGTTTGTTCCCCGAGGGCTGCAAAGAAATTTTAAGTTGAGCCACAAGAGTTTTAAGGCGATTTTTTTTGCAGAAGATGATTTGTTTTTTGAATATTTATCCAGTTTTGTTTGTATTTTATCCAAATATTGTTCAGTAGCCGTTGAGAACATTTTTTACTCCGATGTCTTTTCAGATAAACATATGTATGCCACTTTAAATAGTGTTTTTCTTTTGGGGATGCAACCCTTAATTGTAAAATAAATACTTTAAGTTGTGTCAAAAAGAATGTATTATTTTGAATTTTATATAAAAATCAGCGGGTTATAATTGTTGAATTTTTTTTGTAGAAATGTGCAAAACACTGAATGATAAAAAATACGGAAAAATATCCGATATGCAGAGAAAAAATATGATATTTAGTTGAATTATAATTCTTTTTCAAATTGAATAATCGGTAAATTGCATTTCCAAAATTTTGCCGAAATACCGGTTGTTTGCGTAAATCCTTGTTTTTGATAAAATCCCAAAGAAGGACCGTTTTGAAGTGTCCATAATACGATTTTTTTATATCCGATTTCTTTTTTTAATCGACAGATTTCTTTTATCAACGCCGAGCCGGCTCCTTGTTTTTGAAAATCGGGATGAATGTAGAGTGCCATAATTTCAACGGTTTTATCTGCCGGATATTCACAGGAAGCAAATCCGATGACCCGATTGTTATATTCGGCAACGTAATATTCGTGTTCTTGAATATAATTTGCCGTTCGGGAGATAATATCTTCATCAAAAGGCATCTTATTTAAATAATCATCCGGTAAATATCCTTTATAATTGACCTGATAGGCGTGATAATGAGCGGATTTGACAGCTTTTGCATCTAGTGGTGTTGCTTGGCGGATTTTCATATTGTTATTTCCTTATTTTTTTATTTTAGATGTAAGATGTGTATCAATGGTTTTTTTGAAAGTTAACGATAAAGACGTTCTTTATTATAATTGATTTTTAAGGATTAAATGCAGGGCAGAAACGGTTTCACTCGGTGTTTGAGGTGTAAATGTTGCCATCCCGCAAGATTTGTACAATGCCGTTATTGAGGGATCATTATCAATTAAAATGCAGTCTTTGTAGGTTAATTTGTTTTTAATAAGGAAATTTTTAAAAAAGACCGGCTTTCCGTCTGCCCCTAAATCTTCCTTTAAAACCCCTTCTTCTGCTGAAGAAATATAGCCGTTAAATACTTGTTCTAAATGTGCATATGGGTACATATATGCTCCAAAAATATCAAAATTATCCGTTGCGATGTATAATTGGTATCCTTTGGATTTTAAACTCATTAAAATCGGTAAAAATAAGGGAGATGCCGGTTGTATTAAAGATAATCCCCGCATAAATTCTGTTTGAGTTGTCAGTCGATTAATACCGTTTTCTTCTAAATAATGACAAATATTACAAAAACGAGTATTGCCTCGCATCCAGTCATTTACAAGAGCAGAATTATTAAAGATTAAATGTTGCATTTGATGATACAGGGATGGATTTTCGGTTTCCAAATGTCCCCAAATTTTACTGAAAGAATAAGTTTCATACCAATCAATAAAAATTATTTTCTTCATCTACCTTTATTTGTTTGCCCTATTTTTTTTGCAAACAAAATCCCCCCCTTTCTTTTTAAAGTATAACACTGTATGCGGTTTTTGTCAAATTGATAAAAAAATAGAGGCATATTCGAGAAAATATTTATCCGTTTTTAATTTTATTTGCTGATTATACCGGCTATTATCCGTAAAAAAAGGGACGTATCATTGCAACACTTTTTTTCACATTTTGGGATTTTTTTTGATTTTAACTAAATAATTCAACTAAAACAATAATCTTTTGTTTTCTCAAAAATCCGATTTTCGTCATTTGAAGCGGGAAAAAAAGGTCCCTTTTATTACAGTATGTATATATGAGCAACTGTAAAAAGGGAGAAGAATATGCAAACTAAAATCAACGAAACTGGTCGAAGTATGGTAGAAATGTTAGGTGTTTTAGCCGTTATCGGTGTATTAAGTGTTGGCGGTATTATGGGATATAAATTCGGCATGATGAAATATCGTGTGAATGAAATCGTCAACGAGTTAAATATTATTGCCTATGATACGGGTTTAAAAATTCAGAGATTGGAAGAGATGAGTGAAGGCGAAATATTAAGTGAAGAAAATGCAACGTTAAGAATGGGATATGCCTACCAGGCAGTTGGATATGCCGATTATTTTGAAGTATCGGTATTAAATGTGCCGAAAGAAGATTGTAATCAATTAAAGCAGGTAGAAATGAAATTGGTGGATACGATTCGTGTAGAGGGAGAAACAGCAGAAATATGTGGGGCAATTATTTATACGATTAAAAATGATTTGACGGGCGAAAGCGTTGAATATACGGATGATTCCGGAAATACGGAAGAAGAAACGCCGGAAGAAGATACACCGACATTATTAAATTGCGGAATGCATGGCAGATTAGAGGGGGATTCTTGTATCTGTGATACAGGATATACAGGAAAATTATGTAATCGGTGTGATACCTCATTGGGCTATAAAACACAGGATGCTGCCGGTAATTGCTTTACAGATTCAGATTGTACAAATGAAAAGTATTGTAATGGACATGGTTCACTGGTATACGTAGATAAATACAATCGTTGTGTTTGTGAATTATGTAAAAGAGGCTATTGGGGTGAACATTGTGAATTTGGCGATGGGATAACTGATGTTTGTAATGAGACGGGCGGTTATGGATGGCAAAATGGGTCTGCAAAAGGAAATGGATGTTCTTGTGGAGGAGGTTATTGGGGGAATTTCTGTGAATATAAAACATCTGAGAAAGCGGAATGTAATGGGAACGGAACACCATATGGATACGGACAATGTATGTGCTATGATGGATATACGGGACAGTATTGCGATGAACGAGATGAAAATGCCAAACCCTGTGGAAAGCTTTATGATTATGAGAGTACCGGTATTTTACGAGAAATCAACGGCGAAACGTGGTGTGAATGCATATCCGGTTGGGGCGGAGATGATTGTCGAACAAAATTATAATATTCTGTTTCCTGATATTCAAAAAAACGCTTTGCTGGATGCAAGGCGTTTTTTTATGATTAGAAAATTATCGGTGTTGTTGGCGTATTTTCTTTTTTTTATTTTATCAAATTTAAAAAAAATTTTAAATAGCTCTTGACTTTTAAATTTGTTCGGCGTATTTTCAATATATGACAAATACACAGACACAGATTTTATTTTTTGTAAACACGTTTTTAAAACGGTGTTTTGCTGTGTTTTATTATTTTAGAAACTTTGGTACCTATCGATTTACAAAGATTTAGTTTTTTTGTTTTTCGTTTCAACAGTATCAGGTTTTTAATTCAATGTCTTTATTTTCTTTTATCTCTTTTTATTTTCGATTTTATTATTTCCCCTTGGGGGGATGGTGTTTTTATTTTGCCCGCTAGGGCGTTATTCATTTAGATTTTTTATTTTACAGCGTTATTTTACAAAATTTAGTTTATTTACAGTATAGAAAGGTTTATTATGAAAAAGAAATTTCCGGAATCAATCGAAATTAATGATTCATCTCTTGTGTTAAGTCATCAAATGCATCAAAACAATGTGCCGTTAAAGGGATTGCGGGCAAAAGCTTCATTTTTACAAAACTTAATTGCTCAAAATGTTCATTATTATCCTGCAAAAGAGATGATTGTTTCCGGTCAGACCATTCCGGAATTGGTTGCCCAAGTTCAATATGATGAAGCTTTATGGAAAATCGGGTCAAAAGCAACTTATTTTGCTTATGAAAAGGAAAGCGGAGATTGTGTTGGTATGGTTATTATTCGACCAATCAATGATAAGCAGGTTGAAATTATGCAGGTCTGTGCAGTTGAAAAAAATTGTACGGCCGAGGTTTTGCGTTTAACTGAAAAATTATTGATGCAAAATAATATGTCTTCTAATTTGATTGTAAAGGTCAATCCGTTAGACAATATACGAATTTCAATGTTGCGTCAAATGGGATATGTATCTAATCCGTCTTTACAGGGGCTTTCCGGTTCAACACAAATGATTTTTGAAAAAAAATCTTTACCCATATTGATTCAATCGGCTCAAAAACATCCATCTATGAATTTGGGCAAAGAAATGGATTTGAAACCCTATATGCGGACTGCTTAAATAAAAGAGATGTGATAATTTAATAAAGTCTTTTGATGTTTGGACATTAAAAGACTTTTTTTATATAAAAAACTTGCACCTGATTTTTTTTTGCTTTATGCTGACAAAAAATAGAAAGGATAACAAATGACAATACCACAACATATCGCAATTATTATGGATGGCAATGGTCGTTGGGCAAAACAGAGGGGATTGCCCCGAACGGCAGGGCATAAAAAAGGGGCGGAAACGTTAAAGAATATATTAAAATATGCACGGGAAAAAGGTGTTTCTGTGGTAACGTTATTTGCTTTTTCTTCCGAAAACTGGAACCGTCCGAAAGAAGAAGTTGATACATTGATGGATTTGTTTCGCTCCTATTTAAAAAATGATGTTCAAGAGCTTATTAAACAGGGAATTCGGATTTCTTTTATCGGGAATCGTCAAAAATTTGCTTTGGATATAAAAGAACAAATGGATAAAATTGAAGCTGAAACAAAAAATTTAACGGCGTTTCACGTTGTTTTGGCTTTAAGTTATGGGGCAAGAGATGATATTGTTTTCGCTGTTCAAAAAATAGCGGAACGTGTTCAACAAGGGCATCTGTTGCCAACAGATATTACGGGAAAAACGATTTCTGATTCGTTATCGACTGCCGGAATTATTGAGCCGGATTTGGTTATTCGTACCAGTGGAGAAGAACGAATCAGTAATTTTTTACTATGGGAATTGGCTTATGCCGAATTGTATTTTACGCCGGTTTATTGGCCTGATTTTAACGAATCGGAATTTGATAAAGCGTTAGAGTCTTATCAGAAAAGACAGCGTCGTTTTGGCGGATTAAATCCGATTAAATAAATATTTTAACGGTGTATAGATTTTTATTTCTATTATTTAACAGGTTGTGATTTTCTGTAAAATAAATTTTGTTGGTAGGGAAAAGTTCTTGCTGAAAAACGTAAAAAATGTTATACTAATATAACTTTTAGGATATGGAGGATATCGGTATGGGGCTTTCTAAAAAACACGAGCGTTTTTTAAGTGTGGAAACGGATAAGAATGGAAATAAAATCTTTTCGTTTAATTTTGCTGCCGGATTGGAAACCGATCTTGTTGAAGTTTATCGTTTGCCTCCGGCAGAAACGGCAAAAGCCCGAAAATTATATAAGCAAACGTATCAAAAGAAAAAAGGCGGAGCAAAAGAAGTACCGACTCATCCGCTAATGGGATTTTTGGCACATCAGAATAATTTGGCACACAAAGAGGGAAGAAAAGGACCTTTGGATGATGTTTTGTCGGAAGATGATATTCAAAAAGCCCGTCAGAATATTATTCCGCAGGGTTTTGAGATTCATCACTTGCAACCGATAAGTTTGGGCGGAAAAAATTCTTTTGATAATTTGTTGTTGCTTTCGCAAGGCGTTCATAAAGCCATTCATCGTTGTATGGATTGTGTATTGGCGTATGTGCCGTATCGGACAACAATGGATTTTGAATTGCCGGACGGACAAAAAGTATTTATTCGATTGCCGAAATTACAAAAGTGCTTAACGGATGAATGTGGTTTGTTTCCAACGGATTTAATGCAAGATGCATCACAAAACAAAGAAACGGAAGAAGAAGCGTTACGGGAAAAATCCGTTAAAACTTTCATGAGATGTTATGCTATCCGTCGTACCGGATCATCTAACGAATAAAATATGAAATCAACACTTAGAACGTCTTTAAATTATGTTTGTTATGGTGGGATTGCTCAATCGGCAATGGATACGTTTGCAACCGGTACTTTAATAACGGCATATGCATTGTTATTGGGGGCAGGGGATATGACAATCGGTTTCTTGGCAGCTATTCCATATTTAAGTAATTTAATGCACTTGTTTGTTGCATTTTTACTGGAAAAAGGATTTTCCGTAAAAAAAATATCTGTTGTTTGTTCCTTTTTTGCACGTCCGTTTTTATTGTTGGCATCATTGTTGGTTTTTTATGCCGGAAAATCGTGGACCCCGATTGTATTGGTTATCTTTTTGGGAGGACTCTATGGAATTGGCAATATGGTCGGTGGAGCTTGGCGTCCTTGGATGAGAGCATTGATTCCTGTTCCGATTATGGGGCGTTTTTTTGCGAATCGCTTTAAATATATGATGATTGCCAAAATTTTTTGTTTCGGCTTTTCTTATTTTCTTTTAAAGTTTTTTCAATTTTATTATCCGGCTTATGAAATTTATGCTTATTCGATTTTGTTATTGTTGGCTTTTGGGATAGGGATTTATGGAGCATATACTTCGGTTGTTATAGAGGACGTTCCGTTGAAATTTTACAGAAAAACACCTTTTTTACATAAACTGATGCATTGCTTAAAACAAAAGCCGTTTATTTTGTTTGTGTGGATTTTGGGCTGTTTAAATTTAAGCGTCAATTTTGTTTTGCCGTTTTTTACAGTCTTTTTGTTAGAAAAATTAAAATTGCAAATGTCCTCTATTCTGATATTAACGGTTCTTTCTCAAATTGCTTACATTTTTGTTATGAAAACATTGGGGATTTGGAGTGATAAGCAGGGGGCTAAACGTATTTTGTATATAACAGTGCCGGCGTTTGTGATTAGTATTATCGGATTTTTGATTTTAAATGTCGGTTATTTAAATCCGCTTGTTATGTGGATGATTTTAATTTGTTCTTATGTTCTGATGGGAATCGGTACCGCAGGATTTTCTTTAGGTGTTAATAATTTATCGTTATTGTATGTTCCGAAACGGTTGGGTAGTGTTTATCTTTCGCTAACCGGTGCCGGTATTTCTTTTTTAGGGGCAATCGGAGCAATTTCGGGTGGTTTTTGTTTGAGTGTTTTTAAACAGATTTCCAATCAGGCGGAACATGATATAACCAGTTGGTGTATGTTATTTGGCGTGTCTATTTTTCTTTTTGTATTCAGTATTGTCCAATTAAAAAAGCTGGAACAAATAAAAAGCCGAAAAGTATCATAAATGTTTATTAATTGATAATGAATACTGTTTTTGACTGCTGTATCGGGCATAACTGTTTTGTTTTTATAATCATTTTATTGAAATTGTCGCTGTTTAGATTGTCGGATTGTGATATAAAAAAGCACCTGTTTTACAAAATACGATTTCTGGGGATGTATTTATATAAAACAGGTGTTTCTTGGTTGATTATTGCCGGAATTAATAGTTTTCGGCTTTAATCATAAAGTATGCTTTTGCATGATCGCAAACCGGACAAACTTCCGGTGCTTTTTTGCCGATTACAATGTGACCACAGTTGGAACATTGCCAAATCATATCGCCTTCACGGGAGAAAACCAATCCGTTTTCAACATTGTGCAATAATTTGCGATAGCGTTCTTCATGTTCTTTTTCAATTTTTGCAACCATTTCAAATAAACCGGCAATACGAACAAATCCTTCTTCACGGGCTGTTTTTGCCATGCCGGCATACATATCTGTCCATTCATAATTTTCACCGGCAGCAGCATCAGCCAAATTTTCGGCTGTTGACGGAATTTGTCCGTCATGCAATAATTTGAACCAGATTTCAGCATGTTCTTTTTCGTTGGCTGCTGTTTCTTCAAAGATTTTTGCAATTTGTACATAACCGTCTTTGCGTGCTTTTGAAGCATAATACGTATATTTATTGCGTGCTTGTGATTCGCCGGCAAATGCAATTTTTAAATTTTCTTCTGTTTTTGTACCTTTTAATGATGGTGTTGTCATTGTTTGTTTTCCTTTTTTCCTTGTTGATAACAATCGGGACATTCCCCGTAAAAAAGTATGGTGTGGTTTTGAATAAACATATTTTCCGTTTCTCCCGCATCAAACTGATTTTGATAGGGGGTGTTTACATCAACAACTTGTCCACACTTTTGACAAACCAAATGGTAGTGCCGTATGCAGTTCCAATCAAAACAGTCGGCTCCATTCGGAATAGCAATATGATGAACCATTCCGGCTTGAATTAGTGAATCCAATCCCCGATAAACGGTTCCTTTGCTGATTGAGGGACATTTGTTTTTAACGTACAGATAAATTTGATGTGCTGTTGGATGACAAAGATTTTTTGTCGCCTCTAAAATCAAACTTTTCTGTTTTGTATTTCTAAACATATATCCTCTTATCAGTAATTATTCTCAATAAGGAAAGTCTAATTTATTCCGAAAGTATTGTCAATAAAAATTTTAAAAAAAATTATTTTTTTTTGCAAAAAGGGATTGACGAAGCATATAAATGGATGTATTTTTCTTTACCTTAAAATTATTTATAAAATATCATTCAAAGAAGGTTGTTATGAGATACGTCAGTTGGAAAGATTTATTCGCTTCCTGCAAGAAGCATTTTACCCCTAAAATTGTAGAAGTTTTGCGTAAAAAATACACATTAACGGAATTTAAGCGAGATTGCATTGCCGCATTAACCGTTTCGGTGGTTTCCATTCCGTTGGCAATGGCGTTGGCGATTGCCTCGGGTGTTTCGCCGGCACAAGGATTATATACAGCGGTTATTGCCGGTTTTTTAATTGCGTTGTTGGGTGGTTCCCGTTATCAAATTGGCGGACCGACAGGGGCTTTTGTGATTATTATTTTCGGTATCGTTAATCAATATGGTTATCCGGCATTATTAACAACAATGGTTATGGCCGGATTGATTTTGATTGTTGCCGGTATTTGTAAATTGGGAACATATATCAAATATATTCCGTATCCGGTTGTGACCGGTTTTACAACGGGTATCGGTATCATCTTAATTTCAACTCAAATCAAAGATTTGTTTGGTTTAACGATTGAAAAAGTTCCTGCGGAATTCTTGCCGAAATGGGAATCGTATTTTACGCATTTAACAACACTTAATTGGTATGCTGTTGCCATTACGGTTTTATCTTTGAGTTTAATTTTTATTTGTAAAAAGTTTTTTCCGAAAAGTCCCGTTTATTTAATCAGTGTTGTTGGAGCAACATTGGCCGTTGTTATTTTTAAATTACCCGTTGATACAATCGGTTCGCAATTTGGAGCTTTACCCCATTCTTTGCCAATGCCGTCATTAGATGTTTTTAATCCGGCATTGATTGGTAAAATGTTACCTAGTGCGTTAACCATTGCTTTTTTGGCAGGTGTCGAATCCTTATTGAGTGCCAAAGTTGTGGATGGGATGAGCGGGGATAACCACAATTCAAACGTAGAACTGATAGCACAAGGCATTGCCAATATCGGGTCTGCTTGTTTTATGGGCATTCCTGCAACCGGAGCCATTGCTCGTACGGCAACCAATTATAAGGCAAAAGCCTATTCGCCGATATCGGGTGTTATGCAATCGGTCTTTTTATTGATATTTATGGCGGTATTAGCCGGTGTTGCACAATATATTCCGCTTGCCTGTTTGGCGGTTGTGTTGATTTTAATCGGATGGAATATGTTGGGATTGGATAAAATTTATAAATTACTTGGGGCTCAATCCGGAGACAGAAACACACTGATTGTCACTTTATTATTAACGGTTTTTGTTGATTTAAATACAGCTATTTCAGTCGGATTTGTTATGGCTGCTGTTATCTTTATGCATCGGATGAGTCATGAAATTGAAATTGAAACGGAAGAAAAAATGTCCGAAGAAATTTTTGGCGGAGAAAGTTTGCCCGAGCATTTAACGGAAAAAGGGGTTATTGCTTTACGGGTTTCCGGACCGTTGTTTTTTGGTGGTGTAAATGAAATTTCAAATTTCTTCAATCATTTGCGTGTGACACCGAAAGTGCTTATTTTGCGTATGGGACAAGTTCCTCTTGTAGATGCAAGCGGGGCTAATTTGATTGTTGAATTTATTCACAAACTGGAAAAAAATGATACAAAAGTTATTTTGTGTAATGTTAAAAAACAGCCCCGCCGGATTTTGCATAATACGTTTTTAAGAGATAAATTAAATTGGAAAACCATTTCCATTGCCAGCAATTACCAAAATGCCGTTAAAATGGCAAAACGATATTTGCATAAATTATCCGATTAATACGTTTACTATCTGAAAAAAGAGCGTTTTTTTACGCTCTTTTTTTTCGTTGACAGTTAAAAGACATTGTTATATGATAAATAAAATCGGGAGAACTCTTGAATTTAAATTTAAAAGTTTCTAAATGAGGTTCAGTTATTTCTTTGTATCAGGGGAAAAGAAGTATTTTTGATTTAAAGGAAAACAAATGCCGTTTGTATCAATTATTATTCCCGTTTATAATGTGGCTTCTTTTTTGCCGGATTGTTTGGACAGTGTTCTTAATCAAACATTTTCGGATTTTGAAGTGTTATGTGTTGATGATGGTTCTACCGATAAAAGTATTGATATTTTGAATCAATATGCACAAAAAGATTCCCGTATTCGTATTTTAACGCAAAAGAATAAAGGTTGCTCCGTTGCTCGTAATAACGCATTGGCGGTGGCACAAGGCAAATATATTGCGTTTTTGGATAGTGATGATGCATATCATCCGCAGTTTTTATCCGTATTAACTCGTGTTGCACAAGAAGAAAACGTACCGCTTGTGTGGTGTGATTTTCAGGAAATTCCGCAAGAACAAAGAGGTATAAAAACAGAAAATCATTCCAATCCGATTCGGCATATTGTTTATACGGATGTTTTCGATTCGTTTATCCGTGCCAAATTATCGGCCGGTGTGACGGTTTGGAATAAGCTGTATCGGCGGGATATTTTGGACGGGATTGAATTTCCGACAAATATCAATATTATGGAAGATAGGATTTTTTGTGTCAAAGTGATGTATCACTGTCAAACGGCAGCTTATGTTCCGTTGAGTTTAATTTATATTCGTCAACGGATGGGATCATTAACTCGATCGGAAATAACGCATAAAAAAGTAGATGATCATTTAAAATGCGTTGAGCTGATGTCTTTATTTTTTGAAAATAAACCACTAAAACAAAAAACACGGCGAGAAATACAGAAAAAAGGGGCAACAATTTGTTTAAAAACCTGTTTACATTTGGCAAAACAAATGGATAAATCAGCCTGTTTGGAAAGTTGGGAAAAGTATCGTCCGATTTTACAATCATTGCGGGAAAAAGGGATATATGTTCCGAAACGGATGAATTTGTTTAATCGAATAAAGTCATTTTTGTTTCTTAATCGGTATTTTCGGGTTTTGATGTTTTTTGCGGGTAAGAATGAGAATTAATTTTTAATAAGTTGCTTATATTATGTCGTTTTTTTGTTGATGTTTGACGGAAAGATATTTTTGTGATATACTTTTCCGATAAGGAGTTTTTATGGAAACGACGGAAACAATCGGCATAATTGTCAGTCCTAATCCCAAGGCTTGGGTTTTAACGGCGGAATTGCTGTCTGTTATAAACGGACAGATTATTGATGTGCCGTTTCAGAATAGTTTTATTTCAACTTCCCGTTTGGCACAATATGGACACATAAATCAGTTTATTGCTGTTGGTGGAGATGGGGCATGTTTGCGGGCGTTACGGATAGCTTATGAAATCGGCAAACTTTCCTTGTGCAATAAGGCCCCGATGGTGTTTGGATTAAATTGCGGGCACATTGGGGCATTATCCAATCAAATCGGATGTATTGTCGATATCCCGAAACGTTTGAAAAATGCTGTACATCAGGTAATTAATCCATTGGAAGTGACAAGTTCTTTTCGGAATAAAATATCTCATTATACGTTTTTTAATGAGGTAATATTGAAACCGTTTGCCAATTTAACCCGATTAAAAATTAATTGGCAGGATAAAGAACAACATCATAAAGAAATACGGGGTGGATTAATGATTGCCACAAAATTGGGCGAACAGGCGGTTAATGCCTGTAATTATACCGGACCGGAAGCTATTTTGCCGATACCGGATGAATCTTCTTGGCGGATGAGTACCGTACAGGCAATGTCAAATGATTTAACGTGTGATAAAGCATTTCAAGCCATTGTTCCAAGCGAAAGTACTGTTTCGGTTGAAGTTGTCAATCCGTATCAGGATCGAAATGCTTATCTTGTTGGGGATAGTTATTATCATGAAACCGAATCAGTTTTAACGGATGAAACCGACCAACCGATTGGGGCAAATGCCGGTGTTTTATTTGTTGAAAAAGTTATTGTTTCATCGGCACAACAACCTGTCTTGTTGGCAAAAGACAGACAGAGAGTGTAAATTTTATCAGCTGTTAAATTGTGCTTTCGGATAAGAAAATTTTATGTTTGTGTCAGGAAACACGATGCAGATGCGTTTTTTGCGTATCAATGAATACAATGTTTTACTGAATCGGCAAATTATCGGTTAGTGTCCGAATCCGTTCAATCATGGCATAAAAACCATTTCGACGGGTCGGAGATAAATTTTCAGCCAATCCCAGTTGAATGAATAATTGTTCAATATTGATTTCCCGAATTTCCTCGGCTGTTTTATCGTTGATTAAAATGAGCAAAACAGCTTCTAATCCTCGTACGATATGAGCATCGCTAGTGGCGTTAAAGTGGTGTTTCCCGTTTTGAATGGTGTGTGTAAACCATACTTGTGACATACAGCCTTCTACTTTGTTTTGTGGCGTTTTTTCACTTTCCGGAAACGGTTCCATCAAATCACCTAATTCAATTAAATAGCGGTATTTATCTTCCCAATCGGTCAGATAAGAAAAATTATCAATCAGTTCTTCGGTATCCATATGTTTCTCGTTTCAATGATGTTTAATCCCGTTCTGCATTTTCGGGAGATTGATTTTCCATCTCTTCCTCCGGTACAAATTCTGGTTCAGGCTGTATCCCTTCCATAATTTCCGGAATCTGTTCTTGTGTTGACGGCTGATTTTGTTGCATTGTTGGGATGGATTCCTGTTTTGCTTTTGTGCAAGTCCATAGAATAAGTCCTAAACAAAAAACAAATATAATGCCGATTATTTTTTTCATGTTTTTCCCCTTTTTTTGCTTGCGGCCTTTTACTATATTCACGAAATAAAATTAAAATCAAGGTTTTTCTTTTCATTTTAAAAAAAATGTGGTAAAGTGCCGTTCAAATGAATTGGATAAAGTATTATTTGAGGGAAACGGACAGTACAAACACGGTTGCAACGGCTCATTCGATCGGGTCTGTTGTTATTGCCGAACGCCAAACAAATGGGCGGGGACGAAATGGGCGTGTTTGGCATAGTTTGGACGGTAATTTGTTTTTGAGTGTCGTTTTGCCCGCTTATGGTGTTAATACGCCTTTGTTGTCATTTGTGACGGGTGTTGCATTGGGTGAAGCATTATCTGACTTTAATGTTCGGTTAAAATGGCCGAATGATGTGTTGTTAAACGGGGCAAAAGTTGCCGGTATTTTATTAGAGGCTCAGGCAGATAAAGTTATTGCCGGATTTGGTGTTAATATTTGCCGGTGTCCGATAAGTGATGATGTCTTGTATCCGACTATTTCTTTAAACGGGCGGATAAGTAAAACGGATTTAACGGATAAGCTATTAAAGGCATTGTCTGAAAATATAGAGTTATTTGAAACGAAAGGTTTTGAGCCGATTCGGCAAAAATGGCTTAAAACAGCAGTCGGTTTGCAACAGGAAATTACGGTTCGTTTACCGCATAAAACGGTATTCGGTGTTTTTGAAGCGTTAACGCCACAGGGGGCGATTTCCCTGAAACAAAGTGATGGCACATATCAAACGATTGTTGCCGGAGATATATTTATTAAGTAAAGGAAATAAAATGGAAAATATGGAAAATACGGAAATAATCATTCCAAAAGATAAATTTGTATTTGTTCCGTTAGGCGGTGCAACAGGTATTGGAATGAACTTCTTTTTATATGGATATAAAGGAAAATGGCTGATTGTTGATTGTGGCGTTGGTTTTCCGGGGGATGGGTTGCCGGGGGTGGATGTTTTGTTGCCGGATGCCTCCTTTTTGGATAATAAGAAAGCCGATATTGTCGGGTTGGTTTTAACGCACGGACACGAAGATCATATCGGAGCGGTCGGTTATTTATGGCGTCAATTACAATGTCCGATTTATGCAACACCGTTTACGGCTGAACTGGTTGAATCAAAACTGGATGAAAATGGTTTGTTGGGACGTGCAGAATTAAACGTTGTTGAACAAGGCTCATTTTTGGATTTATCTCCGTTTGAAATTGAATTTATCAGTATGAGCCATTCCATTCCGGAAGCGAATGCTTTGGCTATCCGTACAAAAGAAGGGGTTGTTGTTCACACAGGGGACTGGAAACCGGAGGCAGACCCGATTTTAAAACAGGAAATGGACAGAGAAGCCTTAAAAGAGTTGGGAAAAGAAGGCGTATTGGCATTGGTGTGTGATTCAACAAATGTTTTTGGCAGTAAAGAAGAAGCAACGGAATTAGATGTTCAAAAATCATTGATTGAATTAGTCGGTTCTTATAACGGACGGCAGGTTGCTGTTGGATGCTTTGCTTCTAATGTCAGTCGGATTGAAAGTATCTATCGGGCGGCTGTTGCGAATAATCGAGAAGTGTGTTTAATGGGTCGCAGTTTATGGCGAATTGATGCAGCGGCACGGGCAACCGGTTATTTTAAAGATATTCCGCCATTTTTATCCGAACAGGAAGCCTTGGAACGGGAAATCGGCAGTGTTTTATATATTTGTACCGGCAGTCAGGGCGAACCTTATTCGGCATTAAGTTCATTATCGGCGTTAACCCCGCAAAAAAACAGTGTGTTTTTTGGTCCTGATGATGTTGTGATTTTTTCATCCCGTATTATTCCGGGGAACGAAAAGGCTATTGAATTGTTGCAAAAGAGATTTAAGGCAAAAGGTGTTGAAATTATTACAAACAGAGATGCATTGGTTCATGTTTCCGGACACTATGCCGGTTCGGAATTGCGAGAAATTTATCGCTTGACAAAACCGAAAATTGCATTACCCGTTCACGGAGAGGCACAAGAATTAAACGAACATGCCGATTTAGCCAAAGAATGGGGTGTTCCGTTTGCTTTTGCGTTGGAAGACGGAGAAGTATTAACATTGGATGCAACACCGCAGATTTTGGGAGAAGTGCCGGCCGGTATATTGGCGGTTGACGGCAAGAAAATTTTACCGTTGGGGGCAGAAGTTATCCGAAAACGGCGAAAAATGATTGAAGATGGAACATTTGTTATTACGGCTGTTTTAAACAATGCCGGTGACATATTGGGCGATATGCGTTTTTCAACATTCGGACTGTTGGAAGCCGGAGGGGAAGATGAGTTGATTTTAAAGGATAAAATCAAAGAACGGATTGCTTCTTTAAATGAAACGGCCCGACAACAGGATGTATCGGTTGAGAATGAAATTCGCACGGCTATTCGGCAATTTTTAAAAGAATTTTACGGAAAAAAACCGTTGGTTGAAGTGCATTTAATGCGTATTTAATTACGGGGTTTCCATTTGATAACCGGTCGTTTGTGTTGAAAAACGGCCGGTTATATATTAAATTGCTTCAAATGCAAAGAGACTGTTTTGTTTGGCACAAAAGAGAATCCGTTTTCGGTTTTAAGTGCCTTTTACATAATATACAGGATGCAAAAAGAGGTTTTTTTTGCTTTGTATTTGGATAATAAGATATGTTTTTTTCATTGCTTTTTCAAAAAAGATGTTGTATAAGGAAACATTCGGATTAAGGGAAAGGAGCCTGAAAAATGGCAGAAATTACAGTCTATAAAGGGGATTTACCCGATACGGTTTATTTTAAAGATGCCGTTGCCGTTGATACGGAAACGATGGGACTGAATTTGCATCGGGACAGATTGTGTTTGGTTCAACTGTCTGCTGGTGATGGAACAGCGGTATTGGTTCAAATTCAAAAAGGGGTTGATTGTCCTAATTTAAAACGATTGATGCAAGATAAATCCGTTTTGAAGATTTTTCATTTTGCCCGTTTTGATGTCGCTAAAATTTTAAATGATTTAGGAGTTGTCGTTACACCGGTTTATTGTACGAAAATTGCATCAAAATTGTGTCGAACATCATCGCCGTCCCATAGTTTAAAATCATTATGCAACGACTTGTTGGGTATTGTGTTGCAAAAAGAACAACAAACATCCGATTGGGGGGCTGAAACGCTTAATCAGGCACAACAGGAATATGCCGCAAATGATGTGTTGTATTTACATCGTTTAAAAGAAATTTTAGATGCATTGTTGGTACGGGAAGGGCGTTTTGAATTGGCTCTGTCCTGTTTTGATTTTTTACCGACACGGGCAAAATTAGATTTGGCTGATTTTGCCGAGCCGGATATTTTTGCACATTGAGGAGTAAGTTATGCAGGCAGAAGAATTAATTAGCAGTGCTAAACGGGTAATTGATGCAGAAATTCATGGGTTGGAAGTGCTCAAACAACAGTTTGATGATTCTTTTGTTCAAGCCGTTGATATGATTACCCGTATTAAAGGACGATTAATTATTTCCGGTATGGGAAAAAGTGGTCATATCGGACAAAAAATGGCTGCTACTTTGGCCTCTACGGGAACACCGGCTTTCTTTGTCCATCCGGGGGAAGCCAGTCATGGTGATTTGGGTATGTTAACATCGGATGATTTATTGCTGACAATATCCAATTCCGGTGAAAGTCGTGAAATGGGGGATATTATTTCTTTTTCCCGCCGTTTCGGTATTCCGATGATTGCTATTACCAGTAATGCGGATAGTACAATGGCAAAAGCTGCCGATTTAACCTTGTTAATTCCGAATAAAAAAACGGCTCCGGAAGCGTGTCCGCTCGGGTTGGCTCCTACCACCTCTACGACAACAACATTGGCTTTGGGGGATGCCTTAGCCGTTGCCTTAATTGAACAAAAAGGATTTTCCGTTGAAGAATTTCGGGATCGTCATCCGGGCGGTAAGTTAGGTAACGTGTTGTTGCGAGCTAAGGATGTTATGGTAACAGGCGATGAATTGCCTTTGGTTGCTACCGATATGCCGATGTCGGATGCGTTGGTTGTTATGACGGCTAAAAGTTGGGGCTGTTTAGGCGTTGTTGATGAAAACGGTGTGTTAATCGGCATTATTACAGACGGAGATTTACGCCGTCATATGACACGTAACATTATTGAGCAAAAAGCCAAAGATATTATGACGGCACATCCTAAAACGGTTATTTCGGATATTTTATGTGTGGAAGCATTACGGATTATGAATACCAAAAAAATTACGAGTCTGTTCGTGGTTGATGGTGAACATAAACCGATTGGATTGTTACATGTTCATCCGTTGTTAATGGCTGGTGTCGCATAAACGGTAAAGGAACCAAATGTTTACATTACGCCTTTTGAAAATTAAAATTCATTCCAGACGTGTTTTTTTGTTTAAACGCTATTTGCCGATATTTGCGTTTTTGTTGACAAGTGTTATGATTGCTTGGCCGGCCCTCAAAACGCAAAAAGATGATTTTGCGGCAACACTTCCGACAAAAGAAACGTTAAAGGGCGGACAAACGGATATGGAAGAAGTGCGTTTCTTTTCAAAAGACAGTCGGGATAACCCGATAACCGTTGTTGCCGATACGGTACGGGAAACGGATACAATCCGTCAAATTATTTTAATGGAATTACCCAAAGCAACTTATCGGATGGCAGATGGTGTTTTATTAACATCCGTGACACCGTATGGTATGGTTTTTCAACAGGATAAATATTTTTATTTTGAAGAAAACGTCCATTCTGATACGACTACGGGATATCGGGCTTTATCTTCCCGTGTTGTGTGTGAGTATGAAGCCGGTACTTTGGGCAGTTCTTCGCCTGTTTGGATTAAAGGTCCTGTCGGAATGTTGCAGGCAGAGGGCTTTTTAGTAAAGGAAAAAGGAAATTGGCTTCATTTTAAAGGTAATACGGCAACGTTGCTGTTTCAGCAGGAAAAACCGATTGAAAGTATTGAACATTTAAAGTTTGAACAACAAAAACAATATTGGGAAGACGATAAAAATAATGTCTATATCACATCGGAAGACGGATTACTTCTTAATCGGACAGATAAAACGATTACGGCTTTAAAAAATGTGGTTGTTTTGCAAAAAAGCGGTAAGTTGTTGGCCCAGAAAGCCGTTTTGACATATATCGATTCAGCAGATAAAAATATTCAGGTTCAAAAAATGGTTGCAACGGATAATGTTTCCGTGACACAACAAAAACAAAGTATTACGGCAGATGAAATGACGGTTTATCGGAATCCGGCAGAAATTACATCAGTTGTTCAGCAATTACCGATAATGGATATTATCAAGACAGATGAACAACCGTCACAGGTAATTGTTTTTTCCGGTCGGGCAAAAATGCAAGAAGGTATTCAGCAGATTAAGGCGGATAAAATAGTTGTTTTATATGATACGGATGGTTCAACAATGCAAAAAGTCATAGCTATGGGAAAAGTCGTTGCCCATAACGGATTACAAAAGATTATGGGCGAATATGGTGTATATATGCCCAAAACAAAAATTGTGCAGGTTTATAAAAACGTTTCTTTACATGAGAAAGAAAGTGTGTTAACAGGAGATTATGCAACATTAAATTTAAAAACAGGAATGAGTTCTTTATCGGCACCGAAAAATGCGTTGGGACAATCGGGTCGAGTTAAAGGAAGTCTTATTCCAAGTGATTTTGACAAACAGGAAAAGTGAGGTTAAATGATAGTTCCTGAACGTGGATTGGTGGTATCCAATTTAAGTAAAAATTATAAAAAAAGAACCGTTTTAAAGGACGTTTCTTTATCCGTTCAACAAGGGGAAGCTGTTGGTTTGTTAGGACCGAACGGGGCTGGAAAGACAACATCTTTTTATTGTGTAACAGGCTTGATTGCTCCGGATTCGGGTAAAATTACGTTAAACGGTATTGATATTACTAAATTTCCGGTTTATCGGCGTGCCCGCTTAGGTATTGGCTATTTACCGCAAGAGGCTTCTATTTTCAGGGGGTTAAATGTGGAAGACAATATTCGGGCCGTATTGGAAGTTGTTGAAAAAAACAAAGATAAACGGGAACAGGATTTGGATGCGTTATTAAAAGAATTTTCCATTGAACATTTGCGTTTTTCACCGTCAAGAGCTTTATCCGGCGGTGAAAGACGGCGTTTGGAAATTGCAAGAGCCTTGGCATCAAAGCCGTCATTTATTTTGTTGGATGAGCCTCTTGCGGGCATTGATCCGATTGCGGTCGGAGAAATTAAAGAGTTGGTCGGACAACTCAAAAACAGAGGATTGGGCGTGTTGATTACGGACCATAATGTGCGTGAAACGCTCAGTATTATTGACAGGGCTTACATTTTACATGACGGGGTTGTTTTGAAACAGGGTGTTCCCGAAGAAATTATTGCAGATGAAAATGTACGCAAAACATATCTCGGTAAAAATTTTTCACTTTAATATTAACGGAGGATTTATGAACAGTTCAGTAAAAAAAATCGGTATTTTAACAAGCGGAGGTGATTGTTCCGGTTTAAATGCCGCTATTCGAAATGTGGTTTTTGCCGCAACGGCAAAAGGGTGGGAAGTTGTT
This sequence comes from Alphaproteobacteria bacterium, assembly GCA_015062385.1. Taxonomy (GTDB): domain Bacteria; phylum Pseudomonadota; class Alphaproteobacteria; order CAAHEQ01; family UBA3637; genus RGIG4140. The sequence continues at coordinate 58,797 of SUUT01000001.1, read as the reverse complement.
GGTATTTTTGATGCCACAGACGGTTTGTTTTCCCGTCCGATGCGGTATAAACCGTTAACTGTTGCCGAATTTGATTTCCCGTATGCATCATTAGGTGGTACAATGTTAGGCAGTAATAATACGGGCAATCCGCATTTACAACGTAAAGCCGATGGTACAATGGAAGAATTAACAGATGCCGAATTGGATAAACGTTTTCAAGATGGTGTTGCCGAATTAGGTATTTCGGCTTTGGTTGTTGTCGGTGGAGATGGTTCTATGGCTATTGTCAGTAAATATTGTAAAAAGGCCGGCATTTCCATGATTGGTATTCCTAAAACAATTGATAATGATGCCCCGGGGACAGATGTTGCTATCGGTTTTGAAACGGCTGTTCAAGTTGTGACGGAAGCATTGGATAAATTAACGACAACGGCAACATCGCACAATCGTGTTATGGTCACCGAAGTAATGGGGCGTGGGGCAGGGCATTTGGCTTTGGAAGCCGGTATTGCCGGATATGCCGATGTGATTTTAATTCCGGAAATTGATTACACCTATGAAGGTGTTGTTCAAAAATTGCGGGCAGTACAGGCACAAGGTAAACGGTATGGATTAGTGGTTGTTGCCGAAGGGGTTAAAAATGTTGACGGTCAACATTCATTTGCCGGAAATGGTAAAACATTTAGAGGTGTTTCCGATTCTTTGGTTCAAAAATTACATGAAGATGGCTTTAATGTACGGGGTAATGTATTAGGTCACATTCAACGGGCAGGAACACCAGTTCCGGCAGACAGATTGTTAGCGGCTCAATTTGCGACACGTGCCGTAGAATTGATTGCACAAGGCGAATCTAATCGGGTTGTTATTTACAAAGACGGTGAGGTTAAAGACGAAGCGTTGGATGTTATTTTAAAAATTGCTAATACACCGGTTAATCCGACAGGCGATTTGGTAAAAACCGCTCGTCAGTTAGGAATTTATGTCGGAGAATAAAAGAATAGTTGCTTTTGTAAAAGAAGTGACTTATACTGTTAGAGTAGAATAAGGAGAATAACATGGAAAAAATTGAAAAACATTTAGCAGCATTAAAAGCAAAACACGCAGATTTAGATGCAAAATTATTGGAAGAAGAATCACGTCCTTTACCGGATACATTAAAAATCCAAGAATACAAAAAACAAAAATTAGCTGTTAAACAAGAAATTGAACAAATTGAAAAAAACGCATAATTGATTGTTTTTGAATTTATCGAAAACCCCGTCTGAAAAGGCGGGGTTTTTATCGTATTGAAAGAGGTACGATTAACGTCAGCAAGCGGTGTAGAAAATTCAGTAGAACACAAGGTTTGCGAAATTTTTGAACCGCTGAATAAAGTTTGAAAGGGATAATTCCATATGCGTTAACGTATGGAGATTTATATAAAGAGCTTTTTTTTGAAAGGTAAATAGGTTCCTATCTATACAAAAAGGTACGTTTTTTTGCAACAATTTTTTTCACTTTTTTGAATTTTTTTTAATTGCGACTAAATTATTCAAATAAAACAATAATCTTTTGTTTTTTCAAAAAATCGATTTTTCCGATTCGAATAGGGAAAAAAACGTACCTTTTTGTATAATATAAATTATATAGATTGAAACATTTGTATGAATATGCAAAAGGAGTATAAAATATGAGTAACAATACAAATAAAACAATTGAAGCATTAACCAAAGCAATTATGGATAATGATACGAATAAAATTGATACTTTATTACCGACTCTTTCTAAAGAAGATATTAATAAACCAAACAAAGAGGGAGAACCGCTCGTACATGTTGCTGCTATTCATACAGACAAAGATACACTACGTAAACTGGTGGAAAAAGGGGCAGATATAAATGGACAGGATAGTCGTGGTTATACGCCATTAGATCGTGTTACGCTTGAATATGAAGTGAGGAAATGGGGAATACTCAGATTTGCGGGTGAGCTACTTTCTATACCGGATTTTATAAAAGTACGTGGTATGAAAAAAGAACTTGAAAGTTTAGACGGTAAAATGACAGAGGAAATTAGAGGCGGGTTTTGGAGTGCTCGTATGCCCAGTTTCGTAAAACGGGAAGGAGCACGTGTTGTTAAAGAGGTTTCTGTAAAAGAAAATTCGGCAGATATAAATGAGGTTGTCTCTGCAAATGAAAATCAGAAAACAGATGTTGATTTAAAATCTGTATTGAAAGAGAATGGTCAAAGTGTTCATATAGATGAAACATCACGAAGAGATGTAAATGTTCATAGTCAGATTGGAAATGAACATTAAAATAGTTTTATAAATACCCTTAATCCCGATAGAACAATCGGGATTTTTTTATAGCACCAAATGACGTATGACCGGTAGTAAGTGAGCAGATGTAGAAAATTCAGTACGAACACAAGATTTGCAAAACTTTTGAACCGTTGAATAAAGTTTGAAAGGGGTAATATCTCTTGTACCGGCTAGTGGAGAGCTATGGCGTATCCGTAAAAAAAGGGAGGTATAAATGCAACACTTTTTTTCACTTTTTAGCATTTTTTTTAATTTTAATTAACTTATTCAACTCAAACAATAATCTTTCATTTTTGTAAAAATCCGATTTTTGCGTTTTGAATAGGGAAAAAAAGGTCCCTTTTTTTATACTCTCTTATAAAGCAATGTTACTATGAGAGAGGGGAATATGCGAATCAAACTGAATGAACAAGGCCGAAGTATGATAGAAATGCTCGGCGTATTAGCGGTTATCGGGGTATTAACGATAGTCGCAGTCGGGGGATACCGCTATGCATTTAATAAATATCAAGCGAATCAGGTTTACAAAGATATCAAGCTGATACAAATTAACCTTGTGTCACAAACGGATGGTGTTCCGTATGAATGGGAAGAATTTAGAGAAGAATTACCGAGCCCCTATACATATTATGTTCGACGTGATAAAGCTCAAAATGATTTTGTGTTGATAGAAGCAGTTGAAAAGAACATCTGTATTCATTTAAACAGATTGGCACAAGATGCCGGCGAACTCACGCTTTATACAATGGACAATACGCCGATGGACTGTTCGGCGGAGACACAGGAAGTTGTTGTTTCCTTTAACGGGGCAGAACAGTTAATACCGTGTGCCAACAACAATGAATGTCCGAATCAAGAGGGGATATATTGTGATGAAGATGAAGAAATTTGTCAGGCATGTGGGTTTGACGAACGGCTGAACGATGACGAAGACGGGTGTATCGATTTATGTGCCGATAGAGCGGATGAAAAGATAACATCGTGCAAGATAGAGGCAGAAGAAATCGGATGGTGTTGTCGGTATGATGAATTTTGCAGTGAAACAAAAGCCGGCGAATGTATTCCGAGTGACGGGGCGTGTATCTATACATTTTATGAGGCGGATACAGATTTTGGGTACACTACGGATTGTAGTTATTCTGTTCAAGAGGTAAAAAGTATCGGAGAAAAAACATACGAAACAGATTGTTCCTATACAGTTAGTTCTACAGGAGAGGTAAAGCATGCTACACAATGTACAGTCCCAAATCAATATTGTTTTTTAAATTGGACGAAATCGTCATGGAAAAAAGGAGAAACGGTACCAACGGCAAGTGCGGGAACAACGGGCACATTATACGGAAAATGTCAACGATTGATAATGCCTGGGGATCCGAATATAGCGTATCGTGAAGAAGTAAGTGCAAATATAGTCACGGTAACACCCCAAAAAAAGTGTAGCAGTCCGGAAAAATATTGTGCGTTAAATTGGACGAAATCGTCGTGGAAAAAGGGAGAGCCAATACCGACAGCCAGTGCCGGAGCGACAGGAACACTGTATGGTAAATGTCAAAGATTACCGGTTTTTTATACGCATCCATATTTTGAAGTAGTAGTAGATAATAATAGAATATTTAAGTTAGAAAAGAGATGTCCGCCAAAAATGTACTGCCATTTACAGTGGAAAGACATAAATTGCACGGCAGCGGGAGCGGGAATAACGGGAAAAGTCTATGGAGCGTGTGCGTTGTGGGATGAAAAGAACACAACGTGCCCGAAACCGGCAGAATAAGTGAAAAATCAACCAAAAGCAAAGGAGAAAAGAAATGAAAAGAAAAACGTTGATTATGGGACTTATCGGATTGATCATGCTTCAACCAATAAGTGTTCAGGCAGCAGATTGTGCAAATGGCTATGGTACGGAATTGAAAGGAAATGATCACGGAACGTATTGTAAATCAAAGGTTGGTATGAATTGGTGGAGTGCCCATGCATGGTGTGATGCCATTGGGATGACATTAGTTCCATTGAGTGAATGTGAGTGCAGTGATGAAACAAAGTGTGATATGACAAAACAATGTCCGAATTTGAGTTCGATAGGCAGTGGCGGGATGTGGTTGAACATAACCTCAGGTAGCAGTGATGCCTATCGTGTTTATCTCAATGATGGTAGTGTGCTCGTGCTCACACGAACCAACAGCCAGAGCGTCTTATGTATGCCTTAAAATTTTTTCTGTCGTTATGTAGAAATATTGATTTTTTTATAATCGATTGATGTACCATTTCTGTTAGCATTCCCACCACTATTGCCGATTGTTCCGCCAGTGGTTTGAGGGGAGCTTGTTGTCCTGCTAGGCAGGTGTTGGCATTGCTTTTTTCTTTCTCGTATTCCTTCAAACTTGCTCGATGTGTCGATTAATTTGTTCCGGTCGGGAATGTGTTATTTCCGCTACCGCTATCGTTTTCGTTAGCATTCCCACTACTGTTGCCGGTTGTTCCGCCGGTGGTATTTGTAGGTGTTTGTTGTCCCGTTTGTTCTTTAGCTGCTTGACGTTGTTTTTGTTCTTCCTCGTATTTCTGAATGCGGGCTGCTTGAGCATTTTCAACCTTCTTTTGACTGGTTTTTGAATTCATGTAACCCAATCCCAAAGCCCCGGCACCGGCTAATAATTTAGCACTGCTACTCATAACGCCGACCCCTTTCATGGCTGTACGGGCACTATCCATCATCATGCCTTGGGCATCAATGGATTTTCCAAGCCATAAGTTGAATAAACGTTCAACTAACTCAGGAGCTGCATTTATCATGCTGACGGATAAAAAGGCAAAAGCAACTAATAAAAAGACAGCTTGCATCGGGGAAACACCGATTAAAGAGTCAATGCCATATTGAATAAGTGAATCCGTTAAACCGGAGAACATACTGCCACCTTCACCGGCAGCTTGTGCCGTTTGATCTAATTCTCCCGTAAATGTACTTAAAATATCATTCGGAGAACCTTTAACCATTGCCCAACCTAAGGCCAATGCTAATTTGCCGGATAATAAATCACTAAATCCAATGATAATCAAAGCGGTTGAAATGGAAATGGCTACTAATGAGATAACGGCATGCATTAATAATGCCCATGCGTTTTTAAGATATTCTCGTGTTCCTTTAAATACAAAGGCAATGAGCCATAGCGGTAGTAAAATAAGCACAAATCCCAGTTGTAAAATGGATGATAAGACATGAAATGCAATTAACAGCATAATAAGTGAAAACATAATGATTAAAAATATGCCGACGATACCGGCCCCTAATCGGGTTACACCATGTGCGGTTGCGGCACTTAATGCCGATTGATCTGATTGTGAAACAGAGGCCGCTCCGGCAAAACAGGTAATGCCTTGTCCCAGTGCAATCATCGGGGCTACCTGATGATAAACCGTACATATCATACATAAAATACTGTTCGTTGCAACCGAATCCAAAAAGAGCGTATTTGATGAGGTGTCTCCTCTGTTTTTACAGTAAGAACATTCAGTGGAAGCCCCAAGAGACATAATTTTTTGTGCCATATCCAAAACACTTCCGGCATTTTTAGCGGCACGTCGTCCGCTTTCGGAGAATTCCTGTGCTAATGAGGCAGAATAAGCAACCACGGGTGAAATTGTAAATCGATACAAGGATGAAATTGTTTGATTGTTTGTTAATATGGCGGAAATAACCAATACCAAGACAATTTTGTTTAATACGTTTGTTAAATATTCCGAAATACGGGCGAAACCGAATTTTCCGAAAAAGGCTAATGTGACATAAGCCAACCACAACATTGTTAAAACGCCTAATAGAGATAAGGCGGCTGGGCGTAAAACCTCATATGCGGCAGCAGTTACTTTTTGAATGGACACCAAAACCAATGCTGTCACATCACAGGGCCAACATTCATTCTTATTAACCAGATTTTTAATGATGGATGTAATGGGACTGCAACTGGTTCCCATTAGATTTTTAATTTTAGCAACCATATTATTATATAGTTCGATTTTTTTGCATTTTTCGTGCAATGAATCGGATTTTCGATCTGGAATTTTCAGCTCACGACAGTAACCCTCGGCTTTGATTGCCGCATCTGCCGTGTCCGGATTAAAGGTTGTCGGTTCATATCCTGCAACATAATCTTCATTTTTACCGTCGTCGGTTTGATAATATTTTTTAAATTCGGAATCGCTGTCAACGGCATCACCGGCAGCAGATATTTTATTCCGCCATTCCTCACTTGTGGCAGCATCAACATTTCCGGCGTTGTCTGCAAAAGCAGGTAAAACAATGGTCATACAGCAAATACTTAATATTAACGGAATTGTGAATAGGATTTTTTGTTTTTTAATCAGAGTAAAATAACCGAGTGTTCCGAATATGATCATAATAGAGAGAGCACAACAAATCGGAAATAACGCACCCTTAAACGGATTTATGTGTGCAATAAATACCGTGGTTAAAGCTGTTGCCAAAAGTAAAAGAAATTTGATTATCCGTTTCATGTTTTTTCCCCTTTACTTTGGTTGTTTCTGTACAACTTGTGTAGATGCTTTTTGAGCATCGCTGATACCGTCTCCGGTGTTTTCTCCGCCGTTTGGTGAGAAAGCATCGTTCATGGTTTTTCCGGCATCTTTTGTAGCTTTTGCCATCATAGCTTTTCCAACTCCGGCCCCAATACCTGTTCCGCTTATGGCCATGCCGGCAGCAAATAATCCCAAGCTTTTACCGATATTGGCGACCTGTTGAATTCCTCTTGATACAGCGGAACGGTTAAAGTCGCTGACTAATTTTGCCGAGATACTCGGGATATCACTTGTCATTTTAAACATTACAAATACCAAGGCAAAAAATGCCAATCCTTGCTGTTGCATGTTTTTCATTCCCAGTATTAATGTTGGGTCCGTTAACTGGGCTCCGATGGAAAATGTGTCATCAGCGTAAGAACGAATGACTGTTAACATAACAGCCATATAAACACATGTTAAAACAATTTGTGCCATACTGACAAATAAAACTTTCCAAGCACTGGTTAAATATCCTTTTGTGTAAGGGAAGACATATGCTACCAAAAAGAATGGGAAGAAAAAGACAACGGCTCCCAAAAGCATAAATCCTTCAATAAACAATAACGGGAACATAAGCATCAGGTAAAAGAAAATAAAGATAACCACAAGACCCAACATTTGTGTTGTAAAATCCAGTGTGGCCATCATTTTTGCCCCTAAACCGATACCTGAATGGAATCCCAAATAGACCCGATAAATTAAATCCTGCAACTGATTGCCGACTTTTGTTGTGAAAATAGTCGAATCAGATGCAATATTCGTGTATGTTTCGGCAGCGGCAAAGTTTTTGGCAATGCTTGGGTCTGCGAACATAATGTTTCGGCTGATTTGTATAAATGCTTCTAACGTAGGTGTAACAATAACGCTTAATAAGTCATAAACAAATTGAGAGTTATATAAAACAGCGGCAACGACAAACGCTTTAAATAAAACGGTTGCCATATTGGTTAAAAAGTCTTTTAAGTTTGGTTCTTTTAATGCCGAAATCATTTTTCCGACAGTAAATGTAATCCAAAATAATAATCCGATTCCTAAAATATCCAGAGCCGTTTTGCATAAAATAGGAAACATCTCAATGATTAAATCGCCGATAGCTTCCCACGTAATTTTATACATGGTACACGGCCAACAATTTTCTTTTTTGATGCGGAATAAATTTTCTACTTCTTTCGGGTCAATGGAATTGGAACAACCGCTTACAAAAAACAGAAGAGAACATAGCCCCCATTTCCAAAGGGTTTTTACTTGAAAACAAATTCGTTTAAAAGTATTCATGTTGTTCTCCCTTGTTTTTTGTCTGTTATTTTAAGTGTTTTTGTTGTTTCCTGCCGGCGGATTTTGGTTGTTGCCGGTTGGATTTGTATTGTTTCCTGCCGGTTGTGTGGGGGTTGATGTGCCGGATGGTTGTCCTTTGTTATCGGTTCCGCCACTACCGCCGGTATATTGTCCGGGTGTTGTTGGTTTGGATGATCCTGAGCCCATATTCCAAATGGTATCATCTTTTCCTTTCATGCCAAGCATACCGCCAATGTTTCCACGCATTTTTTGAGCACCTTTTTCCAGAGTATCGTAACTGTTTTGTCCGAAAACGGTACCTAGACCAAGCATCGTAGCTCCACCACCCAATCCGATACCGGCACTTTTGATAATACCTGCTTCAACGCTGGATCCGATACTGACATCATAAGATTGAATGATACGAGATGCCAATTCCGGAGCAGCTTTAATCAATTCTTTACACAAGAAACCCAAAGCCAAGGTTATTAAAATGCCGGACTTGAACACGGAAGACTTTTTACCTGCAATTAAATCCCACCCCGGAACCATTGAAGCTAAAATATCATCCGAATCCGGCAACATCATACCGATTAATTTAAAGACCAAAACCATGAGAACACCGGTTGTCATAATGGTTAAACAAACGTTTAAAAGCATATTCAAGGCATTTTTGGTATATGCTTCTGTCGGTTTAAAAACCCAAAATACAACCCAAAACGGCATAAGGGCCGTAATAAACGCCAAACGAACCACAATGTTGATTAACTGGAACGGTACCGATAGATATATCATACTGAATGCGGCAAAAATAACGGCACCGGAAAGCGTTAATTGGATATCCGGAAATACGAAACTGCCTAAAATGCCCGTTACGATTAGTACAATACCGACAGCCATACCAACCACTAAATTGGCACTGATTTTGGCAAGCATGGCAATCATGGATTGTTGTAACCCTTGGGAGAATGCCTGTCCGGAGAAGAAATTGGATGCTTGTGCTGCTGCCATTTGAGCATCGGCATTATCTGTATATTCCAGTCGTCTATCGGCAGAACTCCATATTTTATTTGAAATTAAACCTGTTTCTTGGGAATGATTTATAATGTCAATAGAAAAATCAAACGAATAAGCCAAAACCGGTGTCACAAAACTGTTCATAATCACATTTGTACCGGCAATGATGGCAGAAGCAATAAGAACACGACCCAGTGTTTTAAATAAATCCCCTAAAAATTGCATTAAGTCAACTTCTTGCAGTTTAATCAATGTTTGGCTGACACGGAAAATAATGAAAAACATTGCCCCGATACCCAATAAGATTAAAATCTCGGATTTTGTTGCATTGATAACATCTGTTGTTAATTGGTTGGCTGCTTCGAAAAGAGTTGTAAAAATAGGACAAAACCAACAATATCCGTCAAGGTTTGCACCAAATCCCATCCATTCCATCACTTTACCGAAAATAGTTGCTGTGATGCTATCCAAAAAACCGGCATGAGCCGGCAAAGCAAATAACATTAGAAAAGTTAAAAGAAAAACATAGGGGATTTTTTTCATGGTGTTGTCTCCTTGATAAATGCTTATTATCTCTATGATACATCATTTTTTTTAAAAAAACAACACTTTTTGATAGATTATTTTATCTTTTTATGTTTATAATAGAAAAAAAATTTAAAACGGAGGGACGAAATGGCAGCAAAAGATATGCTTTATGTGTTGTATAAAAAGTTGTATGAACAGCGGGCTGTTCTAACGGCAGCACCGGCTTTAACTGTTGAAATTACACAATATACACCACAAAATTTTCCGGTTGAATTGGTGGAAAAAGAAACGAGTGCCGTTGTTTCTTATTTATGTGGGTTGACAGATGTGAATACGGCCGAGGTTAAAGATGTTGTTCAGATTGTGCAACATAATTATACGGATCAGCCTTTTTGGCGGGATGTTATTTTGGATTATTTGGAATATAAATTGAAATCTCAGGCCGAATCGATTTATAATCGGAATATTGAATTATTAAAGGAAACAACCCGTGTGCTCAATGAAATACGACAGGAAGAAAACAGGCGTAAAGAGTTGGTTAAAGCGTTTGGCGACAAGATTATGGAACAGCATTTTCGGGTGGATGGGTATAAGTTGATGCATTCTTATTTTACAATGTATCGGAAGGATGCTAAAAAAGCGTATGAAACATTGATTACCAATCCGGCATATTTTTCTCCGATTATTACAACTGATATGAATGGGAACATGGTTTTAACACCGAATGAGGCCATAGAAGAAAATGCTAAAATCGCAAAATTCTTAAAAGCGTTGAAAATATAGCGTTTGACAATTAATGCAAGTATTGATATAATGTGCAAAACAACGTATTGAAAGCGAGGGAAATATGGCTGAATCTTTAATGAGTGAAGAACAAATTGCAAAATTGTTAACGGCAACGGATGGCGAAATGGCCGAAATGGAAGAGTTTTTTTCCGGAACGCCGGTCCTTCAACCGATTAGAGAAATACGGGTAGCTGCTCAAACAGGCGATATGGGGCGTCTTCAACAGGCGATGAATCAGGTGTCCGTTCAAACAAAGCCTGAAGTGTTTCAACAAGTACAGGCAACCGTTCAAAGGGATACGTTTGTTCGTCAGACGGTTCAGGCTGTTCAAGCATATCATTATCTGCAAGATAAAAAAGAAAAACAAGAACAGGCTCTTTCTGCCGAAGAAGAACAGTTTATGGAACAAAAACCGCAATTAGAAGCCGGTGTTTCTTATTTGAGGACAAATTATGCACAGGCTTTTCAGGAAGGGCCGTTACCGCAGGCAGAAACAGAACAGGTCAATTCTGTTGTGCAAGAAAATGAAGCCCGTATGGATACATATGAACAACATGGTATGTTTGAGACAAAGTCCGGTATGCGGGATTATCGGGATGCGGTTGAACCGCAAACCGGCACTTTAGAAACGGGAACGGTGGAATTTAAACCGGATACCCCGTTGTATACGGAACATTTGGATTTGTCTCAGCCGGACACGACGATTAATATGACGGATACGGGAAATACGGCAGATGTTAATTTTTCGCCGGATGTGGAAATGCAAACGGGGTTTGCCCCGCAACCGATGACGGATAATACGGCGGATGGAGAAACAAAAACAGTTGATTTTACAGGCACGCCTCATTCGGAAAATGAAACAATTCGTTCCGGTAATACGTTTGAGATGTCGCAGGAAGCCAAAGAAATGCGTGATTTGCATGATGCCTTTAAGGTTGGTACAAATGAGCCGGATAAAGCAGAAGAAGATATTCGTAAATTAAATGATTCTTTTGCAGATAAAGGTCAATACGGTTATGTGGATGGTGTTAAATTGGGTAGTGCCGATAAACGCAAAACCGATTGGGAAACGGTATATAAGCAAGGGGTATCCAAACATATTGATAAAATCGGATCCGAAAAAGATATGGCCGATTTTGCATTGGATATTCTTGTTGCCGGTATAATGGTTCCGTTGGATTCTTTAAAAGAATATTTAAAACAAAAACGTTTAAGTCAAAAAGAAGATGCCAAAAAAGCCGTTGAAAAACGGGGTGAATTTATTGCCGATAATTTAAGAAATCGTGGTTTGAGCAAATTGGATTTATCGACTAAATTGGCTCGTGACGGACAAAAATGGATTTTGCAAGACCCGAATTATGCCATTATTCCGGAAAAAGGTCCATATACCAAATACGAAAAAGCATTGTTGGAGAAAAGAGAGTTTGCAAAAAGATTGCCGACAAAATCGGATGGAAGTGTTGATTTTGATAAAATGTCATCATCACAGCGAAAGAAATACGGTCAATATTTAGCAACATATGCACATTTGCCCGAATTTAAAAATTATGTTTACGAAATGACGGGTATTAAACAATCATATGACGAGATGAAACAAATCGTATCGGCTTCAAAGGAAATGGAAAATGTTTCATTGATGTCTCCGGATGAACAAGTTGCTGTTCAACAGGCAAAGATTCAAGAGTTGGAGCAAACTGTTGCCGATTTGCAGGCTTCGACAAAAGGGCAAGCACCAAATGGTATATCAAGTCCGAATAATGTACAGTCGAACAATGTGCAACCGACTGCCGGTTTGCAGTCTTCAACAAAAGAGCAGGTTCCAAACGGTATGCCAAGTCCGAATAATGTACAGTCGAGCGGTGTGCAACCGACTGCCGATTTGCAGGCTTCAACCGATGTTCAAAACCCAAATATTGTACAATCATCGACCGGCGTAAAGGCTCCGAAACAGGTATCAAATGCAAATAATGTTCGGGAAACAAAAGCCGATGCCGTGCAACATGGATCAAATGGTGTACAATCACCGAAAAATGTGCGGGATAATGAACATGAACGTCAAAAAGCCGAGGCATTGGCATCTGTTCAAATGGATGATTTGGCAGAGGTTAGAATTTCGGGAACGGTTAAAAATCCGGTTGTGACAATGCCGGACGGAACACGTATGCCGGTAGATAATCGGCGAAAAGAGGAATTGGATGCACAGGCACGTGATGTTGACCGTAAGAAAAAAGCTAATGATGAAGCAGCAAGTGCAAATCGGCAACGACAACGTCAGTTGGCAATGGGACGTTCAGGCCAAACACCGACATATCAAGCCCCAAAACCGACACGTACAACCGGACGGGCAATGTAAATGCTGTATTTAAAAGGGGAGATTTATGGCAAAAAATAAAAAAATAAGTTTTTTGAAATTGGTATTGACAGGTCTTTTTTGGACACCGTTTTACTTTTATTTGATTGTTCCGTTTGTCGGATATTGGGTTGATTTTGATTTGCTCTCCCACACGGCTTGGGCAGAAAAATACAATGATTTTATCAATTATAAATGGCGGGTTAATACGTTAACGGAATTACGGTTATTGTTGGTTATGTTGTTGTGGATTCCGTTTTGGTTTATCGGGTGGTTTTTTCTGTATCGGGTTAATTGGAAAAAATTTAAACCGGCTCCTCGTCGGCGGAAAATTAAAAGAAAAGTATTTGAATTGAATGAAAATAAACCGATTTATCATATGCCTCGCAAAATGCCTTCTACCGTTCAAGCCAGTCGGTATGTTGCTCCTAAATTACCTAATCAGGTGGAAACTGTGGCTCCAGGGGCAAAAAGTCATACCAATTTGGTTCAGATGATACGAATGGTTGCAACGCTTGCCAAAAAGTATAAAGTAGAAATATTTCAACATATCTTATTGGAGGGAAATCGTGTACCGTTGGCTATTTCAACAGATGCACGAGCCGTCTTGATTGAAATTGTGAACAAAAAGAATGTGAATTGGTCGGTTGAATTTACGGATGATGTTACCCAAAGTGGTTGGTATTCCGAAGGGGGCGTGATGGAACGTTTGGCAAAAGATTTGTTGGGGGCATCGGCTTCATTAGCTCGTTCGGAACCGAATTCGGAAATATTATCGGCTATTTTGATTATGGATGGGCGTATTTTAAATGCTAAACAGGCTGTTGAATATTTTAAATCAAAAGGCATCTTTTTAATCGGATATAATAATGCGGAACCATCATCCGAATTGCCGGATTTGGCTTCGTTTTTAAGTGCTTATTTTGATTTGAAACCCGGTGAAACAGATCCGGCCCCGCATCCGGTTCAAAAAGTGCCGTTAAAACAAAAACAGGTACAATCCGCATTGCCGGCACAATCGGAACAAGGTACTCAACAAGCACAAGTGAATCAATCAGCACAACCCACACAAGCTGAAACACAAGCTGCATCGGCAGACGTTTCAGAAGATTCATTTGACTCCGAAGTCAATGCAGATGCATCAATGTCAGATTTTGATAGTGAAGAAGATTTTGTTGAAGATGATGAAGAATTTATTGAGGAAGATGATGATACGACAGATGATGATTTTGATGATGAGGAACCATTGGATGATGATGTTGATATGGATGATGATGACATTGATGAAGATCAACAAGATGTCGGTTATTCGGCGGAATTGGAACAGATAAAAGCTAATTTCAGTATGATGATGTCCGGAACGGAGATGGAAAAAGAGGAGAAGAAAGAAATTCTTCCGGAAGTAACGGTTGATTCTCAAGAAAAAAACAAAAGTAAGTTTCGGGCTCCGATGCCGACAAAAAAATCGTAAAGAGAGTGTTTGATGAAACGGATGCAACAGATAAAAAAAGAACTACCTTTGGAAGAAACGATGCTTCGGGCCAAGCCCGAAGTGACGGAAGAAAAAGAAACGTCTTTGGAAAAAGCGAGACTCCGGATTAAGCCCGAAATGACGGAAGAAAAAGAAACGCTTTTGGTAAAAATCGCATATATTTTTGCAACATGGTTCGGAAGTGGATTATCCCCGAAAGCTCCCGGAACGGTCGGTTCGCTTTGTTCTTTGCCACTTGTTTATGTTGTGGCCCCGTATGGATGGTTGGGAATTTTGACGGTTTCGGTTGTTGTGTTTTTTATCGGTTGGTGGGCAACACACATTGTGTTGAAAACACAAGAAAAGCACGATCCGGGTTTTGTCGTGATTGATGAAACGGTCGGGCAGACATTAACTTTTTTATGGGTTGCCGGTTTGGGAATAATGTGGTATCATTATGTAATCGGTTTTGCATTTTTTCGCTTTTTTGATATTGTTAAAATGGGTCCGGTTTCTTATTTTGACAAAAAAGTGCAAAATGCGTTTGGTGTGATGACGGATGATGTTATGGCCGGTTTATGTGCATCCGTTGTTTTGTATGGCTTGCAGTTTTTAATATAACAACAAGGAGAATAAAATGGAAAAAGACGAAAGCGTTTTAAATAATAACAATCATTTTAAACATGCGTTGGAATTATATGCAAAATCAAAAGGGTATCAATTAACACCGTTTGCTGATCGGATTATTAATCGGTGTTTAAATGCTTGTGATGGTCATTGTCCGTGTGATGTATCCCGAGGTTTCTGCCCATGTGGTGAACACGAAAAAGAAATTGCCGAAATGGGACATTGTCACTGTAATTTATTTAAAAAATAAGTATGAAAATATAACGGCGGGCGGATTTTTATCCGTCCGCAAAATTGTTAAAAACCTTAAATAACAAAATAATTTTGGTTTTGGTTTTATTTTTTTATAGAAATTACAAAATAATACTTGACTTTCATAAAAAAAGAAGGTATAAAAGCCTTAACATTTTTTTAATTGTTATTTGATGGAGAATGAAAATGAAACGTACATATCAACCAAGTAAACTTGTTCGGACACGTCGTCATGGTTTTCGGGCAAGAATGGCCACAGTTGGCGGTCGTAAAGTTTTAAATGCACGCCGTCGTAAAGGTCGTAAAGTTTTAAGTGCTTAATTGCTTAAAGAGATTAGCCTATTGCAAAAAGGAACGTGTCAGTGTATTCGTTCCTTTTTTTATTCGGTGAGTTGAATGAGGGGATGAGTGATAAAATGTTAACAATAGTGCCCTTGTGTTTATCAAATCAACGGATACAGTTAATGGTTTGGTTCTTTTGATTTTTGTTGAATTGGTTTGTTAAACCGGTGGAGATAAGGATTTGTTTATGAGTGAAAAAAAGTTTACATTGCCGTCTCGTATTCGCAAGCGTAAATATTTTTTATTGGCCTCTAATAACGGACGAAAATATGTTTCATCTGGACTGATTTGTCAGGTAATTGAAAATCAAAAAGATATTTTGCAGGTTGGTTTTACTACAACAAAAAAACTGGGGTCGGCTGTTGTTCGCAACAAGGTTAGACGCAGAATGAGAGAAGTTGTTCGGTTGTTTTTTGCTCCCGAAGCCCCCATAGGGTATAATTATGTTTTTATCGGTCGTTTTAATACGGCAACCCGTTCTTTTGAGGCGTTGAAAAAAGATGCACTGTATTTGTTGCGTGCCGTTCAAGCAGATTATGAACAGCGGTTATCCGGTAAAGAGAAGTCGGATTCGGTTGCATCTTCTACCTTATCCGAGGAGGTTGGGAAAAACGAGAAAGACAGTGTTTCCACTTTGATTGGTAAACGGATAATATCGGCGGAGCAAAACAACCAATCTTCTACCTTATTCGAGGAGATCGGGAAAAATGGGAAAGACGGTTCTTCCGCTTTGATTGGTAAACGGATAATACCGGCGGAGCAAAACAACCAATCTTCTACTTTATCCGAGGAGGTTGGGAAAAACGAGAAAGACGGTTCTTCCGCTTTGATTGGTAAACGGATAACACCGGTGGAGCAAAACAACCAATCTTCTACCTTATCCGAGGAGGTTGGGAAAAACGAGAAAGACAGTGTTTCCACTTTGATTGGTAAACGGATAATACCGGCGGAGCAAAACAACCAATCTTCTACCTTATCCGAGGAGGTTGGGAAAAACGAGAAAGACAGTGTTTCCACTTTGATTGGTAAACGGATAACACCGGCGGAGCAAAACAACCAATCTTCTACCTTATCCGAGGAGACAAGTGAAAAAACAAAAATAAACGATAAGTTTTTTTATGTATCAACAACCAATTCGGAAATCGGGGAATAAAATGTTGTTTCAACGGATAAAACAAGTCTTATCGCAGATATGTTTGCAGGTGTTTTTATGCTGTATTTGGATTTATCAAAAAATTTTATCACCGCTCAAACCGAATTGCTGTCGTTTTACGCCAACGTGTTCAGCATATGCAAAAGAAGCTTTTTTGTTGCATGGTGTTATAAAAGGTGCTATGCTGTCGCTCAAACGTATTTTGAAGTGTCATCCGTGGGGAAAGTCGGGATATGATCCCGTTCCGCCAAAAGATTGATTATTTCGAGTTTTTTTATTGTATAAAAATGTTTTTTGTTTGTAAAAGGAAATAAAATGAAATTGCAGGAAGAACAACAAGAAAGAAAAAATTTAATTATTGCTGCCTTATTAGTGACAGGTGTTTTGTATGGGACAAATATCTTGTTTCCGAAACCACAAACGGAAACATTGTTAACAGGGTCGGATCAAACGGTTGCCGAACAAACAATCGGCATTGCCAAAACGAGTGATTCCGGAGTAATTGATTTAGCATCTGTTGATTCAAAAGGGATTAATTCAGAACAAGGCATTCAAACGGAAACGTCTGTTTTAAAACCAATTATTCCCGATCAGATTATTCAAATTCAAAACGAAGCAATTAAAGGTAGTTATAATATACAAAAAGGGAAATTATCTCAGGTTGATTTGTTAAAATACAAACAAACGACACAGGATAATAGTCCGGCAGTTTCATTGTTAACAGATACATATTACACGCAAATGGGCTGGAAAAGTCCGGATGCTGTTATTCCTGTTCCGATAGCAACGGATAAAGATTTAATGTTGCAACCAAATAAAACAATTATTGCCACAGGGCAAACGGATGATTTGAAATTAACCCGTCAAGTAACGGTTGATAATGATTATATGGTTTCAACAACTGATACATTAACCAATTTAACCGATAAACCGATTCAGGTTTATTTTGGTGGTGAAATTGTGCGGACTTTATCGGATGTTCCTGCTGTTTCCACAGTTCATGAAGGGTTTATTGCCGTTTTAAAAGATAAACTGATTGAAGAAAAATATGATGATATTGCTGATGAAGTATTTGAAGAAAAAACAAAAGGCGGTTGGTTTGGTATAACGGATAAATATTGGCAAACAGCTTTGATTTTAGATGGTAAAGAATGGGGAAAAATCAGATTTGAAAAAGGGCTGAATGATGTTTATAAAGCAGAATTTTCAGGTGTTTATATAACAATTCCGGCCGGTGAAAGTTATACGCATACCAGTCGTGTTTTTGCAGGAGCCAAAACAGTTGATTTGTTAACCCGTTACGAAAAACAATATAATATTCCGAAATTTGATTTAACCATTGATTTTGGATGGTTTTATTTCCTAACAAAACCGTTTTTACACATTTTAAACTGGTTATACGGATTGTTGGGAAATATGGGAATTGCCATTTTGGTTTTTGCAACGCTCATTCGCTTACTGCTATTACCTGTTGCAACAAAATCATATGAAAGTATGGCTAAAATGCGTAAATTGCAACCACGTTTGACAGAATTAAAAACACGTTTTAAAAACGATCCGTCTCGGTTACAGATTGAAATGATGAATTTGTATAAACGGGAAAAAGTATCTCCGGCATCCGGTTGTTTACCGATATTTTTACAAATTCCGGTCTTTTATGCCTTGTATAAGGTGTTATCTGTTTCCATTAATATGCGTCAGGCACCATTTTACGGATGGATTGAAGATTTATCTGTTCCTGATCCGAGTTCTGTCTTTACGGCATTCGGTTATTTGGATTGGCCGATTCCTGCCTTTTTGAATTTGGGTGTTTTGCCGATTCTGATGGGGTTGACAATGGTTATTCAGCAAAAGTTTAATCCGACCCCGCCGGATCCTGTTCAGGCAAAGGTTTTAAAATGGATGCCTGTTCTATTTACGTTTATGTTGGGTGGATTTGCTGCCGGTTTGATTTTATACTGGACGTGGAGCAACATTTTATCCATTTTTCAACAAAAAT
The DNA here is from genome assembly GCA_015062385.1 of Alphaproteobacteria bacterium. Taxonomy (GTDB): domain Bacteria; phylum Pseudomonadota; class Alphaproteobacteria; order CAAHEQ01; family UBA3637; genus RGIG4140. The sequence continues at coordinate 40,144 of SUUT01000001.1, read as the reverse complement.
ACATTATGCATAAAGTGGGGGTTAAGTAAATGGAGATTATTCATTTAACACCGGAAGATACAACCAAAAGCCTGTTAAAAGAAGGAAATGCCGTTTTTACCGAAAAACCCGTTTATCGGCTCAGTGTAAACAGTGTTGAACAATTACCGATTGGAGATAAAAAGGAATTTGCCTTTGCCGGTCGTTCAAATGTTGGAAAATCCAGTTTGATTAATGCCGTGACAGGCGTTAAAGGATTGGCTCGGGCATCTAATACCCCAGGGCGAACACAATCATTGAATTATTTTGAAACGCCGGATTTTTTTATTGTTGATTTGCCGGGGTATGGTTATGCGGCAGCCCCTGAAAAAACGGTTCAGAGTTGGACTCGTTTGATTCACGATTATTTACGGGGCAGAGTGCAGTTGGCTCGGGTATTTTTATTGATTGATTCTCGTCATGGTATTAAAACGGTGGATGAAAAAATTATGAAAATGTTGGATTCTGCTGCCGTCAGTTATCAAATTGTTTTGACAAAAGCCGATAAGATTCCGTTGAAACAAGCCGAAGCCGTTTGGGCTCAAACAAAAGAAACAGCACAAAAGCACGTTGCCTGTTATCCGGAGGTTTTATTGACGAGTTCGGAAAAGAATAAGGGCATTGAAGAAGTGCGGGCTCAATTTGTTAAAGTTTTAAAGGGCGTTTAATCGGTTGGCTGAATTAAAAAAAGTAAGAGTGTATTGACAGATTTTTAAATTGATGTGTCGATTAGGTTTAAATCGATACAAAGCAGAGGAATAAAAATGTATTCATATTGTTTAACAGATACTATTTATGCATTATCATCCGGAGCAGGAAAAGGCGGAGTAGCCGTTATTCGTGTGTCGGGCAGTAGAGTGACATATTTAATTCAGGAAATTACCCATATTGAAAATCCGACTCCCCGATATGCTTATTTTAAACCGTTAATGGATAAGATGGGAGAAGTCATTGACCATGCCCTTGTATTGTATTTTAAAGGACCGAATAGTTTTACGGGTGAAGATGTTGTTGAATTTCAGGTACATGGTGGACCGAGTGTCATAGATGCGGTTTTTAAGCGATTGAGTGAATTTTCAGAAGTGCGTCCAGCCGAACGTGGAGAGTTTTCCCGTCGGGCTGTTGTTTATGGTAAAATGGACTTAACGGCGGCTGAAGGGATTATGGATTTGATTGATGCACAAACGGAACAGCAACGCAAACAGGCTTTGGCACAAACAGAGGGGCAATTAGGATCCTTGTATGAACGATGGCGGAAGTTATTGGTACATCATATGGCGTATTTGGAAGCATTTATTGATTTTCCGGAAGAAGATATTCCTCCCGAAAAAGAAGCTCAAATTGAACAGGATATACGTGCATTACAGGTAGAAATATTGGCACATTTGGATGATAACGAGCGAGGTCAACGTTTGCGGGAAGGATTTCAGATTGCCCTTATCGGTGTGCCGAATGTAGGAAAATCCAGTTTGATGAATGCCTTAACGAATAAAGATATTGCTATTGTGACCCCGATTGCAGGGACAACACGGGATGTGGTGGAAGCTCATTTGGATGTTGGTGGTTTTCCTGTTATTTTAGCCGATACGGCAGGATTACGTGAAAATGCCGAAGCGATTGAAGCCGAAGGCATTAAACGAGCAGTGCGACGGGCAGAAGAATCAGATTTGATTTTGTATATTCAGGATATGGCACATTATCCGCAGGTTGCTCCGTTACCACCGGAATTGGAAGCCATTGAACATAAAATTATTTGGAACAAGTGTGATGCTTATCCGAAAACCGTTGTTGAAAACGGTTTGGCAATCAGTGCTAAAACAGGGACAGGGATAAAAAACTTGTGGGAAGAAATTACAACCGATTTAAAAGAACGGTTGGCACCGGCAGAAAGTGCCATTACACGGGAACGGTATCGGACGGCTTTAACAGCATGTGCCGATTGTTTGCGAACGGCATTGTTGGCTCCCGATATTGAATTAAAAGCCGAAGATTTACGTTTGGCAGCTCGTCATTTGGGGCGAATTACCGGTCGTATTGAAGCCGATGAATTGTTGGATGTAATTTTTCGGGATTTTTGTATTGGTAAATAATGGTTTGTGTAAGCCATATGAGCGTATTTGATTTTATTATCCGATATAAATGGTAAAATGATGTAAAACTGTTTATGTGTATAATTTTCTTGTATTTTTGGAGAATATGTGTTATAATTACACATAATTTACGGAGATTTTATAAATGTATATACATGAATTAAATAATTGGCCTCATTTTACATGGGACAATGATAAAATTACCAATCTTTTATCAGAAGTTTCCTTTTTGCAAGGTCATATAATCGGAAAGATGCATGCACTTGGATTTAATATCCAAAGAGAAGCCTTATTGAGCAGTATGACGGACGAAATTACCAAGTCCAGTGAAATTGAAGGGGAATTACTTAATCCTGAAGAAGTTCGTTCCGTTATTACACAACGGTTGAATATTTATCATAGCAATTTGGTAACAAAACATAATCGTTCTACGGATCCGCACTATATGAATGGTATTGTTGAGATGATGGTTGATGCCTCGCATAATTATGATAAGGAACTAACATTAGAACGATTGTATGGATGGCATTCGGCTTTATTTCCAACCGGACGGAGTGGTCTGTATAAAATTAAAGTTGGGGGCTTACGGGATGATAGAGATGGCCCGATGCAAGTTGTGACATTTGAGGCTGACAGAGAAAAAGTTTATTATCAAGCTCCACCTGCAAAAAATTTACCGATTTATATGGAAAAATTTCTATATTGGATTAATAATGAGAACAAAATCAATCCGATTATAAAAACGGCAATAGCCCATCTGTGGTTTATTACATTACATCCGTTTGAAGACGGAAATGGCAGAATTGCCAGAGCCATAACGGATATGATGTTTTCTCGGGCAGAAAAATGTCCTTATCGTTTTTATAGTATGTCGGCACAAATTCAAAAAGAAAAAAAGAAGTATTATAATGTATTAGAATATACACAAAAAGGTAATTTAGATATAACGATTTGGTTAGATTGGTTTTTGAGATGTATGGCAAAATCAATTCGCAATTCGGATGAATTGGTGGATAGACTTGTTCATAAAGCACTTTATTTGCAAAAAATCAATGAAATTCCGTTAGATAACGATCAGAAAAAAATAATCAATATGTTGTTGGATGGGTTTGAGGGTAAGTTGACTTCATCTAAATGGGCCAAAATCTGTAAATGTTCTGAAGATACGGCAATACGGTCAATTCATTATTTGGTAAAGAATAATGTTTTAAAACAAGAAGATGCTGGTCGAAATACGCATTATACGTTGAATGATGAAGAATCCGATTCACTAAAACATTTTAAATCAAATCCGCAATTTTATTCATTTTTAGGTCGCCCGAGAGATAATCGATAATCTTTTTTATTATAAGACATGATTTGTTTATGCTATTTGGAAGAATTTTTCTGTTAAGTGGTTGATGTTATTCTCTTAGTGTGTTCATTTTAAGTGTTTTTCTTTTAGAAATAATTGTTCATAAAAAATATCTTATCGTAAAAAAGGTACGTTTTTTTTCGCTTTGAATCGGAAAATTCGGAACGCATCAAAAAGGCGTAAAAAATGAAAAAATTATCTTTTAAAATCGAAAAGAAGAATTAAAAATCGATACTTCTAAAAAAGTTTCAAAAATGTAAAAAAAGATTGTAATTATACGTGTCTTTTTTTATAGAAAGGTGTTTTTTTTAATAATTAGTGTTTATACACGTTTCATTATATCATTCGACTTTTTATACTTGCTATCATGCTAGATTTAATTCTGAATCTTGGGTAGAACTGGCACGAATACTTTGCCATTATCATGACACGACACCGTATCGGTTATGCCTTGTTTCAGATTCTCGGGGAGAAGTGGTAGGAATAATGTGCCGTTATCGTCACAAGACCCTGAAATAAATTCAGGGAGACGATAAATTAAAAAGAGGGTAGAACCGGCACAAACACTCTGCTCTTTTGTCACGAGATTTCGGACAAAATGACAGTCAACCTTTATACTCACCGTCAATCTGAACTTGTTTCAGATTCTCGTTACGATAATGACAAAGTATCCGTGTCGATTCTATACGAGATGTTGAAACAAGTTCAACAGGACGACAAGCGTAAAGATTTATCATCATTTTTGGAAAAATATAAAAATATTTTGTCCGATGATTATAAAACAATTATTATAAATAAATTAAGTTATCTGCCGGTTGAGCAGACAGTAGAAAGATTGGGTTGAACATTGGGTTCTTCTTGTTCATTTTCCATTGTTGTGACTGGTTTTTCATGGATGATTTGTGCATTGGATAACGTATTTGTTAATCTGTTTTGTCCTTGTTTTTCGATGAATTTTTTATCCTTATTCAACGGATGGTCTTTTACTTTCATAATAATTTCTTTTACTTGTGGATAACGGGAAATCCATTCATCTAATAACCGAGAATGCTTAGGTGAGTTTCGTAAGATATCTAAGCCATCCGTATTCATTTCGCCTAAAAGTAAACAGACCACTATATCGTTTTTTCCGCCTCTTTCTGCATTTTTTTCCAATGCCGTCATGAGTGGGGTATTGCCGTCTTTATCTTTGGCATTGGCATCAAGTCCACGTGATAAAAGTTCTTTGGTCATTAACTGATTGCAACAGGCAACGTGTAAAGCGTTTTGTCCCCATGTGTTTGTATGGTGTATATTAGCTCCTTTTGTGGCTAATGCGGTCATTGCGGCAATATTACCACAACCGGCAGCTGTTAAAAAGGCTGTTTCGCCAAAGGTATTTGTTGCTTCAATTTCTAACCGATTATCCTGTATCATTTGTAAGATAAATGCATTTGCCTTAATAAAGCGTTCTTTTGCTTTGGGGGTCGCTCTACTCATATTCGGTTTTCCGGTAAAATATGCGGCACTGTTTTCATCTAATGCAATGGATTTAATGGCATTGATTAAGGCTGTATCTCCGGTTATTTTATTTTTACCGTTGATATTTGTTTTTATTTTATTTAATAGTATATTTGCCATATCAAACTGACCTTCGGCAACGGCAAGGGTAAATGCAGTCGGATACGGATGAGAACCCCTGTCATAATCTCCGATAACAGGTGTATTTACATCAACACCGGTTTTTAAATAGGCATTAAATGCATCTATATCGCCACGAAAAATTAATGAGTTAAAGTCGTCGTCTGATCGTAAACCGGTTGTTTTATCTCGGGTAGTCAGTGAAAAACATTTCTGAAAAAATTCAAACGGATGTTGTTTAAAATCATCTATTGTTGTTCCTTCTTGAATAATTTCAGTATTTACATCGCAAGCATCCATAATCCAGTTAATGCAGGCTTTGGGGGCATCTGTTCCACTGCCGATGAAACTACCTTCTACATCGCCAACATTTTGCCATGCGTGAACGGGAATCATTGCTGTTCTGCCAAGAGCATCTAAAACTCCATCAGTTCCTTTATAATGATGAACAGCGGTATCGGCTATTGCTGTTCCGATGGCGGTTGCCGTATCAATCGGATGAAACACAATTTGAACAGCCCCGTCTTTTATGTCACGGGCAATTTTTAGGCCCCGTAGATGAGCAATATCATCTAAAAATTCAGCAGTTGTATTCGGACAAACAGCTGCCATAGCAACTAATGCCCAAACGTTTCTTCCAAATGTGCTGTCAATACCGTTGATAATTGCTTTTGTTGTTTTGGCAGCTGTTTTTGTTGCTTTGCCAGCTGCTTTTGCTGTTTCGTTTACGAGTGGTTTTTGTTGATAGGGTTGCGGGGCAACAGAATCATAAATAGCACCTTCTTTGATAATCGATTCACCATATTGAGAGGCATTGTGCAATATTTGTTTGGTTGAATGAGGCTTCCTTTTTTGATTAACGTGGGAGTGTCCTTGTGTTGCACGTCTTGCTCGATTCTCTTCAAGTTGTTTAAATAAATCTTCATTTGTTGAAAGGATAGGTATTTGTATATCGGGTATGGCTTGGTTAGGCGATATAGGTTTCATCACACGTATAAAAGAATTTTTTCCGTTAATATCTTCCATCAGATATATTTTATGCCCATCAATTTTGGATTGCAAGCCGTTGAAAATAAGCGGGGCAGATGTTTCAAAAATGGCAAATTTTTTTAATACGCCGTTTATCAGTAAGTTATTATAGGTGTTGACCTGATTTTTGGGTATGCGGTATAATCCGTTTTCAATTCGTTGAACGGCAATGCCGTTTTCTTTTAACACCTGAACAAATTCCTCTCCGATTTGCGGATTGGTTATAGAACCGGCAACCTCTAAGATTTTTTCGGATTTTATAATTTTTCCTTCTATTGATGTGCGAGGCATTTCTTTGTGTGAAAAATTTGTCGGTTGTTTGTAAAATGCACCGATAATCGGTTCATTGAGTTGTGGGGCATACTGTAATCTTTGTTTGTTTAGAATGGGTGGTTGTTCTCCGTTTCTGTGGGCTGCTCGTTTTGCTTCCCATTCATCAAGCGGATTTTCAGACTTTTTTGCTTTGTTATCTTCGGCTTTATTAAGCGGATCCCGACTGCGTTCTTCATTATAGGCTTCCTTAAAAGCTTTTTGTCGCTTTGCTTCTGTTTTTTCGGATTGTGATGCTTCTATTGCCTGTGCTTCTTCCCATGAAATTTCTTTCATTCGGTAAAAACTGACACTATCATCTGCTCCGGTTATTGCAAACAGTTTATATTCATTTGCAGTATTAATGGAAAGTGTCATTGGTGTAGATGTTTCAAAAAGGGTAAAGCGACTTAATTTACCACTTTCCAGTAATTTATTATAGGTGTTGACCTGATTTTTTGGTATGCGGTATAATCCGTTTTCAAGTTGTTGGACAGCAATGCCGCTTTCTTTTAATGCATGAACAAATTCTTTTCCGATTTGCGGATTGGTTACAGCCTCGGCAACATCTACAATTTTACCGGATTTAATAACCGTTGCATTTGTATCCGGAGGCAGAATAGGTGTTGCTGTGGGGGTGGGTACTTTTTGAGCGGAACTTGGGGTGTAATTTTTAAAAAATGTACCGGTCATCTGTTCTTGATGTAGTGGGGTATACTGTAATCTTTGTTTGTTTAGGATAGTCGGTTGTTCTCCGTTTCTGCGTGCTGTTCGTTTTGTTTCCCATTCATCAATCGGATTTTCAGACTTCTTTGCTTTTTTGTCTTCGGGTTCATTAAGCGGATCCGAATTGTGTTCTTCATTATAGGCTTCCTTAAAAGCTTTTTGTCGGCTTTCTCCTATTTTTGCGGATTGTTTTTCCTCAATTTCAAACATTTCCGAAACCGAAACTTCTTTTATTTTATTCATACTTAAACGGTTTCCTTCTAAATCACTTATAATATGTGTTTTAAAACCGTTTAAATCGGATCGGATTAAGTTACTGGATACGGTAAATGGGGTTGGTGTTTCAAAAAGAATAAAATGCTTTAATCCCCCATTTGTTTGTAGGGTTTTAAAAGCATTTACTTTGTTTTGAGGTAAATGGTACAAGTTGTCTTGGATGTGTTGAACGATAATACCATTTTCTTTTAATGCCTGAACAAATTCCTCTCCGATTTGCGGATTTGTCATAGAACCGGCAACCTCTAAAATGGTTCCTGTTTTGAAAGTTTGCGATATTGTTGAAGAGGAAATGGGCTTTGTCAAAGGTGTGGGAATCGGTTTGGATGTTGGGGTTGATGTGGAAGACGGAGATTGTTTGGCGGACGGGGATTTTTTGGACTTTAAAACCCTGTTCGTTTGTCTAAATCCTGTTGCGACTTCTTGAATTTTTTTTCGGGCAAGTTCAAAAGCATTTCCCGATTCTCCGGAGATAATATATTGTGTCCCTTTCAATTTCATTGTTAAGTTGTTGGCGAGACAAATATCTTTCAATATATCAATATTTTTTTTTGTTAAATCCTTTGTTTGAAGTCTAAATTGAGCGATATCTGTCATGATTGCCTCCATATTTTAACGAGTAATACCTGTTTCGGGGGGAATTATTTCGGTTGTGGTTGGCTGTTTTTCAGAGATTTGTGCTAATTGTTCCCGTAAGCCGGTTTGAGTTTGTTGACCGATGAATTTTTTATCCTTATTCAACGGATGATTTTCCATTGTCATAATAATTTCTTTTACTTGTGGATAACTTTCAACCCAATTATTGAATAATTGAGAATGTTTTTCCGATGCATGTAAAGCCGTTAGTCCATCTGTATTCATTTCGCCTAAAAGTAAACAGACCACCATATCATTTTTTCCGCCTCTTTCTGCATTTTTTTCTAATGCCGTCATAAGTGGTGTGTTGCCGTCTTTATCTTTGGCATTGGCATCAAGTCCCATTTCCAATAACGAATATGTCATTAACTGATTGCAACAGGCAACGTGTAAAGCGTTTTGTCCCCATGTGTTTGTATGGTGTATATTAGCCCCTTTTTCGGCTAATGCAGTCATTGCGGCAATATTACCACAACCGGCAGCTGTTAAAAAGGCTGTTTCGCCAAAGTTATTTGTTGCTTCAATTTCTAACCGATTGTCTTGTATCATTTTTAAAATAAGGGCATTTGCTTTGGCAAATTTGGCTTGTGCTTCGGGGGTTGCTTTGCTCATATCCGGTTTTCCGGTAAAATATGCGGTACTGTATTCATCTAATGCCGTGTAAGCAATGGCACTCATTAACGGGGTGTCTTTCGTCACTTCATTTTGTTGATTAATATATGTTCCTTTGTTATCCAACAACATATTAGCCATATCAAACTGCCCTTCCGAAATAGCAAGAGCAAAAGCTGTTGGATATGGATGAGAACCCCCATCATGGGCTCCGGCTATATATTTATTAACATCAACACCGGTTTTTAAATAGGCTTCAAAAGCTTTTGTGTCACCACGGAAAATAATAGAGTTAAAGTCATCATCTGAGCGTAAACCGGTTGTTTTATCTCGGGTTGTTGGGTTAAGTAAGCCTAAAACGGATATATTGTAAAAAAACTTAAATGGATCCTGTTGAAAATCACGTATAGATGTGCCTTCACGAACAATTTCCGTGTCAAATCCGCAAGCATTCATAACCCAGTTGATGCCGGCTCGTTCCGAATCTCTGAAACTGCCGACAAGACCCCATTCATAATTACCGGCATGTGCCATTGTTTTGCCGATATTGTTAATGCCGTGAACAGGAATCATTGCTGTTCGTTCGGCAAAATCAGTACCATCTTTTGTACCGGCATAGTAGTCACTGGTTTTATCGGCAACGGTATTAGCAATTTCTGTTATCGTATCAACCGGATGCAAAACAATTTGTTTGCCCCCTTCATACATATCCGTAGCAATTTTTCCAACCCGTAAATGGAAAATATCATCAATAAATTCCTGTGTTCCGTTTGGATCGACCGCTGCCATAAATGCCATAAACGGTAATCCGCCTTTTCCAACTTTGGTAATGGCTTTTACCCCTTTGCCGGCTGCGACAACTGCCATTGTTTCGGCTTGTGCTCCGGCTGTTCTCGCCACTTGGACACCTTGTTGTATAATTTTTTGGGCAGCTTGTACTCCTTCTTGGGTGGCTTGTTTTACTGCTTGTGCTCCCCGTTGTAGAGTGTGAGCAGTTTTAGAGGGTTGCATCCGTTTTAAAAGGTCTTTATGAAAGATTTCAACTTCTGTTGCCGTGCCGGAAATTCTTAAATTGTTATTAAATCCGTGTATGCATAATAATCCTCGTTCAGCACACATTTGTTCAATTTTTTTGATGCTTTCCGGTGATAAGTTTTTTTTGGACACACGTACATCCTTTAATGATAATGATGTGCTAGCATGTTCAATGTCTTTAATCGGATTTGTCATGTCTATCTCCCTAATTTTAATTCAAACTATAACCATTCTAACAGTAATATTTCTCTTTGTCAAATAAAAAACAATATTTTAATGTGTTTTTAGTTGGACGGTTTTTTTACTTTTTCAGCAATGGTTTGCACAAGAATATATAAAAGCGGAATAATAATCAGTCCTAAAACCGTACCGATGAGCATACCATAAAAGACGGGAACGCCAATAGCTCGCCGACTGGCAGCACCGGCTCCTGTGGCAATAATCAACGGAAATACCCCTAAAATAAAGGTAAAGGCAGTCATTAAAACAGCACGGAACCGAACGGATAAACCGGTTAAGGCCGATTGAGCAACAGATGTGCCTTTTAGGCGTTCTTCTTTTGCAAATTCAACAATTAAAATGGCGTTTTTAGCGGCAAGACCGATGAGTAAAACCAATCCCAATTGTGCATAAATGCTTAATGGTAATTCGGTTATCCACAAACCGAGCAATCCGCCGGCAACAGCAACGGTAACCGACATTAATACCGGCATTGGAACCGTCCAGCTTTCGTATTGTGCAACCAAGAATAAGTAAGCAAAGATAACTGCCAATAAAATCAGATAAGTAACTTTTCCTTCATTATTTTTTTCCTGATAACTCATATCGGACCACTCATAAGCATAATCATTCGGCAAAGCAGTTTGGGCAGCTTCTTCAATTTGCTTCATTGCTTCTCCGGAGCTTGCATTTTCTTTTGTCATAATTGTGACCCCCGAAGCCGGATATTGGTTATAGCGAACAATCTGACGGGGAGATAAAATGGGTTTCATAGACACAAACGTATTCAACGGAACCATAATGCCGTCAGTATTCGGTACATAAATATTTTTTAAATTATCGATATCTTTACGGTATTTCCAATCGGACTGAACGATAACTTTGTTGACTTGTGTTCCGAAGTTGATGTCGTTTACATAAGCTGAACCCAAATAATTTTCCAGAACCGAAAAGATGTTAGACATTGGCACTTGCATGGATTCGGCTTTTAAACGATCAATTTCCAAATAAATATTTGGTGTTTTGGCTGTAAAGTTGGAAAAAGCGTATTGAACAGGAGATAAACGCATCATCTGATTCATAAAACTTTGTGTAATGTTATCCAGTTTTTCATAATTCATATCATTCAGTGACTGTAATTTTAATGATAATCCGCCGGACATACCCAAACCGGGGATAGACGGTAATTCCATTAATTGGAATTCTGCTTCCGGAATTTTATCCAGTTCGGTTTTTATGCGGGTTAAAATAGCGGATGAGGACATATTTTTATCTGTTCTTTTATCCCAGTCTTCCAACGAAATTAAGCCCATTCCCATATTTTCACCGCTTCCGCCCGTCATACTATGTCCGATAACTGTCATCAGGTCTGTTACCCCTTCCTGTGCCATTAAATAGGGTGTAATTTTATTGATAACAGCTTCTGTTCGTTTAAATGAGGCCCCTTCGGGTAGTTGAATATTCATTAAAATTTTTCCCTGATCTTCTTTGGGAATAAAGGAGGTGTTCATTGAGGAGAACATAAATACGCAAAAACCGACAAAAGCACAAAAAACAATCCCAATTAATATTAGCTTGCGGGCCAATAAGGAAACAATTTTCGTATAAGTGTTTGTTGAAGATTGTACCCATTGATTAAACCAATTTAAAATTTTGGAATTGATTTGTGCGTTTGGTTTAAGCATGGTTGCACAAATGGCCGGAGACAATGTAAGGGCGTTTAAAGTTGAAAAACAAACGGCAGTTGAAATTGTAACGGCAAATTGCTGATAAATTTTACCAGTCACACCGGCCATAAAGGCAATCGGTACAAAAATAGCTAATAATACAAGAGTGGTTGCAATCAAGGCACCGGAAATTTCGTCCATTGTTTGAAAGGTTGCTTCTTTGGGCGATTTACCTTCTTTGTCAATTAACGTCATAACTCGTTCTACAACGCAAATTGCATCATCCACCACAACGCCGATAGCCAAAACCAACCCGAATAGCGTGAACATATTAATTGTATATCCCAATGACATCATCACAATAAACGTGCCGAGCAAAGAAACAGGGATGGTACAGGTTGGAACAAGGGTTGCCCAAGTGTTTTGCAAAAAGACAAAACAAACCAAAATAACCAATAAAAATGTTAAAATAAGTGTCCAAGCCACTTCGGATACGGATTCATTGATGTAAATAGTGGTATCCATGTTAATGGTGTATTGGAAATCTTCCGGAAAGAATTGAGATATACGTTCCAGTTCTTTTTTAACTCCGTTCATTGTTTCCAAAGCATTGGCCCCGGAGGATAGGTTAATGCCCATTGGCACGGAAGCAGCTCCGTTAAAGGCGGATTTGTGTGAATAGTTTTCCAGTCCGATTTCAATGCGTGCAATATCTTTTAAGCGAATTAATCCGCCTTGTTTATTTGTGCGGACGATAATGTTTCCGAAATCTTCAATGGTATCAATTCGCCCTTTTGTTTGCAGAGAGTAAACCATTAAATTATCACTTTCGGTCGGTTGAACACCTAATTGTCCGAGTGACGGTTGATAGTTTTGACTTGAAATGGCGGTTTTAACGGCACTAACGGGTAATTTTAGTGACGCCATTTTATCGGCATCCAGCCATATACGCATACTTTTTTTTGCCCCAAAAATGTTAACGTCCCCCACACCATTGACTTTTACAAGTGCTTTTTGAATATTGTTTTGAATATAGTCACTGATAAAGTGCGTATCATGTGTTTTATTGGGAGATGTAAACGTAATAAATGCTAGCATACTGGATGACCGTCTGCGAACGGTTAATCCCCGTCGTTGAACCTCAGTCGGCAACATGGATGTCACTTGTTGCAGGCGGTTTTGCACTTTAACTTGTGCCATATCAGGGTCAACTCCGCTGTCAAAAATAATGCTGAGTGAATAACTGCCATCCGAGGAAGTGGAATTCATATAAATCATATCTTCCACCCCATTGATTTCTTCTTCCAACGGGATACCGATTGTTTTGGCAATCACATCGGCACTTGCCCCCGGATATTTTGCTCGCACGGAAATTTCCGGCGGTGTTACTTCCGGATAAAGGGCTATCGGTAACCTAAACAGACATACAAGTCCGGCAATGCTTAATATGAGTGAAATAACAACGGCAAATCGGGGGCGATTAATAAAAAAGTGCGAAAACATTCCTTCTTCCTCTTTGGTTTTTCATAAATATCCGTTTGGTTTTGTTGACAGGGTTAATCATAAACAAATTTTATTCCTGTTCGGTTGATGTTGAATCTGTATTTTGTGACAATTCCGTTTGAGAGGGGTCCGTTTTGGATTTAACGGTTTTATCGGTTGTCGGTAACAGGGATGTTACTGGGGCAACAGATTTTATTTTTTGACCGGAACTGACTTTTTGAGCCCCGGATAGAATAATGATATCCTCTTTGGTTAAACCTTTTTCAACGATGTAAAATTTATCCAGATTTCCCATTGTTTGAATATATTGTTGCAAAGCGGTTTTATCCGGTGTCACTTTCATTACGTATTGTCCGTCCGAATCGTGTAAAACGGCATCTTGTGGAACAAGTAAAGCCGGTTTTTCGGCAGTATCGCTTAATTTAACAGTTAACACGTTCCCCGGTAATAATAAATTATCTTCATTGGCATATTCAGTATAAACCGAAATAGTTGCCGTATTTTTATCGGCTTCTTTATCGGTAAAAATATTTTCGGGTTGAATGGGTTTTTCCACTCCGTTTGCCAAAACAAGTGTCATATAAAACGGGGTTTCATCGGGTTGCATGGTCATTACTTTTTCAAGCCGTTCTTTATCGGTTACGGAAAAACCGATACGGACCGGATGAATTTGTACGATTTTTGCCAAGGTCGTTGAATCGGTTGAAACATAATTGCCTTTTGTTACAAAAGCCTTGCTGATAAATCCGCTGATGGGGGCTTTAATGGTTGCATGTTCCAAATCTATTTGTGCCAGTTTCAAAGTGGCTTCGGCTAATCGAACTTGTGCTTTTGCCTGTTCTAAATTGCTTTCAACGATTTCAAGTTCCGCTTTGGGTAAAAATTTGTCTTTATACAGTTTTTTCTGGCGATTATAATCGTTTTGAATTTGAATAACATTGGCTTGTGCCTTTGCCAAACCGGCTTCGGCAGATTGTACATTTGCTTCATATTTGCTTTTGTCAATGATAAATAACTCATCGCCTTCTTTCACAAAAGCCCCGTTTGCAAACAAGACGGCATCAACGGTACCGGAAACCTGTGGTTTTAAATTGACTTCATTAACAGCTTCCACCATGGCAATGAAGTTTTTAGACGGACGAATGTCTTTTTGTGTTGGCTGACCGGTAATAACCAAGGCTTCTCTTGCTCCGCCCGCCGGCATTTGCATTGGGGCGGAAGGGGTGTTTGATTTAAGCCCGTATCCGATTCCGAATGCACAAATTGTCCATCCGAGCAGTAATAAATTGCGTGTTGTGAATAAATGAAATTTTGATATTGTTTTATTTTTTTTTGTTGTCATCTGGTATTCTCCCTTTTTTTACTTTGTAAAATACCGAAAAAAATCACATTTGACAAGATTTTTTATGTCTAAATCTCAAAAAAAGAGCATTTTTTAAAAATATAACAAGGATATATCAAACGCATATCAAGAGTTGACAGGTAAAAGATGTGTATACAATTGAGTATAAAACAGTTAAATAATAATTATGGGAAAGTATTAAAGAGTGTTTTCCGGAGTTGATTTATCTATCTATATCAAATTCAAAATCTTTATCGGTTGGAGTGTAGTCATTGGTATTTAATGGATAACCTGCTGAACCCCATTCGCATTTTTTTAAAATGGTAGATGGAATCTTCTTAACGGTTATGTTTGAATAACTATTTGGATTACCCATAAAGGCTTTACAACAAATTAAAAGGTTATTATCTCCGATTTCTTCGGCTAATCGAGCTAATGCTTTCTCTTGCAAACCCATTGTTGTGGTATATATAAAACTCTTTTCTGATGAATAGCCTTGTTTCCAATACTTCTCTGTATCGGGTTTGTAATGATACCCTAAAATTTTACACATGGCTTCGGCAAGCATATCGGCATTATATTCGGGGGAAATAATATCCATACCGAAAGAATCTTTGATGATTAAAGAGGATGCCAATTCATAGAATTTGAAGCCTCCTCCACAAATCCAACCGGTTGCTTTGGTTATTCCGCCGTTATCTTCTCCTTTTATAACCTTATGAAGTCTTGGTAAACAGCAAGAATATACATGGTCACCCATTTCTATGCCAATCCAACGGCGGCCCATTTTGTGGGCAACAGCACAAGTTGTTCCCGAACCTAAAAAGCTATCAAGGACTATGTCGTTTGGATTTGTAATCAAGTGAATTAAATGTGAAATCAGTTTTTCAGGTTTTGGTGTATCAAAAACTTTTTCATTAAATAATTGTTTTAATTCAACAGTTGCCGAACTTGCTGTTCCGAAATCATCTAAAATAGTTTTGTATGATGAATATGTTATTCGTCCGGCACGAATTTTTTTGTATAAAACCCAACCGGTTTCATTTTGCACAAAGTCCACATTGTTCTCTTTAATTAAGTCGTTCATACTACTTTGACTTACTCTCCAACGACCATCGCTTCCATCAGCACGTTTAGGATAGATTAAACTGCCATCAGGGGCTTTAACGGGATAATACATTGAAGGTCTGTCTTCTCTACGGTCCCCTTGTCCCCATTGTCTTAACTGTTCCCGTTTATATGAGCCTAATTCGTCGTGATAATTACCTTCTTTGGTAATATTTTGTATTTTTTTAACATTTATATTTGCAATGTCTTTTCCATAAAAAAGTATATATTCGTGAGATTCGGCAATATGGCCTACTGTATTTCCTTGTCCACTGCGAGCATACCAAATAAAAGTACAAATTTGATTTTTTCTACCAAAAATTTCATCCATCAATATTTTGAGGTATGCGTGTTCATTTTCATCAATGTTAACAAAAATACCACCATCATCTGACAATAAACGCCTTAAAATCTCTAATCTGTCACGCATTAACGAGAGCCAAATAGAATGTTCCAATCCGTCATCATATTGTTTAAAAGCATATCCGGTATTATAGGGTGGGTCTATATAGATACATTTGATTTTATCGGTATAATCTTGTTCCAAAGCCTTTAATGCCAACAAATTATCCCCGTGGATGAGCATATTATCATAAGTGGGTTGAATTTTTGATTCGGTTTCTGTTGCCGAAAATAAACTATTAGCAAATTTTTCCTGATGCATTGAATAAGAAAACGACTTCTTTTTATCTTCTATCAAAATGCGTGGTTCCGGATTAAATCTGTTTTCTTTTCCCGACCAAGTTAACTCTAATCTTTGTATTTTTCTTGTCATTTTATTTTGTCCTGTTCTTTTATAAGCAAACATTATAAAATTTTTTAAGATAATTTGCAAAGTGTTTTTGTAAATTGTTTGTACAATTTTTATAAAGCAATATGTAAAATGAAAAAAACGGAAGAATTTTTTTTTGCAATTCTTCCGTTTTAAAACGCTTGTTTTTCAAAGATTATTGGTAGTGCCTTTTTGAGTTTTTGTCAGTATAAATATACTTTTTTTAAATGTTTAACGTCGGAGGCAGTTGCAATCGTTTAAAAGCTGATTTTTGATACAAAGCATTTATTCTGTCCACCGTTTGTTTATCAAATCCGTCTTGAATAATTTGTTTGGGTGTTTGTTTTAAATCGACCAATTTTGTTAAAATGGCATCCAAAATCGGATAGGGCGGTAGAGAATCGGCATCTTTTTGATTTTCAGCCAGTTCGGCAGATGGCATTCGACTGATAACTTCGGGTGTTAAATAAACACCGTGTTTTTGTCCGATATAGTCGGCTAACTGATAAAGTGTGCTTTTATAAATATTCCCGATTGGCATCAATCCGCCACAAGTATCACCGTATAATGTGCAATAGCCGACACACGCTTCTGATTTGTTTCCGCACGCCAAAACCAATGCCCCTGTTTGATTGCTGATAGCCATTAAAATTTGTCCCCGAATACGGGCTTGAATGTTTTCCGTCACAATCGGTTTAATCGGTTCGGATAGTGTAGTTTTTAACAGATGAATCATATTATCCACATAGGGCTGAATATCAATTTCCTGATAAGGAGCGTGATAGTGTTTTGTTAAATCTCGGGTAATATCCAAACTTAATTGGGAAGTGTGTTTTGTTTTCATCATAATGGCAGTTACATTTTCTGCACCGAGTGTATGACAGGCAAGGGCAAAAACAAATGCTGAATCCATTCCGCCCGATAAACCGAGTAAAACTTTTTTAAAGCCGTTTTTTTCACAGTATTCTTTTAAACCGATAGAAAGGTTTTTCCAAATTAAATCAAATTGTGTTGTCATGGTTTTTCTCCTTTTGGTCAGTGATTACACGAGCTGGACAATATCGCACGGGGCGAAAAAGGGGGGGGATGGCATTAAATTCATTCCCCCTTTTTTATTAAGATCGTTGCAACAATGCTGTCCGTTGTTGATATTGTGCAATAATGGATTGCTGTTTACTATAAAGCGGTTGTGCAATACCGACTCCGTAAATGTGCGGATTTAAAAACCGTTTATGAGAGTCATCCAATAAAGATAAATGTGTAAACGTTGCCTGTTGAATATCTGTTAACGGTCGGTTGAGATGTTTTTCCTGTACTTGTCCGTTGATAACAACCGGTTCTAAAAGCGTATAGGCCTGTGTGCCTTTTTTAAACCGACGACGGGGACTTTGTGGATTAACATCTCGCACGGAAACGACATCTGTTGTCAACTGATTGTTTTCAAGTTGAACGGAATTTACATCAGCAATAATATCTCCGGCATATTTGCCATCTTCAATTAAACGAATTACGTCTGTTGCCCCCGGAATGGTTGTTTTTCCTTCGGCAACTTTCATTTTGTCAACTCCGTTAATGGATTTAGTTTTAAATACACCCCCCAAAGATGGTTGATCATATGCTGTCACTAATTTTGTGCCGACTCCGAAAATATCGTAAGAAGCGTGTTGATTGAGCAGTAAATCGGCAATGATGTGTTCATCCAAATCGTTTGAGGCAATCAGTTTAACATGAGGCATATCTGCTTTATCAAACATCTGACGGGCTTTTTTATACCAATAACCCAAGTCGCCCGAATCAATCCGAATGGCTTTGAGGGGAATACCTGTTTCTTTACTGGCTTGAATGGCATTTAAAATGCCTTGTTTAATATCGTATGTATCCACCAGTAATGACCCGTTGTGCGGATGAGCTTTTAAATATGTTTTAAAGGCTTCCAGTTCGCTGTCAAATGACATAATGAACGAATGAGCCATTGTGCCTTCTTTCGGAATGTTGAAATGATAAGCCCCTGCAACGTGAGATGTAGCCGTACATCCGCCGATATAAGCGGCACGGGTGGTAAAATAACCGCCGATTTCTTGTTCCCGTCTGAATCCCATTTCTAAAACGGGACGGGTTTTGCCGTCTAAACGGGAAGCATGTATAATGCGGGAGGCTTTTGTGGCAATCAGGCTTTGACTGTTAAAAATGTTTAACGCAATTGCTTCCAATAAATCTACCTGCCAACAAGGTCCCGTAATTTGAATAGCCGGTTCGTTCGGAAACAGTAATTCGCCTTCCGGTACGGCTTTGATATTGACGGATAACGGCGTGTTTTTAATTGTTTGCAAAAAATCTTCGCTAAAACGAGGATTGCCGTCAATATCTTTTTCCTGTCTTAATAAATCAAGATGTTTGTCGGTAAAACGCCAGTTTTTAACATATTCCAAAAACAAGCCTAATCCGGCACAAATTAAGTATCCGCCTCCGAACGGATTTTTACGGAAAAACACTTCGGATGTTTTTATTTGATTGAATTGAGGCGAATCAAACCAGCCCTTTGCCATTGTTAAATGATAAAAATCACATAAAAGCGGATTGCCGGTTGCCAAAACAGGATTACCACCCGTTATTAGTTTTTGTAAAGAGTCGGCAGTAATGCCTGTTTTTTCCATTAGTTCACGAACGGTTAAATGTGTTAAATTTTGAATGTT
Organism: Alphaproteobacteria bacterium; assembly: GCA_015062385.1. Lineage (GTDB taxonomy): Bacteria > Pseudomonadota > Alphaproteobacteria > CAAHEQ01 > UBA3637 > RGIG4140. The sequence continues at coordinate 21,136 of SUUT01000001.1, read as the reverse complement.
TGTCATGGGTTATTCTCCTAATATTAATTGTGTGGAATGGGTTGCATTTAATCTTTTTAAGTTAGCAAAAGCTTGATGTCGTTGTATGACTTGAGGTGTTTGTTCATTTAATCCTTTGGTTAAATCGGATAAAAGAGTCACTTTTGCCCCTCGTTCTAAAAAGCCGAGCATCGCTTGTTCCACACAAATATCGGTACAAACACCGGCTAAATAAATATGTTTATCTGTAAAATTTTGTTGCAAAACGTCATATTGAGAAACTTCCTGCCAAACATCAGTTGTGCCTTTATACAAAACAACGGTATCAGATGGTAATTCTTGTTGAATGGCTTGCGGATACTGCCATCCTTTGGTTTGATAAATGCAGTGTGGCGGAAAGGTTTTGCCTTCACACGTTTGAGCGTATGTTTCGGCAAAGTGTGTATCGCAGGTAATGATAATCTGACTGAAAAAAGATTTATGTTTTTTTAAAAAGCGAGCAACATTTTGGGCAAGTTGCGGTTCGTTGACGGTTAATTTTCCGTCTTTTTGGATAAAATCGTTTTGTATATCTACAAGAACTAAAATATTATTCATAATGTATCTCCTATGGCCAAAGGTTAAACAACGTCCGCTTTTTATAGGCCCTTCAAAAACACGGACGGGATAAAAAGGTGTTTAGGCAATTCCCTGATGATGTTCAAAATGGTTTTGAATTAAATCACAGTTTGCCGGATGAATAAAGTTTTTCCAACGAGGGTCTTTATATTTTAACATATCCCGAATCATAGAACCGCTGACAAACGGAAAATCGGGGTCTGTTCGGTCAACCAATTCTATTTTTTCAACCACACTTTTAAACCAATGAGCATCATATGTTGAACCGGCATAATAGACATCGGGTAATCCCCATTCGGGAATGGATTCGTGCAAAAAGTCAAAAACATAATCAGCCCATTCAATCGGATTGTTAATATCGTATATACCCATAATTTTTAAACGGGGATAATCGGGTGTGTTGCGATAAATGTTTTGAATCATTTTTTTTCGGGTTGTGTAATTAAACGGATTTTTGGGTGTGCCGTGTTCTTGTATAGACCCGAGTAAAACAGTTGCTTTTTCACATTCTTTCAACATCCGGTTGATGATTTTTTCATGACCGATGTGAAACGGTTGTGCCCGCATAATGACTAATCCGTGTTTGTGTAGGTAAGACATAAAAAAACTCCTTTCATTTATGAAGGAGCAGCTTGTCAATATAAAATTTTAATACAGATATATCCGTATATTATTCCTATTTAACAGAGCGGCTCACTCTTATCTTGTTCTTCGCTTATCAGCCCAGCAAGCGACAAGAACAAAGTTAGTTTAGACCCAAAAAAGAATCCTGTCAATACCTTTTTTCAATAAGTGTTCTGTTTTTTTATCGTGTGATACAATAAATGGATATGTATTTAACGGCGTTTTTCCGATTTTCTCTTGACAAATATTTTGTGAACACACACTTAATAACCGTATAACGCCCAAAAAGAGTTTAAACGTTTATTTTACAGTTATTTCGGAGGAAAAAATGAAAGAAACAATGAATGAAAGTGCTTGTCTGACATCGGAAGAAAAAAAACTTTTAAAGCAGGAAATAAAAGAAGTTTGGTCAGAATTGCCGGTTGAATTGAAAGAATATATTATAGAAGTCAAACGTCAAAAATTAAAAGCGATGTATATGTTGCAGGATTGGGCGAAAAAAAACGGTCATGAAACGATGTTGGATTTGCTTTCTCGTGCAATTACCGGTAAAGAAGCAAAATTAGCCGAAATGGAAAAAACAGCTATGGATAAGGAGTAATTATGGAACAGGAAACAAAACCGTATCGGCGTGAAGATTATACATTGGGAAACGGATTGTATTTATCCGAACGTCAAGTTGAAGTTTTGCGTCAGTTGGGACGCGGATTTTCAAACAAGCAGATTGCACACGAATTAGGTGTTGCCGAACCGACTGTTAAAATGCATGTCAGTTCTATTTTGCGGGCATTAAATGTTCAAAATCGTGTGCAAATTTTGTTAAAAGCAAAAGAATTGAATTTTTTATAGGTATTATTACAACGTGTTTGTTTTAATACGGATTGGTATTTAATTTGCCTAAAAAGCAATTAAATGCCAATTTTTTTTGTGTGTGGTTTTAGAAAATATAATGTTCTTTAAAGCAAAATATCTGAATTTAGTCGATTTTTGTTTTTTTTATTGACAAATGGAACGTGTCTTATCAAAATAACGATGCTGTTTATTGATAATAAAGGTAATTTGATATGTTAAAATACGTTGCTTATTTGTTATGTGCTGTTGCGGATATTTATTTTTGGTGGGTGTTGGGAGATGATAATTTTGCAACTCGCAGAAAGCATATTTATCCGTTAATCAGTGTTATTAATGACCCGTTTTACCTGTGTTGTGTGTTTTTTAGCTTTGTATCGTTCCGTAAGGCAAACTATGGGCCTGCCTTGTTTGTTGTTGCATTACCGGTTGTTTTAACAATATTATATTATTTGATTTTTCGCTGAAAATGCGAAAATTGATAATTTGATATGTAAAAAAACTTGATATTTATTTTAAATATGATAAAATAAAAATATATGTATCAAATTTTAGGTAGAACGGAGGTAAAAATGGCAACAAGTCTTGTTGATTATGGCTTTTATTTAATTCAAAGGGGAGAGGCCGGACATTTACGGGGATGTTATACAAACGAATATAAAGACTGTGGCGGTATTGAAACAATCGGGTACGGCACAGTGACACGTCCGGGATATAATCATTTAAATTATACAAATACGTATGTGACGGAAGAACAGGCAATTGCTTTGGCAAAAGAAGAAATGGCCTATAAAATCAATGAAAAATGCCGTACAAAGTTTAGAGATTTTGATAATTTATTACCCTGTTATCAGGCTGCTATTTTGGATACAACCTATCAAGGCAACTGGGGGGCTATCCAAGATGCGATGAATGCCCACGATATGGCTGCTGTTTATGAAGCCATTATTAATAATCCAAATAGAGAACGGGCTGCTGTTCGGGGGCGTGCCATTGAAATGGGAATGATGATTGAGGCTTATTTAGCAGTTAATCCAAACGCCGATCCGAAAGAAGTTGCCAAGTTGATTGCCGAACAGATGATTGAAAAATATCAGAATTTAATGGGAACGGATTGCGAATTAACTAAGGATGAATTGGCATTGTTATATCTGTCTTGTATGGCGGCATACGGCGTGGAGGTGACAGATGAAGAAGTAAAAGCCTTTGCCATGAGTTATGATGGACGGGTTGCCAGTGGTGTTGCCGGTATCGGCAGTGAAAATATGGCTGCCGAATATGGCCGTATTATTCCGCAAGGACCTTCTTATGACGGTTCCGTTAACGGAAATGGTGTTCCCCGTCGGAATGGTGGATATAACGGGGGGTATGCCAGTATGGGGTCACGTTATACATCCCGTTACGCAATGAGTGGCAGTTCTCATCCGCCAATGGCTTATTTTGCCGGTGGAGCTTTTGAACCGGATTGTCAAACTTTGGAAATTTGCACAGCTTACGTATCACCGAATTGTTCGCAACGTCATCAAAATCCATCCGCCATTGTTATTCACTCAACGGAAAGTCCGTCATTGGCTTCTACCATTAATACGTTTAGGGGTTCGGTGGATAAAACAAGTGCACACTATGTGATTGACAGAGATGGTAAAATTTATCAAATGGTACCGGAAGGCATGCGGGCTAATCATGCAGGAAAATCTGTTTGGAATGGTCAAGTCGGTTGTAATGATATGTCTATCGGTATTGAAATTCAACGAGGAGCAGGGCAGGGCTATACACCGGAACAAATTGCTTCATTAATGGCTTTAACAAAAGATATTCAACAACGTCGAGGTATTTTGCCTGAAAATACGATTGGGCATGCCGACATTACACCGGATGGGCGAAAAGTTGATCCGGGGGCAGATTTTCCATGGGCAGCTTTGGAAGCCGAAGGATTAGCGGCTACCGGATATCAACATCGGGGGGGCGGACACGAAGAAAGTTATAATCCGGCTTTAAACAATGTTCGCAGTTCGGATTGCCAATATTTTATTTTACCTGATTTTTCCGACGGAATGGCTTTGAGTAAAGCTCAAACGGTAGAAACAACACCGGCAGACGGGCGTTTGCCTGAAATACCTCAATCGGAAATAACGGCTAAATCGACAACCGAAGAAACCCGTAGTAATACAGATAAAAATCGGGCAGAGGCACAGGCAATGGCCGCAGCCGAAGCGGCAGCAACTGTTCGCAGAATGCCGGCAGATGCTCCGCAAGAACCACAAACAGCGGAAGAAGCAACACCGACAACCTCTGAAAATGCAGAAGCACAAACGGATGAAGCTCAAGCAACAAGTACGTTGCCACAACGATTGGCAGAAGCATCAGAAGCCGGTAAACCTAAGAAAAAGAAATCATCTTCAAAAGGTAAAAAAGGGAAAAAAGATAACAATAAAAGTGCTGATAAGGATGATGACAAAAGAGCAGATAAAGCAGAAAATTTTGCAACTGAGAAAAAAGACGGTGATGACAAAGAGGGCGATGTAAAAGAACCTCGTCCGCTGAAAAACAACGGCACATTGGAAAAGAGCAGTCAAAAACGGGGAGAGGGAGAAGAAGGACAAACCGTTCGTAAAAAGGACAATACGGCAACACGTTAACGAGTCTAAACACGTTTTTTTCTAAGCGAAAGATAAGTTGATGTTGCATAATATGATAAATTTGAGTAACGAAAGCCATAAATAAAGAAATCCACCGATCTAATCGGTGGTTTTCTTTATAGGGTAAAAAAGACTTGAAGTCTTGTTAATTTGCACACAACGGGTTGAAAGTTTTCAACCCGTTATCTGTTGTTTGATGATTATTATTTTGTACAAGTCGGATTATTTTCATCTTGCGAATAATCCCACTCCCAAGAATTGCAACTTGAATTTGTTGGTGGCGTTTTACAATCCGAACCGGTATAACCATTTGTACAACGACAAACTCTTTTGCCATTCTCATACGTCACATAACCTGTACGACCATCATAGTTTTCATTTAAAATTATTCCACAATTTTCATCTTCCTCTATTTCACAAGATACACCCGAATATCCCGTTTCACAGATACATGACCCATACATTAATGTTCCGTGTCCATTACACAAGGGAGTTTCCGATCTATCTTCATATTCACAATGTTGCCCCCAAAATCCCGGATCACAAGCACATCCATTTCCAATGGTACTATTATTCCAACCATTCATATTTGAACCATAAATAGTACTCCGATTATTACAAGCATCTCCAGAGGGATCATAATTTTCACAATGTGCTCCCCAATAGCCTTTATTACAAACTCTGCACATATAATGTCCCATATACAAATATACAGGATGACCACTATTTAATTGTCCATTACAAAAATTTTCAGAAGTACAGGAATCTGTTTTTTCACAATCCAAATAACATTTACCTGTTGAATCCATTCGTCTATACCCTTTTGATGTGTCACATCGATTACACGTATTTCCCGTATATCCATCATCGCATTGACATGCATTATCAATCAATGTTCCATATAAACCACAATCAAGCGGAGTTTCTTCCTCATCTGTATCATCTTCATCTGAACTATCTGTTTCCGGTGCAAATCCGCTTAAATCATTGTTAATGTAATATACAATTTCCCCACAGTTTTCTGCCGTCACTTCTGCAACTTGTATATCATACGGCATAGCCCACCCTGTTTTTTGGAGTTGTTCGCATATTTCTGTTGGAATATCAAAAAGTGTTATTTCAAAATGATCATCAAAACCCAGCACTTCATAACCATATCCCATACGAGTTATTGCACCTTCTTCGCTCAATAATTCTCCGTCTGTCGGCATTGTTTGTTCTTCTGTCATCTGTTGCATTTGTATGCCGTATGTATTAGCCATAATATTGAGTTCATTAACGGTTTCATTGACCCGATATTTCATCATACCATATTTGTATCCCATAATACCACCAACACTTAACACCCCGATAACTGCCAAAACACCCAACATTTCTACCATTGAACGTCCGGTTTCGTTGAGTTTATTTTTCATTCTTCCTCCTCATTTTTAAGTTATTCCGATAAAATGAGTGTAATAAAAGGGACCTTTTTTTCCCTATTCAAAATGGAAAAATCAGATTTTTTGAAAAATGAAAGATTGTTATTTTAATTGAATAATTTATCTAAAATCAAAAAAAATGCTAAAAAGTGAAAAAAAGTGTTGCATTTATACGTCCCTTTTTTTTCGGATAGACTATAATTTTACGGTGTTTGCGTGTCTGTTTTATACAAAACCTTAAAACAGATAAATACAAAAAAAGAATCAATCTTTGTTTCATCCCTTGTGTTATGACAAGGGGTAATGACGTGTTAAAAGTTAAATTTGTGCAAAATGCAAAAAATTAATTTACTTTATAATCAGCAACATTCGTGTCAGATAATATAATTTCTTCCGAATACTCCATAAAACAAATCGTTTATACGGATTCATCAATGCCGGCAGAATAACGTTTTTTTGTATCATATCATTTAATAATTCGCCTGCCTGTAAAAATAATTTACGTCGTAATTGAGCATCTTTACACCGACAAATCGGTTTTAACCCTACCATGCGATATGCATCTTGCGTTAAATCCTGCATAAATTCGGTTTTGATTCCACTTGCTAATCGATTATCCCGAATAAAATAATCATATGATGCATAAATGCGACTTGCTGTTGCGTTTTGATATTTTTCCCAGTTAACATTACCGGTTGTACTGTTAACATTAATCCGCCAATAATAAAGCGGAATGTTAATGACAGCTTTTGTTTCAATCATTGTATGGGCTTGTTGGTTGTAGAAAAAATCATCCTCATATGATAGATTTTCATTATATCTTAAATTTTTGACTTTATCCCACACATAGATTTTATTCCATTTGTTTATCCAACCGTTTGACAGGTTTTTGCGTGTTCGGCGGAGTAAATACGGTGTCATATCCGTTTGTATATCAATATGCAGTGTATTTATATCATATGTTTTATAGTAATCAGTCGGTTTTTGGTCTTTGACACGAATCGAACCACATTCCACAACATCAGCTTGTGTTTTTTGCTGAATGGTTGTTAAAATTTCAAAGATTTGCGGATGAATGTAATCATCTGAATCCAAAAAATATAAATAATCGGTTTTTTCGATTTTATCTAACAAAAAGTTAAGTGTTTTTGTCAGTCCTTTGTTTTCGTGTGAAAAAACATGAATACGTTTATCTTGTTTTGCATATCGTTCTAAAACATCAAGCGTATTGTCGGTTGATCCGTCATTACAGCAATAAAAATCCCAATTTTGATGCGTTTGTTTTAAAATTGAATCAATAGTTTCATGTAAAAAATGACCTGTGTTGTATGCCGGTGTAACAATGCTGATGTGTGGTTGTTTTTTCATAGAAGAGTCTCCTTTTTTCTGCATTATGCGGTGGTTTACCTTAAATGTCAAGGTGTCTTTTTTTTATGCTTTTTGATTTTTTTCCTTTTTATGCCGATTTGATAAAGTGAAACACGCATATATGCCGTTTTTTGCCGAAAATACCATTCACATTTTTTATAAATGTGTGATATAGTGGCGGTATAATCGCTCTTGATACATTTTGTAGATAGCGTGATTATAGATATCGTAAGTATTGTTAAATATTGATTTTTTTATTCTATGAATGCCGAATTAATTTTCGGCATTCATAAAATTACATTTTCACAACCTTTTTTCAGGTGGTAAAATATTTTTTTATCAGATAATATCTGTTTTTTTCCTATCTTTTACGGATATATATCGGATAAAAAATTCTCGTTTGTTTCAACGGCAGACGAGTGTAGGCGTTTATCTTATTTTTAGTTAAAAAACGCCGTTGTTAGAGTGTTTGCTTAATAAAAAAGCTTTTTATTAAGCAGATGAATTTTCATTTTTCGGTTTGTTTATTGTTTTTTATCGGACAGATAAATTTATCTGAACGATTAAAGCAAAGAACAGACCGATTTTTTTTACGAAAGAATTTAAAAATGGCTAATAATTATTATAATGACGTGTTTACTTCTACATTGGAAGGACGCACTAAAAATTTGGCAAACTGTGTTAGTGATAATAACGCATTATTAAACAGATTGCGTGATAAAAAGAAAATCCGTCCGATTACAGGCGGTTCTAAAATTTTGGAAGAATTGGAATATGGACAAGGGGATGCCGTTTGGTATTCCGGTTATGATACCATTACATATTCCCCGAAACAATTATTCTCCGCTGCGGAATATCAATTAAAATTATGTGCCGTTCCGGTTGCTGTTTCCGGTGAAGAATTGTTGAAAAACAGTGGTGAAGAAGCCGTTTTTGATTTGTTTGAAAAACGCATAGATAATGCAATGAAAACAATGACAAATCAAATGTCAAAAGCCGTTTACAGTGATGGTACGGGTTCTGACGGTAAAGAAATCGGTGGATTGCGTTTGTTGGTTGCCGATGCCCCTGAAACCGGAACTGTTGGTGGTATTGATCGATCTGCTTCCGGTAATGAATTTTGGCGGAATAAATCTGTTCAAAAGGCATTAACAGCTGAAAATATTGCCTCTGAAATGAATAAAATGTACTTATCTTTAACACGAGGTACAGATAAACCGGACTTAATTGTTGCTGATGATACATTATATTCTTTATACGAACAAACATTGTTACCGCAACAACGCTTTACCGATCCGAAAATTGCTGACAGCGGTTTTGCAACCTTAAAATACAAAGGTGCCGATGTTATTTTTGACGGTGGACAAGGCGGTCATTGCCCTGCAAACCATATGTATTTCTTAAATACGGATTACTTATATTTGCGTCCGCATAAAGATCGTGATATGAAAGTGATTGAAGGCGATCGTTTGGCTGTTAATCAAGATGCTTTATATAAAATTATCGGTTGGGCCGGCAACTTAACAATGTCTAATGCTGCCTTACAAGGCGTTTTGGTAAACAATGCCTAACTTTTATTCATCATAAACGCTTTCAGGCGTTTAAAACTTAAAATGACACCTTGACGAACCTGTTCCGATTTTGGCTCCTTTTTAGACTCTGCCATATCGGAACGGGTTTGATTTTTTTTATTTTCCGAACAATTTAAAGGAGTAGATTATGGATTCTGATTTTATGACATTTCAATCGGTTGTGGCGATTAATCCGACTCATTCTGATGTTTTTGCCCGTTTTTATGACCGCTCGGTTAAAACAAATGAAATTAATCCCAAAACGGGAATGCCAATATTTAAAGATGTTTGTTATGTAGAAATTCGTATTAAAAATAACAATACCGATATTTATAATCAACCTGCAACTGATGAAAAAATACACCGCTTTCCGGCAGAATATAATCGGTATTTAATGGCTAAAAAGCAGGTAGAAAACGGCACACCATTAGAAAATTTTGCCTTTTTGACAGCAGCACAAACGGATACGCTTAAATTTCACGGTATTTTTACGGTGGAAGCACTGGCAACCATATCCGAACAACAAGCACAGGACTTGGATTTATCGGCAGAACGGCAATCAGCAATTCGGTTTATGAAATCGGCACAAGCAAACTTAACGCAAATTGAATGGCAAGGAAGAGTTGATAATTTATTGGCAGAAATAGATGTGTTGAAAGCCGAAATTGATACGCAAAAGACACATATAGACGATTTGGAAAAACAATTATCAAAATTACAGGCAAAACAGGCAATTAAATCCGTTCGTTCCCGTAAAACAAAATAAAACGATGAGCTAAATATATATTTTTACTATAAGTATGTGTATATCGTTTTACTATGTGTTTTGCTTTTACATCTTCTCGCACATCCACTATCATCACGGGGTCTAATCACAAAGTAGCACATCGTTCGTGCTATTATTATCCTTTTTTTAGTTTTTCGTCACCCTGAATTTATTTCAGGGTCTCGTGACGATAGGGATAAGGAAGAATGAAAATATATAGTTTTACTATATGTTTTTATAATTAAAAATATCAACTTTGTTTAAATTTAACAAGAAAGGAAATAAAAATGTCAGATTTAACAACTTACGATATCTTAAATGATATCAGAAACGGGAAGACGCCGGTCAAAAGACAAAATCCACAACCGGGGGAAAGCCCATATTATTATATTCAGTCTAACGGAGATAAATCATATCTGCCGATAACGGAAAAGAACATTATTGATGTTAATTCGGCAGATGAACCTAATCCGCTATGGTGTAGTGCGTTTCAAAAGACAACAAACACAGGAAGTAATGAGGTAACACAAACAAGTGTTGCCGATTCGGTTTTATCGGGAACATTTGATACGCCTCAAACGAATAGCTTGGGAATAAATTCCACTCAAACGGATAATTTGGGCTTTAATTCTGTTTCATCAACAAATAATACACCATCTTTGTTTGATACGCCTCAAACAACACCATTCAGTACATCCCAAACAACATCGTTTGGTTCAGCTTCATCCGAAACAACACCGATGACTCCGTTTGAGGCAACACAAACAACACCGTTAGGGTCATCCACGTTAGGAACATTTTCATCTGATTCGAGTTCATACGGAATAAATCCGACAAGCTCAACAGTGCCGTTTAATACGAATAATTCATCATTTTCGGAAACGCTCAATCAATATTTTTCATCCAATGTGCCGACTGAACAATCTTATCTTGGCACTGCCCAAACACAGAATACAATGAATGTTGATCTAAAAACAAATACAATTGAAGAAGAAAATTTATTAAATTCATTAGATAAATCAAAAGTTGATTATAGATATGTAGATACATTTGATGAATATTTAGCTCAAACTCCGCCAGAATTTAGACCTCATTTGGTAAATTCATATCCAAGTAATAAATTGAATTTAAAACGATTTGTAATAAACAACAAGCCTTTTGTAAATGATATTATTGCAATAAATGCCCTTTTAAAAAATTATTTATTAATGCAAGATACTAAAAATCGTCCGGGTAATGATAATTATATGCATCGTAGAGCACAAATTGAAGCTGCTCAATGGGGGAAAAATGCTTCAGAAAAAGCTCTTTTTCTGGGTGAATTAAAGGAGGATTTTGATTTGTACAGAAAAGGCAATACAGAGGCAAATCGTCTTGATGGAATTAAAGATATGAAGAATAATTTAGATGGTGCAAAAGCAGGATGGATGTATCCTGATGTACCGGCCGATGAAATTTTAAAAGATTTTGATGATAAAAAAAATCAATGGCGTGTACCAATCAGATAAATAATACTTGACATATTCTTGTTTTGTTCTATAATTGAGCAAATGAAAGGATGTGAAGATGTCTGCATTAACGATAAATACAAATATTGTATGGGCATTTGGTTTGTGGTTGCATTATTTTATCCAAAATCCTGAATTAAGAGGATTTTGGATTTCTTTTTTTCCATTTTTATTATGGGGAATACATTGGTGTTTGATTGCTGATGTATTTTATCCGTTAAAAAAGATGTTGCCATTTATATCGGCCTGTATTTCCGCTATGGGTTGGTTTGTTCGGTTAATGGGATTATTTATTTTATATGATATATTTTTCCGACCATTTTTAATAGAGAGAAAAGATTTTTTAATTGTACAATATATGTTAATGGGATTATATGGTGTTGTTTTTATATACTTGTTGATAATTAAGGTAAAACAGATAAAAAAAGACCAGCCGTTTCCGATTGCCTGTGGATATCAAACATTATCACTTCCCCGAAAAATAGTTTCCTATATACAAGGGTGCATTTGGTTTTGTTTGGGATTGTTGGGCTTGTTTTTGGAATATGGATTAAGAGAAATTGATTAATGGTTTAGGTTGTGAAATAGCTTGTAAAGAGCGAATATTGAGCATATAGCCTGCTATATGCTCAATATAGCGTCTGGGTCATGTTTAAGAATAAATGCTTCCATTTTACAGAATACGAGTGTATCTCCTGTTAATATGCAATCTAATATTGTCGATGTCTCTCGTTTTGAACCAAGTACGATGCAAAAAGTATTCAACAGCACACCTGCTGTTAGAGAAGGAATGCTATTTGTACAGGGCGTTGCCAATTCGCCATTAAACGTTGCAAAATATCCGGCACAATGGATGGGAATGAATACACGACCGATAGAACCACAAACAGCCCATGAACGGGGCTTGGAGGCAATGGGATCCGAAGCATATACGGCCGCAGTGACGACCGTTTTGGGGAATGGATTTGCTGGTGCCGGCGGTTTTGGTAAAACAATTCAAGCGGCAGAAAAGGCAAAACGTTCGGGAGATATTGTTAAAGCAAATCAGTTGTATAAACAAGCTAATAGGCTTTCGTCTGCAGTCAATGATATATTTACGGGAAATCCGGTTAATCAGGCGATATCGGGAGGGTTATTTAATTATGCTATGGAATATGTTCCGGGGATGGAAACAGACCATGCTGTAACCGATTTTATCAAAGATGAATCATTTAAAAAAGCCGGTAAATTTTTAACACGAAAAGGATATATGTTAGTAAAACCATTTCTTCATAAACTCTATTTAAAAAAATAATATATTATTGACATAATTGATGAAAAAATCTATACTGACGAATAGGATATTTTGTCTGGGATAAAAAATGTATAGGGAACTTTTGAATATTGAAGATATTGGATATATTATGACACGTGCGGTTTATTATGTATCATTCATGTCTATTCCGTACATATGCTCATGGTTTTTTGTGAATGGTATTTTTAAATATATACAAATACCAAAAATAATCAGCATATATATTGTTCGTTTAATATCCTCCGCTCTTTATGTTGGTTGGTTGATACTTTTTGCTGTGCCTCTTGAAGATTTAACGAGGGATTGGGTAATCACTTTGGGAATCGCTTCTTTATGTCCGCAATTATTATTAGGATGTGCAGGGTTGTATCTTTTTCCAGCTTTTTTGATATATGGAATAATTGAGGGAATAAATTATTTAAAATATCGTTTAAAGGGGGAGGAAATTCCCCCGCCGAAACCCCGAGAGGCTGACTGGGATGCGTCCGAAAAATATATGACAACGTGGGTTGATATTTGGCAAGGAATTATCCGAGATATGCACGCATATTTACCGTTTGTCTTAATGTCCGCATATACATTAGGCGTTATATTCTGTAAGGTTATACCGGAAAATATAACCCTTTTTAGCGGTGTGATTATCGGGATAAATTTATTTCTAGTAATATTATTGAGTATTTTTACAAAATATGCCTCACAAATGGCACTGGTTATGTATTGTCTTTATTTTATGCTTATCTTTTTAGGGGCAAAACCGTTTGTGATGTTAGATATTTGTTTTATGCTTGTCTTTTTGTTTTTATATCGGACACATAACGATAAAATGATAAAGTTATATTGATACATAAAGCCATTTGTTCGTAAAGCTATATATGCTTGCAAAGTAATATATTATTGACAAATATAGACTAAAAGCATATACTCGCTGTATCTTATTTTACTTTGAGCAAGGATAGTTTGATGAATGATATTCCCACAATACAAGAGTTGATAAATACCTTAATCATATTGGTATATCTTATTTTAAGTTATGTTATGCCGTATGTTTGTTTGTGGTTTCTTATTAAATTTTGTATGAAGTATTGTCGGATAGGTGTTCATCTCAAAATATGGATTATTCGGATTATTACCTCGGTTTTGTATGCTACTGTTTTATGGTTATTTAAATATGGTTCATATAAATTTGTAATTGGAGCCGGACTTATTTCTCTTTATCCGCCACTTGTTTTTACTGGATTAAAAGTAACAGCGCTTCCTGTTTTGATTGTTGTTTTTATATTTTGGGGAATTTATTATGTTATAAAAAAACAAATTTATCGCTTAAAAGGCAAACAAATGCCACAAGAAGAAAATCAACAAGACGAATGGACTGAAACGGAATATCACAAATATATGTGTTCGGAATTAAAGGCATTACAGGAAATAATCATTTACAAAAAAGATTATTTACCATTTATAATGATGCTACTTTATACATTCGGAGTTGTCTTTTTTAGAAAATATAATTTTTCAGAAGATGTGGAAAATCTTGTTTTTGGATTATTTGTAGTAAATCTATTATTGTTTATACCTTTGTTTTTCTGGAAAAAATATACCTCTGTAATAGCATTGTTTATGTTTGGGATATATTTGATTTTGGTATTTCTCGGTAAGAGTCCGTTTATATTAGTAGATATTTGCTTCTTATTTGTGTTTACATACTTGTTTTATAAACGTCACGATAAAATGATAAAGTTATATTGATTGATGATTTTTTAGGCATTCTTTTGCATAAAAAACACTTGTTTCATTCTTTTTTATTTCATAATTGAACCCAAATAATAGTTATCTTAATAGCGAATTATAAATCTGTTATTGATAGATTTATTAAAATATGATTAGCGACTACTTATTGTGGGGCGATTATTTCGCCCCATCTTCACTCCGCTCAGACCGTCCTGCGGACGTCCGCTACGCTAACGCCGTCGGTTGTTTTTAACAAAAGGCATCAGAATATTCATTTTGACGTGTACAATCGGGTACACGAAAAAGGAATATTTGCAATGAATTTGCATTAAAAACAGCCGAACGACCGAACCTTGCCCCCCTCTCCTCGAAGGTCTGCGACTTCATATCCGTATCGCTTTACCAATAAAAAAAGCACTCTTTCGATGTAAAATAAAGTATGGTAGGCGACTACTTATTGTGGGGCGATTATTCCGCCCCATCTTCGCTCCGCTCAGACCGTCCTGCGGACGTCCGCTCGCATCGGCTCGCGACCGAACCTTGCCCCCCTCTCCTCGGAGGTCTCCGCTTCATATCCGTATCGCTTTACCAATAAAAAAAGCACTCTTTCGATGTAAAATAAAGTATGGTAGGCGACTACTTATTGTGGGGCGATTATTCCGCCCCATCTTCGCTCCGCTCAGACCGTCCTGCGGACGTCCGCTCGCATCGGCTCGCGACCGAACCTTGACCCCCTCTCCTCGGAGGTCTCCGCTTCATATCCGTATCGCTTTACCAATAAAAAAAGCACTCTTTCGATGTAAAATAAAGTATGGTAGGCGACTACTTATTGTGGGGCGGACACATCGCCCCATCTTCGCTCCGCTCAGACCGTCCTGCGGACGTCCGCTCGCATCGGCTCGCGACCGAACCTTGCCCCCTCTCCTCGGAGGTCTCCGACTTCGTATCCGTATCGCTTTACCAATAAAAAAAGCACTCTTTCGAGTGCTTTTTTTATTGGTAGGCGACTACGGATTCGAACCGCAGACCCCCTCGGTGTAAACGAGGTGCTCTGACCAGCTGAGCTAGTCGCCCATCGTTTTCTTCCCCTTATTCAAAAAGGATGGTTATTATATACCATCCTTTTTTTTATTTGTCAACAGAAAAATTAATTTATTTGTTAACTAATTCTTTTAAGCCTTTTCCAGCTGTAAATTTCGGTTGTTTTGATGCCGGAATATTAATGGATTCGCCTGTGTGCGGATTACGACCTGTTGTAGCGGCTTTGTTGTGTACTTTAAATGTACCAAAATTCGGAATGCGGACTTCTTCGCCTTTTTCTAAAGCTGCTGCAATAGCGTTGAATGTTGTTTTCAATGCCCAGTCTGCATCTGTTTTTGTGTATTGACCAAGTTCTGACATTGATGAGATTAAATCTTGTTTGTTCATAATAAACTCCTTTTTTTATTGATATAACGGGTGTACGCCGTACCTCCCTGACAAAGTCAGTTTAATGTTTATTTTAGGTAAATGTCAACACCCTTTTTGCTTGATTTTCAAAAAAAATTCATTTTTTTACCCCTTTTGGGTATATTTTTTTTCTTTTTTGTGCTTTTTTTTCTTTTTTAATGCCCCATTTATTCTCTAAAACCCTTATTTTCCGCCAATTTTCCGATTTTTTGCCCGAAAAATGATAATTTTGTATGTTTTGATATGTTTGTTTTAAAATAATTATTTAATTTCAATATATTATAACGAAAAAACGAATCGTAAATAAAAAATATTTATAGATGTTTTTTTGTGCAATATTTATATGCTGATTTTTTTTATTTTATTATTAGAAATTTTAAAAATGTGTTTTTGATAGGGGCGTAAAAAGAATAGATTGTTTGAATATTAAAACAGTTAAGTTGGATTTCTAAAAGCATTAAATTCCATCGATTAACATAAATGGTATTAACCTTTTTACTGTTCCTTATGGCAAGAGGAACAATCTTTAATCGGACAGGGCTGTTTATATTTATCTGCTTATGTTGATGGGGTTATATTCAACATCATAAATTATATAAAATCAGCATCAGTGGCGGTATGCTTGATGTGTTTTTTGTCTTTTTGCCGAAAATCAGAAATTAAAAAACACCTCCAAAAATCAGGTTATTGATTTTTAAAGGCATTTTTTGAGTTTATTGTTTTATAGCGATTTGTTTAATGAATGCAATTAATTTTCTCTTGTTAAAATTAATTTGCTTGGTTTTTTACCATCGCTCCAATCGGTACCATAACCCGTATCAAAGACACAGAATGTTTGTGCATTTGCCAAAACATCAGTTCTGTCCTCCTTCCCCGTCTTATCCTTAAATGTGATCACCCAGTAATATGTGTCTTTTTCATCAATCTCCATTGTTAATCCGCCCAGATCAGCATCCACGGCAACTTTGGTATCTGTTCCCTTATCGGAAACAGTTAAACCTTCAGCATTCCCGCTTGTAACATCAACGTTTCCGGTTATTTTTAAATTTTCTGCCAGTGTTGACACATCAAGTTGTGCCTTTTCCGACCATCCAATAGGCGTCACAATAACCGCTGGTGCATATCCTGCCGGGCAAGTCGGTTTGCTTACTTTATTATCTATTCCATTGATTGAATAGAAACCCTTGCTAATGTAGTTTGGTAAGATTTCACTCAGACGAGCCCCCCCTCGAGAATCCAAAATAATATCTTTCATAACGGATGTGTAAGCCGGATCCACTTTATAGTATGCATCTTTTTCTGCTAATTCGCCGGCTTTGTTGGCTGCTTTGATGGAAGATTGAATTTTTTCATTGGTAATTGTCAATGTTTCCCCATCCGCTGCATCGGATGAGCCTTCTTCACCCCGTGCAATAATTTCACCTTTTCCGTTGATAATAACACGAGCTCTACCGGCATTATCATAAACTTCAATTTTATTACCATCGGATAATGTTTCAGAATAAACACCCTTTGTATCCGAATCACTTTCATCGGCAAAAATACCGACGGCTTGTCGTGCAGAAGAATTTTTACGCCCAATCATTAAATTGTTTTTAACATATACCGTTCCGGTATCGGATGTATCAGCTGTTCCCATTTTGCCAACCCAAAAGAGCGGATCACAGTTACCTGAAGCAACAGAACCGCCGGCCCCGACAATTTCATCATTTTGTTGTTTACCATTTGTGGCTGTATTATGGTTGTTTTTATAGCAGTTTGCCCCGACAGAAAAATAATGAGATGCTTGAAGTGCTTCAAAGCCGACTCGGTTCGGCATATTAACCAAACTGGCACTATAATCTTCAAAAGCAACTTCCGGTACATATGTATCCATCCCTGTTGTTGCCAAAAACATCGGTTCTGTATGACATAAATCCAATGTATCTTCAAATCCCCATCCACCGGCAACACCGTTGATGTTTCCGTTTTGACAAATAGCCCCGTCTGCCCCAATCAGGTTAGCAATACGAGCAGAGCGTTTTAAACCCAATTTTTCCGGCAAAGCCAACGGTTGTGGGGTAACAAAACCTTGTAAAAAACCGTTAAAATTACATAATTCATATTCATAATAATCAACGGCATCATTCCCCCCCGGTAAGAAATTGATAATACGATCTGCCGAAACCGTATGGCATTCGCCATCGGGATAATTTTCAATAATTTCACCCCGATTACTCATAATATAGGCAGCAAACCCCTCTTTTAACGTGCGTACTTCGGTGGCAATGTTAATATTATCCACTTCTTCGTTTCGGCTCATAACCTGACGGAATAAAAGTGGTCCCATTACGCCAAGTAGGGCAATAACAGCAATAACCTCAACAATTAAAGCCCCTTTTTCATTTTGTTTATCTGTTTTCCGTATCATGGTTAGGCTCCTTTTTTAATAGCTGAATAATCAATTTTTCTTGGTTTATAACGGGGACTGTATCGTCGCATATTTGAATTCATAATGCGAGGGATACTGTTAATATGATGTTTGTTTTCATAACAATCACTGCCGGAACAGTTGCTGATGTGAATATCGGTTGAATCGGATACATCGGCACTGGGGGTTAATGAATATGTTTGGAAAGAAAGAGGCATTGTGTGCCCTAAAATACTGTAAATTGTTCCTTGCATATTTGAACTTGTACCGGTTGTGCCGAATAAAATATTTGAACCGCTTAATCCGGAAAGCGTTCCGATTGTCGTTCCGAAAGAAACACTGCCGTTTGGTTGTGGTTGTGGTCGGCCATCCACATAAATTTGATGTGCATTTTTGTTCAATACATAACTGACTTGTGTTAATTTGTTTGTTGGAACTGTTGCTGATACGGATGAATATGTTGTTGCACCGGACTCATCTTTTTGCCCTTTTAATTCAACCGTTAATGTCCCATTATTAAATGTTGCTGTTATACAGGGTTTGCCAATAGTCGGTGTACAGCCGGATGAACCGAAAACACCATAAGCACCGGATTTAAATTGAGCAAAAATTGAAATCGTTGCACCGGAAGCTGTATCGGGGAACAAATCGGCAACCGTTTTGTCCGATTGGATATAACGACTGCCATCCATTGTTAATCCTCTTTTGCCGGAATCCGGATAGGGTTGTTTTACAATGTTTCCGTCTTTGTTAGTTATTTCTCTGAAATACCACCCGTTCCCACCGTTAACGGTTGCATTGGCAGAAAGTCCGGCTAAATTGGTCCATGTTGTTGATTCGGTATCGTGTTCTTTGGGAATACCCGTATTTATTAACGAATCATAATGGAACAGTAAATTATCTGTCGGATACGGTTTATTGACGGGAGATATACAAATCAGCATATCAACATATTCTGTTTCTCCGGAAGTGTTAGGATTTTCGGTTGTCGATTTAATATAGGATTGTGCTCCCACACGTCCGTTATCTGTTGTCAGATATTCGTTTTTTTCCAGCTCTGCCATAAATTGTGAAGGAATACGGCGGGTTTTGTATTGATAGGTATGTACATAATAACCTGTTTCATCTTTATATAAATATCCGCAATCGGGAGACCCGTGTGTTCGTTTTGCAAGAGCTGCTTCATATAATAAAACTTTATTACGCATATACGGGGCATCTAATTCATTGGGAATAGGTCCGTAGGTTAAAACATACTTTGTATCGGGTTGTTTTGTCGGATCGGTAGAGGTGCAATTTGTTAATGTGCCGAGTTTAAATATCTCTCCGACTTCACGGCGTTCCGGTTGATCTAAACATAATAGAACACTGGTAAACATATTTTGATCATTGCTTGAATCAAAACTACCACCGGATTGAGAAACGCCTCCACTCCCAAAAGAAGAATACATTGATTCGGTTGAACCTTTCGGTTGAAATAAGCTACTGGATACAAGTGCCAATGCAGGCGGCAAAAAGGTATCTAACCAGTTACGTTCACCGACACCACCGGAACCGGTTAAAATCCAAATTGAATCATCGTTTTGTTTTTTTGTTAAAGGGGCTGCATTTGTTAATGAAACGGATATTTCACGAGCGGCATCTTTGGCGGCTTGATGTTGTGCAACAAAACTGGAAACGTATGCTTCCGAAGCAGGCATATAAATCGTATTGATTTTGTCTTCCATCGGATGCATCATATAATACATAATGCCGATAACAAAAGCTAAAACCGTACCCCAAAAAACCATTTAACCCCCTTCGGATAATATGTTTACAAGTATTATAACAATTTTTTTTATAACAGTAAATCATTTTTTTCAATAAAAAATGTAAAATGACATTATTTTTTTGAAAGGAGATTGTAAAAAAAAGGTGTGTTGCTTATATACATATAAAAAAAGGGGGGGGATGAAATGGATGAAACCAATCAGAATCATTTAAAAAACAAGAAACACGCAAAGAAAAACATTAAACAAATAACACATCAATCGTTTTTAAGACTGACACGGGAAAAATATCTCGTGTTAAGTGGTTATTTTTTGAAACGAATTTCACATATTGTACCGATTTCTCTTTGTGATTTACGAAAAAACAACCAAGTGGACGATGAAAGTTCTTTTTCGGGATTAGACTGTTCGGGACAAGGGGAATGTCAGCCGAATATTGAACCGAGTGACGGCGATGAAATGCAACAATATTTGGAAAATGCCAACCGAGAACGAGAAAATAATTCGGTATAGATGTACATTGAAAATTTTTAGTATTCTTTATATTTGTATTTCTCTTTTTTTAGTTTTTCATCTCCCTGAATTTATTTCTGGAGATCGTCACGACTTTACCCCCACTGTTACCTTGGACTTGGTCCGGAGTCAAGTCATGATAGCAGCAATCATCCGTACCACCTTTCCACCAGATGCTGAACTAAATTCAGCATGACGGTAAATACAAAGACTTGTCGCTACCTTATGTCCTTTTTACCCCCATCGTCACCCCAGAACAATCATCCGCTTCCAAATTTATTATATCACACTTTTAAGTAACAACTCCGGACTTGATTCGGGGGTCTCGTTGCGACAATGTCAGAATATTTGTGTCGGTTTTATACGAAATTCCGGTTTCAATTTGGGATGACAGCAGGTTTAAAGAGTTGTGACAATACAATTAAAACACCTTGCTATAAAAAAAGGTACGTATAAATGCAACAATTTTTTACACATTTTAGCAAATTTTTTAATTTTGGATAAGATATTCAATTAAAACAATAATCATTCATTTTTGTAAAAATCTGATTTTGCCGAAACGCATAGGGAAAAAAAGGTACCTTTTTTTATAATATAAAGTAGTAGTATCTTTATAGGGAGAAGTCGTATGTT
>SUUT01000036.1 GCA_015062385.1 Alphaproteobacteria bacterium | reverse complement strand
GGCGTCTTCCTTTAAAGTTTGCCGTTACGTCAAAGCCCCGTATGTTTGATTCGTGTAAGACGTCGTTTGCTATATATCGGTCCATCGCATATCGGTATCCCGCTATCCCTGCAACGGATAATACCCCAATAATCGCTAATACACCCAGCATTTCTACCATACTTCGGCCAATCTCTGATACGCTCTTTTTATACATAGGCTCGCTCCTTAATTCACATATACCTATATATATTATAAAAAAAGGTACCTTTTTTTCCCTATGCGTTTCGGCAAAATCAGATTTTTGAGAAAGTGCTAGTTTCTTCTTTTAATTGAATATCTTATACAAAATCAAAAAATTTACCAAAATGTGTAAAAAATTGTTGCATTTATACGTACCTTTTTTTGCTGTTAATTATTTTTTTTATGGTTGATTTATATTTAGTTTACTTTTTTTTTATATTAGATTAAAAAAGTGTAAGGGTAAGAAGTTGGTTTAATTCTAATGTATCAAATAAAAAAAACAATATTGAAAATCATTATTCTTTTTATTTTCCTTGTTTTGGGATTATTTTCCGAATTATATTGGAAAGTAGATAAAAAAAATATTGGATGTATAGATATGTCGTATCCGGATACGACTGAAAAAACTTTTATTCAATTATTCCGAAAAGAAGCATCTTTATATAATCAGGAAGTTATACAAACATCATTTTGTCCTTTAACAAGTTCTTTTATTATAACAAATCAACCAAACAAATACCATAAAGATATTGTTCCTGTTTATTTATTCGATATCAAAAGCAGTAAAGATATTTATCCCAACCCTGTTATTGAATATGCAACTGTATTTTCAAAAAAATCACATATACCTAATCAACAGTTCATTCATATTAATCTGAGAAATTTAAAGAAACAAATTTCTGAAATAACAAAATATATTATTCATAACACCTATATTTCGCAATTATTTTGGATTCATATTAACAAACAAAATGGTTTAGGCAATCAGATGTTTAATTATGCTTCTTCTAAATCATATGGTTTGAGGTTTAATAAAAAAGTCTATTTTAATTTTGAAAATGATGAATTGACAAATGCTTTTCAATTATCTGAAAAACCAAGCTCTATAAAAAAAATACATTATTTAAAAAATAAAAGGCTTTTAAAATATAATGGATTACATGTAGAAAAAACAGATAAAAAAATATTTTTTAATGATTCTTATACACATTTAACGGGAACACTTCAAAGTTATAAAAATTTTCAAAAAGAATTACCTGAAATTTTAAAATCTTTTCAATTTCGACCGATAACGGATGAGGCAAATCAGAAAATAGCTTTACGTATTCAACAAGAGAATAGTGTTTCTATTCACATTCGAAGAGGAGATTATTTGGTATATCAAAATAAATATCCGAATTTGTCACATTCGTCTTATTATCAAAATGCCGTTAATTATATCATTAACTATGTGCAAAGTCCTGTTTTTTATGTTTTTACAAATGATCCAACTTGGGTTCGCCAAAATTTTCATATAGGTTATCCATATACACTAATAGACTGGAATATGGGAGAAAACAGTTTTAGAGATATGCAGTTAATGAGTTTGTGTAAGCATAATGTTATTGCAAATTCAACATTTTCTTGGTGGGCTGCTTTGTTGAATTCTAATCCTAATAAATTAGTTTTATATCCTGATATTTGGATTTTTGATGATCCATCTTGGTTGGAAAATTTACGTGTTCCTTCTTGGATAGAAATAGAAACAGGCTTAAATCCAATAAAAACTATGCTGTAATTTTTTTTATCTGAATTGTTTATTTTTATCTTTTTGATTCTGTCATAGATACTATAAAAAAAGACTGTTGAGTTATCAACAGTCTTTTTTATATTTAAACACGATTAAAGATTAATTCCGGACTATATTCACGTGGAAAGGAAAAAGAATCCTTTTCATATTTACTTAAAATATAGCGGAAATATGTTAATACAAATAATCGAGTAGCAGAAGACAATCCAGATCGTCCTTTGATTGTATCAATCTTTGAACAAAGTTCATGGATGCTGACTTTTTCCCTTAAACAGATATCAGTCAATGACATCCATGTTTCTCTATCTAATCGCATACTTGTTCTACGACCATTAACAATTACATTTTTGCATATCAACATAAAAATCCCCTTTCAATTGTTCCTCAAATACAGTATACTAATTAGCACGATATAAAAATAAAATCAATAAAAATTTTATATATTTTTTATTTTTTTATCTAAATAATTGATTTAAATATATTAGCAACAACCATAGATTGTAAAGTTAACATAAAATGATATATAAAAAGAAAAAAACAGAAAAAATATTTCGTCCTTGTGATTTTCCTGATTGTCCCAATTGTGGAGAATTTAAGGCCCCAAAAGATAGAACTTTGAAAGATTATTATTGGTTCTGTTTAGAACATGTCAAACAATACAACAAAAATTGGAATTTTTATCAAGGGCTTTCCAGTGAAGAAATAGAGCAACATATCCAAAATGATACCACATGGCAACGGCCGACATGGAAACTTGGTCAAAATCAAACTATATTTTCCGCAGGTCAACATCCTCAAGATTCTTTTGGTTTATTTAATGAAGCTGAACTGGGAATGAGTGGTACGTATAATCCTCCTCGTCAATATAAAATAAATCCAAATAGTAAAATAGCTCGTGCTGCTAAATTTTTAGAAGTTGATTTCCCGTTGAGTGTAGAACAGATTAAGTCTCAGTTTAAAAAATTGGCAAAAAAATATCATCCGGATAAAAATAAGGGAAATAAAGAATCTGAACAGTTATTTAAAGAATTGATAGAGCATTATCGCTATTTGCTCAAGCAGTTAGGTGAAATAAAGTAAAAAAATAGTGAAGAGTTATTGGATTAACGAATAACTCTTTTACTTTTTTTTAAATCTTTTTTTAATTCAAATCTACGGGTTTTAAATTTCTGTTTTGCATCTCCCCAAGAGCATAAACTAAATAGTTTATAAGTTAAATAAATGATTTTCTTTCCTGTATATGTTGTTAACAATAGCTTCTTTATGTTTTTTGTTAAAGAGGCTTGTTTTTGTACAGATTGCAAAAGAAATCCTTCATAAAATGGAGTTGTGCGGGCGTATTTCCAAAAGAAAGAACTAAACGGTGTAAATGGACTTTTATATGGTTTAGCTGTTGAGTTAAAATAAATAAAAGTTGGATTTGAGGTGTTTTTAATAAGTATATCGTGTGTTTTAAAATCTAAATTTTTTAATAGAAAGCCATTTTTTTCAAATAAAGCAGTTTCAATGACTAAATCAATAGGCATAATTTGAATAAGATCCAAAAGATTTTTATTTAAAAAATTCTCTTTTAAAATTATTTTTGAATCAATGCAGTTTAAACATTGTTGAGTAAAATTCCACTTTGATAAATGAGAAATGTCATACATTAATATTGGCACGGAAAATTTTTCTTGTTTGATGGATTTTTCTATCCAATCGATAAACCATTTATCAGGAGTGGTCGGATGGTGTAATACAGAGGTGTATATAAATAACCCATGTTGATTATATTGCTCAAATAAGAAGGAAATGTCCTTATTAACAATAATTTTAGAATTTAAATATAAAACCTGTTTAAAATATTTGAATATCCATGGAATTAAAAAAGGAATAATATTTTTTGCATCCAAGTCATCACAATTCAGTGCATTTTCTTTGCAGTATGTATCTATTGCCTGTTGTGTTTTTATAAAATTCAAATGTAAATTTTTTTGTTCTGTTTGTAATAGTAGTTGTCTGTTTGATTCAGATAATCCGTTATCTAAAATAAAAACCTCAAAATTTTTATTAATTGGTTGATTTGTTATAAAAGATTGTAATAATACGCCTGTATTAAAAACAGAGGAGTCATCACATTCAATCGTTAAAACCAGTGCATTTGATATTGTTTGTTTGGGAAAAATAAAAATATTCAACTCATTTTCAGTTGGTTGAACAAGAGGAATTTCTCCAATTTTTAACCCTTCTTCAATTTGTTTGAAGACAAAAATACCCAATAATCTTTCAGCAATATAACCTAAAACCCTTAATGATTGATGTGTTCTGTTTGTATAATCTAATTTTTTATCAAGTTTGTGTAAAATGTTAAAAAGCCATTCAGCGTAATGAAAAAATAATTCTTTTTTCATAATAAACATATTAAACATGTGTAATTGATGTTGGTTTAAATATGTTTCCATTGCCAAATTATAGGACGGATATTCTTCTTTAATTATTTGAATGGCTTTATCTAAATCTTCATTTCCGTGAGCAGTTATAAATTGTTCATAAGCATTTTTATCGGATATCCACTTTTCGGCGACAAAAATATCAGCAAAATCCAAATTAACTTTATTTAAATTAAAAAGACGTCGATAATGAGATAAACCAATATAATCGGGATTACCTAATGCTCTATAATTTTTCCATGCCCAATAAATGGCTGTTAATTCGCAATATTTCCGATTTTCCGCAGAGATGTTTTGTCCTGTATTATCACCAATCATATGAGATAATAACCATTCCTGATCGGTATTATTTATTTGACCGTCTTTTGAAGAAGCATTATTTAATGCTCTACCGACATGAATAGGTACAAAACAACTGTTCAATGGAGGTAACACAGACGGTTTATGATAACAAACCAATACTTTTAAATCCGAAGCAGAAATATTACCGTCTTGAAAAATGACGGGTTGGTGTAATTGAGTTGATTTTTGTTTTTTTTTCGGAAATATTGTCATTTGTAACTCATTTTTATTTCAAATCAAATAGATGTTTTATTTTTGTTTGTACTTTATATTTTAACATATTCTTTATGTCACGTGTTTTGACACGCTGATAATCAATATCAGCATACGGTTTTTTATAAAATAACCGTTTTGCTTCTGTTGGTGTTCCTTTAAAAATATTATCAAAAAATTTTAATAAAGAATCTTCTGTATATTTTTCAGGTAATTGATTATTCAAGAAAATAGGTTCTCGCATATAGCTTAAATACAATGAGTCATCCGAATCAACCTTTTGAACGTAGTCTGATAAATCTTCTAAGTTATTAAAATCAGCTGCATTAATAAAAGATTTGGGATTAAAATCTTCAGTGACACGTGGATCGCCATAATAAATCGGAACGGTATGTGATGCAAATCCTTCTAATAATTTTTCTGTTGTATAACCGGAAGAATATGTATTTTCAAAAGCTAATGTAAATTTATATTTTTGTTGAAAAGAACATTTATCCGGAACAGGTCCCCCGACATTGTTTTGCCACCGTCCGCCGGAAGCAATTTGTTTGTATTTAGATAATATATTAAAAAATTCTGCTCTTTTGCCGTCTGTTTGGGCGGAATTAGAAATAACACAAGCACAAAAATCCCTGTTTAATAATTGTTCATCTGTCCAATCGAATCCCTTTTTTAATCCCTCTGTCAAAGCGTCTTCATACAAACGCCATAGAGGACATCTTAAATGGCGATCTTCAAAGAATAAGTGTTGAAAAGAAATAGCATAATCACAAATATTAAAATTAGGAATGACATTTTCACCGGTAAAAAAGATACGAACACAGTCATATTGATGGTGCTCACTATCAAAAGGTGTGTAAAACACATAATCCGGTGTTTCACTTAAAACAATGTTATACTTTTTACGTAATAGTTTTACAAAAAAGAAATTTTCCGGATTTTGACCAAATCCCAATAATTTTATCTTAATTTCTTTTGTTTTGGAGTCTATCATTTTATTAAATTCCTATACTAACAGCTAAATACGTTTTTAGCAAGACCGGCTAGTGATGTTTCTTTATAACCGGATGCCAGATGTTGTCCGGTTTCATACATTGTTTTAATAACACTGTCAAGTGTGACCAAGTGATTGCCGTTTCCTCTTAAAGCCAAACGGGCTGCATTGACAGCTTTTAAGGCACTAATTGCATTACGTTCAATACAAGGAACCTGAACCAGTCCGCAAATCGGATCACATGTTAAGCCTAAGTGGTGTTCCATAGCAATTTCAGCGGCATTTTCAATTTGTTTATTGGTTCCGCCCATAGCTGCCGTTAATCCAGCAGCGGCCATAGAGGCTGCTACACCGATTTCACCTTGACAACCGACTTCTGCACCAGATATAGATGCATTTGTTCTATATAAACTGCATATAGCAGAAGCAGTTAATAAAAAGATGCCTTGTCCGATAGAGACTTCAAACGGAGATTTTTTGGATGCAAATCGTTCATAATAACGCAAGACTGCCGGAATAACACCCGCTGATCCCATTGTTGGAGCTGTGACGATTTGTCCGCCGCAGGCGTTTTCTTCTGCAACAGCAAAAGCCCATAAATTAATCCAATCAACCACCATCAACGGATCAACATCATTCCAGTGAAATTTTTCTTCTAATCGCCTGTAAATAATGGGTGCTCGGCGTACAATACCCAAATCCCCCGGTAAATACCCTTCGGTCACAATTCCTCTTTCTATTCCGCTATTCATAACAGAAATTAATTGTTCTATTCGTTTTTTTATATCTGTAAAGGAATGCAAATATTCTTCATTCTTAAAAACAACATCGGCAATTGTCATCTTATTTTCAATACATATTTGCATTAATTGTGAACAAGAATCAAATGGATAAGGTACTTCTTTTAAAATAGTGTTTTTTTGATTGAGTTCATCTGATCGAACGATTGTACCGCCACCGATTGAAAAATAAATTTCTTCTTTTAGTAAATTCCCGTTATTATCGAATGCTTGAAATTTCATTCCATTTGAATGTTCCGGTAAAAACGTTGTTTTATCTAAAATAATATTTTTTTCTATTTGAAATGCTATTTCTTTTTTTTGATTTAATAAAAGTTTTCCGGATGCTTGTATTTGTTGGATATAATTTTGAGATAAATCTATTGTATCAGCTTCTAACCCTAACAGACCATAAACGACTGCATTCGGTGTTCCGTGTCCGACACCGGTTAAAGCTAAAGAGCCATAGAGAATAACCTGTATTTTTTCTGTTTGGTTAAAAACTTTTAGCTGTTCTAAATTTTTTACATACCTTAATGCGGCACGCATTGGTCCAACTGTATGTGAACTGGATGGACCGATACCGATAGAAAACACGTCAAAAAAACTATGATACATCTGTTTCTTCCTTTTTATTTTGAAATAAATAATTTATTGTATTGTTGTTATTAATAAAACGATAATATTATTTTACGCAAATTTAAAAAAAAAGCCATAAAAAAAAGCACTCAAGAGTGCTTTTTAATATCAAATGAATGCTTTTGTGCGTATTACATTTTTTTGATTGCAGCAGCTAAACGAGAAACTTTCCGAGAAGCAGCTTTTTTATGTAATGTTTTTTTGTTTGCAGCACTCATTAATGCTGATTCAGCAGCTTTAAAACAAGTTTCAGCAACTTCTTTATTGCCTGCAACGATAGCAGCTCTTGTTTTCTTTACTGCTGTTCTGACAGCATTTAAGCGGTCAGAATTAATTCTTGTTCTTTTGGCATTCCGTCTTACACGGGTTTTTGCCGATGCTATATTGGCCATTTTTTATTCCTCAATTGAAAAATTTATTAAATTTAAGGCTTTCTTTATAACGTAAAAAAAACAAAAAGTCAATAGTTTTTAAAAAACATCTTATAAATTGTTCATAACGGTAATTTCAAAATGAATTTTTAAAGGTTGTTTTTCTTGTATTGTTTTAATGAGTATGGTATCTTTTTCCCGTATATATTGCTTATCCGTAATTTGTTTCCAACCGATTTCAGGCAATGTTTTTGCATAATAACAATACACTTGCTCTTTGGTTAAATTCGTGGATATTGTTTCAACTATTATAATTTGTCCCTCCGGTGTATCAAAATTCAAATCTGCCGGCGATTGAACAATTAATCCGTCCATTAAGGGAATATCTTCCGTTTCGGGTAAAAATTTTTCGGTTGCAGATACGGTTTTTACACAAAAACATCCTAGACAAAATATTAAAATTCGGATTATGTTTTTCATACTGAAATTCCAAGCATGTAAAATCTATTTCATTCTGTCTTTTTCTGTAAAAATGGGACCTTGATTAACAGTTTTGGGAGTGGACGATTTTAAACGATTTCTATTTGAATTTAATTTTGTTTTACCCTCCCGTGCAGAACGCTTTTTGCTAGCTGTTGTTTGAGTGGGTTTTGTTGGTTCCGGTGCAACGGCAATTTGTTTTTTCTCCGGTTCTTTAAATTCCACACCTAACAATTCATCAATTTCTTTATTCAGCTTTTCCAATTGTTCTTTCTTTTCTGCTAATAAATCTTCCTGTTCTTTTAACGAATCGCTCTTTTTCTGTTTTATTCCCGGAAGCATGGGTTCAATCGTTTGTGTTGCCATTTGAATTTCTTCCGAGGATAAAATTTGTTCTAATGTCAAAGCTAATTGTTCAGCTTCTTTGCTTCCTCCTAAGGCAGCTAAAAAGGCCCACCGATAAGCAGCAATATCATTTTGAGGTAAAACAAAGCCTTTGTTGTATAATTGAGCAACACGATATTGAGCTTTTACGTTTCCTTGTATGGCCGCCGATAGTAAACAATAACTGGCATTGTTTTTCGTATCCCCTTTCTCTAATAAAAAAGATTCTCCTTGTTCATATAATTCTTCCGGAGTTGGCATGAATACGCCACCTTGTGTTTCATCAAATTGACCATCACATTGAATGGGAATATATGCTTCTTGATTATTTTCATCAAATCCCCAAAAAGCTCCCTGTGCATAACCGGTTGAAATTGATAATAAACTCACGGATAAAGCTAAAATAATCCGACGCATTTTAATCCTCCTGCTATAATTCTTCTTCTATTCATACATTTTTTTTTAATTTGTGCAAGCATAAAATACAAAATACTTGAAAAAACTATTCTTTCCACCAAGTCATTATATTGGGACCTTTCATTGGAACAACTGTTGGATATTTAATTGTATCCCACATAACAAAACGTAAAACAGGAGAATACCAATGAGGAATAACAATTTGTTCACTCAGTAAGGCTCTGTCTAATGCTTGAACCGCAACGATTAGATCTTCTTGAGTATCAGCTTCGATAACATATTCAATTAAGGTATCTATTACTGGTTGATTAATACCAGAATAATTCATTGAGCCTTCACTTTTAGCAGCTTGTGAACTCCAAAAATAACGCTGTTCATTTCCGGGAGATAGTGATTGTCCCCATACTGATACAATCATGTCATAATCAAAAGTATCCAATCTGTTTTTGTATTGAATAACATCAACTGTTCTGATTTTAACTTGTATGCCTAATCGTTTTAATTGTCCGACAAAGGGTAAAACAACTCGTTCCCATGTGGCACTATTAGCGGAATTTAATAAAATTTCAAATTGAAAAAGTTCTCCTTTGCTGTTTTTTAACATGCCGTCATGTACATGCCATCCGGCTATATTTAATAAATCCAAAGCTAATTTAAGGCGTTGTCGCATTGTATGGGGCATATTCTCGGGCAAATGAAATGATTGTTTTTTTAAATTTTTTGCTTCTAATTTTTTCCACAAATCAATTTCGTTTTGACTCATTTCTTGAGGTGCTTTTAGATAAGAATTATCAAAAAAACTATTTGTTCGTTGATACAAATCATAAAATAGATTTTGATTCATCCATTCAAAATCAAAAGCCAATGATATAGCTTGGCGAACATAAAGATTGTTAAAAATCGGACGTCGTAAATTAAAAACAAACCCTTGCATACCGCTTGGCATTCCATGATTGAATTCTATCATTTTTATCTGACTGTTTTGCACATTTTTTTCGTTTTTAAACTGAATCCATTTTTTTGCTTCATTTTCTTGTCTCAAATCAAATAAACCTGCTTTAAAAGCTTCCAATATAACAGTTGTATCACGATAATAATCATAAGTTATGGTATCAAAATTATAGTACCCTCTGTTTACATTTAAATCTTTTGCCCAATAATTCGGATTTCGTTTATAAGAGACTGAACGACCAGGTTTGAACTTGTCAATAATGTATGGACCACTTCCGATCGGTTTTTGTAGACTTGTTTTCTCAAAATCTTTATTTTGCCAAAATTGAGCGGATAAAACAGGCAATTCTCCCAAAATGAAAGGTAATTCTCTGTTTTTTGAATTGTTTTTAAAATGAAACACAATAGTGTAATTATCTCTTTTTTCAACATAATCAACATCTTGATAATAATATCTGTATGTTGGAATTCCTTTGTTTTTTAAAATGTTAAAAGAAAAGATAACATCATCGGCTGTTATCGGAGAGCCATCTTGAAAACGTGCTTTTGAGTTAATGTGAAATACAACCCCTTTTTGTTCCGGCAAAATAAAAACACCATCAGCAATTAATCCATATAGGGAAAATGGTTCATCAGAACTGGATTTCATTAATGTGTCATACATTAATCCGATTCCTGCCGGAGCTATGCCGTTAATAGTAAATGGATTAAATGTATCGAAAGAGCCTAATGCACTTTGTTTTAATTCACCTGTTTTAGGGGCTTTTGAATTAACATAATCAAATGCTAAAAAATTAGTTTTATATTTGGGTTCTCCATGCATTGCCATAGCATGTTGAAAAGGATAATTGGCTTGAACTGTTCCGGATGAAAAAATAAGAAAACAGAAAAAACAAAAAAGATTAATCTTTGATAAAATTAATGTTGACTTCATCTGATAAGCTCACTTGTTTATATTTGGCAATTGGTTCATCCATGGATATGGATAATGGAGTTTCTTGATTTTTAGATTTAGACTGTTTAATTTGTTTATCCAGCTGATTTAATTGACGTGTGATATACAAGAATCCTTCTTTTTGTCGTTTTAAAAATAAAAAAAGCAAAATTAAAATTCCGCCACAAACCAAAGCATTTCCAAAAATTAATAAATAGACTCCAATCAGAAATGAATTCATGATACATATTTCCTTTTTATGACAATGTAATAAAAAACTGGACTTTTCTCAGTATAATCTTTATAATAAAAAAAATCAATTTAAAATAGAGGAAAATCAAATGCAATATCTGGATTTTGAACAGCACATTTCTGAAATAGATAGTCGAATTGAAGAGATAAAGTATCATTCAGGCTTACAAAAAGATGATATCGTTTCTGAATTGGATAGACTAAAAGTCAAAAAGGAAAAGGCGTTAAATACGCTTTATAAGAATCTGTCACCATGGCAAAAATCGGCAGTGGCACGTCACGAAAACAGACCTCATGCCACAGATTATATTAATCAAATTTTTGATAATTTTTGCCAATTATCCGGAGACAGATGTTTTGCTAACGATTTAGCAATTGTGGGTGGTTTTGCAAAACTTGGTAAACGAACGGTTATGGTTATTGGGCATGAAAAGGGACATGATACGGAAACTCGTCTTTTACATAATTTCGGGATGGCAAAACCGGAAGGATATCGCAAAGCGATTCGATTAATGCGATTAGCTGAACAATTTAATGTGCCGGTTATCACATTGGTAGATACGGCAGGAGCTTTCCCCGGAATGGAAGGAGAAGAGCGTGGACAAGGACAAGCAATTGCTGCTTCAACTGAAACATGTTTAGATATAAAAGTGCCTCTTATTTCTTGTATTATCGGAGAGGGAGGGTCCGGTGGGGCTATTGCTCTTGCTTCCGGTAATACTGTTTTAATGTTAGAGCATTCCACTTATTCGGTTATATCTCCGGAAGGGTGTGCTTCTATTCTGTGGAAAGATGCTAAAATGGCTTCAAAAGCAGCAGAAATTTTGCATTTAACAGCTCAGGATTTATTAAAACTTGGTTTGATTGATGAAGTTATTCCTGAACCATTAGGTGGGGCTCATCGATATCCAAAAGAAACAATGAATGCAGTTAAAAGTGTAATGGAAAAATATTTAAGTCAGTTGGAAAAATTATCCCCCGATGAATTAAAAATTCATCGGCAAGAGAAATTTTTAACGATGACTCGTTTAAATGAAGCTTAAACAACTTGTTTAAGCTGGATGATTAGAAACAAAGGTTTGAAATATAAAATTTATTTTTGAAAATAGATTCGTTTTAGTGTTTAATTAGATTCTCCTTCTTCTGTATTTTCATCTTCAAAAAAAATACAACTTCCGTTTATTGGATCTTCAAAAGATATTTCCGGTGGACATTCACATCTGTTTGTTATCATGTTAAATATTTTATTTGAATCAACACAAACACTACACGTTAAACCATCTTCATCTGTTGTTCTATCTGCCGGACAAGCCAAACACCGATTTTGCTGACTGCTCGGATAATAGCCCTTATCACATTTAACACATTTTCCGTTTTGTGTAATTTCATTTGGCTCACACATTGTACATCCTGTTCTAGATGAATTTGGCACCTGACCCGCCGGACAAGCAGAACACCCTGTTAATGTCGGATAAGTTGATGCCGAACAACAATATTCTCCAAAATCTCCACCGGTTGAACATTTACAATTCTCTGTTGTTTTTGTATTAAATTCACAATATGGCAATACATTTTTAACAATACTAATACCTTTTTCATAAGAACAATCACCATTTTGTGTTTGGTTATATCTTCCGGAAATGCCGTCATTTGCATTCGGATGGCAATATGCCGGTGTATTTGCCAACCAATTCCTATATGTGAACATACATGCTCCTTCTTGTGGTGCCGGAATGCCATTATTACAAACATGACAAGTTGTGCCATCAAAAGTATACGAAGTTTCATAACATTTAGAACATTGTCCGTTTATCTTTTGTCCATTACTGCAAGGATTAATACAACGGTTATTTTCCCAAACTGAATAATAATAACAACCACAAATACCAAATGAAATCCATTTCCCCCCCTCAATACCCATGCCACTACCATAACTTGCAGAACAATCAGCGGAACAATAAAATTTACCATTTGAATCCTTTTTTAATACCTCAAACTTTCCACATAGTCTATTCTCCGAAGGATTAAACACATAAGTGTGATCTACAGAATATCTACACCACCAAACATCTTCATCCACAGTATCTATATTCAGCCCTACTGTATCATCACTTCCCCAATTCTTTTGGGCAAATTCTTTTGTTACTTGAAGACACGGTAAACACCCGCTCGGCCCTTGATAATAATCTCTTGTTTCATCACACACGCACATTTGTATTCCGCCGACCGTTTCCGATTCGGCTTTATATCCCGCTTCTGTGTTACATAAACAATTCCCCGTTGTCCGATTTCTCAATCCCGTAAAACCTGTATCACTCGGACAGGATGTGACACATTCATTTATCCCGTCTCCGTCTTCATCTACATTATCTTTTCCATCCGGACATTCACACGTTTCCGAATCCGCTTCCGGTGGGGTATTAACAGGACATTTACAACTCGGTTCTGATTCCCCCTCATCCTGTCGCCATTCTTTCCGTCCCGAACAGACACATCGTCCGTCTGCCAATGTTAATCCTTTGCTTTTATCACAATCCGTTTCATCACATGGACGACACACTTGTTCCGTATCATCACAACAAAAACCTGTTCCGCTATATTGGCAGTCTGTATCAGCTATACATTTACAGACACCATATTCCCATATCGGTTTATCTGCCGGACATTGACAACTCTGATTACCTTGATTCCAACTGCGAGGCGGTTCACATCGAGTACAATCTTCTCCATATTCATAATCATGCCGACAAACACAACCATATGTTCCGTCTTCCTTTTGTCGCCATACTTGTTTATCCGGACATCGTTCGATTGGATTATCATAGCTATCCCCACTTCCGTTAACACCGCTTCCCCCGATGACAATACTGTCAAACGTAAATTGCATACTCATTTCAGCTGTTGTAC
>SUUT01000035.1 GCA_015062385.1 Alphaproteobacteria bacterium | reverse complement strand
AATCGCTAATACGCCCAGCATTTCTAAAATGCTTCGACCAACTTCTTGAACGCTCTTTTTATACATAGGCTCGCTCCTTATTCACATATACCTACATATATTATAAAAAAAGGTACCTTTTTTTCCCTATGCGTTTCGGCAAAATCAGATTTTTGAGAAAATAAAAGATTATTGTTTTAATTGAATATCTTATCCGAAATCAAAAAATTTTTTAAAATGTGTAAAAAATTGTTGCTTTTATAGGTACGTTTTATTACCGATAAATATCGGAACACAATTTTTTATCAATATATTAATTACAAAACCCATTCATATGGATGAATGGGTTTTGATATAACCGATTGTAAACAAAAAATATTATTTAAATACTATATTAAAACAGATTTAAAACATCTTTTGCCGGATTTTCTTTTTTACCTTTTGTCTGATATTCTTGAATTAATTTTTCTCCTTGTGTTCGTTCTTCCGGTGTCACTTCGGCCTCTACAATTTCCAAAGCATTCTGAATTGTTAATTTAAGTGTATCAGCAGAATTATTTTGAGCAATTTTTAACCAAGCATAACATTGAGATGGTCGAGCAGAATCAACTCCTCGCCCTTCACAATAAGCTTTTGCTAATTGATATTGAGCATATGCATCTCCATCTTCGGCACCTTTTTTATACCAATTAACAGCTTCTGAAACATTTTGAAAGCGAGAACGTAATAAATCCCCGTAATAAGCATATGCTTGAATATCCCCTTTGTCCACAGCGGCGGTAACTGCTTTTTCAATGGGAGTAAAATTTTTCGTAATACTTGCTTTCACAATCATATCCGGTTTTATACCGTATTTTCGTCCGTCAGTTAGCAAAACTTCTCCTTGTGCCAACATAGCCTGAACTGCTTCCGGATCATTAAATCCGGGGATAATCGGAGTTGGGATTAATAATAAATCAGATGTTGGAACTGATTTTTCCGGTGGAATAGGACGCCATTCACGTGCTGCCCGTTGTTTTGATAATAAAATTTCTTTTTTCTTGATTTTCTTTTCAAGTTCATTGCGTTTTTTTAAGGCATCCTCCCCAATTTCATCTGAATTATATGCGGCAATAATACTATACCAACGATATGCTTCCGGAATATTTCGTATTGCCGATTCATTTAATCGAATGTCCGCAAGCATTTTTTGGGCAACCACATATCCCTGATGTGCGGCACGAGCCATCCAGCGGACGGCATTTTCTAAATCACGGGGTACACCTTTTCCGGACAGATATAACAAGGCTACTTTATACTGTGATTTGGCATCTCCTTTTAATGCTCCCATTAAATAGAACCCAAAAGCGTTTTTATAGTCTTTTTCAACCCATTCACCTTTTTCATAAAATGAACCCAATTGATAAAGTGCATTTGGTTGCCCGGCATATGCGGCTCGTTTTAAATATTTTAATCCTAATTCAAAATTTTCATCATTTTGATCGGTTGCTTCTTTTAATAGAATTTCAGCTAACTCATAAGCAGCATCAATATTATAGGCATTTTCTGCCCGTTGATAATATTCTACCGCTTTTGTTTCGTTTTTTTCAACACCAAGTCCTTGTGCATACATCTTACCCAAATAATAAGCAGCTGTTGCATCTCCTTCATCGGCTAAATATGAAAATTCAGCAAATGCCTGATCATACTTTTTGATTTCAAATGCCGTTAAAGCATCACTTAATCCTGCAAAGACAGGGGTTGCCCATAATGCAACACTTAATACCGTTCCTAAAATTGCTGATTTCATTTTTTATCTCCTTTAAAATTTATTTCTTTATTTTATATCATATTATTTTGTTATTGTAAATAAGTTTTCGGATTAACAACTTTAGTTTTATATCGAATTTCAAAATGCAACTGTGGCGTGGTTACATTTCCGGTTTTCCCGATAGTGGCAATTTTTTGACCTTTTTTAACTTTTTGATCTTTTTTAACATAAATTTTATCGTTATGAGCATAAGCCGTCATCCAACCGTTACTGTGCCGAATTAAAATTAAATTTCCGTATCCCTTTAACTGATTGCCCGCATATCCGATTGTGCCAGCATCTGCCGCAACAACAGGAGTTCCTTTTTTTGCGGCAATATTTATACCATCATTTTGCATAGATTTTTGGGATGAGCCGAATGAAGAAATAATTTTTCCTTTTACCGGCCACATAAATCGTTTTTTTGATTGTGAACGGGGTACATTTGCCGTTTTTGTGATTGAAACAGTTCTCTTTTTCTGTTGAATCACTTTTTTCTGTTTTGTTTGAACTTTATTTTGAGTTATCGTCTTCTTTTTACCGCTATTGATGTTGTTAACAGGTTGAGTTGTATTGTTGACTTTTAAAATTTGCCCAACACTTAGTGTATAAGGTTCACTTAAATTATTCATACGAGATAAGGCACTAATGTTCATATCGTATTTTCGTGAAATACTATATAACGTATCTCCTTTTTGAACGGTGTGTGTCTGTGCCTGTGGAATACGTAATTTTTGTCCAATATATAAGTTGTATGGGGCTTTTAAATTATTTTCTTCAATTAAATCTCTTAATGAAATATCATTTTTACGAGCCAATGCGTATAGTGTATCTCCTTTATGAACATATAAGTATGTTCCGTCAGAATGATATGAAGGAGATAGTAAAATACTGCTACATCCCGATAAAAACAAGAAAAATAAAACAAAAAAATACTTTAAACGGTACATATTTTTGTCATACCTTGTTTTATGAAAAAAATCAAGCTTTTTCATACTTTACAATGTTTAAAAAAAAGACACCGTTTAAAAGTGTCTTTTTTCTGAATAAATATATTTTTCTTTTTATTGATTTGATTCGATAACCATTTGTTCAAATTTTTCTCCGATTAATGCTCCCGGATTAGATTTTCCGTTTACAATTAAATACGGAACTCCTATAATTTTTAATTCTTCGGATAACTTTTTGTTTTCCGTTAATTGATTTCGAATTTCCATACTGTTTGCATCGCTTTCTAATTGATGGATGTCCATTCCTAATTTTTCAGCAATTTGCAATAATTTTGATTTATCCAACTTACCGGATGCATTTATCACTTCTTCATGCATTTGTGTAAGTTTTCCTTGTTTTTCCGAAGCCATTACAAAACGGGAGATAATGGCACTGCTTTCTCCAAAAATCGGAGTATCAATTAAAACCAATCGGACATTTGGAATTGTTCCCTCTTTAAATGCTTTTTGGAATGCTTGGCTTGTTCTTTTGCACCATCCGCAATTATAATCAAAAAACTTAACGATGATGTATGAGCCATTCGGATTACCTAAAGAATAAAGCGTTTTTCTTTCAAGGATTTGTGCAACAATTTCTTCGTTTTGATGTCCGTTTGTTTGTAGTGTTGGTTTAGGATGTTGTGATTCTGCAATTTCTCGTTCAATTTCGGCACGAATTTTGCGTTTGATCTGTTCTTTTTCTTTTACTTTTATTTCCTGTTCGGAAACATCATAGAAATCATAAGAATTGTTTGTAAGTGTTGTTGTACCGTTTATTTTATTTAACAACACAAAATAAATTACAATAGAACCAACCAAGCATCCAAAAATAAAAATAGATATTGTTTTAATCAAATTATTTGCTTGTTGCGGTTTTGTTGTTTTTCGTTGCACAACTACTGTGTCATTTTTGTTATTTCGTATAACACTTGTTGTTTTTTTTTCACTCATTGCAGTCTCCTAACAGTTAAACAAATTAAGTTCACTTTATATCCCTTTTCAATGGAAATCAACATAATCGTGCATTTTTTATAAAAAAAAAGAGTTATCGGGCAGATAACTCTTTTTTGTAAGGTATATTCATTAAAATTTATATTGTACCCCAAAACTGACTAAATCTGCATCGGCAGAATATTTTAAGTTTGCCGGAGAGGCACTTGATGCTTCACCCAAAGCTTCTCCCCCATGAACAAAGATGTGCATATAACCTAAATCAACTTGCCAATTGTTTTTCTTCCAAGTTGCCCCTAATGATGTTAAAATCCGACGACCATCCGGTATGCGAGCCGTTCTATATTCAGGAGCTTTAATAACCGTTTCATCATAACCGATACCTGTTCTGAACACCCAATTACGGTTGTAACGATAATCAGCCCCAACAGCGTAATACCATGTGTTTTTCCAGTTTTCAAATGTTTCGGAAACCGCTATTCCTGTTGTTTTGGAGAAAATATCTAAATTTTTAAATTGACTCCAACGGGTCCATTTCGCTGTTGCCGATAATGTAAAACATTTATTCAAATCATATGCAGCAGTTAAATAAACAACTTCCGGTGTTGTAATTTTTGTATAGATATCTGATTCGCTGTTTAACATGCCGGAAATTTTTAAATCACCTTCTAATTTATGCTTAATTTTAGAACGGTAGGACACTCCTAAACGAATATCTTTTCTAGGTGTAAATGTTGTGCCTAATGTATATCCGACACCATAATCATCTCCTTCTAATTCATTATAAGCACTATCAAAATATAAATCTCCCCGTTCAATGTTGCCGGTTAAACGGGCAGTTACATATTGAATATTCAATGCCCCGCCAATAGCAAATTTATCATTAATCTGATAAGATAATGCCGGACTGACATTTGTTGCGGACAATTGACTTAATCCGGCATGTGATTGTGCAAACCAATCATTATCATAATCTGTTGCCAAACCGTAAGGAACATAAACACCTAAACCTAAGGTTGTTTTGTCATTTAATTTTTGTTGAGCAAAAACATGCGGTAAAACCCGAGTCGGGCGTGTATGACCGGAACCGCTACGTGGTCCTAAATGCATGCCATCTTTATTAATAGAAGCCGCTGTTCCAATTGAGCCTTTATAATCAAAATGCAAACTGACAGCTGTT
Source organism: Alphaproteobacteria bacterium (assembly GCA_015062385.1). Taxonomy (GTDB): domain Bacteria; phylum Pseudomonadota; class Alphaproteobacteria; order CAAHEQ01; family UBA3637; genus RGIG4140. Next base: position 9,376 of record SUUT01000035.1, on the reverse strand, counting down.
ACACCTGTTTGAGCCCCATTTGTCTGATTATATTGCATACCTGCCGGATTAAAAGCCAAAGAAGAAAAATCATCTCCGACAACTCCTGCACCGGCAAATGAACGACCTAAGCCCGTCACAGTATATTCAGATAAATGGTAGCCTGCTGCAAAGGCATCTGTTGTGAAAAAAGAAGCCGTTAATGCACTTACCGCTAAAAGATATTTTTTCATAATTTTCTCCATCGTTTTGTTAAAACTGAATATGTATTTATGAAATTTTTAATTGTTTGCCAATTATTTTATGACGTTATTTAACAAAATGTCATAAATATGTATTTTAAGTGTCACATATTTGTCACAATTAAAGCATAAAAAGAAAATTATGAAAAAATTTGTATTTTTTTCAAAAAAAATGGTATAAAATAATTACTATAAGAAATAGAACAGGAGTTAAAAAAATGATTTTGGTTTACTTATGTTTAATATTAGGATTGGCTTTACTGATTTATGGTGGAAATCTCTTGGTTGACAATTCCGTAGCAATCGCAAAAAAAATCGGATTATCTACCTTGTTTATTGGTTTGGTTTTAGTTGGTTTTGGAACATCCACACCCGAACTTGTTACCAGTTTAACTTCCGGTTTACAAGGTTCTAATGGTATTGCCGTTGGAAATGTTATTGGTAGTAATACTGCAAATATTTTACTTGTCTTGGGGTTAGCAGCATTTATTCATCCGATTAATATTGATATTCATTCTTTTAAACGTGATGGATTTATTCTTGGTTTATCAACAATAATGCTTATTTGTGTTATGTTATACGGAACAATGACTCGAATAATCGGTCTTATCTTTGTTTTAACCTTAATTTTATATATAGTATATTCTTTTTATATGGATAAAAAAAATTCAAAAAACACATCCTCATCCGAAACGACAAATATATCTTTCAACAAAAATATTTGGCTCGCTCTAATTAAAGCCATAATTGGTATTGGATTAACTTGTGGTGGGGCTTATTTACTTGTTGAAAATGCAAAAATTTTAGCATTACATTGGGGAATATCGGAGGCTGTTATCGGTTTAACCATCGTTGCTGTGGGAACGTCTTTACCGGAATTGGCTGCATCTGTTATTGCTTCTTATAAAAAAGAAAACGGAGTTGCTTTTGGTAATGTTGTTGGGAGTAATATTTATAATGCTCTGTTTATTTTGGGTTCTGTTGCCCTTATTTTACCTATTCAGATGCCCGAAGAAATGATGAAAAATACGATTATTATGGCAATTGTGACATCTGTTTTGTGTTTAACAGCACTGACTGTTAAAAAAGTTTCACGGTTAATGGGTTTTCTCTTTTTGTGTGCCTATACCGTATATATTGGTTATTTATTTTAGGAGTAAAACATGACGAAAACCGTTGCTGTGGGATTAAGCGGAGGACTTGATTCAACTTTAACAGCATTATTATTGCAAGAACAGGGGTACCATGTGATTGGATTAACAATGTCCATTTACAATAAAGACATTGCCAATTTAAAAGCTGCCGGCAACGCTTGTTACGGTTCTACGGAAAAACAAGATATTTTAAATGTTCGAGAATGGGGTAAAGAACACAATATTGATGTGCATATTTTAGATTGCTCCGAAGAATATAAACAGATTGTTTTATCATATTTTAAAGAATCTTATTTGTCGGGTATTACTCCAAATCCTTGTGTTAAATGTAATGAAACAATGAAATTTGGTGTAATGTGTGATAAAGCATTAGCACAAGGAATTCAGTTTGATTATTTTGCAACCGGTCATTATGCTCGTATTACAAAAAGAAACGAAAAATATGTTTTGCAAAAAGGGATAGATGAAAAAAAAGATCAGAGTTATTTTTTATATCGTTTGAGCCAAAAACAATTATCCCGATTACTTTTGCCATTAGGTAGCTTTACCAAAGAAGAAGTTAGAAAAATGGCTCGTGATAGAGGTTTAGCTGTTGCCGATAAAGCGGATAGTCAGGACTTTTATAACGGAGACTATGCCGATTTATTGGAACAAGCCCCAAAAGTAGGAGATATTGTTCACACAAATGGACGTGTGTTAGGAAAACATATCGGTTTTTGGCACTATACAATCGGTCAACGCAGAGGTTTAGGTATTGCATATCCCGTTCCGCTTTATGTTGTTGATATTGATGCCGAACAAAATCAAGTAATTGTTGGAGAGGTTGAATCAACATTTGTTTCAAAAACGACTATTTGTTCGGTTGTTTGGAACGGGCTTGAAACGCAATTACAAACACCATTAACGGTTGGTGTTAAATATCGATCAGCAGGAAAAGTGGTTCCTGCAATAATTGAACAAAAAGCAGAAAATGAATTGCTTGTTTCCTTTGAAACCCCACAACGTTCTGTCACACGAGGGCAATCATTGGTTATTTATGATAAAAATGATGGCATTTCTGTTTTGGGTGGAGGTATTATTAAATAGTCCCTAATACTCTTGACAAATAAAGTATTTATTTTTATTTATCAAAAAAAAGAAAGGAGTGCTTAGATGAAAAAAGTCGGAATTATTGTCGGCAGTTTAAGAAAAGAATCGATTAATCGTAAATTAGCGGAAGTATTTATTAAAATCGGGCATTCTAAATTGGATTTTTCATTTATTGATATTCATAATATACCGCTTTTTTCGGAAGATTTAGAAACCACATCTTTACCGGCAATTGATGTATTCAGACAAAAAATTTCAGAATCTGATTTGATTTTATTGATGACACCGGAATATAATCGATCAATATCCGGTGTTTTAAAAAATGCATTAGATTGGGCTTCTCGTCCCTATGGAAAAAGTTGTCTTGTCGGGAAAGAAGCGGCTATTGCCGGAGCATCTATAGGTTCAAGCGGTACATTGCCGGCACAAGTTCATTTGCGTTCTATTTTACCGGTTTTGGGGATGAAGCAAATCCGGCAATCTGAAATCGGTATCGTGTGGAATGAGAGTTTTTTAAATAATAACGGCTTGCCCAATGATGAACGAACAATTCAATTTATTCAAAAATTTCTAGAACAGCTAGCCCAATAAAAAATATAAAATTGTATATTGCACCACATAAAAAAAAGTGATATAATAAATAAGATGTGTGGAGGTACGAATGGGACAAGCATTACAAACATCCGTTGTTTTCTTAATTCAGCAAGACGGAAAATATTTATTTTTAGAACATCCGGAAACAACTGAAAAAGTCAAAGCATATCATTTACCAAAAGGATTTGTTCTAAAAGATGAATTAATAATGAATTGTGCTGTTCGAGTATTGTTCGAACAATTTTCGGTTATTGTTGATAAAATTGATTTAAGATTAAAAATGATTCATCAAACGGAAAACGGTTTTTATTTTATTTTTAAGGTTGCACCGGAATTATTACAAAATCATAATACTAATAATAAGTTTTTAAATCCGCAAATGCCTTTAATTTCCAACGAATCAAAAGAATTACTTCAAGCGAGTGGTATTAATTAATTTTTTTTGTCGCAAATGTTTTGTTTTTATGTAAAAAAGGCTTGTATAAATTACAAGCCTGATTAGAATGGCGATCCCGGAGCGATTCGAACGCCCGACCCACAGCTTAGAAGGCTGTTGCTCTATCCAGCTGAGCTACGGGACCACTAAATGAACTTTTACTCTTTTTTTATTAAATTGTCAAGCTATTTATTCAATTGGATATCCTTCTCGCATAATTTTTTCTGCAAGTTCTGTTCGTTCATTTGTTTCTGTATGCATTATAAGTGGGGCTCGTAAAACAAAAGGCTTTTTTGAACCCATAATACCACGTACAATAACTCGTTTAGATGCAGCATTCTCTTTTGGCTGAATTGGAATTACTTCAATGCCTCCAAGAGCGGTTTTATTCAGGATAGCCAAAATTTCCGGCAAAGCTTCTGTCCGATGTATTAGGGCAAAAGATCCTTTTGCCCGTAAATGTTTTAAGCAAAAACGCAACCATCTTGATAAATCAAATGTCTGATGATATGCCGTGGCTGTTTGAGGGTGATTACGAATTAAATCTTCTGTATAAAATGGCGGATTGGTAACAACATGGTGAAATTGTATGCCGTGCAATGTGGATTTTTCGGAAAAAATATCCTCATTAATGAAATGAATTTTGTATTGATTTATTTCTTGATTTTTTAAAGCCAATTGATATAAATCTGTTTGTATTTCTATGCCTGTTGAGTTTAATTCCGGAATTCGGGCATGCAAACAAAACAATACCCCGCCGGTTCCTGTTCCAACGTCTAAAACAGTTTCGTTTTTTTTTGCCTGAACAGCTGCTGCCAATAAAACTGTGTCAGATGTAATTCTATATCCGTTTTTGTATTGCAATAAACGAATCTTTCCACCTAAAAAATCATTTAATGTTATTTCCATAATGTATAGTATATCAAATAAAATAAAAAAAATAAAGCATCTTCTGAATGAATTGATTTAACATCAGGATTGTTTAATTTGTTGACAAGTTTTTTTTATGATTATATAGTGACATCCATCAAGGAGAAAACACATGAAAAAAATGGTTCAAAAAATTGTAACATATGGGAGTGCTTTAACTGTAACTGCTTGTGTCCAAGATACTGCTGTATATCCGGTTCTTCCATCAGAATTTTCATCTTTGGACAAGGGCTTAGTAAGTGCGGCTTATGATATGCAAACATGTGATTTGGAAGAAAAAGTGCGTATTGTTGAATTGGATACTGATTTGCAGAATAATCATCCGGAATACATTGGTGTAACAAATTATGCAAATTCAGAAGAAATTCAAAAGACGATTTCTACATACAAGGTTGGTTCGCACGTTTCTATGCAAAGGGCCGCTGAACATTTTCAATGGTTTGTACATGAACGGGATTTTTAGATGTTATTTGATGCAAAAATAAATGGCTCAACTGTTGATTTACAACTAGAATTTAAAGCGCCTAATTTACCGGAAACAGAAAAAGATGTAAAAAAGGCCCGTGCATTTTTTGCGTTATTCAAACCGAACGCCCCGAGATTAAAACTGCTATATGATTTTTGTGGTATTAAAAATGTTGTTCAAGCTAAGGAAACTATGAAAGAATGGTTAGAACAAGCTCGTAATGATGAAAGTGCACCATACTATATTTACCCTAAAAATACAGATAAATGCGTTGGTTGTGTCAGATTAAAGCGTTTGGGAACAATGATTGAAACAGGATTTTGGATAGCGCAAAGTGAAACAGGAAAAGGATATATGAATGCCGCGGCACAAGCTGTTGAAAAAATGCTTTTTGAAAAAGATATAACGGAAATTGTTCGACGTGTTTATAAAGAAAATCCATATTTTGATATTGTTCAACACAATATTTTAAAAGCAAATTATAAGCCTTGTTCGTTTAAAGGGGTAACATTTAAACCAGGAGATGAGAGAATTTTTGAAACATACCACAAGACAAAAGAAATGTATCAAAATGAGGTGGCGGGAAGATTGGCAACAATTGTTTCTGATAAAAAAGTGAGATAACTTTTTAAAAATGTATTGACAAAAACAAATATTTTTGTTAATTTAAGATTGACCTTGGGGATATAGCTCAGCTGGGAGAGCGCTTGAATGGCATTCAAGAGGTCAGCGGTTCGATCCCGCTTATCTCCACCAATCACCTCTTTAATTGTTGTATTAAAGAGGTTTTTTTATGCCTATTTTTCGGCATTTTAAATTAAAACAAAAGCCTCTTTTAGAGGCTTATCTGTTTTAGTTAGAGAGTCTGGTCATATACGGAATAAAATAGTATCATTTTATTTCTTTTCTAACGGTTTAGTTTTAAAAGGAAAATTATATTTTCATATGGTTTTAAAAATAAACGTTCATTTAAAAAAGAGTAGTCCAAATCTAAAAATGAAAACATTTTAAAATCTGTATATACTGCAAAAAAGATTTTGTCTTCAAAAAAAGAAATATCTATCCGTGGAGCATTAAAAATATTCTTCAGTATTTTTATTTTGAGTAAAACTGATTTAATATATTCCTTATCTTCCAAAATTGAATATATTGAGAAAGTTTGAAAATATGTTTCTAAATATGAATCATTTAAATTTATTTTACAAAGATTCATATTGAAAATATTTTCAAGATTCTTTTTTTTTATTAAAAACAATTATTTGCCCATTTATTTTTTTATCGTGTTTAAGACATATAAAAAAGCCTTTAAATTGGTGACTCAATGATGTAGTGTATTTACGAAAACATTCCGGACCAATATACAATTTAGGACCCATATTATTTATGATAACGCAATTCTGTATGATACAATCTATACTACCATGTTTAAATGCAAGACAAAAAGAACTTTTTAGATAATCAGCATAATGAAATAAATGGTTTTTCAATATCATTTTTTTTGAGATAACAGGATTAGTTATTCTTCCCTCATTTAAAAAATTAAAAACAAGGGGAAAAACTGCAACATGAACTTGTTTTATAAATCGGTTTACTTTTAATTTATATAACCAATATGGCAATCGCCCTAAAATGGTCGCTAAAAGAATAAAAATACCATTATTGAATGTTATCGTTAGGGCAAAAGAAAAAAACAATAATACAATGATGAATACAAAACATCTTTTCTTTATTTTTTTACCTAAGGATAAATAAAATATTCTTTTTTTTCAAACTGTTCAAGAACAGGAACAACGGTTGTTTTAATATGAGATAAAAACTGTTGCTGATTGTAAAAAAAATCTGGCATTATCTTGTTCTTTTCTTAGTTTTTTGATAATACATGGTAAGCGTAAAAACAAACATGACAAGAAATAAACTTAGCGACGCAAGGAATATGACTCCTGCTTCCGGACTTTCCAATAACACATAGGCCAAATAACATATATCAGAAACCATCCAGGTCAACCAACTTGTTAAACTGATATCTTCCGCTGATTTAGTTTTAATCAGTTTTATTATTTGTGGTATATATGCAAAAACTTCCAATATCGTAACAATAGATATAAGGGCTAATGCAATAATAACATTCATGCTGTTTCTCTTATTTTCTGTGATATATTAACAAGAAAAGACTATTATACTTTTTATAAAAAAGCAATAAATATTTTATCAATTGATCTATCCAACGTAACCAATAAAAACATACTCCGAAAGGGACTTTATTAGTTGGAACAAGTTCACAGTTAAAATTGTGATTTTTCAAGTTTAGATATTTTGTTGTCTATTGTTTCTTTAAGCTTTTTACAAAACCATTCAATAAAAGTAAAGTTAAAAGATCCGTCTTCTTTCTCATAAAGATATCGTGAAGTAGCAAAATATTCTCTTGCATTCTCTAAATTATTGTCGAATTTCAACGGATTGTCATATGATTCTCTAATTTTTTCTTGTATATCTTTGGGAAGTAAATTAAATAGTTTTTTTAAATTATGAACTTTAGGATGAGAAATGCCGAAACAATGTAAAAGTGTTTTTAGATATATCTCGCAAGAAAATGCTATACAAGTAAGTGCTGGAATAGGGAGAAACTGAATGGTTGTTAAATTAAGTTTTCTTTGTTCTATGCATCTCATATATGCAATAAAATAAGAATTCGCTACATTACGCATTCTTTTTATACTTCTCAATTTTGTCATTTCTATCTGATCTTCCTAATTTCTGTATTTAATATCTCGTGCATTATAATTAAAATAATAAAAAAAGTTTTTTTTATTGGTGAGACATATTTTGTATGGTACGGACTGAAATTAACGTTTGCGCCATTTATTAATAAGTGCATTTAATTGAATTTCCTGTAAGGTTCTGATTTGCCTTCTAATTTTTACATCGGAAAGCTTGGATAATTCAGTGAATACACTTTTTCCGTCTTCTGTCGCTAATAATAGATTGGGATTTTTACTCAGAATAAAAGAAATAGCTTCTACATTGTCATTTTGTATAGCCATTAACAACGGAAAATTTTTACTTACCATTGTTTGCCTGTTAATGACAGAAGGATCTTTAGAAATAATTTCCTGTATGCGATTCATATTTCTATTTTCTATAGCAATTTCAAGGGCAGACAAATTAGCAACTGAGGGATTATCAGAAAAATCAGAATCATCCATTGTTAATGCAGGGGGGCACTGCTTCTTCGTTAACCATGGTCTCATTTCTCCCGTTATACCATTTCTTTCACAAAATTTAATAGCTTCGTTATTTTTAAAAAAGGTTACTTTGTCAAAAAGGGGGTTTACCGTGGGAGCTAAGTTCAAATATTTACTTCCATCGGGATTTAAAATTGTTATTCCTTCTTGCCAGTTATTTGTTGTTTGTACATTATCAAAACCGTCTTGTAGGAATAATTCGGGTTGTACTCCTGTCAGGGACATTTTTCGTAAATATGCATGAATGGAATCTTGTGCAGATATTTTACCTGTTGTTGTTTGCTTAAAATTTGGATTATGAATCAAAAGTGTATTATGAATCAAAAGTGCATGATGATAAGCTTGTTCTACATAGAAAAAATAACGTCTATTTATTGTACAGAGTTCATCTTGGTTTAACTCAGTATGGTTTTTTGCATTTTGCCAATACGATAACACAAAATTTGTATTTGCCTGTGAAATATTTCCGTTAGCACGGTGTAACTCTTTTTGATAATATCGGCAATCTACAGAAGATATACACCCTTGAAACTCTTCTCGTTTCAATAATTCATTTTCAATTATAACCCTCAATAAATGTGAATCTATTTCCATCATTTTGGCAATTCGAAAAGTATCCCCAAAAGAAGCATCGATTAAATCATTATAATAAAGTCCTTCTTTTTTTTGATTTGCATGACAAAGCTCATGTACTAAAGCAACATAAAAAGATAAGCGTTCTTGTGGATTGTTAGAAGCAACCAAACTGGGTTTGATAGTAATAAGATTTTCGTCACTATTAAAACTTGCTACTCCAGGAGTATCTTGTGAAAAACTATATTTAATATTATCAGGTAAATTTTCTAAAACATCTTTCATCTGCGGAATGTTTTTTAAACATTCCAAGGCATTGGCTATCATTTTTTCACTTTGTTGCTTCATTTATAACATCCATTATAAAGTTACATTGAAACATTTTTCTCTGAAAAATGATGATAGCATAAATTTAATGTCAAGTCAAGTTTGGGGATAGATTGGCAATGCTAAAAGAGTATTGACGCGATAGATAAAGTGTGGTAAAGAGGATATTATTAACCGCCAAAGGAAGGAGCAAGAGAATGAGATGTCCCAAATGCGGAAAAGAAGATTGTGTAAAGAATGGATATAGGAGAGGCAAGCAACGATACAGATGCCGAGGATGCGGATGTAATTATACGAAGAGTGAGAAGCAGGGATATCCGCTCAGTATAAAGAGAAAAGCGATA
>SUUT01000034.1 GCA_015062385.1 Alphaproteobacteria bacterium | reverse complement strand
AGTTTGCCGTTACGTCAAAGCCCCGTATGTTTGATTCGTGTAAGACGTCGTTTGCTATATATCGGTCCATCGCATATCGGTATCCCGCTATCCCTGCAACGGATAATACCCCGATAATCGCTAATACGCCCAGCATTTCTACCATACTCCGGCCAATCTCTGATACGCTCTTTTTATACATAGGCTCGCTCCTTGTTCACATATACCTATATATATTATAAAAAAAGGTACCTTTTTTTCCCTATTCGAATTGGCAAAATCAGATTTTTACAAAAATGAATGATTATTGTTTTAATTGAATATCTTATCCAAAATTAAAAAATTTGCTAAAATGTGTAAAAAATTGTTGCATTTATACGTACATTTTATTCCAGATGTAATAATAGTTGAAACAAATAAAATATACTCAAATTGAAAATCTTTTTTTAATTTATAAAAATTTGCTTGTTTTTTCTATTTATTATGCTTATACTAAAAAAAGATAAATTCAAAACAACTACGGAATGAAATAAAAGCCGTGGTTTTATTTTTTTAATCAAGATGGAAAGGAAGAAAAAATGGAAGAAAAAATTCCAATGACAACAAATGGTTACAATGATTTAACAAATGAATTAAAAAGGTTAAAATTTGAAGAAAGACCTCGCATCGTTGCTGCAATTGAAGAAGCTCGTGCTCATGGTGATTTATCTGAAAATGCTGAATATCATTCAGCCCGAGAACAACAAAGTTTTAATGAAGGTCGTATCATGGAACTGGAAAGTGCTCTTGCTCACGCACAAGTCATTAATGTAAAAGAATTATCCGGCGATAAAGTTTTGTTTGGTTCTACTGTGACATTAGAAGATTCGGAAACAGGCGTTCAACACAAATATCAAATTGTCGGTAAATATGAAGCTAATTTAGAAAAAGGATTAATCTCTTTATTGTCTCCGATTGCACGAGCTTTAATTGGTAAAAAAACTGGGGATTTTGTAGATGTGCAGACACCAAAAGGAGAAAAATCTTACGAAATACTAGACGTTCAGTTTATTTAATCCTATATTATGTAAAGATATGGAGGTCTTCACATGATAAAAACTGATGTTTTAATTATCGGATCAGGGCCTGCAGGATATACAGCAGGCCTTTATACTACACGTGCAGGTTTAACAACAACCTTATTTACCGGCAAAAATATTGGCGGTCAATTAATGTACACACATGAAATTGAAAATTTCCCAGGATATGAAAAAATATCCGGAGCCGAATTAATGGATATTTTTCAAAAACAAGTTGTTTCTATCGGAACGACTATTGAAAATGAACAAATAAAAAGCTTAAATATCAAAAAATATCCATTTACATTTAAAACAGAAAGTAACAGAATCGGAGAAGCAAAAGCTGTTATTATCGCCACCGGTTCTAAAGCTAAATGGTTAAATATTACCGGTGAAGAAAAATTTAAAGGGCAGGGGATATCTGTTTGTGCAACTTGTGACGGTTTTTTTTACAGGAACAAAATTGTTGCTGTTATCGGGGGTGGAAATACAGCTTTATACGAAGCTCTTTTTTTAGCCCGAGTTGCTTCTGCCGTATATTTAATTAATAATACCGATAAATTTTCCGGAGAATTTACACTCCAAAAACAAGTTTTTGAAAACAAAAAAATTATTGTTCTAAATAATACATCCGTTCAAGCATTTAATGGGAATGAACGTTTGGAATCTATTTTGATTTACAACAAAAAAGAAGAAAAACAAGACATTTTACAAATTAACGGTGTTTTTGAAGCTATTGGAACATTACCTCAAACCGAATTAGTTGAAAATCAATTGGAATTAACATCTGATGGATACATAAAAACAGATAAAAGAACAATGGAAACAAGTGTCAAAGGTGTTTTTGCCTGTGGAGATGTTCAAGAAAACATCTACCGGCAAGCAATAAATGCTGCCGGCAGCGGTTGCGTTGCAGCTCTGGGTGTTGAAAAATTTTTATTACATCCAGAACCTTATTGAATAGTCCATACCGGACCATTCGGTGTATCTTTAACAATAATTCCCATTTCAAGCAATTGTTGTTTAACAGCATCAGCATTTGCCCAATCTTTTGCCAAACGATATTCTTGACGCTTTTGTATCAATGCTTCTTGCTCCGCTGTTAATTTTTGTTCTTTTTTCTTGGGTAATAAAGCCAAAACAGTATCTAATTTTAGAATAACATCTTTTATTTTTTGAGCATTATCTAATGATAAAGTGTCAAAATTTTTATTAACAGAAGATATAAAATCAAAAACAGAAGCTAAAGCTATCGGCATATTTAAATCATCATCTAACCCTTTTTCAAAACCAGTTAAAACAGCTTCTATTGCCCGCTCACAATCTTCCCAACCTAATCCTGTTTTAGGTTCATCCAAACGAGAAATCAAGTTAGATAATTTATCAATAACAGTTTGATTTCCTTGAAGATTGTTTTCCTGAAAATCCATTGTCATACGATAATGAGCTTTAATCAATTCATATCGGATAGCTTCAGCGGAATAACCTTTATCTAATAAATCTCTTAACGTATAAAAATTATTCGCCGATTTTGCCATTTTTCGTCCGTTAACCATTAAATGAGCATTATGAACCCAATAATTGACAAATTTACACCCATAAGCACATTCAGATTGAGCAATTTCATTAGTATGGTGCGGAAAGATTAAATCAACACCACCCACATGCATATCTATCGGTTGACCTAAATATTTACGAGCCATAGCAGAGCACTCTAAAGACCATCCAGGACGTCCTTTTCCAAAAGGAGTGTCCCAATAGACATCTCCATCTTTTTCTGTATAAGCTTTCCATAATGCAAAATCTTGCACATCTTCTTTATCATATTCATCAGCCAATCGGCCATCGGCATTTGCACGTAATTTTTCCGGTTCAATACCTGCCATTTTTCCATAATCAGAAAACGTACTGATTTTAAAGAAAACATCTCCGGATTTTGCCTTATACGCATGACCTTTTTCCAACAATAGTTGTATCAATTCAATCATAGAATCAATTTCTTCTGTTGCACGAATAATATGGTCTGGTTTTTTGATATGTAATGCTGCACAATCTTTAAAAAAAGCATCAGCATAAAAATCTGTAAATTCACGTAAAGACTTACCTTGGGCTCGAGAATCACGAATTGTTTTATCATCAACATCTGTCAAGTTCATAGCAAATGTGACATTAAATCCTTTATATCTTAAATATCTGTTAAGTAAGTCATAAAAAATATAAGCTCTTAAATTTCCAATGTGAGCATAGTTATAAATTGTTGGTCCACAACCGTAAAAACGAACTTCATTTTCTCTAATCGGTTTAAATTCCTGTTTTGAATGTTCGGCTGTGTTAAATAATTTTAACATGTATTTAGGCTCCTTGTTTTACAATGATTGATAATTGTGTATATCACATTTTCAAAAAAAAACAAGTAAAAAAAAGCACATTGAATTGTTCAAAAAATTTATCCCCAATCCCGTTTGAAACATAATTAAAAAAATAAATTATATTAGTTGAACCTGTGAATATTGTGGATAACTTTTTTTTATTTTTGTTGACAGTTTTTTTTGAATAGGTCCGACTCGTTGTATCTCTTTTATTTTAACAGAACAAGTGATTCGATTTCTTTTAATTTATACCTTTTTTTATATGTGAGTGTTTTTTTTATGTATGCGTATATACTGTTATTGTTTTACATCGTTGTGATTATTTTTGTCTGTTTATCCACAGAAAAAAAAGTTATCCACAGATTATTTATAAATGAATTATTTTAACTTGCGTCTTTTTTATTTTACTGTATTATATATAGTACATAATTAAGGAGCTTTTATATGCGTGAAATAGTTTTTGATACAGAAACAACCGGATTAGATCCTTTTCAAGGAGATAGGGTTGTCGAAATCGGGTGTGTTGAACTGATAAATCATGTTCCAACAGGCAGAACGTATCATCAATACATTAATCCAGAGCGTTCTCTGAGCGAGGAAGTTGTAGCTGTACACGGTTTGACGGAACAATTTTTGTCTGACAAGCCTAAGTTCAGTGAAATTGTGGACGAGTTTTTAGCGTTTATTGGCTCAGATTCAATGCTTGTAGCCCATAATGCTTCATTTGATATGAAATTTTTGAATGCTGAACTATCATGGGTTGGATATCCTCCATTATCTTATGATCGGGTTATTGATACTCTTATTTTGGCTCGGAAAAAATTTCCGGGATCCCGTGTGAATTTGAATGAGTTGTGTAAAAGGTTTCACATTGACAATTCTGCCCGAACGGTCCATGGAGCGTTGCTTGATAGTGAGTTATTAGCTGATGTTTATTTGGAATTACTCGGGGGAAGAGAACCCGGATTGATATTAGATAAAAAAATACCTGTTCAGACAATTGAGAATAAATCTGTTCAAATAGCATCTGTACAAACATTACAACGTGAATATAGAGAACCTCGGGTGTTTGGTGTTGTTCAAGATGAAATTGAACAACATATTGATTTTGTTAGAAAAATAAAAAACAATCTATGGGGTGTTGAATGATAAAATTATTCTTTTTTATTTTTGTTTTCTTTGTTACGGGGTATGGAAATGCTCAGATGATAGATGTTTTATCCAATATGGCTATTCAAGGTCAAATGACAGGACAAGCTGTTGGTCAAATTAATACAGCTTTTTCAATGGTACAACAAAATCAAATTGTTAATCAAATGAATATGATTGTTATGAATGCAAAAATGAATTCAAATTATATACATTTGAACAAGCGACAATTTTCTGATATAAATTTATCAGGTATTGATTGGAATATTGGACCTTATTCTACTACAAGCTTTTTTATTGGCGTAAGAAATATAGATAAGAATTTATGTCATAAATTATTACAATCATTTAATTATTCGAAAAAAGTTTATATTAATGGAATAGAAACAAAATCTTGTTCTGTAAAAAATAATGTAAAATTTATTTTTGATTAACTATTTGTTTTTAATTGTAAAACCGGATGTTTCACGTGAAACATCCGGTTTTATTATAAAATAATACTTGCAATCGTTAAAAAAAAAAGTTAATGTTTTATTAATAATTTTTTATTTTTTTTCTAAAAGGATGGTTTCACGTGAAACAATTAATAACCAAAATTGAACAAGCAATTCCAGCTTTAAAAAAGTATGAAAATTTTATTCATAAATGGCAAAAAGCGGTCAATCTTGTTTCAAAAAAAGATATTGAGTTTTTATGGGAGCGTCATATTTTAGATTCTGCACAGGTTTATTTTTATTTGCCAGTAAATGCTAAAATTTTAATTGATTTTGGATCGGGCGGTGGTTTTCCGGCACTTGTTATCGCTATATTAAATAAATATTTAAAAGGTTCTTTAACTGATATTTATTTAATTGAAAGTGATATTAAAAAATGTGTTTTTTTGCAAGAGGTTGCAAGAGAGTTAAATTTATCTGTTCATATTGTTAATGATAGAATTGAAAAAGTGAAAGATATAAAAGCAGATATTATAACAGCAAGAGGATTTGCATCTGTAAAAGATATTTTAACATATAGTATTCCTTTTTTGCAAAAAAATACAGAATTTTTATTGTTAAAAGGTATTCAGGCAAAACAAGAGTTAAAAAATACAGGTTTTTCTTTTAACAAAAAACTGATTAATAGTTGTTTGTCTGGAAATGGTTATATTGTTTATTTATCGGAGGTTAAAAAAAATGCATAAACCGCGGATATTTTCTGTATCAAATCAAAAAGGTGGTGTAGGGAAGACAACAACAACCATTAATTTGGCAACAGCTTTAGCCGCAGTTGATAAAAGAGTTTTGGTTGTTGACTTGGATCCTCAAGGCAATGCTACTGTTAGTGTTGGGTCTCGTCGTCGGCAAGGGTCGCAAAATTCTTATACATTATTGATGGGAAAAGATTTAATTCAAACAGCCGCTATTGAAACCGAGATTCCAAACTTGTATATTTTACCTGCAAGTCAAGAATTATTAGGTGTTGATATTGAATTAGCTGAAATGGAAAAACCACAATTCTATTTGAAGAAAGCTTTGTCTAATTTGGATAATTTTGATTATGTTTTTATTGATTGTCCTCCAGCGGTTGGTTTGTTAACAATGAATGCTTTAGTTGCGTCGGATTATGTTATTATTCCTGTTCAATGTGAATATTTAGCATTAGAAGGTGTTGCTGATTTGATGAAAACGATTGATCGTGTAAAACGAAATTTTAATCCTAATTTAACATTACACGGAATTGTTTTAACTATGTTTGATGGTCGTTCAAATTTATCAAAATCAATTGTTGCCGATGTTAAAGAATATTTTAAAGATTCGGTTTATGATACATTAATCCCGAGAAATGTGCGTATTCCGGAAGCTCCCTCACATGGAAAACCGGTTATGATTTATGATGTTAAAAGTGTTGGGGCAAAAAGTTATATTCGGTTAGCAGCAGAAGTATTGAATAGAGAAAAGGAGTTGTTGAAAAATGGATAAAGGATTAGGTTTAGGTCGTGGATTAAGTGCTTTAATGGGGGATGATGATATTGTTCAAACTCCTGTAAGGCTTGATACTGAAAATAAGTCAAATGTTGTGCTGTATAAAGAAATGTCACAAATTGTGCCGGGTATTTTTCAACCACGCCGTGTTTTTGCGACAGAAGCTTTGGCTGATTTGGTTGTATCAATTAAAGAAAAAGGTGTGTTGCAGCCATTATTAGTTCGTAAGAATCCCCGTCAACCGGAAACATTTGAAATTATTGCCGGAGAGCGTCGTTTTAGAGCTTCTAAAATGGCAGGTTTAACAAGAGTTCCTGTTATTATAAAGGATTTTTCGGACAAAGAAGCATTGGAAGTTGCTATCATTGAAAATTTACAACGTGAAGATTTGAATCCGCTAGAGGAGGCTGAGGCATATAAACGTTTGTTAAAAGAATTTGATTATACGCAAGATGATTTATCCAGAGTACTTGGAAAAAGTCGTAGTCATTTAGCAAATATGATGCGATTGTTAGAATTGCCTCCAGAAGTAAAATTAATGTTAGAAAAAAAAGAATTAACAGTAGGACATGCAAGAGCTTTATTAACAGCTGAAAATCCTGTTTCTTTGGCTTGTGAAGTTGTTAAAAAGGGATTAAGTGTTCGACAAACAGAAAAACTTGCATCTGAAAAAAATAAAAAGACTTCGCCTGTTGTTCAGGAAAAATCAGCCCATATTTCATCATTGGAAACGCAAATTTCGCAACTGTTGAAAACTAAAATATCAATTAATTGGAAAGCCAATTCCGGAAAATTAGTTGTAAACTGTCAATCATTAGAACAACTCGATGTTATATTGCAACGATTAAGTGTTGGTGGAGCTGTATCCTAAATTTTGTAATTTAGGTTGTTTTATGAAAAAAGCGGTTTAGCCGCTTTTTTTTTAATGGTTTTAAAATCAATGAATAGTTGAAAGCATAAGAAATCTTATATTTTTGCCTCTAAAAATCCATTCATTTAAAAGAATTAATTATCAGGCAACAGGTTGAAAATAAGAAAATTTGTTATGGATAATAAAACATAAACAGTTATTACTTGAAATTGAAAATATCGTACTGTTTTTGATAATAAAGATTGTAAAAAAAGTGTTTTTTATAGCAGATTTGTAGAAACAGAGAAATATTAAGAGGGGCAAAGAGAAAGAATTTTGAATATTTGAAGTAGAAGTTAGTGTAGATTATTTATATAAATGGTTTTTATTATTGTTTATCGTTTTTTTAATTTTCTGGCAAGTCCACTAACCATAGTAATTGTTCTTTGTAATATAATTTCAGGTGGTAAATTATTATTTCTTGTTTGTTCTTCTGTTTCAGACAATAATTGAAGTGTTTTGATAACAAATGATTTTTGCCATAAACAAATTTGACTGATAAAGGCTTCTTTTAGCATATATTGATTTGATCTTAATAGTTTTTTTGTAATATTTTCCATTGGTTCCTTACGAGAATACATATCTGTTGCCAATAATAATTTATTAAAATGCATCATGAGTAAACGAATTATTGATGCAGGTGCTTCTCCGTTATCTAACAAAATTTGAGTGGATTTATCCGCTTCTGTTTGTTTACCGAGAGCAACAGCAAAACACAGATTATCAATGGTTGTATTTTTGATATCAGGAATAACAGCTTCAACATCTTTTGTGGTTATTATTTTTGTTTCGCCCAGATAAGTAATCAGTTTATCTAATTCATTTTTTGTTGTTAGTCTGTTTTCATTTAATCGGGCACATAATACATCTAAAACAGTTTCTGAAAAAGTATAACCATTTGATTTTAATGTTGTATTTATTAATAATCGAATATCTTTTTCTGAGTCTTCATAACAAGCAATGGCTAATACTTCCGGATGGTTTTCACAGTAATTTCTTAAAGATGAAGATTTTAAAAGGTTATCTGCTGTTAAAAGTAAAAAAGTATCTGTTTTTACGTTATCTATATATATTTCAACGGCTTCTGTATGGGTATTGTCTGCTTCTTTTAACCATATAATTTTTTTATCAGCCAATAATGAAATTGTATTTGCTTCATCAATTAAAAAAGAGGGTGTTTCTTTTAATTGATTTTTTGATACTTTTATAAGAGAAAACTCAGTTGGGTTAGGTGTTATAATGTTTTTTATTTGATTGGCACAATCTGTAACAACGCTAAAATCCGGTCCGTAAAGGAGTGCTGCTTTATACTGCGTTTGAAGTTGTTTTGCCAAAGCATCAATTTGTATCGGTTTTGCTTTCACTGATATCCTCTTTTGTTTTAAAAAATGAAACTAACCGTACAGTAATATTATCAGAAATAATTTGTATTAAATTCTCTTTTAATTTATTTTTAGCAATATTTGTTGCATAGGGTTCTTTTACAATATTGTATGCTCCTGTCGCAGATGTAGTATCTTGTAAAACGATTTCTCCTGTTTCTATCTCTTTTAATTGATATTTTGCATGAATACGTGTTGTTTCACGGCTTGCGAAATTATCCCCTTGAATACTTTGGTCGGTATATGTTGGTGCTTTTAAATAAACGGTCAAAATATATTTTTTTTGAACACTCGTTTTTTGAGGATTTAAGTTGTCTTCTAATTGTTGTTTTAAAAGATACCCCTCATAATTTGGAATATTACTGATTGATATTTGGCTTGTTTTGTCTGTTGTCATTAAGTTATCGGATAGTTTATTCATTGGAGAAAAACCACATCCGCTTAATGCAATACATGCGAATAATAATAGATTTTTATAAAACATTATGTTATCCTTTATTTTATATTATATATCATATCTATTTTTTTTATAAAAAACAAGGATAATTCTTATGGAACAAAAAATTTATGTTATTGTTGGTCCGACGGCAAGTGGTAAATCCGGATTGGCACTTAATTTAGCTAAAAAAATAAACGGATGTATTGTTAATGCAGATTCAATGCAAATATATAAAGATTTAAAAATATTATCAGCTCGACCGGATGAAACAGATATGAATGGTATTCCTCATTATTTATATGGATATTTAGATGCTTATCAAACAAATTCGGTTTCAGATTGGTTAAAGCGGGTGGTTGAAAAGTTAAAAGAAGTAGAAAGACCTATTCTTGTTGGTGGCACTGGGATGTATGTAAATGCTCTGATTAATGGCTTATCACCAATACCGGATGTTGATCCTGTTATTCGTGAAACTGTTAGAAGTATGTCGATAGATGATGTGAAAAAGCAAGTGAAAGAGTGTTCAGTTATTGATCCTCAACGATTAAGACGAGCATTGGAGATTCAATTATCTACAGGTAAATCTTTATCTTATTTTCAAAATTTACCAAAAATAAAATTATTGGATGCTAATTTTAATGTTTTCTTTGTTAATCCCGAACGAGATGTTTTATACCATAATTGTAATCAGCGTTTACTGCAAATGATTAATAACGGAGCTATTGAAGAAGTTCGACATCTACTTAATATTCAAGCAACCGGTGGTGTTTTAAAAGCTATTGGTGTTCCTGAAATTATAGATTATTTATCCGGAAAAGTTTCTTTTGAAAGAATGGTTCAACAAATACAACTGTCAACCCGCCATTATGCAAAAAGACAGGTAACGTGGTTTAAGAATCAGTTGCCTGATGTATGTGAAATTAAAAATCCTATTGATTTTGTTTTTACAGAGTGATTACAGATTAATCAGTTAATAAAATATTTTGTGTTTATTTTGTAATAATATGTTTATGTATATAGCAATAAAAACATATTGACGAAAATGTATTTTTATGCTTATAAAAATAGTAGGTTATTAAAAAAAATATTCGTAAAACGTATTAAGGAGGGTATACAATGTATTCACAAAAATCACCGGATACGCCAGAAGTTGTTTTTGCAGATATGGAAAAAGTACCGATAAAAGCTTTTTGGGAAAAGAAAGGATTTATTGTTTCAAGTTTTTTTTCAGCTGTTTGGTTGGCTTTTATTTATGACTATATTGTTTCTGCCGGTTGGTGGGAAACACGATATGATTTATCTCCGGCAGAATTTGTTGGTCATTTTTGTGGATTATTTTTACCGATTATTGTGATGTTTCTTGTAACAGCTTATTTTGATCGTTCAGCACAATTAAAAGATGAAGCTAATCAGTTAAAATCTTACTTAAATGAATTAGTTTATCCGACACAGGAAGGGGCTGATTATACTCGCTCACTAACAGATGCTCTTCGTTTGCGAATAAAGGAGTTCAGAAGTGTTTTTTCTCAATTAAACAAAGAAACACAAATTGTTAGAGATGATTTAAAACAATGGATTGCGGATTTAAGTAAGATTATTAAACACGTTGATACAAAAACAATTTCATCTGTTCAGGAAGTTGCCGGACATATTCAAAATTTAACAGAAATGACCGAACGTGCAAATGAACAATCCGAAGAAACAACACAATTATTTTTAAAACAAGCAACCATTTTATCGCAAGTAACACAAGAGGCTTCGGATAAAATTAATTTAGTATCCGGTAATTTACAAAATCAAACAAATGATGTTCAAAATTTGGCCCATGCATTAGAAGTTGCCAATAACCGAACAAATGAAGCCTTAAAAACGGCAGAACAGGTTGTGAAAGAAATGGAAAAAAGCAGTTGTCATATAGAAAAAGCCATTGAACAATATGAAACGGATGCAACTCAATATAATAGTCGGTTATTTGGTAATTTAGAAAAAGTGTTGTCTGTTTTTCAACAACAAGGAACTTTGTTGGAGAACGAAGTGCAAAAAATGACAAATCGGTTAGGTGTTTTAGAAGATTCGTTGAGTGGTAATGCAAAAGGAATGTTACAAGTGACAAACGGTGTTTTAAATGAATTATCAGGAATAGATACTGATTTTGAAAAAATGATTGAAAAAATTCAAAAAACAATAAATTTAGTTAAGAAAGATATTCAGATTATCGAAAATTCAATGGAAAAAAGCATTCAAAAGGCAACAAATATTTTTCCGACAGCACGTCATCAATCACAAGCAGATCTTTTACAAGATGCAACAGTCATTTTAGATAGATTACAATCTTTTTCTGTTGATATGGCTCATATTTTTACGCCTAAATCAGAAGATATGCTTTGGAAAAAATATTATGATGGGGATAAAGCTGTATTTATGAGACATATTACAAAAATGATGACGGAAACTCAAAATAAAAAAATTATTGATTTATATAAGAAAAATGAAGATTTTAGATTGTCTGTGACACGATATATGTCAGAGTTTGAAGGTATGACAAAAAAAGCACAAGAAGGAGAAGAAAGTAAATTATTGATGAGTGTCTTAATCGGTTCAGATGTCGGACGATTATATATGGTTTTAGCTGATGTGCTGAAAAAGGAGGCTTAAATGCTTGTTAAGTTAACAAAAATAGGGAATTCTATGGGAATTCGCCTGCCGAAAAGCGTCATTAAAGAATGTGGTTTTCAATCTGATATTAATTTAAGTATTGAGCAAAAAAAAGTTGTGTTAAGTGCTGTTAATCAAGAAAGAATGGGATGGAATGAAAAAATAAAAGAAAATGGTGGATCCACATTAAAAACACAGGAGGAGTGGGTATGGTAAAACGATTTGATGTTTTTATGATGAACACCGGTGTAAATGATAAGCCTTGTTTGGTTGTTTCACCAAATGAGTTAAATGATGAGTTGCCATATGTAATTATTGCTCCGATTACATTAAATTATCGTAACTTTCCAACACGTATCGGAATTGGTTTAAAAGGAAAAAAGGCTTATATTGCACTAGATTTAATTCAAACAATAGATAAAAAACAATTAAAAAGCAAAATGGGTTTTTTGCCTGAGCAAATCCATCAACAAGTTGCAAATATATTGCAAAAAATGTTTACTTTGTAAAATACTGGATTAAAGCCATGAATGATCTTTTATTTTCAGAAAAAGAATTAAAACAAAAAAACACAGAAGAACCTAAACCGGATTATTACGGTCATCGTCAACGAATGCGACAAAAATTATTAGAAAAAGGAGCTCAATCTTTATCGGAAGCAGAATTGTTAGAAATGTTATTAATGGTTGCTTTGCCTCGAAGAGATGTCAAACCATTAGCAAAACAATTATTGCGGGAATATGTAAATTTACCTAATATTATAAAAGCAGAACCGGAAAGATTGAGGGAAATGAGAGGAATTAAAGATTCTGTTATTGGCTTATTTAAGTTAATAGATGGTATTTGTCTTGAAATGCTAAAACCACATTATAAAAAAAGTACGGTTTTGAATGAATGGAATCGTATTATTGATTATTGTCGATTTAATTTAATGTATAAAAATGAAGAACATCTATATTTAGTTTATTTGGATGCAAAAATGCGACTCATTACAACAGATGATTTTCAGAAAGGGTGTCGCCATCGAGTACCGATTTATCCGCAGGAAATTTTAAAAAGAGCACTGAATTTAAATGCTCATTGGATTATCATGGTACACAATCATCCAAATGGAGAAGCAAGACCATCACAGGAAGATATACACCAAACAGAAGATGTCAGATTGTTTTTGGAAAATGGCGGAATTCAGTTATATGACCATTTAATTATCGGTCGGGATAAAGTATATTCCTTTAATTCAAAAAAACAACTTCCATTAGCAACACTAAAATCTGATTAAAATAATTTAACAAGTAAAAAACCGCCGATTAATAGTAAAAAGAAAACAATTGAAAGCCATCCGAGATTTTTTTCAATATACACTTTCATTGGTTCACCAAATTTCCAAAGTAGGGCTGCAATTAAGAAAAAACGCATTCCTCTTGCAATAATTGAAGCTATTGTAAATACAACAATGTTCATTTGTGTGACCCCACTTGCAATTGTAATGATTTTATATGGAAAAGGTGTAATTCCTGCTCCAAAAACAATCCAAGCCCCATAATCATTATATAAATGTTTAAATTCCTCAAATTTTTGAGTGTAATGGAAAAAATTAAGAATGGCAATGCCAACCGTATCGTATAAAAAATAACCGATAGCATAACCAAACATACCCCCAAGAACGCTTGATATTGTTGTCCATAAGGCAATTTTAAATGCTTTTGTACGGTGAGCCAAAACCAATGGAATTAAAAAGATATCCGGTGGAATGGGAAAAAATGAACTTTCAATGAATGAAACAGCACATAATGTCGGTAAAGCATATTTTCCACTAACTAAACGCATACACCACTCATATAGATTTTTCGTCATTTTATTCCACTGTTTAAACATTATTTGACAATCCTTTTTTTTATTATTAATATGTTTGATAAGGATAAACATTTTAGAAAGGAAAAGCAATGAAAAAAATATTTTTAATTTTAGGTTTAAGTTGTTCTTTTTTCTTAACAGCTTGTGGTATTGGTGACACCAATACCACATATGAACGATATCAAGTCGGATCACAAGGTGTTATTGAAAAGGGACGTATTTTAGAGATGATGCCTGTTAAAATTGCCGGTGAAAGTGGTGTTGGTACATTAGCCGGTGCTGGTATTGGAGCAGCTGCCGGTTCAATGATTGGTGGAAATACGGCTGTTAATGTGATTGGTGGTATTGCCGGAGCTGTTGTTGGCGGAATGGCAGGTAGTGCGACAGGAAAAGCATTAACGCAAGATACGGCTTATGAATTTATTATTGAAAAAAGCAATGGTCAAATGATTTCCATTGTTCAAACAAATGAATTAAATTTACGTCCGGGAGACAACGTGTTGATAAATCGGATTAACGGAACAACTAAAATTCGTTCCAGATTAAATCCAACAACTTATTACAGAACATATTAATTCAAAAATAAATTTTAAACTTATAAAAGCCTTAAATTTTTAAGGCTTTTTTCGTTGTTTTACAATAATGCTTTTTTTGAAACATAATGCGTAACCAATGGTTGTTATATCTAGTAAGGTATTGCTTTATTTGTTTTCCAGTTTTATCTTTTTTTATTAAGGTATTATAATGTGGTGATGTGTTAAAATTGTAAATAATTTTTAATTTCTGATTCGGAAAAAGAGAAATACTTATTTCAATTAGCAAACTATTCCGTTGAAGAATTAAAAGAAGTCATTATGTCATGTAAACAACAATAAGATAGATACTGAATGATTTTTCTATCCGCTGAAAACTAATCGGCGGATAGAAGTATTTTACCATAATTGAACCAACAAATAAATATCCAGATTTCTCTGAGACAGAACGTATTTAATAAATAACACGAGCGTATTAATTATTAGGAACAAGAATTTATTTTATTTCCAGTAGCAGAACCGCTAGCACTACCACAATAATAAATATTTGTTGCCGTTAACGATGCTCCATTAAAAATAATAATAGAATAATCACCACCTGTAGTTGTAATATTATACTTTACTGTCATCACTCCATCAGAGAGGTAAATGCCAAAAGCAGTACCAGAAGCCGTAATATTCTGTGCTGTGGTTTTTCCTCCTACATTTTGGTTAAAACCTGTTGAACCACCAGTGGCTATAATATTACCATTAGCTGTTATCGTTCCTTCTTGGTTTTGAATAGCTACCTTCATCTCTGATTTAGCGATAATATTCTGAGCTGTTATTGTTCCTCCCATGAGAGCAATACCAGCACCATATGTTCCGTTAGCAAAACCTGAAACGTCCCCCGTTGCTTCTATTGTTCCTTGGTTAATCGTAATACCACCAGCCTCACCAGATCCAGTTCCCTTCACTGTTGTAGCTTTTATTGTCCCAGAATTATATATAGCATAATCAATACCAGTTGAAACTTCAGCAGTCAAACTATTTACCGTTAATGTAATTCCGCTATTAACCTTTAATGTTCCAATAATTTTTAAATCACAAGTTGCAATACTCAAATTAGAAGCAATCGTCATATTTCCACTATAAGTTATTGTTGCACCGGAAACGGTATAACCACTCGTAAAACCGCCGGCTTTCATTTGATTGGTACAATTTTTTTCTGCCATTTCAGAAGCAGTTTTACATTGTGTACCGTCTAAATACGGTTTATCTGTTGGGCAACTTGTCACACATGTCGTGCCATTGTAATATTTTGGACAAGATGACGAACACGTTGTGCCATCCAAATATTTGTTCGTCCCTGAACAACTGGAAACACAGTTTGTGCCATTCAAATATTTGTTCGTTGTTCCACATGCTGCCACACAGACACCACTGTCTAAATATGGTTTATCTGTCGGACAACTACTGACACAATTATTTCCATCTCGTTTTCCACTACTACACGATGCAACACATTGCGTACCGTTTAAATACGGCTTATCCGTCGGGCAACTCGTTACGCAAGTTGTGCCATTATAATATTTCGGACAAGATGACGAACATGTTGTGCCATTTAAGTATTTATTTGTTGTTCCACATGTTGCCACGCAGACTCCACTATCTAAATATGGTTTATCTGTCGGACAACTTGTGACACAAGTCGTGCCATCCCGTTTTCCACTGCTACAACTCGTTACACATGTTGTGCCGTTCTCTAAATATGGTCTGTCCCCAGTACAGGCACTTACACAATTATTTCCATCAGCATACTTCCCGACTGAACTGCATGAAGTGACAC
>SUUT01000006.1 GCA_015062385.1 Alphaproteobacteria bacterium | reverse complement strand
AATTTTTTTCACTTTTTAGCATTTTTTTTGATTTTAGATAAACTATTCAACTCAAACAACAATCTTTTATTTTTGCCAAAATCTGATTTTTCCGATTCGAATAGGGAAAAAAAGGTCCCTTTTTTTACAGAAAACACAAAAAAAATCCCCTAAAAGAAATTATCTTGAAGGGGCTAAAAAAACAAATAAAAATTCTTTTATTGCAATAATGCCAATAATATACCGGCAGCAATTGCCGAACCGATAGCTCCTGCCACATTGGCCCCCATTGCATGCATAATCAAGTGATTATTCGGATTGGCTTGTGTTCCCAGTTTTTCACTGACACGAGCAGCCATTGGAATTGCTGAAACACCGGCAGAACCAATTAACGGATTGATTTTGCTTTTTAAAAATAAATTCATTCCTTTTGCCATTAAAACACCTGAACCGGTTCCAATGCAAAAAGCAATAACCCCCAACAATAAAACAATTAATGTTTGTGGAACCAAAAACAGTTCTGCCGCCATTTTAGACCCAACTGATAAACCTAACATAATCACAACAGCATTCATTAAATCATTTGCTGCCGTTTTTTGCAATCTGTCAGTCACACCACATTCTTTTAACAAATTACCCAACATTAACATACCAATAAGTGGTAATGCCATTGGAATAAATAAACCTGTTAAAACCGTTGTCATAATCGGAAAAATAATTTTTTCCCGTTTGGAAACCTCACGCAATTGTTTCATTTCGATTTTACGTTCATCTTCGGTTGTCAAAGCACACATAATCGGTGGTTGAATAACCGGAACCAAAGCCATATACGAATATGCTGCTACAGCAATAGCACCCAATAATTCAGGAGCTAATTTTCCAGACAAATAAATTGATGTCGGTCCATCTGCTCCGCCAATAATAGCAATAGATGCTGCTTGTTGCAATGTCACATCAAAAAACGGAATATATTTTCCTAAAAAAACCGCCCCTAAAAATGTTCCGAAAATTGCAAACTGAGCAGCTCCACCCAACAAGGCTGTTTTAGGATTTGCTAACATTGGACCAAAATCAGTCATTGCACCAACACCTAAGAAAATTAACAATGGAAATAAACCATTTGCAATACCCATGTGATATAAAACATACAGCAATCCGCCTTCTGATGTCATATCGGCTCCTGGCATATTAGCTAGTAAACCGCCAATTGCTATTGGTATTAGCAACAATGGTTCGAATTGGCGAGCAACACCTAAATACAGCAAAAACAAGCAAACTACAATCATTAAGCACTGCCCTATTCCCAACGGCAGAGCCATATTGTCAGGAGTTGACTGATTAAGTATTTGAAATAATCCTGTTTGTTGCCAAATGGAAAACACATTATCACTCCATCCAGCCAAACCTAAAAATCCGGCAAAAGAAGCTAAAATCAATGCTATCCAAAAATAATATTTTTTTGTCATTCTAACCCCTTTGTTATGCTGTTTTGGCAATTTGTTGTCCAGCCGTCACTTGTGTGCCGGGTTGAACATTAATTTCTTTAATAGTTCCTGTCGTGCCGGCTTTAACAAATGTTTCCATTTTCATCACTTCAACAATACATATATCCGTATCAGCTTGCACTTGTTGTCCAACCTGAACCAATACTTTTGTAATTGTTCCCGGTGTAGGAGCTTTAATAACCGATCCGCCTTCGATTGATGATGAAGTTTGTGATAAACTCGTACTGTTTTTCGGTGTAACAGCTATGTTTTGAACTGTTGAAATATCTGAAATATTAAAAGTTTCACCGTTAACAACGGCTGTTGAACCATTCAATTCAACTTTAAACACTTCACCATTCAAAGTAATATTGTATGTTCCCGTATCACCGGCTTTTGTTTTAGAAACTTCTTTTTCTTTATATCGAACACCGATTTTACCTTTTCCTTGTAAAAAAGCAAGCCCTTTATCACCGCATGCTGCTGCAATAAATACATTTTCATCAGTTATTGGCAAACCGGCATTTTCTAATTGTTTTGTGTAATAGGAACGGGATTTCTTTTCATTTTTATCGTTAATAGACAATACACTTTCTTTTGTTGGTTTTAAGCCTAACTGTTCGGAAGCGATTTTAACAACTTCCGAATCAGGTTTAACCGGTGTTTTACCAAAATAACCCAAAACCATTTTACCATATCCATCTGCAATTTTTTGCCATTTTCCAAACATTACATTATTAAATGCCTGTTGAAAATAAAATTGAGAAACGGGCGTTACGGATGTTCCAAATCCGCCTTTACGAACAACTTCTTCCATTGCGATAATAATTTCGGCATACTTATCCATTAAATTATTATCCCGCAACATTTGTGTATTGGCAGTTAAAGCTCCACCGGGCATGGGTGACCAAGGAATACGGGGATCAACATGCAAGGCTTCCGGTGGAATAAAGTAATCTTTTAAAGCCTCCTGCAACATATCTTCAACTTTCATAACTGCATCTACATCACAATCCAATTCGTATTGCGTTTCCCTTAAAGCATGCCACATTGTTGCAATATCTGGTTGACATGTTCCCCCAGAAACAGGGGACATAGATAAATCAACAATATCAGCCCCACCGTCAACTGCTGCTAAATAACAAGCTAAACCAGCCCCTGCCGTATCATGTGAATGAAATTCAATCGGAACTTTTTTACCAACCAATTTACGAGCTCGTTGAATGGTTTCATATACAACAGCCGGAACGGATGTTCCCGATGCATCCTTAAAACACAAGGAATCAAATGGAATCCCTGCCTTTATAAACTTTTTAAGTCTGTCTTCATAAAAATCAGGTGTATGAGCTCCTTTGCAAGCCGGAGGTAAAGACATCATCGCAACGCACAATTGATGTTTTAAGCCTGCATTTTTAATGCATTCGGCACTGTACAATAAATTTTCAGGGTCATTCAATGCATCAAAATTACGAATGGTTGACATCCCGTGTTTTTTAAATAATTCAGCATGTAATTTAATCATTTCGGAACTTTGTGAATCCAATGCTACAACATTTACACCACGTGCCAATGTTTGTAAATTAACATCCGGACCGCAAATTTCACGGAATGAATCCATTACATCAAAAGCATTTTCATTATTATAAAAGAAAGCTGCTTGAAAAGAGGCGCCACCTCCGGCTTCAATGTTTGTTAAACCGGCTCTGACTGCTTCTTTTACAACCGGCAGATAGTCCTTTGATAAAACTCGTGCTCCGAAAACCGACTGAAATCCATCCCGAAAAGCCGTACACATCAATGAAATTTTTTTCTTTTTTCTCATCATATTATTCTCCCTTCCGATTGAGTGCAACGGCAATTACGGCCGCCACCTTGTTTAAATTTGTTTTTGATTTCGGTATACATAGATGCAATAAATTCATAAAACAGATAAGTAAAAACAAAAAGAAAAACACACCGCCCATTCCCAGCAATGTAATAATTAAACTTTGTGTTATCATAAATATAATCCTCCCCGTTAATAATCGTTATCATAAAAATAAATTTTTCAATTTGCAAGCGGTTTTTAATGGTAATTTTCGAGAAAAAAGAAAAAATACATTATATTTTAAAAATCCTTGCATAAAATACAAAAAAATGGTAAAATTTAAAAGGTTTTAAAAGTCTATTTTTCATCGGAGATAATTATGTCAAATACATCACGGACACAAGCAACGACTTTAACAACACCAAGCCAACAATCGGTTAATGGAACAGCCTTATACGTTGGGTCACTTATTAATGAAATTAATCCGGAAGATTTAATACCGACCGATGAAGATGATAATTACCGCCAACAATTATTGGCACGATTGGGAATGGATGTTGATATTGATAATTTAGACAATGTTATTACAGTTGGGCCAAACGGCGGAATGGTTTTGTCAACCGAACATGATGATGATATAAATCGGCAACGGAGGGCTACCTCGGAACGATTAATGCAAATGACAATATTGATGGAAAATATTCAAGCCTCTCAACCAACTGCCGAAACAGTACAAGCGGAGCCAATCCCCCACTTTTATTATTGTCAAGGAGGCGTTCTGACTATTGGAAACGGAAATACGATTCAATTTCATAATAATGGAGAAATTGATTCGGCTGGGATACGCATTTTAAGGCAACTTGATTTACGAGATGAACACGGAGTGCCTCTTAACATGAATGAAAAAATTGCCATGGCACAAGAATGTCGGCGGCGTTATCAAGCAAATAAAAACATTAGAAAACTAACACCGGAAGAACAACAGGCACATTTGTTTGGCAAAATATCTGTCGGCAGAGGTAAAAACAGACGTATATCTCATAATCCATTCGCCACAATTTCCCGTCAAAATGCTTTTGAAGTATCATGTTTTGATTATATGAACAGACAGGATACAATTGCCAATATTTCAGGATTGACAAACACTCAACGAACAAACATCAATCGCTCATACTTTACAACTGCACTGGTAATGGATTATGCTTATCAATATGGAACTGGAAAAAAAGGCGTTCAATCTGAGACAATTTATAAAAAAATTATTGCAGGCACATTACCACATAAATTATATGGGGCAACTGCTGATTCGGATTCCCGTGTCAAATGGCGAGAACTCTATTATCAAATGGCAAAACGGGCTGATGTCAATAAAGGGAAGCCCATCACATTAAAATCTCAAAATGAAAACAGAATAGTAGCATTGCAGGCTTTTGCAAAACTGTTTTCGACTGAAATTATGTATGCTAAACCACACACAATTGCTATGATGAAGGAATTTATGACTCTTATTGAAATGCAAAATATGCGGGATGCTTTTGGTCGTGAATTAACTTGCTCGGAAATTAATGCCTGTCGCATATCGGCACAACAATTGGTTTGCAATGATTTGTTTTTTTCTCCGATAGTTCAACAAATACCCGATGCAAATGGTAATCATCCCAATGTTAATAGAGGAGCAGTTGTACGAGATGCCATTTTAGGTTTAAAAAACAACACGCAACATTGTTCCGATTTGACTTTTCAAGAAAAAATTGAAGAATCCGTTTATCAGGAAGCATGTACATTAGCAATTAAGTACAACACAAAAACACGCAATCAGCATTTAAATCGAAAAACATTGGAAATTGAACGTCCTTCTGCTCGAAAAAGCGGATTATGTCAACATCATTATGCAGAATATTCAAAACCGGAAACAAATGCCGATTTAGCAGCGGATATTAAGGCTTGGGAAGAAAGTCAATTAACAAAATTAGCCGAACAATCACTGTTACCACAAGGAAATGGATTATTAAATGCTCTATCAGCAGCCGAACAACCGAAAAACAAGGTGCCTCAACAAGAAAAAACACAACAGCCGGCAAACACATCTGAAATGGATTTTACGACAAAGGCATATTTATTTTTTAATAATTTATTTGGACGCTAAATTAAATATTTTTTAATTTTTTCTATTTTTTTGATCAAAATTTAAAACATTAAATCATTTTTACCCGTTATCATATCTCTAAAAAAAGGGACGTATAATTGCAACACTTTTTTTCACTTTTTAGCATTTTTTTTGATTTTGAATAAGTAATTCAGTTAAAAGAATAATCTTTTATTTTCTTAAAAATCCGATTTTTTCGATTCGAATAGGGAAAAAAAGGTCCCTTTTTTTATAATCATTTCATAAATGCAACTTTATGATGTGAGGAAAATATGCAAACTAAAATAAATGAACTTGGTCGTTCAATGGTGGAAGTGCTGGGGGTTCTGGCAATTATCGGGGTATTATCCGTTGGGGGTGTTGCAACCTATCAATATGCGTTAACGGCTTATCAAACCGGCAAAGTGCAGGATGTTCTCGGAAAAGCCAAAACATTGGCACAAACAGATTCTCGGGCTTCTCATGCATTGGAAGTCAATCGGTTTATTAAATCAGCACTTCCTGAATATGTCCCTGATAACAAAAAGTCCATGGTCAAGTTGGTTAATAGTAATTATCAGGTAACGACATTTAAAGTGGTTTATAAGGTTTGTGAAAAACTCCTTCAAAAGGAAGGTATATTGAATGATATGGGTATTTCAATTTTAACAAGAACGTGCGGAAATCCAAACAGCAAAACAAATATGGTGTTTTCTTTTAATGCAATTCCGGTTGTTAATTCAGACAGTCATTTCGGCGGAACCACTGAAACAGAAACGGATAATCCAAATATTGAACCGCAATCCTGCCCCGATAAAATGGTATGGCGACAAAAAGAAGATGGTACATATGGTTGTGTTTGTCGTCACGAATATGAATTTGGGGATAATTGCGAACGGTGTTATCCGCCCAAAGAATGGTTTGAAGATGAAACAACGTGTCGTTGTCCGGATATGACACCGGTTTTTCACAACGATGAGTGTGTTGAATGCATCGATGACAGTACGTGTCAAATTCCGAACCTTGTCTGTGATACATCAAATAATACCTGCAAATCGTGTCCGGATGAACGCCCATTTTATAATATAAACAGCACAAATACAGACAAATGCGAAAAATGTCCGGATGCAACACCAATACATCTTATTAATACAAACGAATGCATTGCCTGTCCGCGTTCTGCGCCGTATTGGAATGGAACTGAATGTTCGCCAAATGAATGTGAATCCAATGAAGATTGTCATAAACTGTATAACAATGATACAACTTATTTCTGCACACGAGGAGATAATATTTGTGAAACAGAAACATTTACTAATGCTCATTGTAAGAAATTGAAATATGATACATTTGTAATAAATGGGGTTACATTTTATGCCTCCTTAGAAGTATTTGAAGCTAGTCTTGTCGGATGGCAATCTGCCATTAACTTTTGTACAGCTCTTGGTAAACAAATGGTATCAGTTCCAGATTTGGGATGTAGTAATAATATTCATATTGGCGATACAACAGCTTCTTGTTCTTCAAATACAAAAACAATTGCTTCTACTTTAAAGAAAACTCTTGTGGAAGTAGGAAGCGGCGGTACCTGGATAGCTTTTGACCCATGGTTGGAAAATGGCGACAGAACATGTACAAAAGCATGCTTACATGTTGATGAAAACAGAATTAATACTGGACAAGGAAAATCAAATCATCATGGAACACACTACGCATTATGTCGGGATTGGGGTCCGATGTGTTTTGCCCCCTATACTCGTGAAGGCGATAAATGTGTCTGTCCGGCAGGAACTTATGATAACGGCACAACGTGTATCACTTGTCCAAAAGGATCAACTTGGAGTGATGAACATAAAACGTGCATCCTAACTGTTACGATTGAAAGCGGAACGAACCAATATACAAATGCACATGGGGCTCATTCTCTATCACAACAAGGATGGCTTAATATTACATTTCCTGAAAATATTACAACCGGAAAATGGCAACTTGTTGGTATAAATCAAATAGCAAATCTTTCCGCTAGTGTAAAATTAGGAATTTGTCCTCAATGGGAAAGTAATATTTCATTGGTAGATAATGTCATTGATTTAGACAGTAATACAATTAGTAATGTTACTTTAATGTCAAATGATCAAGAAGGTTGTATTTATGATGGGCGAACCAATCATGGACAACATTTTTATGTGCAGATAAAAAGACCAAATACAAATACAATACAAATACTAATGTACGTTAATAGTCATCGATCTTATGCAAATCCATTCTATGCAACCGCAACAGTATCTTTATCAACTGTACAAGCAATTTTAGTAGAGTAAAAAGAACACCGTTTCTCATCTTTTTTGGGGCATTAAATTTAATACATTTCAAAATTAAGAGAATAACCGATGATTATCTCTAAAAAAAGGAACGTATAAATGCAACACTTTTTTTCACTTTTTGAGATTTTTTTTGATTTTAAATAAACAATTAAATTAAAACAATAATTTTTTATTTTTTTAAAAATCCGATTCTTCCGATTCGAATAGGGAAAAAAAGGTTCCTTTTATTATAATACTCTTGTGTGCAACGTTCAATGTGAGAAAAAAAATGAAATCTTTTAAATTCAATGAAAATGGTCGGAGCATGGTAGAAATATTGGGTGTCCTTGCCATAATTGGTGTACTAAGCATTGCCGGTATTATGGGATATAAATACGGTATGGATAAACATCAAGCTAATAAAATTATGAATGATATCAACTTGCGTTCTGTTGATATCATTCATCAATTATCTAACGGTAAAACACCAGATATTTCTTCTTGGCAGAACGAAGATGAATTCTATCCTATGAAAATAGAACGAAATAATGCTTCCGGAAAATATGCAATTATTGTTAGCGAGATACCTCAACAGATTTGTAAAATGGTTGGGAATCATCTAAACGGAAAATTCAGTATTTATATCAATTATAAAGATTTTAATGAAAATTTATGTGTTAAAAATGATAACAATATTATGTATTTTTATTTAAGTCCGCTCCAATGTGAACCGGAATGTGCTCAAAATGAATACTGTGAAAACGGATGGTGTTTTAAAAACGGAAAACCAAAAACCTCAAACGCAGATTGTGGACGTATCGGAGCGACCTGTACAACAGAAGATGATCAATCGGGATTTTGTACATATGACGGGTGTATCCCATTAAGTGGATGCACATCTAATGATGAATGCAAAAATAAACAATACTGTGGTGTTGTAAACTATACTAGCAATACAGAACGCTTTCCCTCAAATGTCCGGGGCACATGTATACAAACTGATTTTATGCGTTACGAAATTGATAATAAAATCTATTATGTATCTGCAACAACCTTAAATTGGTGGAATGCAGAATGGGCTTGTGAAACAATCAACAAAAAACACTTGGATATATCTGCCTTTTTATCGAACAATGAACCAACAGATTTATCTGTTAAATTATCCCAGCTTATCGGAAAACAATTTATTTGGACAAGTACGCCTCGTGATAATAATCATATGCTCACACCTCAAATCGGAACAAATTATTTAACATATGATATGAAAAGAAATAATCATACCAGACTTGCCGTGTGTCAATAAGAATAAAAATATCTTCCGTTAATCTTTCTTTTTATAGAGGACAAACAGATGTACTTTAATCTATCCAAAGAAATAAAATATATGTATTTTATTTAAAAAACAAATAAAAACAATTTATTACACAAGGAAGTTAATTCAATGCTTACACTTAAAAAAACGGTTTATTCTTCGTTAAACCGAGCATTAATTAAGTCTGTTAATGCCTGAATTGCTTGCTCTGCATCAGAACCGGTTGCCTGAATGGTAATTTCTTCACCTAACGGAACTGCTAACATCAAAATACCCATAATTGACTTACCGGACACAGTTAAATCAGATGCATTACCTTTATAAATTTCAATATCACTTTGAAACGATGAGGCTGTTTTTACAAAAGCAGCCGTTGCACGAGCATGCAATCCTTTTAAATTTTGGATTAAAATTGTTTTTGATATTGTTTGAGTCATTTTATTACAATAAATGTGAAGCAATATTGATGTATTTACGAGCAGCTTCTTGTGCATGTTTCACTGCTATTTGCATTGTTTCGGATCGTTCTTCCGCCAGTTTGATTAACATAGGAACATTCATACCGGAAATAACTTCAATATTGCGTTCTTCCATTAATGAAATTGCTAAATTAGAGGGAGTCCCACCAAACATATCCGTCACAACAATAACACCGTCTCCTGTATCAACGGAGATTGTTTTTTCCAATATTTCATGACGTTTTGCTTCCATATCATCATTTGCTTCAATACACACACATGCCATTCCATCTGTATGACCGACAACATGTTTAACAACCGTCATCATTGATTTAGGCAAATCATTATGTCCGACAAGTACTATTCCTAACATTTATTTCTCCGTTCAGCTACAAAAAACACTTCTTTTTTAAGAAGCCTTATAACAAGATTTACTTTATTTGTCAAGGAAAAATCTTTGTTATAAAAAGAAAAAGTTAAAATTTCCTGCCCACAAACTTTCGTATATACTTCACTTGGCATTCGTTCAGGTTCCGTATCAATTAAATGAATAACAGCCGACACAATTGTTTCTTTTTTGTACGGTAAACCACTAATAACACCTATACCTCGCACTTCTATTTGTTGTTGTATTGTTTCCGGAACGGTTGCCGTTAATCGTTCCCTATTGTCAATAATTAGCGTTCGATCATCACTGATTAAAAAAGCCCCCTCGTCTATTAATTTAAGAGCTAACGATGACTTGCCGATACCGGACTGACCGATAATCAACAAACCAATTCCATCTTTTTCAATGCAGGTTGCCGCAATATTTTGCACAATACATTACCACATTTTAAAGTGGCGTTCCCGGAGGGGATCGAACCCACGGCCTTAGGATTAGGAATCCTACGCTCTATCCTACTGAGCTACGGGAACACGCCCCTTTCTTATTGCTGATTGCCTGCTGATAATAAAAATTCGCAGAACATCCGCAATAAAACAAATTGAATGCAAATATAAACCAAGCCTAAAAGAGCTCCGGAAAAGCTACTGAACATAGCTACAAAAGCACCCAAAATACCAATAGCTAATAAAACCAACCCGATAATATAAATTAACGGGGCAAAACGAGCCAATTTTGGAGCTAACATCGGCACCAAAATAGGATCTTTTAATTCAAATAATTTTTGAGCAAAAGTTCTGATTTCTTCTTTTTTCATTGTGTTTTTCTCCTTTTTTTTCACAAATAAAATATATTTCGTTTTTTTTGAACTTCAAGTTATTTTTTACGCATAGTCGGAAAAGCAATAATATCCCGAATGGATAAATTAGAAGTTAAAATCATAATTAATCGGTCAATACCGACACCTAAACCACCCGTTGGTGGCATTCCGTGTTCCAAAGCCGTCACAAAATCTTCATCCATCATATCTGCTTCATCATCACCGGCTTCACGTTCTTTTACTTGTTCTTCAAAACGTTCCCGCTGATCAATCGGATTTGTTAATTCGGAATAAGCATTACACATTTCCCATGTATTGATAAACGTTTCAAATCGTTCAACTAAACGAGGATTATCCCGATGTTCTTTTGTCAAAGGCGAAATAGATTTCGGATGATCAATAACGTGTGTCGGTTGAACTAAATGATGTTCACATTTTTCTTCAAAAACAGTTGATAAACAATGTCCCCAATCCATTCTTTCATCAATGGCAACACCCAATTTTTCACAAGTAGCCCGTGCTTCTTCATCTGTTTCAATAGCCATAAAATCAACACCTGTATGTTCCAAAACCAACTCAGCCATTGTCTTACGGGGATACGGACCTTTTAAATCAATTGTTTTACCGTCAATTTCCACAACAGTTGTTCCGTTTACGGCCAAAGCAGCTGTTTCAACGATTTTTTCAAATAAGGTCATCATATCGGTATAATCGTTATATTGGCGGTAAACTTCCATCATGGTAAATTCTGGATTGTGACGAGTATCAATACCTTCGTTTCTAAAATTACGTCCAATTTCAAACACGCCGTGCATACCACCAACAATTAATCGTTTTAAGTATAATTCCGGAGCAACCCGCAAAAACAAATCCATATCCAAGGCATTATGATGCGTAATAAACGGTTTTGCCGTTGCACCGCCTTTAATAACGTGTAAAAGCGGTGTTTCAACCTCTAACAATCCTTCATTTAACAACAAAGAACGAATGGCTGTAATAATTTGAGAACGTTTAACAAGCGTTGTCGTTGTTTCGGGATTCATAATCATATCTAAATACCGTTGACGATATTTTGTATCCGTATCCGTTAAACCGTGATATTTTTCCGGCAACGGCAATAAGGCTTTTGACAACATAGTCATTTTTAATGAACTGACAGAAAGTTCTCCCCGTTTTGTCCGTTTGACATATCCTTCAACACCGATAATATCGCCCACATCCAAATAATCCAACATTTCCAATAATTCAGCGGAACTGCTTTCTTTGGATGTATAAATTTGAACTTTTCCGGTTGAATCATAAATATCAATAAACATACCGGAATTGCGAATTGCCCGAACACGTCCGGCAACCGATACAATATCCTGCGTTTGCGTATCATTCTGCAAATCAGCGTATTTTTCAGCCAAAGAAGCTGCTGTTGCCGTTGGTCTGTAAATTTGCGGATAAGCATTAATTCCTTTTGCTTCAAGTGCTTTTAACTTTGATAATCGCACTTGACGTTGTTCATGTCCTGCATTTTGATTTTCTGTCATTTTTAACATCCTTATGTTGAGTAATATATCGTACATAATTTAGCTTTTTTTTCCGATGAAGTCAAATAAATTCATTGACAGAACCATAGAAAAATGATATTTTTTAAAAAAACATATTTATCAAGGGATTATTTGGCAAAAAGGATTTTTACGATGACAATTTGTTCGGCTTTTGGCAAATGTGGCGGTTGTTTGTATCAAAATATACCGTTTGAAACCTATCGGCAAAACAAACTCAACTTTGTTATAAAAGCATTTTTGGACAACGGCATTTCTGTTCAACCCGAATCGATTATTTTTATTCCTTTTGGCACTCGCAGACGGGCAACTTTTGCTTTTCAAAAGGGCATTATCGGATTTAATGCTTCTAAATCACATCAAATTGTTCCCTTAAATGCTTGTCCTGCATTAGTCAAACAATTATCTGATTTTTTACCGAA
This sequence comes from Alphaproteobacteria bacterium, assembly GCA_015062385.1. Taxonomy (GTDB): domain Bacteria; phylum Pseudomonadota; class Alphaproteobacteria; order CAAHEQ01; family UBA3637; genus RGIG4140. Next base: position 76,106 of record SUUT01000006.1, on the reverse strand, counting down.
ATTGCAACAATTGATTCGCGAATTAAAAGGTTCAGGCGATATATCGGTACTTCATACACAATGGGGTATTGATATGCACATCAAACGCAAATTAGGCGAATTGACCCTACATCAACGAGAATTATTAGCAACCTTTGCAACACAAAATGATGTTGCCCGTCTTTTATACAATAATGAACCGATTATTCAAATGGTTCAGCTCCCCTTCCCGCCCGATGCTTTTTTACAACCCTCTGAAGAAGGCGAAAAAACATTAATTGAGTTAATGTTAACACATCTGGGAACACCCAAAAAAGTATTTGATTTATTTTGTGGAAGCGGGACGTTTACAAAACCGATTATTGCTAAAAACATTCCCGTAAAAGGATTTGATATTGCTTCGGACAGTTTAAAAACTCTTGGCATTAATGGTATTGAACGAGACCTGTTCCGCAATCCGCTATTACCAAACGAACTAAATGAGGCTGACGTTATCATTATTGATCCACCCCGTTCCGGTGCAAAAGAACAATGCCGACAGTTGGCACGCAGTAACGTTCAACGTATTCTTATGATTTCATGTAATCCCAATACGGCTGCTCGTGACATAAAAGAATTGATAAATGCCGGTTATCACATACAAACAATCATTCCTGTCGAACAATTTATTTATACAAATCATATTGAATTGTTTGTTGTTTTATTTAAATAAAATTTCAATAAAAAAGAATACAATCGTATGTAATTTGCTCTTTTTTATTGACAAAGCCATCACTTGCATATAATCTATGAAAAAAACATAAAGGATTATGCAATGAGTGATAAACAAGATTTTAAAAATGACGTATTAGATACTATTGACGAATATATCGGTTCTCGCATTCGTTTACGACGCAATTTGTTGGGATTAAGTCAAGATGATTTAGCCAAAAAGCTGAATATTTCATTTCAACAAATACAGAAATACGAGAAAGGAACAAATCGTATTTCAGGTAGTCGCATCTGGCAACTTGCACGTATTTTAAACATTCCTGCCGGTTATTTTTTTGATGGCATAGACGCCTTTTTAGCACATAAAGGACTTGACATTTCAAAATATGCCAATGATTGTTTTTGTGAAGACATCGACTTTATGATTGCCGAACAACCAATTCCGGTCCAACAATCAGCAAAAGAATTACTGAATGCATTTTCGGATATTCAGGACACTGATTTAGCCAATAATGTTTTAGACTTGATTAAAACCATTTCCCAAAAAGAAAAACGCAAAGAAAAGAAAAAATAGGCTTTCAATTTTCCTAAACAGATAAAAACTTTACCCCTTTGTACAACAACCATCCATAACTAACGCAAGTGGTATTATTTTTTAAACTTGATTCGGCCACCCAAAATTTTTGAAAACTTTACGGTTAAAATAAATTGTCTATATCTATTAAATAGCACGATGGTCAACCCCATAAAAATCCGCCGATAAAAAAACAAATAACTTTTTTATCAGCGGATTTTTTATATCATTAACCAGAAAATCTTTTTACACACAGTCCCAATAAAAGTATTATTCTTTTTGAGGCAGCATTTTTAAGATAGAATGAAAAACAAATGACGGCAGAATCATTCCAAACCAAACAAAAAACACCATAATATGCGGAAAGGCGATAATCGGTTTGTTTTTGGCAATTCCTTTTTGAATAATTTTAGCCGCTTTGGACGCCGGCATTAAAAACGGCATTTTAAAAGCATTTGCATCAGTCAAAGGTGTTTTAATAAATCCGGGACAAATAACATTAACTTTAATATTATCTTTTTCCAAAAATCCCCGCAATGCTTCACCCCATGCTTTTACACAATTTTTGGATGCAGAATAAGCCGGACAATTTCTTAATCCCCGATATCCGGCCATCGAACTCATTAAAACAATTTGTCCACCTTTATTTTGTCGTAATATCTCAATAGCCGGCAAAACCGTATAAACAACACCCCAAATATTGGTTTTAAAAATAGTTTCGGTTGCCGTCATATCTTCGGCAATACCCAAAATACCACTGGAAACACCGGCATTTGCAATAACCAAATTTATTTTTTGAATATCATTTGCCTGTTGTAAGGCATTTTTTGCCGCTTCTCTATCTGTTACATCAAATTGAAACGTGTAAACCGTTGCCCCCTTTTCCCGACAAATCATTGCAGTTTTATCCAAACGTTGTTGATTGCGTCCGCATAAATACAAAACCGTATTATCAGTTGCATATTGTTCAGCCAATGCTGCTCCAACACCACTGGAAGCTCCTGTAATAAAGATTACATTATTTTTAATTGAATGTTGCATAAAAAAACACCTTTCTGTTATAAAATTTGATGGTATTGTATAAATATATTTTAAAATGGCTTCTTATCCCACATATTCTTTAATTATTGGTAACGAAGGGCTTCTATCGGATCCAATTTCATTGCTTTAAGTGCCGGCATTAAACCCGATACAATACCGACAACGACAGCAACCACTACGGATATAATAACCGACCACAAAGAAATCGGCACTTCTTTACCCAAGATAATACCGCCAACCTGTGACAGAACGATTCCCAATATCATACCGATAAAGCTACCCATAAAAGAAATCAAAATGGATTCCGTTAAAAATTGAAACATTATCCATCGATTAGGGGCCCCTAACGCCTTGCGTGTGCCGATTTCACGAGTCCGTTCCGTCACGGAAACAAGCATCATATTCATAATACCAATACTGCCAACGACTAATGAAATGGATGCAATCGCTGCAAGCAATAAAGATAATATAAATCCGACATTGCGTACTTTTTCTACCATTTCTGTCATTAAACGAACAGAAAAATCATTTTCAACACCATCTTTTAAACGATGTCTTGCCCGTAATTGATATTCTATACGATTTGCAACAGCTTCCATTTTATCTTCACTGACAGCTTTTACAAATCCGATATTTGCATATTCCGGACGAAAACCGGAATGAATCCGTTGACGTAATGTTGTGACCGGCATTAAAACAATATTATCTTGATCATCACCCATCATCCCGTCTCCTTTTTCTTTTAAAACACCGATAACCGTAAATGGTTGTCCTTTTAGACGAATGACTTTTCCAATCGGATTTTGCAACCCAAATAACTCATTTACAAGCGTTTGTCCAATAACGATATATGCCTTTCCCGATTTCATATCCCGTTCGGTAAACATAGCCCCTTGTTCAATTTCCCAATTACCGACATTTAAATAATCCGGTGTTGTTCCGTAAACACTAACCCCATAGTTGTTTGAACCATAAACAGCCTGAACAGCGGCATTAACAACATAACTGATTGTTTCAACATCTTTTAATGAAGCCAAAGAATCCATATCATCAAACGTGACTGTCGGTTTACCCCTTCCACCTCGTACACCACCTTTTACCGTTTGCCCCGGACCGATTAAAATTAAATTTGTCCCCATAGAATCAAACGTGCGTGTAATTTCATTTTGAACGGCTTGACCAGCGGAAACCATCATCACAACGGCAGCAACACCGATTAAAATACCCAACATGGTTAAAAACGTCCGCAACTTATAGGCACCGATAGATATCCATGCTTCTTTTAAAATTTGATATATCATTTTGCCTCCCGTTCAACGAATGTTTTCTGTTTCACTTGCTCTTGATAAGCTAATTCGGCTCCTGCATGATATGACTTACGCAATCCGTCATAAGAAACTCGCCCATCTGTAATTTTTATCATTCGGTCGGCATAATCGGCCACATCTTCCTCATGAGTCACCAACACAACAGTTATTCCCTGTTTATTTAGCAGAGTAAACAAATTCATTATTTCATCAGACGTATGTGAATCTAAATTGCCGGTCGGTTCATCAGCAAAAATAATAGACGGATTATTAATCAATGCCCGAGCAATAGCAACCCGTTGTTGCATCCCTCCTGAAATTTGAGAAGGCAGTCTGTCAGCATACCCTGTTAAACCAACTTTTTCTAACATTTGCAAGGCTCTTTCCCGTCTCTCTGCCTCTGATACATTTTGATAAATTAATGGCAAAGAAACATTGTCCGCAATTGTTCGTTTCATTAACAAATTAAAATTTTGAAACACAAATCCGATATTTTGTCCCCGAACATAAGCCAACGCCGTATCATCTTTTTTTGCTACGCTATCACCGGATAACAAATAATCTCCCGATGTTGGACGATCCAAACACCCTAAAATATTCATCAACGTAGATTTACCTGAACCGGATGGTCCCATAATGGAAACAAATTCCCCTGTGAAAATTTTAAAATTGATGTTTTTCAACACATTTTGTGACAATCCGCCAGACATAAAATATGTTTTACAGATATCGATAACTTCAATAACCGGCTTTTGAACCGTATCAGCAGATAATCCATTTGATTTATTCTTTTGTGACATTTGCGTACTCCGAAATCTGATATCCGTTCAAAATTTTATATGTTAACGTCTGCCCATCGGACGAATATATTCCGTCACAACGGCATCCCCGGCATTTAAACCGGATACCACTTCCATATAAGAAGCATTAGAAATACCCCGCTCAAACACAATCGGTATCAATTTACCGTTTTTAAACTGATAAACCATACCTTCATTAGGCTTTAATTCTATTTTTCGTTTTTCAACCAATTGTTTTAGTTGGGCATTCGGTTTAAATTGTAAAGCACCTGTCGGCAAACGAACAACATCTTTTGCCGTTCGCACATCAATGTTTACAAAGGCAGTCATCCCCGGTAATAATTTACGAGAAGAATTATCCACATCAATCACAACTGTATACATAACAACATTTGAATCTTCTGTCGGCGATAAACGAATCTGTTTAACTTCCCCCTTAAATGTATCATTCGGATACGCATCAACCGTAAATGTTGCCGACATATTAGCCTTTATGGAACCGATATCTGCCTCGGCAACATTGGCTTCAATTTGCATTTTTGATAAATCTTCGGCAATTAAAAACAGCGTCGGTGTCTGATAACTGGCAGCAACGGTTTGTCCCTGCTCCACTTCTTTGGAAATAACTGTTCCCGAAACAGGGGATGTAATTTGTGCATATCCGTAATTACGATTGGCTTTATTTACCTCCGCCGTTGCCGATAAGACCTCCGCATCGGCTGAGGCTAATTCAACTTCGGCTTCTTCAAACGTTGCTTTCGCAATTAATTTATCTTGATATAATTTTTTATATCGATCGTAATTGAGTTGGGCTACTTTCTTTTTAGCATTAGCAAGTGTCAAACGAGCTTCGGCATCATTTTTATTTTCCGTTAACAACGCCGTATCCAGTCGGGCAAGCAGTTGCCCATGGGATACTTCGTCATTATAATCAACCAACACCTGTTCCACAATACCGGAAATCTGTGTACCGACACTTACCGTATTAATCGGTTGAATTTTACCGGTTGCCGTCACACGTTCAACAATAGTTCCTTTTTCCAAAACGGTTTGCTCAAAATTTTTCTCGTCAACACCTCCCTTTCTACCCAAAAAAGGAAAAACCAAAACACAAACAATCAACAAAATCAATCCCCGCCGTATCCATTTATACTGCCAAATGTTTTTTAAAATCGTTTTTAATTTTGCTATCATCTTCTTTCCTTTTTTCTCTTAACTAAAATTATCCGTTTTATTCGTTAAAACTGCCCAACTGCCCGATATAAATTGGCTTTACTCTTTAAAACGGCATAGTAAGCGACAATAACCTCTTTTCGGGCTGATGCCAAATTTGAACCGGCTGTTAATAATGTTAAAATATCCCCTTTGCCAACTTGATACATGGCAAATGCTACCCGTTCAGCTTCAACGGCACTTTCCAAGACTTTTTCACTGATTTCATGGGCAGTAACTGCTGTTTTATAATTTTGATAAGCACTCCATACTTCATTTTTAACACTTTCCTTTGTATCCGCCAAAGAATATTCAGCCTGTTTATATTGATACTTTGCCTGTGCTATATTATAGGTATTTGAAAACCCTGTAAACAAGGGAACAGATACATTTAAACCCACCGATGATCCGGTTTCATACGGATTATCGTATTTCCAGTCATCTCCAACCGACAAACGTCCTGTTGCCGAAAAAGACGGATACAATTTTGATTTGGCAACACCGATACCTTCTTTTGATGCCCGAACAGCACTTTGTGCACTTTTAATTTCGGGTCGTAAGTCCAAAGCCATATCCATTAATTTCTGAACTGACAAATCACCGGATTCCAATTTTGCAAAATTCTTCGTTTTATCCTTGGGCGGATGCTTCAAATTAAAAGTTGCATCCGGCGAAATATTCAGCAAAACAGCTAAATTACCCTGATTTTGCTTAACGGTGTTTTGTGCCGTAACAACATCCAGTTTTGATTGTTCATAACTTGTTTTTGCCTGCAATTTATCACTTAAAGAAACCAATCCCAACTCATATCTGCGTGCTGATTCTTCATATGATTTTTTATAACTGGCTTCACTGGTTTTGGCACTCTTTAAAACTTCTTCGCTTCCCAATAAATCCAAATAAGCATTTTGAATGGCTAAAATCGTATTATGAACTGTTGATTTGTATGAAAAAAGCGTTTGATTTAAATATTCTTTTTCCCGTTCGATACGAGCACTTCTTCCGCCAAAATCATATAACAACCATGATAAAGCAACATTTGCACTATATGGATTACTCTGATGTGAATCTAGGGATTCTTTTTTTGAAACGGTATCGGAAAAAGAACCGCTTACATCAATATTCGGTAAATATTCCGATTTAGATTTTCCCAAAGAAGCCTCTGAAGATTTAACCCCCATATAATCCCGATTAAGTGCCGGATTATTACACAAGCCGATTTCCAGCAACTCGGATAAACCTAACTGACCCGTTCCGATATCTTTATCGATACAATCCTTAGGAGCATTTGCCCGATAAACCGAAAATGGATCTAAGGCAACAGCAGGAATTGCCGATATTAACAAGGCAACAGCACAACCGGTTTTTAAAATTGTTTTTATCATCATTTTTAAGCTCCTTCAAACAGTTAAAACGAAATATTTTAAAAATTGTTCAAATTATTTTTATCGGTATATTAAAATGTTGCATGACAAAAGTCAATTTTTTTGATGCTTTCGCAATAAAAAACTTGTAATTATATTATCGATTGAGTAAAATACAAAAAAAGGAGAAAACCATGCAACAAATTATCGAAGAAAAATTATATCAATTAAACAAATTAAACGAAACAGCCCATAATAAAAAGATTTTATTGGAAGAAATGCGGATCGTTTCCGAAAAAGCTTTTGATTTACAAGAAGAAATTATGTCCTTATTGGATGCTGCCGAACTAACGGAGCGAAATGTTGAAGCTATGCGGGAATTATTTGACACACGGGAAGCCGTTTGGAATACCATGAATGAAATTGCCTTGCGAGAATTAGAAGTAAAAGAAAAATCCTATCATAAACAAACAAATTGTTGCCGTACAGACAGTACAACTAAAAAATGTCATTGTTCCGATAAAGAATCAAATAAAGATGTATGTCATTGTTCTAGCGACTGTACCTGTGGCAATAATTGTCATTGTCATGACGGACACCGTTGTTCCGATAATTGTACCTGTGAAAATGATTCTCACTGTTCCCATTGTAAGGAAGATATCCCTGCAAAATGTTGTTCGAATGACAAAAAAGAAACAACAACCGATAAACCCTGTTGCTGTTGCAAATGTCATTAATCATAAATATGACGGGAGATTAATATAATGAATACGGAAAATTTAAAACCGATTGCTGAATTATCATTTGAAGAAGCAATGACGGAATTGGAAAGTGTTGTCCGCAGACTTGAAAGTGGCAATATCAAACTGGAAGATGCCGTTCAAACATACGAACGAGGTGTTCAGTTGAAAAATCACTGTGCCGAAAAATTACAATCGGCAAAATCAAAAATCGATTTACTCATTCTAAAAAATGATACACCTATCGGTACGGAAAATTTTGAAAATCAAATTAATGGTTAAAAAACAAACAATTTATTGCGGACAATGACAAAGAAAAACTCATATTCTTCTCAAACACAAAATAAAAAACCGAAAAAATCGGCAAACATTATTTCTTTTGATGAAATAGCTTCTCGTTTTGAACCAAAATCACGCTTATCCATTTCGACCGGAACACCTGCAAACATTATTTCTTTTGATTTTTTAAAAGCTTTATCACAAGCTCATGAGGCAGAAGATTTTATGCAAGCTGATACATCAGACGGAACAAAATCTCTCAAAAAATCACGCACAACGGCATTTGCTCATTTATCCCCCGAATTGTTATCCGTTTTATCTCGGGTGGACCAATTAACAAACAAATTTGAAATTGTGCGAACTCAAACGAATGAAGATTTAAACCATTTTCTACCTGAACAAAATGATTTGACTAATCGTGTTTGGGAAGCTATGCGTTATAGTGCATTATCGGACGGGAAAGCCCTTCGTCCGTTTTTGGTATGGACAGTCGGACAAATGCTGGATTGCTTGCCGGAAGCATTAAGCCGAATTGCCTGTGCCGTTGAAATGGTTCACACCTATTCATTAATTCATGATGATTTACCGGCAATGGATAATGATACCCTACGACGAGGGAAGCCAACTTGCCATATCGCTTTTGACGAAGCAACGGCAATTTTAGCCGGTGACGGATTATTGACAAAAGCTTTCGAAATTTTATCCGAACCGAACTGTCCGATGTTAGCACAACAAAAATGTCGAATTATCTGCGAATTGGCAAAATGTGCCGGGGCTTCCGGAATGATTGGCGGACAAATGATTGATATGTATGGTGAAACGAAACAACTTTCCGAAGAAGAAATTTATCAAATGCAGGCTTTAAAAACTGGAAAATTGCTTCATTTTTCCTGTATTGCTCCGTGTTTTATCAGTAATTGTCCGATGGAAGAAAAAATTGCATTAGTGGAATACGCCCATTTATTGGGTATTTTATTCCAAATGACAGATGATTTATTAGATGCATGGGGAGATGAACAAACAATCGGCAAATCCGTTCGCAAAGATGCAAAAGCAAACAAATCAACTTTTGTCAGTTTATACGGAACAGAAAAAACGGTTGAACGTGTTCAAGAAATATGTAAACAGGCTTTGGAAAAACTGGAAATATTCGGAGAACGGGCCGCATTGCTAAAATCATTAACCGAATATATTGCCGTACGTGACAAATAAAAAAACAGGAGCTCATATGCCTTTAATGAATAAAACACAAAGGGAAACATTTTTTAAAGCATTGGATAAAGCATATCCCAATCCCCGTTGTGAACTGAATTGGACAAATCCGTACTCCTTATTGGTCGCCATTATTTTATCGGCACAAAGCACAGACAAAGGCGTAAACAAAGTGACAGAAAAACTGTTTCCCGTGGCTGACACGCCTCAAAAAATACTCGAATTAGGCGAAGAAAACCTTAAACAATATACAAAATCAATCAATTACTTTAACAATAAGACAAAATCAATTGTTCAATTAGCCAATGTTTTGCTTAATCAATATAACGGGCAAGTACCGACAGATTTTGATACATTAATTACTTTACCTGGAGTTGGTCGTAAAACGGCAAACGTATTTTTAAACATTTTATTACATGCCCCCTCTATCGGGGTTGATACACATGTTTTTCGGTTATGTCATCGGCTGAATATCTGTACCGGAAAAACCCCACAGGAAATTGAACACAAATTAAACAAGCTAGTTCCTGATTCTTATAAGGCAGATGTTGGATTGGCCTTGGTTTTACATGGTCGTTATACCTGTACAGCTCGCAAACCATATTGTCACAAATGCCCGATATATGATGTTTGTACATCAATGGAAAAAAACAACACATCAAACAACATCGAAAAGCGTATCAAAAAAACAGTACCAAAAGAAACAAAAAAAGTTAAAAAAAACGCACCAATAAAGACGAAAAAAGGAGAATAAATATGTTTATTTTAAATTTTATCCGCTTTCTGTCTTTAACTTTGTTTATTTGCTTGTTTTTTTATAGCGGGATGTCCATTGCTCAACAAAATAAAATGTATCCAATAAAAGGAGTCAGTCAGGCTTTGCAACAAGCAAAACAAATGCCAAGTGCTTCTTTATTGGATATAAAAAACAGAGGTAAAAAACAACAAGCCCATTTCGGTTCCCCATTTGTCTATATCGGCAAAACAATTGGAGCCCCCGAGGAAGAAAAAGCCTCTGGCTGGATGGATGAAGAAAAAAAACGTCTATTTGGCACAACACAAATTACTAAAACGGAATTATTACCAAATGGCGGTCAAATTGCCAATTTATCCCCTCAAAAACCGAATTTCAGAATTGCAAACACGCCGTTATTTAAAGAAATTACATATAAAACACCCTTTGGCAATACACAAACAAGTCAATTTATTCCACACACAACCGATTTTGTGAGCATTATTCGTGTTTTAGATAGAGAAACACTATTAATTGAAGAACATATTTATTTTATTGAAACAAAAAATGTACCATTTGTCCGTTCTATATTGTTAAACAAACCGATAAACACTTCAAAAATAGCTCATCCGTTTGAATTATTGGAAGTCAAGGTTGACGGCAAAACAATTCAACCGATTATTTCCCGCCAAAACAGTAAAGAAATTATTCTGACGAATAAAGATTACCTGCCTGCTGGATTTCACACTATTTACTTACGTTATTTAACAAAAGGAAGTGTCTTAGTAAAAGACGGAAAAGGTTACATTATGCATGACATGACCGGCGGTCGCTGGAATTTACCGATTAATCGCTTTGTTGCCTATTTAACATTTCCCAAACAAACAGTTCTGTTTGAAAAAGACATTTTATTCGGACAAAATAAACTCTCCATTCAGGATTCAACCCAAATAACAACGGATAAACAAGGCAATTCACTCTTTATTTTAAATAATTTATTACCCGCCTATGCATCCGCGTCAATTTATGCGTCTTTTCATCCGGCTGCATTTCATCAAACACAATTTGAAGATATATTGAAAAATCATCTCCCCTTGTTTGGTATTTTGTTTTCAATCAGTTCTGTTCTTATCTTTTTACTGTTATCCGCAGGATATATTTTACTCATCCGAAAACACACAAAAAACACACAACGTTTTATATATAAATATCATCCATTAACATTGGACCGTTTATATCGTGTTGTGCCAAACACTGCTCTTTTGACAGATTTGGATGGATTTTCCAGTCAATTTAAACAAAAAAAGCCATTAGAATGCAAATTATACAAAACCCGTTTTTATAACCGTTTCGGATTTAAATATATTTTTTCGCTTATGCGATATTTACGATTATCCGGCGAATACTGGATAACGGATATTTTACTGTTAATCGGCTGTTTTTGTTTTATTCAACAACATGACATTGATTTAACCATTACTCAATACATCTTGATTATCTCAACAACGATTATTCTAACAATCTTATTTTTCCGATACATCGGACGACGAGAAATTTTAAGGGAAACAGTTCGTTTCCGTCAAAAATTACTCAATGATACAATTTTTTATGGTTTATCGGAACAATCCGTTTATAATTTATATTTAAAAAATTATTCGTACGCTCGTGTTTTAAACTTTTCCGAACAATGGAGGAAAAACGCAGGTCAACACTGTCCATCTTTAAATAAACAGGATTAAACGAAAGAATAAAACAAAAAAAGGGAGACAACAAATGAAAAAACAAACGATTTTATCTGTGACTCAGGCTTTACTTTTATCAGCATTAAGTATTCCGGCAATAGCACAAACCATTATTCCGTTATCTCAACAAACGAATTTAAACATTGCCATTTACAATCAAAACACTGCCCTGGTTGATGATGTACGCACCGTTTCTTTGACACAAGGAATAAATGATATTTCCTTTGAAGAAATATCTGCCCAACTTATTCCGGAAAGTGCTTTGTTAAAAGGAACGAACATTACAACATTAGAGCAAAACTTTAACTATGATTTAATTACACGGTCTTCATTATTGGAAAAATCAATCGGACAAAATGTCATCTTACAAACAACAACCGATTCCGGTGAAAAAATTCAAACACCGGCCAAATTGCTTGCCTTTACAGGAACAAATACAATTAATGCCGATAATCCCACCGCTGTTTTATCCGCATTGAATGAAAACGCATCAACAAATGCCGGCAACAGTGGTGCCATTTTAGAAATTAACAATCAAATCGTTATTAATCCAGTTGGTACCGTTTTGTTAAATGATATGCCACATGGGTTAATTTCCCGTCCGTCTCTTAATTTACGAATAAATGCCGGTAAAACTGAAGAACAAAAATTACACTTAAATTATTTAACAAACGGACTTTCTTGGCAAGCTAACTACGTTGCATTACTCAATGAGAATGAAGATAAAATGAATTTAAACGGATATATTACATTAAGCAACCAAACAAATTCAACATTTAAAAATGCCGATTTACAGTTAGTTGCAGGTGATGTTAAAACAGCTCCACGCATTCAAACTGTTCGACGGTATAAAGCAATGAATGCCATGGCTATGGACACAATAGAAAGTGCCGGAGCGATGCCAACGGTAGAAGATGTTGCCGATTTTTACGTATATACACTACCCACAAAAACAACGGTCAATGCCCGCCAAACAAAACAAGTTTCTTTATTAACGGGCAATGATATCGGCATTCAAAAAACATACGTTTTCAATTATCTGCGTCCTTCTGAAACACCGATTGAAAATGCAAAAGCAACCATTCATTATCAATTCAACAATACAAAAGATAATCAACTGGGCATTGCTCTACCCGCCGGTGTTATTCGGTTTTATAAAAACACAGCAGACGGCAAGCCTTTGTTTGTCGGAGAAAATAGAATAACGCATACGCCTAACACGGCAACGGTAAAAATGCAAATGGGAGATGCTTTTGATGTCTATGCCAACGCCAAACAAACGGAATATCAACGTATCGGCAAAAGGGATTATACGGCAACATATGAAATAACATTTAAAAATGGTGCCAAAAATGCAAAAGAAGTCGTCTTAAAAGAAACCTATCCGGCACAAAGTTCTATTTTAAAAACAAGTCACAACTATACACAGGAAAATGCCGGCAATTATCAATGGAAAATTGCCGTTCCCGCCGAAGGAGAAACTGTTTTAACCTATCAGGTTAAAGTAATTTATTAATAAAAAAATACAAACAAAGATAAAAATTTAACACTTACATTTATCAGGTTAAAGTAATTTTACTGATTGACAAATGTTTTCAAAATAATTTATTAATAAAGAAAAACAACAAAGGGAGTCAACATGAACAAACCGATAACAACGCCATTTCAAAGCAAGATACGTCTGTTATTTAAAAAGATGCCGGTTTTACATTTTCGCCATCGGATTGCTTTTTTAACAATGACCGTATCAGTTATCGGTTTTTCATTTGTTTCCGCACAAGCACAGTCATTCAATCCAATTCATTTTGATCCGCATAATGAATTATCCTTACGGGAAGTACAGGAAGTGTTTGATGCAAACAAAGATTATTTTACATCAGCTGATTATGTACTGGATAAACTGTTAACTATTCCGGAAGAAAAAAGGCAATATTATTTTCCGGCTGTTCATGAATTAATTATATTACCACATAAAATTACCTCCCATCCGGAAATTATTATCTGGAAAGGCAAGAAACCAACTGTTTTACCGCCTCAATTAAAAGAATTTGCCGAAAAACATTTAGATGCTTTACCGGCATACTTCTATCCGCACTTGGATCCGGACAAATGGAAACGGACAACAGAAAGACAAACGCTTGAAAAAATCATTACAATGCCAAATTTAAATGATTTACCGTTATTGGAAATAGAAGACTCTAAACCCAATCTCAATTACAAAGTTAAATCACTGCGAGATTCTTATCAACTATCCGAAGAAACACGCAAAAATTATAACAAAACCATTTTTAAAGACGGTGATTTAGCCCGAATTTCAGCAACACTTGCCGATTTGCCAATTTATGTCTTTAAAACAGATAAAGAATTACCTAGTCAACTGCGGGATTTTATTACCGAAGATAATTTAAAAATAATGATGGTTCACCCTATTCGTGAATGGGTAAAAAATTTAAAGCAAACAAAGGGACGTATTGGTTTTACACAATTTTTAAAAGACCACGGCTGGCAAAACGAAGAAGAATTTATCACAAAAACGGATACCGCTTTAAAGGCCTATCGTGTTTCACAAATGGAATTAACGCAAGCAATGGTTTTATATCAAATGCGACGAGATTATCCAATTAAAAAAGGGGAAAAATTACTTTCCATTCAAATGTATAATGAAATGTATAATGCTGCACCGGGCGATGCTATTTATATGCTTAAAAACGGTAAAGAATGGCAATCTATGTGGACAAATGACTTGTACATTGTTATCGGATTGCCGATTTCATTAGATTAATCCTTTCTTTATACATAAAAAGACAACAAATAATTATTCGAAAATAAAACAAATAATTACAAATGGCAAATTTCTGATTGCCCAAGATAAAATATCTTTTTTGTGTAATAATTTAAATGGAAAAACTGGCATTTTTAATTATCAGATTACTGATTTTACTTGACTATCGACACAAAAAGGTATATTTTTTTAATAATTATGTTTCATTCAATAAAGGAGTTATCAAGAATGTCTGCTATGTTTTGGACACCGGAAGCCATCAGAACATTAAAAAAATTATGGGACAGAGGTAAAAGCACGATTGAAATCGGCAAAGAATTGGGTATTTCCAAAAATGCCGTTGTCGGCAAAGCACACCGGTTGGGATTAAATAATCGCGAATCCCCAATGAGACGACTGAGAAAAGAAGCCCGTATGTCCAAGCAGGCCAAAATGCGTATGGAATGGGTTCGTTTGGTTGATTTAAAAATCAATTCTTGTCGTTGGCCGATTGGCGAACCGGATCATTCGGATTTTCATTTTTGCGGTAAAGAAGTTAAAACCGGAAAACCCTATTGTGCCGAGCATTGCAAAAAAGCATATACTTCTCTTAAAGAATTAACCATGCAAAACGCAAAAAACACGATTGATCCATCAAAACTGGTAAATGTATTGCCGGAAGATGCTCAAGAAACAACCTCTATGAAAAACAATGAAAACAGCAAAGAACAGGCTTTAAATACCGAACAAATACCGGTTGCCGTTTCAAAAAATCCGGCTAAAACGGATAAATCGACTGAAAAGCAAAAAAAACAGGTAAAGACAACGGAAAACACAGAAGCAAAAACAGTTGCAAAATCTGTATCGAAGGCTCCAATCAAACCTAAACCGAAAACACCGGTCAAAACACCGGCAAAACCAAATCCAAAAGCGCCGAAAAAATCGGCTGAAAAAGCAACGGCAAAACCCGTTTCAACAAAACCGATAAAATCAACGACAAAAGAAACATCAAAAAAAGTCGGTTCAACCGAAAAAAAAGGAAAATAACAAATGAACACGCAACAAACAATTTGTTTGGTTGACGGTTCAGGATATATTTTTCGTGCTTTTTATGCCCTGCCCCCAATGACCCGCCACAGTGACGGAACTCCTGTTAATGCGGTGTACGGTTTTTTTAATATGTTAACACAACTGATTGATACCAATCGTTGTTCGCATATTGTTGTTGTATTTGATGCCAAACGCAAAAATTTTCGGAACGATATTTTTCCGGAATACAAAGCAACCCGAAAAGAAACACCACCGGAATTAATTCCGCAATTTCCTCTGATACGAGCCGTTTGTACGGCATTAAACGTTCCTTATTTGGAAATGGAAGGATATGAGGCAGACGATCTGATTGCTACTTATGCCCGCTTAGCCGTAGAAAACGGATTTAAAGCCCGTGTTATTTCGGCCGATAAAGATTTAATGCAATTAATGCGGGATAATGTTTCCTTATACGACCCAATGAAAAAGAAAGAACTGACAAATGAAGATGTGTTAAAAAAATTTGGTGTCACACCGGATAAAGTTGTTGATGTTCAGGCTTTAATGGGCGATTCAACAGATAATGTCCCCGGTGCAAGCGGTATCGGACCCAAAACAGCGGCAGAATTAATCAATCAATTTAATTCCGTTGAAAATTTATATCAACACTTGGATGAAATCAAAAGCCCCAAACGTAAAGAGGGATTGGAAAGGGATAAAGAAAAGGTTTTTATTTCCAAACAATTAGTTTTATTAAATGAATATGCACCCGTTCAACCGGATTTAGAACAATTCAAAGCAAAACCTGTTCAAACACAAATCGTTATGGATTTTCTTATTCAAAACGAGTTTAAAAGTCTTCTTCCCAAAATGCAACACTGGTGTGCAAAATACGGTTCAGATTCAACAAGTGAGGAGAAATCCGTTTGTGAAATAGCTTGTACAAAACAACCGGATGAAACAGAAAAAGTGCTATTTCAAACACCCGAAAACTGTCTGTCATCTGAATCCGATACAGTCTTTTCCGGTATCATTTCGGAAAAAAGCCCTGCGTTTTATTCTGAATCTTCAAAAGATTCTGCTTCGAACACACTCAAAAGCATGGTAAATAAAGATAAAGAATATACCATTATCAAAACGCAATCGGAATTTAATACTCTCATTCAACGGATTCAGAAAACAAAAAAATGTGCTATTTTACTTTATCCGTGTGATAATGACAAACCAAATTCGCCTTCGGATGGTTTAGCCATTGCAGTAGATGAAAAAAACGCATTTTATGTACCCTTAACTCATGCCGAAGCAGAAAAACCGCTGGATTTATTTTCGTTCCAAAACACTGAATCAAACGGTATTTCCCGTTCAGTCGCCCTCAATTATGTACAAAATTGGTTATCTGATAAATCCGTATTAACAATCGGTTGTGATTTAAAGTCTTTATGTCATCAACTCAGCAAACAAGGCATGAAAAATATTTGTTTAAATAACTTTCACGATATTATGCTTGAAAGTTATGTTTTAAACGGCTCAAATGTCACACACACTTTATCCGATATGCGTTTACACTATTTAAATGATTGTTCTATAAACATATCTGCCTTACTTGGATCCGGCAAAAATAAAGTCCGTTTCGAAACAATTGAACTGGAAACAAAAGCTCCTGTTTGCATGCAAGAAGTATCTGCCACTATCCAAATACACAATCTTCTTGCCGTGCAAATGCAAAACTCAACAGCCGAAATTATTTATCACACCTTGGATTTACCACTTATTCCGATTTTGTTTGAAATGGAAAAAACTGGCATTTTAATTGACAAAAACCACTTATCCCATTTGCGTGAACTGTTCACTCAAGAACTAGATCACTTAATGAATCAAATTTATGAACTTGCCGGTGAAGTTTTCAATATTAATTCTCCGGCACAAGTCAGCCATATTCTTTTTGATAAATTGGAATTAAGTGCCGGCAAAAAAACAGCCTCGGGCACATATGCAACCGATGTTAAAACATTGACGGCTTTGGCAGAAGATGGTCATCTGATTGCACAAAAAATATTAGAATACAGATTATACGGCAAACTAAAATCAACCTATATTGATGCTTTAACAGCCCAAGCAGATGAAAATAATCGGGTTCATACAACCTTTTTGCAAACAATTACCAATACGGGACGATTATCATCCGTTGATCCTAATCTACAAAACATTCCCATTCGGACAAGTGCCGGAAAAGAAATTCGAAAATCTTTTATTGCGAAACGAGGGTATAAACTTGTTTGTGCCGATTATTCACAAATTGAATTGCGTTTAATGGCTGATGTTGCAAATGTCGCTCAACTCAAAGAATCATTTTTAAAAAATGAAGATATTCACGCCCGAACTGCCTCACAAATTTTCGGACAACCCCTTCATTTAGTTGATGCGGATTTACGTCGACGGGCAAAAGCCATTAATTTTGGTTTAATTTACGGCATATCGGGATTTGGATTGGCTCGCCAATTAGGAATTGGACAAAAAGAAGCAAAAGAATATATTAATACTTATTTTGAGCATTATCCGGAAATAAAAACATATATGGATAATATGACCGAACAGGTTTTAACAAACGGTTATGTGAAAACACATATGGGACGTAAATGTTTTATTCAAGGATATAATGTACCAAAAACAAAAAGTTTTGCGGTTCGGGCCGGCATTAATGCCCCTATTCAAGGCGGAGCTGCCGATATTATAAAACGGGCAATGATTGATGTTGATAAAGCACTTAAAAAATCAAATTTAGATGCCCGATTATTATTGCAAGTACATGATGAATTGGTGTTTGAAGTTAAAGAAAACGATGTTCCACAAGCAATGGAATTGATAAAACAAACAATGGAAAATGCCACTCGTCTTTCCATTCCGCTGATTGCCGAAGTTCAATCTGGTGACAACTGGAAAGAAGCCCATTAACCTGTTTTGATATTGTTAAAAGAACTCAGCCTGTTATTTTTCAACAACAGGCTAGCATTTAGGTATTAATTCCGAGTATTACAATCAGGTCCGGACCATCCACTATAACAAACGCATGTCGGATTTTCCTCATAATAAGCCCAATAACCATTTTTGCATTCTTGGGTTGGCGGAGTTTTACAATCTGAACCGGTATAACCATTGACACATTGACAATAGGCTGTACCATTTTCATATATCATATACCCACTTTTAGAACCATAAGAATCCAGTGTAATACCACATTCAACAGCTGGTTCTTCCTTTTCACAATATTCTCCGGAATAACCTTCATCACAAGTACAATGTCCATAACCATATACTGTTCCGTGACCATGACATTCAGGCTTTTCTGATTTTAAATATTCACAATGATCTCCCCAATGATTATTATCACAAGCACATCCATTTACAACATTAGAATTCATCCAACCATAACTTTTACTTTGACCATTACAAGCATCGCCTGAAGGATCATAATTTTCACAATGTGTTCCCCAATACCCATCTTTGCAATGCTTACAATAAAAAAGACCATCGCCTCCAATTACCGTATGAAATGCATTTCCATTGCAATAATTTTCATTTGTACAACTGTTTGTTATTTGACAATCCTGATAACATTTACCATTAGAATCTTGTTTCTTATACCCTTTTGATGTATCACATCGATTACATGTATTTCCCGTATATCCATCATCGCATTGACAAGTATTATCAATCAATGTTCCATATAAACCACAATCAAGCGGAGATTCTTCCTCATCTGTATCATCTTCATCTGAACTATCTGTTTCCGGAGCAAATCCGCTTAAATCATTGTTGATATAATATACAATTTCGCCACAGTTTTCTGCTGTCACTTCTGCAACTTGTATATCATACGGCATAGCCCACCCTGTTTTTTGGAGTTGTTCACATTCTTCTGTCGGGATATTCAATAAGGCTATTTCAAAATGATTATCAAAACCCAGCACTTCATATCCATAGCCCATACGAGTCGTTGCCCCTTCTTCACTCAGTAATTCTCCGTTTGTCGGCATTGTCTGTTCTTCTGTCATCTGTTGCATTTGAACACCATATGTGTTTGCCATAATGTTGAGTTCATTCACAGTTTCATTGACCCGATATTTCATCATACCATACTTATATCCCATAATACCGGCAACACTTAATACCCCGATAACGGCAAGTACACCTAGCATTTCCACCATGCTACGACCGAATTCATTAATTTTAATTTTCATATCTTTCCCCTTTTATAAAATGATTCTTATAAAACATATTATAAAAAAAGGTACCTTTTTTTCCCTATTCGAATCAGCAAAATTAAATTTTTGATAAAATGCAAAATTATTGTTTTAGTTGAATATGTTATTCAAAATTAAAAAAAATTCAAAAATGTGAAAAAAAGTGTTGCAATTAATCGTACCTTTTTGTACAGACACAAACAACAGAAATCTCTTACCTACGTTGTAATCATAAAAAATTCAAATCGGTTATGCTACATCTACCCAAGATACCGGACTGAATCAGGCATGACGACAGGCTTAAAAATCAGACTAAATCCGGCATAACGATAATAATAAAAAAAGACAACCCCGTATCACTTTACGAGGTTGCATTAATATTTGATATCAGCTGTTAACGATACAAAATCGAATCAAATGTCTGACAATGCGGACAAGTCACTTGCCATTCGTACGTTTTTTGACCGCATTTACCACATAGCCAACCACTATTATCTTCACTTTCCGTTGCTTTTTGTTCCCATTCTCGAGCTTCTTCCGGATGATGCCACCCTTCCCGAATTACCGTAGCCATTAATTCAGCAACTTCCTTCGTTAACGGATAACTTGCCATATAAACCTGCAATGTTTCCTTCGCTTCTTGCCACAATTCTAATCGAATAGCTGTATCAGCCAGTGCCAACAAAGCCTGCCTACCAGTCGGATTGTTTGAAATCAGTTTTTTAACGGCTTTCATTTGCTTGACGGCAGTTTCGTTTTTAAATACGTCCATATAAGCTGTATATACTTCTTTTGCAGGTGTTATCCGCCAGCTATCCAATAAAATATCCGCCGCTTTTTTCGGATTGACTTGTGCCGCCGATATAGCAAATTGCGGATTGGTTTTATCTAAGGCATAAGCTTCGGCATAATGACCGGTTTTAAATAATAATCCCGCTTTCCCTTTTGTATAAGCCTCTTTTGTTATTAACTGATGTTTTTTCAAGATATCCAATGTTTTTAATGCTTCCTCCCAATCGTTCTGAAGAATTTGCAAATCAAATTGTGCCTGTATAACCCAATGGACATGCGGATAATTTTCAATGGCTTTTTGCAAAATTTTATCCTGTTCTTTCACATCACCTTTCTTTTGAGCTTCCAAATACAGTCCTCTCAATCCGGCTAATTCCGTTTCGGGATTTTTACTCATTTCTTCAAAAATATCCGTATGCGGAGCAATTAATCCTGCAACAAGCAAATGTTTTTTATCCTGTTTTGAAAAAAGGGACTTCTTTTGTTTCATTAAAGATTGGATATTATCTGTATCATTTGCCAAAACAGCGTGCAATACCCGTGCCAAATAGGCTTCCCTTTTGGCATAATAGCTCACATTCATTTTTGAACGAACGCCACTTAACCACATAAACGGCTTTTTAACCAAATGAACACCGTAAAATAACAAAATAACCAGAGCCCCAAATAAAATAGTTGAAATGGTAATTTCATATCCAAAACCGGAAAACGTCATCATCCAATTATCATGTACAATCAAAAAACCGATTAAAATTAAGGAGACTATAAATATAATTAACTTTAACATGAGTTACTTTCCTTCTTTTCCAAAAGACAAAATCAATTTATTTAAACTTTCTTCCGCCCGCAAATAAATTTCAGCTTCCCGAAAGAAATCAGGTAATGCCCTTTGCATATGTATCGGCAACTGTTTAGCTAATTTGTCTGCTTGGGTAATATTATTTTGATAAATTTCATTTTGAACTTTATACAACAAATCTTTCGGACGGGAGGTTGTCGGATTTAATTTACGAATTTCAACTAAATAAACCAAAACCGTTTTTAAATATGATAACCATAACGGACTTTTAGCCTGATACATTGCAACCAAAGCTTGTCTTTTGTTTTTTAAAAATGCATTCTTAACCGATTCATTGGCCGGAATCAAACGCAGACAATACGGCGATAAATTATTCAAAACTTCTTTCATTTGCGGTGTTTTATTCGCAATTCGCATTAATGCCTGATAATCCGTATAACAGGAAGACCCTGTTAAAAATCTGTCTTTAAACATCAATGCCTGACGCATTGTATAACCGGAATCGGCAGATGAAGAAACAACAATTTGTTGATTTTCAACACTGTTTTCTGTCACATCAGATACGTTCGTTTCGTTTGGGATAATGCGTACCGGTTCGGGTTTATAAGAAATGATTGGTTCAGATGCAGTTGCAGGCAACAAGGGAGAATCTGTCATTGTTTCCGGCACTGGAAAAGAAGGGATGGGCTCTTTTTTAATTAACGGCATTTTTTTTGCAATCATATGATTAATCGGCGTTCGTTCCATGTGTTGCTTGTTTTTTTCATGATTCAGCTGATGAATTAAAACACCACCTGTTATACATAAAACACTTAAAGCAACAATAGATGTCATTCTCAATAATTTACGGGTAGAATGTCCTTTTGTCGGTGTTTCATCCGCAACGCCTTCCCGATTACCCAATTCATCGATTTCATCCATATATTTATGTTTACGCATCACTTATTCTCCTTTTATTAAATTCTTTAATTAGTATAAAAAGAAGGTTTTTAAAAATCAAGAAAAATCCCGATAAATTTAACACTCACTTAAAACCCAATTCATTCAAACGGGCGATTGTTGTTTGTGCATCCTTATGTAAAATACCGATACCACCTGCTTTTTCCCAACGGGTAATGTTCGGTTGATAATCATCAATTAAAATATCCCCCTTATTACAATAAACGGCTTTATCCTTACTTAAACAACAAATAACAGGCAAATCCGGATGAATGTATTTTTCCACCCATTCCCGTTTTTCCTTTTCCGCCTTTTGATAACCATCCACCGGCAAACCGGTTAAAATTTGATAGGAGTGTGTATTTAAAAATGAAATTAAATCCGTTGCATCAGGCATCATATCCAATATTCCCCAATATAAAGGCATACCTTTTACAATTTGCCACAATTGCGGACGTTCCAACTCTCTGGGATGACATCCCGTTAATCGTTTAAATGTTCCGTTAAAATCAGCCAATACACCATCTAAATCACAATAAATCATTTTCTTCATTCCCTTTTCTCCATTATGCAAAACAAAAAGAAAAAGTAAAGTATTTTTTACACCTCATACTAAAAATAAAAAAAATAACGACAACCATGACTGACTGTCGTTATTTTACAATTCGTTTTATTTCATTGCCGCCGCAATAAACGACTTAAATATCGGATTGGGCTTTCCCGGACGAGACGTAAATTCCGGATGGAACTGAACACCAATAAAAAACGGATGATTCGGAATCTCTACAATTTCAGGCAACAATCCATCCGGTGATTTTCCGGAAACAACAAATCCTTTTTCATGTAACTTACCGGCATAAGCAATATCCATTTCATACCGATGACGATGCCGTTCCGCAATTTCCCGCACACCATAAATTTTGTGTGCCAAAGAATTTTCATCCAATATACAAGGATAAGCCCCTAATCGCATTGTACCCCCCATATCACCGTTGTCCGGACGAATGTGTTGAATCCCATCTTTTTCCCATACCGTCATTTTGGAAATAACCGGTGTGCATTTTAATCCAAACTCTGCCGATGATGCATCTTCAATACCCAATAAATGACGAGATGCTTCAATAACAGCCATTTGCATACCCAAACAAATACCGAAAAACGGCACGTTGTTTTCACGGGCATATTGAACAGCACGAATTTTACCCTGAATACCTCGAATACCAAATCCACCCGGCACTAAAATACCATCAAACGGTTTTAATTTATCTGACAATTCCGTATCGGTCAATGCCTCTAACTCTTCCGCTTCAATCCATGAAATCCGTACTTTTGCTTTATTGGAAATACCGGCATGAACCAAAGCTTCCTGTAAAGACTTATAGGCTTCCAATAATCCACAGTACTTTCCGACAACGGCAATTTTCACTTCTTTTTCATAATTTTCGGTAACTTTAATAATTTCATGCCATTTAGTTAAGTCCGGCTCCGGAGATTGTTCATACATTTTAAAATGCTTCAAAACCTGCACATCCAATCCTTCCTCATGATAAGACAACGGCACTTTGTAAATGTTGTCAACATCCAACGCCACAACAACATTATCCGGATTAACATTACAGAACAATCCCAATTTACGCCGTTCTTCTTCCCCTAATTGAACCTTCGAGCGACACAACAAAATATCAGCCTGAATACCTGCTTCCAAAAGCGTTTTAACGGCATGTTGTGTCGGTTTTGTTTTCAACTCTCCCGCCGTATCGATATATGGCAATAACGTTAAGAAAATAAACAAAACATTTTCACGCCCGACTTCATTAGCGAATTGGCGAATACCTTCCAACATAAGTGTTCCTTCAATATCGCCAACCGTACCCCCGACTTCGTACAAGACAAAATCCTCTCCGTGCAAATCGGACCGAATAAAATCTTTAATTTCATTTGTAACGTGCGGAATAGCCTGAACGGTTGCCCCCAAATAATCTCCCCGCCGTTCTTTTTGAATAACATTATAATAAATACGTCCACCGGAAATACTGTCTGTTTTATGACAATTAACATCAGCAAATCGTTCATAATGCCCTAAATCCAAATCTGTTTCAGCCCCATCCTGTGTCACAAAAACTTCACCATGTTGATAAGGAGACATCGTCCCAGGGTCAACATTTAAATACGGATCCATTTTACGCATACGAACGGAATATCCCCGTGATTTTAACAATCCGCCCACAGCAGCAGAAGCAATTCCCTTCCCTAATGAAGAAACAACACCGCCTAATATAAAAACATATTTTGTCATAACATTATACTCCTTTAAAACAAAACACAAAAAGCCCTTGTTTTGGCCAACAAGAACTTAAAATTTGAAATTGATAAACAGGGGGCAAAAAACGATAAGCAAAATTGATATCACAATAACGCTTTTTTTTCTGCTTAATATGAAACAGTAAATAATGCATTTGCTTTCGTTCTCTTAAAAAGTTTTGTTGATTGTAGCAAATAAAATAAAAAATGCAACCCCTAAACAACATATTTTTTTATCTTTTTTACATACAAAAAAAATCTTTCAGCTAAAACAATCAGTTGTACATATAAAAAAATATGCATCCTGTTTTTTTGAAAACAAACAACAATATCTTTTTTACTTGAAAAAAAACAAAAAACTATATATACTATTGCAAATTTTAATATTTTTTAAGGATTATGAATAAATGAGTGACATATTAAAACAAACCGTATCAAAACGCAGAACGTTTGCCATTATTTCCCATCCGGATGCCGGTAAAACAACATTAACCGAAAAATTATTGTTATTCGGCGGTGCCATTAACCAAGCCGGAGCAGTTAAAGCACGGGGTGAAAACCGACGTGCACATTCCGACTGGATGAAAGTAGAACAGGAACGGGGAATTTCCGTTGCATCATCTGTTATGAGCTTTGAATACGGTGGTTGCTCATTCAATTTACTTGACACCCCTGGGCACGAAGACTTTTCCGAAGATACTTATCGTGTTTTAACGGCTGTTGATTCGGCCGTAATGGTCATTGACTGTGCCAAAGGGATTGAAGAACAAACAAAAAAACTTTTTGAGGTCTGTCGATTAAGAGATATTCCCATTATTACATTCATTAACAAATTAGACCGTGACGGACAAGATGCTTTTGCCTTGTTGGAAGAAATTGAACAAACATTGGCATTAGATGTTTCTCCGGCCGTTTGGCCTATCGGTATGGGACGGGATTTCAAAGGATGCTTTAATTTATTGGATGATTCTCTGAATTTATTTGAAAAAGGAGCCGATAAATCTACCAAGCCGGAATTTGTTGCAACCATTCACGGCGTAGATGATGCCAAATTAGATGAAGTTTTGCCAACCGAACAAGTATCTCAATTACGGGAAAATGTAGAAATGGTACGGGCATTGTGTCCGACATTTGATAAAAACGCTTATTTAGAAGGCACATTAACACCTGTCTTTTTCGGTTCAGCAGTCAACAATTTCGGTGTTAAAGAATTATTGGATGCATTAGTTGCCTTTGCCCCTGCCCCCAAACCACAGGCAACACCTCAACGCATCATTGAACCCGATGAAGATAAAGTAAGTGGCTTTATTTTTAAAATTCAAGCCAATATGGATCCCAAACATCGGGATAGAATTGCCTTTATGCGTTTATGTTCCGGACACTTTAAACGGGGGATGAAATTACTCCATTCCCGTTCACAAAAACAGATGATATTACACAACCCTGTTATGTTTTTGGCCCAAGATCGAGAAGTAGCGGAAGAAGCATTTGCCGGTGACATCATCGGATTACCCAATCACGGGGGCATGCGTATCGGTGATACATTTACAGAAGGCGAGTTAATCCAATTTAAAGGCATTCCGTCTTTTGCACCGGAATTGCTGAAAAAAGTACGTGCCGTTGATCCGCTTAAAACAAAGCATTTAGCAAAAGCATTAGATCAAATTGCGGAAGAAGGCGGTGCTAGCGTTTTTAAACCCATTCACGGATTTGAATGGATTGTCGGTGTTGTCGGTGTTTTACAATTTGAAGTATTGGCAGATCGTATCAGAACAGAATTTGATGTTCCCGTTATTTTTGAACCAACGTCATATTATACTGCCCGTTGGGTTGCCGGTGATTCGGATAAAGTGAAAAGATTTTCCGATATCAATGCAACAACTATGGCAACGGATCACGATATGGATGCTGTCTTTTTAGCCCGAAATGCATGGCATTTAAATAAAGCGATGGAAGATAATCCTGATTTAAAATTCTTAAAAGTAAAAGAATAATACCTTTTACATATCTTCGCTCATACGCTCATTGTATCATGCCGGATTTAGTCCGATGTTTCAAGTTATCATGCCGGATTTTATCCAACATCTTAACAAATAAAATTAACACTCAAAATTATTATTGTGATAAATAACGATAAATATAAGAGTTTTTAATATGCAACACACGCATTGCCTTCAAATTTCCAAGTGGAAATAATACCGTCTTCCAATTTAAATAATGTTGTACATGATTTTGTGACAAGACTTTGCGGTTTTTCATAAAATGCATGCGTATTTGCCATATAAGGCATTCGGTTAATCGTCGCTCCTTGTGCCGTTTCTTCCACCTGTGTTTTAATGTAAATCACATAATTGGCATTTTCTTTCCAGTAATCATGTGCCGGTTCGCCCCAAACCTGATACAAGGAATCTTTATTCTCCCCCAACCAACCGTTTAAAAGGGTTTTATAATTTTCCTGTGTCGCTTGTTGCGGAACGGTTAAACGCTGACATCCTATCAAACAGCATACGACACTTAAACAAAAAATTAATTTTATCGGTTTCATAAGCATATCCTTTCAACTGAATACAGGCATTATAGCACAATATAAACATTCGTCAATTTATTTATCGGCTAACTTGACATTATCACAAACCAAACCCACCTAAAAAGACACGTTCAAAGGGGGACAAATGACACAAACATATCATTCACTCAATACACTTTGTATCCGATACAATCTATCACCAAGTGATATTTTGGACGGATTATTCAGTACCGATATGGAATTATGCATTCACTGCAAAAATTTAAAGACATACTTTTTTGATTTTACACTGATTAATGAAAAAACACAGAAATATGCCATTAAAACCCTCTATTTAACAGGTCCTTTTTATCTGGCAACGTATGATTCGTGTAAAATTTTACATCAGGGAACAGCAACCGTTTCTAAATTAAAACCCCAAAACTATAAATTTATTGCTCCGGCAGATACACAACAGGTATCTGTTAAAGATTTACTGTTTGACGAGATTAATTACCAAAAATTCAAAGCATATTTATCTGAAAAACAAACACTCAAAACATCATTTCTGCCCGAACAGACTTTACTTGGATTTTGAAACCGATTTTTCCAATTTTCTTAAATAAGCTAAAACGGTTTGATACGTTTCTTCAAACGGCGTATCGGTAGAAACCCACAAGTCAGATAAAACTTCCCGCTGATGATTTGCCCATTGCTTGGAAATAAGCAATTCCAATTTATCGGACGTCATACCGCTACGCATAAGTGCCCGATCATACTGTGTCGTTAAATCGGCATATAATCCGATAACTTTTTCACATAAATGATACATACCCGTTTCAAACAACAACGGAGCCGATAAAATAACAATCGCATTTGTTTGGGATAATTCATCCATTTTATCCTGTATTGCTCGAACAATATAGCCGTGTGTTAAAAAATCCAACCGTGTCATCAGTGCCGGATTTTGAATGACATAACGTGCCAGTGTCTGGCGATTAATCATACCGTTTTCCACCGCTTCGGGGAAAAAAGTTTTTATTTTTTCAATCAGGTCCTTATTTTCACGATATAATTGATGTGTTATATCATCCGCATCAACAACAACAAACCCATCTTTCAACAGTTGATTTGTCACCGTTGTTTTCCCTGTTGCAATACCACCCGTTAAACCAACAATCATTGTTTTACTCCTCCAATTTCTATGTATCTTATTTTTTTTCCGGAAAAAGTAAAGTTATTTTTTCATTTTATTTGATTTTTTTTTGAAAACCACTTATATTGAAATAAAACAAATCGGAGGAAATTATGAAAAAAAACTTATTTGCCCTTATTTTATCAACAGTTGCCTTAACGGGTTGTCATCAACCATCCATTAAAGGAAATGTTTATACATTATCAACCAGTCCACAAGGTATGCCGATTACATTGGCCTTTGACAATGTCGAAAATAAGTATTACGGTAAAGCCTTAAACAATTACTTTGGCACATATGAAATAAACGGTAATAAAATCACGTTAAATGCCGGCGGTATGACACAAATGGCCGGAGCACCTGCCGAAATGGAAGCAGAACACGCTTATTTTAAAGATTTATCTAATGTGGAACGCTTTAAAATTGCCGAAAAATATTTAATCTTGATTTTGAAAAACGATAAAGAATTATTGTTCCAAAAAACAGGACAGAACACCAATACACAATAATAATTAAAAAAAAAATTCAAAGCCTTTATGCCTTGATTAAATTCAAGGCATATTTTTTTGAAAAACGACATTTTAAAATTTTATGACAGCATCAAAAAGAGGCTTGACAATTTATAAAAAGAAGCATATTTTTTGTTCATTTTTCAAAATGAAACCTAAAAATTAACCTTTTTATAAACGGAGAAAAAAATGTCTTTTTTACAACAAATTAATTTTCAACAATTTTTAAGTGCATTTCTGATTCTGTTTGCCGCCATTGATGCGGTCGGCAGTATTCCTGTTATTTTAAATTCAAAGGAAAAAGGACGGATTATCAACCCTAAAACAGGAACATTATATGCAACAATTATGATGTTTAGTTTCTTTTATATCGGAGAAGCCTTTTTATCCTTGTTTGGTTTAGATATTTCCACCTTTGCCATTGCCGGTTCTATTGTTATTTTCTTCTTCGGTTTGGAAATGATGTTGGATATTGAAATTTTTAAAAGCGGAGGACCCAAATCATCAAAAGATGCAACCTTTATTCCGATTGTTTTTCCGTTATTAACGGGAGCCGGTGTATTAACAACACTTTTAACCATTCGAGCCCAATATCACGATATCAATATTTTGTTAGCCATTGCTGCCAACATTGTCATTATCAGCTTAATCTTGTTTTTTGTAGAAAAAATTGCCGCATTTTTAGGTCAAGGCGTTATTTATATGCTTCAAAAATTCTTTGGAATTTTGCTTCTTGCCATTGCTTTTAAAATTTTCATTACAAATGTAACAATTGTTGTTGAAAGAATCAACTAATCCAGCCCTTATACAAAAAATGGTTCTGATGAAACGTCATATTTCTTTAAATACCATTTTTTGTATAACGGATATTTTACACAACAACAGGAAAACGCACTAAAATCAGAAAAAAAATCTATACAGTGGCGTAAAAAACAGTTCCGATAACGGTTTGATTGCCCGTTCCTTCTTTTCTCAAATGAATTTCCTGCTTATCAATCGACTGAAATCCGTTTTGTTTTAGGATGTTTTGAATATAATCCGGTCGATACAGATATCGGCCCTGCTCCGACAAATAAACTTTGTCCGTTGCCGTATTTTCTATGGTTAAAACAAATCGCCCTGTCGCCTTTAAATGATTTTTAACCTGCTTAATCAATCGTTCAATATCTGCAACATATCCGCTTAATTCTACGGCACAAATCAAATCATAATGTTTATCCGTTGTTTCCAAATAAGTTAAAACATCCTGTTCAATTAAAGATGTATATTTTTCTTTCTGTTTGGCATATTTTAACATTTCAGCAGAAATATCTACACCGGTCAAGGATATAAATTGTTTATTTAACCCGACAGAAAACATACCTGTTCCACAGGCTAAATCCAATACATCTCCCAACGTATTATCCGGCAATTGATTGATATAACTCAATACCGTTAATAATCCTTGTGCCTCTAATTTTTCCATTGTTAAATCATACGTTTTAGCAAATAAATCATATAATTGCTTAGCATATGCTGTTATTTTTGACGTATCTTTAATCGTATGCGTTAGGGCATTTAACGTATGTTGAGCAACTAAACTTTCCGGAAAATGCTTTACCCATCCTTTTGCAAAATCAATAGCTTCTTTTGATTCTTTCTTTCCGATTTCCGACAATGCTGCCAGCGTATTTGCAATACGAAATTCTATCATATCAGGCTTTGCTTTTAATGCTAACACATTAAAATAAAGTCCCGCTGATTCACTGTAATCACCCATTTCTTCCAACATCATTGCTAAATTATATAATGTCGGAATATGTGTCGGTTGAATAATAAGTGCTTCCCGATAATGTTCCAACCCTTCCGGTTTGCGATTTTGTTTACAAAGAGCAATCGCCAAATTATGATGTGCATTTAAAAAATCAGCATCCAATGCCAATGCTTTTTTATAATAATCCTCTGCCTGACGATAATTTTCTTGTCGCAGATAAATATTACCCAAATTATAAAAACTGTCCGGTGCATAAGCATTCAACTCAATGGCTTCCTCGTATGCTTTTTGAGCAGATATATCATCTTGCAGTGCTTCAAAAACCAATCCTTTTTCATTTAAAAACGAAGCTGTCGTTTCATCTGCCAAAGCTAAATTAATATAATCCAAAGCCAATGCAAAATTACCATTTAAACGATACTGAACACTTAACTGATAGTTCAACTCGGCATTCACACCGATTGATTGAGCCTGTACTAATTTTTTCAGTGCATTTGTATGATTTCCGTTTTGACGGTCAATCAACGCTTCTCCGATAAATGCTGTCAAGCATTTTTTATCCAATTCCAATGCCTTTTTAAAAGCACTTCCGGCAAAATCGGTTTGTCCTTTTTGCAAATAAATATATCCTGTTTGAGCCATTCCTGTTGCATTATTCGGATACTTTGAATAATAGCTTAATGCTTCATCCAATCGCCCTGTTTTTTGCAAAACACTTGCCAACGCCAATGTGTAGTTTTCTTGTTGCGGATAGAATTTAACTGCTTCATAAAGCAATTTTTCTGCCGGCTCATAGGCATTTGCTCGATAAGCAATTAATCCCAACAAATACAAGGCATCTCCGTTTGTGGGCGAAATTGTCAATACATCACGAACCAAATCTTCCGCCATATCAAACTGATGATTGTTATACGCCTGAAAAGCCGCATCCAAAGAGGTATCAATATCACTCATTTACTTATTCTCCTATTCATCCTCAATAGATCCACGTCGACCGATAACCATTTCCCGATTGATATAAACCGATTCAATCAACCCAAATCCTGCGAACAAGGTTAACATCGCCGTTCCGCCGTATGAAATTAATGGCAATGGTACACCCACAACCGGCAACATGCCACTAACCATTCCGATATTTATAAATACATATAGGGCAAAATTAACCGTTAATCCAATTGCCAATACTTTCCCAAAAAAATTATTAGATTGATAACTGATATAAAATCCGTATAAAATAATAATCAAATATAAAACAATTAAAGCCGAAGAACCCAAAAAACCAAATTCCTCGGATAAAACCGTAAAAATAAAATCCGTTTGTTTTTCGGGCAAAAAGCTTAATCGTCCTTGTGTACTTTCCATAAATCCTTTTCCGAATAATCCACCTGAACCCAGCGTTATTTTAGACTGAATAATATTATACCCTGCTCCATACGGATCATTTTCCGGATTTAAAAACGTCAAAACCCGCTGTTTTTGATAATCGTGTAAAAACGTCCATAAAATCGGTATTGAACATCCAACCGATAAAATAACCGCCAAAAATTTCCACAACTGAACACCAACAACAAAAAAAATGGCTCCGGTTGCAAAAACCAACATTAAAGCTGTCCCTAAATCCGGCTGTTTCATAATCAATGCAACAGGAAGTCCCATCAGCAACATCGGCGGTATTATATATTGAACCGATTGAATATCCGATAACGAAGCCGAATGAAAATAACGTGCCAAAGCCAAAATAAGGGCTATTTTCATCACCTCGGACGGCTGTACATTCATAATTCCCAAATTAAGCCACCGTTGAGCCCCCATATTGACCGAACCAAACAATTCCACACCAATTAATGCCGCTACACCCAATGCATAAATCCAATAGGCATATTTCATCCATGTTCTTAAATTAATAAAAGCCACAAAAAACAAAACACTCAAACTCAACAAAAAACGGGCAAATTGCTTATCTGCCCAAGGAGTCCAATTACCGTTTCCGGCAGAATACAACGTTCCGATGCCGATAAAAACAACGGTACAGATTAAAAAAAGATACCGAAAATTAAACCGCTTTATCTTTTCTTTTAAAGATAAATTATAATCTTTTAAATAACAGTTTCTTTCTTTAAAAAACATTTTAACCTTTCAACCGAAATCAATCGGTTTGTACATTATTCATATCATCCGATTTGCGTTCCGTCAAGCCGTTCGGATACAAACGTAATGTTTCCTGTAAAATTTGTGATGCAATCGGAGCTGCCGTTTTAGAACCGCCACCACCGTGTTCAACGGCAACAATCACGGCAAACTGCGGATTATCCAGCGGTGCAAATGCCGTAAACATAGCATGATCTCGATATTTCCATGGTAAATCTTCTTGTGAACGCACACCTTTTTCCCGTTCTTTCATTGTAATACGCCGCACCTGTGTACTTGCCGTTTTACCGGCCATTTTCTGACCGTTTATATCAAATCGGGCTTTATAGGCTGTTCCACCATTTTTATTAACAACCATACTCATACCGGAACGAATTAATTTTAAATGATATGGTGAAAATCCTAAACTTTCAGATGTTTTTTGTCGGATTTGACTTAAAACCAAACCCGGCTCAACTGCATAACCACCATTTGCAATCCGTGCCGTTGCCAAAACCATTTGAAGAGGTGTAGCAGATAAAAAGCCTTGCCCGATACTTAAATTTAATGTATCACCTCTACGCCAATCATCTTTAAATTTTGCTTTTTTCCATTCCTGCGAGGGCAAAATACCCGCTTTTTCGCCTGTCAGATTGAGTGAACTTTCAATACCGTATCCCAATCGTTTAGCAACGGAAATAATTTTTTTCCAACCGATTTCCTGTGCTAATTCATAAAAATAAACATCACACGAATGCATAAGGGCTTCTTCAATGGTTAAAGCTCCGTGTCCGCCCCGCTTCCAACAGTGAAAATATTGTTTTCCGATTTGTGTTCGTCCCGAACAAAACACCTTGCGAGAAGCTGTAATATGACCACTTTCCAATCCTGCCAAAGCCACAACTAATTTAAAAATGGAACCGGGGGAATACAATCCGTTAATTGCCTTATTTTGAAGCGGTTTTTTCTCATCTTGAATCAACGGATTCCAAATTTTTTGAGGAATAGGTCGGGTAAATATATTTGGATCAAATGACGGAGCAGAAACAAGAGCTAAAATCGCACCACTATGCACATCCATGACAATAGCTGAACCTGCTTCTTCTCCCATTGCTTTTAAAGCAAATTCCTGTAAACGAGAATCAATTGTTAAAGTTAAATTTTCACCCTTTTGTGCATTTTCTTCTTTTAAAACACGAATCGATCGTCCAAACGCATTAACTTCCGTTTCACGCATACCGGGCATACCCTGCAACGTTTTTTCCCATCCTTTTTCAACACCGATTCTGCCAATACGATACCCCGGCAAATCCAATAACGGTGAATCTTTATCATCCGAAACGTCTTTTTCCGTTAAAAATGATACATAGCCGATTAAATGGGCCGCATTTTCTTTCAACGGATAAAAACGGGTTAATTCTTCCTCAATACGAATTCCTTTTAAATCGGCAGCGTTTAATTGAATAAGTGCAGCTTCCTCAAATGACAGGTTATTTTTAACCCGAATGGGCATATATTGTCTTTTACGCTTGATTTCTTTATCAATACGGTTTAATTCATCTTCCTCTAACGGAATTAATTTTTGAAAATTTTCAATACTTTGGCGATATGTTTTACTTTCTTCCCGAAACAAAACCGCCTGAAATGTTTTTCGATTTTCGGCCAATTTAACACCGTTTCGATCATAAATATACCCACGACCGGGCAATGTCAACCGAACGGATATCCGATTTTTATCAGCCATTTCTTTATATCTGTCTCCACAAATAATCTGCAAATAAAACATCCGACAAATCAATAAAAAAATAACAAAAACAAATATTCCGATTAAATAAATCAGGCGTTGATGCAAGATACGTTCTTTTTCATATTTCCAAGGCGTACTCATATATATCGTCCCATTCTTTGATTAACGTATCCGACTACGGCAGCAACCAACGGATAACAACACATCAACAATAACCATTCAACAATCAAATATTGAATATGCGGAATACCCCCATATAAAAATTTTAAAAAACCCAATCCAAACAGAAAAATACAGGTTATCACGCCATTAAACACAAACCATTGTTTATTAAAACTTGTCTGTCGTAAAAATCGGCGGTTAAAATAACCGATAAAAAAGACAAAACTATATAAAAATGGAGATAATCCAAATGGGATATCCAATAATATATCCGTCAATATCCCCAAGAAAAATACTGTAAAAATATTTAAAACAGTTGCATTAAAAACTGCACAATAAAAAATAACCGCATAAACATTCGTTAAATATGATTGTGAAAAACCGAATAAATTAAAAGAAAGACTTTTAAAAAAAACAAAACCGCAAATTAAAAAAAACGGAAAAAGCTGTAAACAATAATATTTTAACCGATTAACCGTCATTGTTCGGAAGCTCCTTGGCAGGTATCCGGCAATAAACCTTCCAATCCAAAATCAATGACCCGAACAAATTCTAAATTATGCACTTTTTCAAATAAATCCACCCATAATTCACCGTTTACATCCGTTTTTACCGTTCCAATCGGAATTCCCGCCGGATACACACCAACCGTACCGGCAGTCATCACAAAATCACCGTCCGATAAACGGGCTTCTTCGGGCAAAGAGTTTAGTTTCGGAAAGGCAGAATTATCACCGGACATAATGGCCGGATACCGATTAACGCCAATATAAACCGGCAATCGGGCATAATAATCTGTCACTTTTAAAGCACGTGCTGTTTTTGAACCGACAGACTGTACAAACCCGATTAATCCATTGTTAGATACCAACACATCGCCTTTTTGAACACCAATATTCCGCCCGCCATTCAAAATCAACGATTGTGAAAACGGACTGTTATAATCGGATAATATCTGTACAACGTATTCCCGTCCCTCGGCTACCTGTTGATAATTAAGCAGTTTTGACAATTCCTGATGTTCAAACGATAACTTTATTGCCAATGTTCGCCAATCTCGCAAGATTTCATTTTCTGCTTTCAAGCGTTTATTTTCCTCATACACATGCCAATAATCAGACATATTTTCGCCAACTTGTCTAAAATAATTGAGCGGAGCGGAAACACCGGCTATCAAGGGGGCAACCGCAGAAATTGTGTGTTCTTTCAGATGCATAATCAAAGGCGTATTCAATGCTGTGAAAACAAATAAAACAAGTCCCCCCAATAAAAACGGAATTGGCACAAACTTTTTTAACTGCCCTTTAAACCGCTGCCACCGAAAGAACTTGTTTTCCATTGTATTTCAAAAATATTGTGTTTAAAATTAATACATACTTGTTAAAACATTTTCAAACTTGTTGATGCGGTCAACAGCTTCCCCGCAACCCAAAGCAACACATTGTAAAGCATTTTCGGCAACGGAAACCGGTAATCCTGTTGCTTGACGCAGTACTTCATCCAACCGTTGTAATAAAGCACCACCTCCGGTTAACATAATCCCTTTATCAACGATATCTGCCGCTAATTCCGGATCAATGTGTTCCAATGCCACTTTAACAGCTTCCACAATTTGAGCAACCGGTTCAGCCAACGCTTCGGCAATCTGCCGTTCGGATACCGTAATTTCTTTTGGCACACCATTCAATAAATCACGTCCTTTAACAGGGATAATCATTCCTTCTCCATCTATCGGAGCAGAAGCAGCCGCAATGGCCTTTTTAATCCGTTCAGCCGAAGCTTCCCCAATTAACAGGTTATGATTACGTCTGACATACGAAATAATGGCTTCATCCATTTTATCTCCACCGACACGAATAGAACGGGCATAAACAATACCGCCTAAGCTGATAACAGCAACTTCCGTTGTTCCCCCGCCAATATCAACAATCATACTACCGGATGGTTCATGAACAGGTAACCCTGCCCCGATAGCGGCAGCCATCGGTTCATCAATTAAAAAGACTCTACGTGCCCGTGAATTATCGGCGGCATCCTGAATAGCACGCCGTTCTACCGCCGTTGAACCGGACGGCACACAAATCACAATCATCGGACG
The DNA here is from genome assembly GCA_015062385.1 of Alphaproteobacteria bacterium. Classification (GTDB taxonomy): domain Bacteria; phylum Pseudomonadota; class Alphaproteobacteria; order CAAHEQ01; family UBA3637; genus RGIG4140. Next base: position 39,453 of record SUUT01000006.1, on the reverse strand, counting down.
GGCAAACGTTTTACGACCCAACGCTTTTAAAACAAACCGCTTAATCATCTCATCGGCAACGTCAAAATCGGCAATAACGCCATCCCTTAACGGACGAATCGCCTGAATTTGACCGGGGGTACGCCCCAACATTTGTTTTGCCTCATTTCCAACGGCAATAACCTGTTTTTTACCCCGAATTTCGGCAATGGCAACAACGGAAGGTTCGTTTAAAACAATTCCTTTTCCATGCACATAAACCAATGTATTAGCCGTTCCCAAATCAATCGCCATATCAGATGAAAACATATGCATTAGTTTCTTTAAGCGTTGAATTTTAGACATAAAACCACCTTTCTTTTTATGGATTTCATTTTTTCATATATTTTACAGTCTTACACGATAATCAAAAAAAACACAACTCTTTTTTTAAGAAAAAATTAACTTTTTTTCAAAATATCGTCTATTGTTTATTTTATAAACAGACAATCCCCATTCAAATACGTTATTATAACGCATTCAAAGTCGGTGGTCTGTTATATACTTATTTACAATCGCTTAAAGCATCCGAACCGGCAACTGATGTTTTTCCATCCGGACAAGCAATCGGCGTTATAGTTCCTTTCCCACAATAAGACCCAGCAGGACACTTTAAACAAGCTGTGCTTGCCGTTCCGCCTGTATTCGGATTGTATTTTCCGGCGGCACACAATGTCGGTGCAGTTGCTCCTGCCGGACAATATGCCCCCGCCGGACAAACCGTTGTTTGCGTATTTCCCGTTCCCGAGCAGTATGAACCAGCAGGACACTTTAAACAAGCCGTGCTTGCCGTTCCGCCTGTATTCGAATTGTATTTTCCGGCGGCACACAATGTCGGTGCAGTTGCTCCTGCCGGACAATATGCCCCCGCCGGACAAACAGTCATTTGTGTATTGCCTGTTCCCGAGCAGTATGAACCAGCCGGACACTTTGTACAAACCGATTGTCCTGTTTGCCCATTGTAATATCCGGCAGCACATACTTTTTCTGCCGTTGCTCCGGCAACACAATAAGTTCCGGCTTTACAAGTTATAGGAGTCACTGTTCCCGCTGTCGGACAATAGGAACCGGCCGGACATGTTTTACAAGCCGTGCTTGCCGTTCCGCCTGTATTCGGATTGTATTTTCCGGCGGCACACAATGTCGGTGCAGTTGCTCCTGCCGGACAATATGCCCCCGCCGGACAAACCGTTGTTTGCGTATTTCCCGTTCCCGAGCAGTATGAACCGGCCGGACACTTTGTACAAGCCGATTGTCCTGTTTGTCCGTTATAATACCCCTCTGCACACTTTACCGGAGAAGTACATCCGGCAGCACAATAATGCCCGATTGGACACGTTTTTATTGTTGAGTTCTTACCATCAGGACAATAAGACCCCGCTAAACATTTTGTACAGACTTTTGCACCAACATCACTAAAATAACCACTTGCACATGCTTTTGCCGTCGCTGATTTTGCCGGACAATAATACCCTTCCGGACAAGTAATCGGTTCTTTGGTTGTTGTTGGACAATACATTCCGACCGGACAAGCCAAACAAGCAGAAGAACTGCTTTGTCCCGTTTTTAAGTTGTAAGTTCCGGCAGAACATATAGTTTCTTTTGTTAATGAACAATAACACCCTATAGAACACAGTGTTTGTTCAATAGCCCCTTTTAAACAATAATATCCGCTTGTACAAGCAATACAATCTGTTTTACTGGTTGCCTGTTCATTCGGATTGTATTTTCCGGCCGGACATGCCGTTTTTGTTGAAGGAGATGTACAATAATACCCCGCCGGACAAGGCGTTTGTTCGGTAGAACCTTTGGCACAATACATACCGTCATCACATGCAATACAAGCATCTTTGCTTGTTGCTCCGGGTGTTGGGTTGTAAGTACCAACCGGACATGCTGTTTTTGTCTTGGGGGTCGGACAATAATATCCTGCCGGACAATCTCCGCTTTCACCCGTTGCACAATACATACCAGTTGTACAAGCAATACAATCTGTTTTTGCCGTTGCCCCTTCGCCAACAGTATAAGTTCCGCTCGGACAAACAGTTGCTGCCCCTTTACTTGCCAAACAATAATATCCTTTCGGACAAATTATCGGTTCAGCCGATGCTTTTGGACAATAGGAACCTGCCGGACAAGCTAAACAAGCCTTACTACTTGTTTGTCCTTCTAAATTGTTATATTTACCTGCCCCACAAGCCGTTGCTGTTGTCAAAGAACAATAATGACCTTTTGGGCAGATTGTTTGGGTAACGGAAGCTTTCGGGCAATAATGACCGGATTCGCATTTTAAGCAGGCACTCTTATCGGTTGCGCCCTCATTCGGATTATACGTTCCTGCAGGACAAGCTGTTTGAGCTGTTTCTGTACAATAATATCCTGCGGGACACGTAATTTCCTGTACAGATCCCGCCGGACAATAAGATGTTTCCGAGCAGACAATACAATCAGATTTTGCCGTTTTACCCGTATCCGGATTGTACGTTCCTTTCGGACATGCTGTCTGTTTAGAAGCTGATGTACAATAATATCCTGCCGGACAAGGAGTTTGATTAATAGAACCTTTGGCACAATAATTACCTAATGAACACGTCATACAATCGCTTTTTGCCGATTTTCCTTCCTCAGGATTATATGTTCCGACCGGACATTGCGTAGGCCCTAAAAATGAATTTTGGGGACAATAATGCCCCACTGGACAAATAGTTGTTTTATGACTGTCAGGTTGGCAATAAAATCCGGCAGGACAATTATTTTGCTTTGCCATACAGATATCCCATCCGAGTTTTCTATGGAAATTAATATTACATCCTTCCCGACCTTTATTACGAGATGTTCCGAATGTAATGGAATATTTCCCTTTTTTAATATCAATCTCTGTTGTTTTGCTTGAATTTAATGAATATTTTTGTCCGTCAATAATAACCCATCCAACTCGACAAGAACCCAAAGAAACATTACCTTTAAAATCTTTTGGAACAATCAAAACAGAATTTTGGCAACCAGATACAAGTGTCCAATTTCCCCTCCCCGTTTGATAATACTTATTTACATACATCCACGGGGTATAACCGGCATTACTGTCAAAATCCACATAACTGCAATAAAAGGACCGTATCGGAAAACCCATTTCATCACAATTCAACAATTGACAGGTATGATTTTCATCACAATAGTACTCATCCATACAATCATTATTGTGACGACATTCAACACAAATATTTTCACTTTCTAAATATTTTTGATTATCTGAACATTTACATTCGTTATCTATAATCTGACGAGGTGTTTCGCATACACATTCCGGTTCTATACAAACACATTTATCTTCAATTGGGTCGTATGTATTCGGAGATTCACAAAGAATACACTTACCGGATGCATCTTCTTCTGCATTTTCATCTTTACAAACACAAGCGTTATTTTCTTCATCCCAAACCTTATCCGAATCGGCACAAACACATTCTCCGGAAACCCATTTACGAGGCAACGGACAAGCAGCACACATATCAGCATAATTTTCTTCATCACAAATACAATCGTTATATACATCACTCCATATTGTCGGAGAGGCACAAGTACAAATCCCATCTATTATCTGACGGGGATATTCACAGTCGGGAATATCAGAATTCAGTGGTTCATCAGTCCAATCGGAGGTTGACGTGTCATCTGTATCAACAACTTTGTCAAATGAATACACTAAACGATTTTCTTGATTGGTACAATTTTCGATACTGTTAGGTTTTATTAGATAAATATCGACTCGGCTCAATGACTCTTGTCGCTCAAACAACATTTTACATATAACATCCGATACTTTGTATAAATCGACATAATGAACATTTTCTTCAAAAGAAACCATTGGTGTATTATCATCCGGAGCATATTCGCTTAATGTACTTTTAACAAAACGATTAATGCTTGTCACTCGGGAATTTCGACGTTTGGTGTCTGTCTGTGCTTTTGCTTTTAGCAAAACATCCTGAATTTTATGTACTTGATATGCCGAATAGGCATATTCATATCCAACCATACCCCCAATAGACAATATGCCAATAACAACCAACACACCAAGAATTTCTACCATACTTCGTCCATGTTCATTCAGTTTGATTCGCATAATCTTACCCTCACAATTATAAAGTTGCATTTATAAAGTGAGTGTAATAAAAGGTACCTTTTTTTCCCGCTTCGAATCGAAAGAATCGGATTTTTAAGAAAATGAAAAATTATTGTTTTTATTGAATTGGTTAGTTAAAATCAAAAAAAATGTCAAAATGTGAAAAAAATTGTTGCATTTATACGTACCTTTTTGTACAGACATATATTTTTTATTATGGCATTCTTTTGAACCCGCCGTCCTGTTGAACTTGTTTCAACATTGCGGATAGAATTGGAACGGATATTTTTTTACCATTATCGTGATGAACCGCTGAAACAAATTCAAGGTTGTTACTTAAAAGTGTGATATAATAAATGACGAAAAACTAAAAAAAGGATAGAAACGGCACAAATAATATGCTATTGTTGTCATAAGATTTTGAATAAAATCTTTCGCATTTTTCCAAAATGATGATAAATCTTTACATTTGCTATCATGTTATATTGCTGAAACCACACGTAATATTCTGATTATTCTGAATTTATCACATTAATCTGATTTAAATACAAAGATTGTTTTTAAAATAAAATCAGTATGATTAGGATATACAACATAATCAAATGAATAGTTTATCTATAAAACAGGCAAACAATTCATATTTTGTGAGCGTTTTAATACACGACAAGCTTGCTGGGCTTCTTTTTTGGATTGAAATCCATAAATGCGGGAACGATATATCGTTTCTTTTTTGTTGGGTGAAACAGCTATTTTCTTCCCTTTTTTAGAAATGGATTTTAAGGCTTTTTGAGCTTGTTTTTGTGCCTGTGATTTTTCATAAAAAGCCCCTACCTGTACCCCCCATCCTTTTTTGCGTAATTGAGCTGTTTGAACGCTTTTTCTTTCTTTTTTAACAGATTTATTTTGCTGTGTTTGTGCTGATATTATCGGTTGAGGTTTTGTTATTGTCTTATTTGTTGATATCTCCTTTTCGGTTTCTGTTTGCGTTGGTGCAATCGGCATTAAACCGGTAACTTGAACTGTTTTGGAGGGTTGTTCAATGGCTTCTGACGACAAAGAGGAGAATTTATCGCTTGTTTCTATTTCTTGTAATGCAATGATTGTTTCTGAGGGCTTTTCCGTTTCTTTTGTTTGTAAGACAACAGCACTTGTCTCTTCGTTTGATATGTTATCCATTGTTTGTAGTTGATTTTGCACAACCGACAGCGGATATCTGTTTAAATCAATCGGTGTATGATTTGCCGAGATATAGATATGTGTGATTTCATCAGTTGTATTTTCATCTAATTTCCAACCATAAACAGGCGTAAATGTTGCCATTGGTAAATTTGCTTGTTCATTTTCTGTCAAAAGTGCGGTTTGCTCCGTTATGTTGTCAGCCAGTTCTGCCCGTATCTCATCCGATATGGTCGGAGATAAAGCCAAACTTTTTTCAATGGATGTATTTGAATCTGTTTCATTTGATACGGTAGCAGTTCCAAGATTGCTATCGCCTTGTTCTATTGTTTCTCTCATTGCTTTTGAAACGGTTAATCTATCCAAAACACCGGTTTTTTGTAAGGCCAATAAGCGTTCTTTTTGTACATTTGTTACCGTTTGGCGGGTATACGCCAATCTTTTTTCCATGGTTTTTAATTGTGCTGTTAGGTTTGGTTTGCGTGATGCTTGTGCATAATTTAACGTGCGATATTTACCTTGTGCACACAATTTTTTTAAAACAGAACGGGATTTTTTCATCAAAGAAAATCCTTTATCCAATAAACGAACCGCTTGTTTGTCCCGTGATTTGGATGTGTTATGTCCGATAACAACCGTTACCAATCGGTCATTATTGCGTTTTGCTGTTGAAATAATGTTATAACCGACTGCGGCAATATAACCTGTTTTTAATCCTTCGGCCCCTGAATATGAACGTGTTACCTGATTGTGTGATCGATATTCTTTTCCCCTATACCAAAATTTTCCCTTTGAAAACAATTTGTAATATTCAGGATAATGATTAATCAGAGCGATTGTCAATAAAGCCATATCTTCTGCCGTTGTGACCTGTTCGGGATTGTGCAAACCGGATGCATTTCTGAATTGTGTGTTTTTTAACCCCAGTTGATGTGCAGTTTGCGTCATCATTTTGGCAAATTCTTTTTCAGATGGGGCCAGTGCTTCCGCCAAAACAACGGCAGCATCGTTTGCCGATTTAATTATCAATGCCATAACGGCATCTTTAACCCGAATTGTATCGCCGGCTTTTAAAAACATTTTTGAGCGGGGTTGTTTTGCCGCATGTAAAGAAATCGGCAGTTTATCATCCATTTTTAACAACCCTTTATCTAAGGCATTAAATGTTAAATATAGAGTCATTACTTTTGTTAGTGATGCCGGATATTGTTTTCTTTGTGCATTTTTAGAAGATAAAATTGTTCCGCTTTTTGTGTCAGCAACTAAGGTTGAAACAACGGCTTGTGCCTCACAGGCACAAAACAAAATAAAACACAAAGCCAAACTCATTAAATAACGCATAAAATCCCCTCTATATATTTTACATTTATACAATATAAATAATTAACAGATGTTAAACAAATTACTTTTTTTTAATTTTTAAAGAATAATAATTGATTTTTACGATAAATGCCATATTATTAAGGTATGGGTACTGAAAACAAATTACAAGGCGTTGATATATTACGCCAAAAAATTAAGTATGTTTCACACAAAGCCGGTGTTTATCGGATGATAGACGAGACCGGCACGGTTTTGTATGTCGGCAAAGCCAAAAATTTAAAAAACAGACTGACAAATTATACTCAAACGGAACGGTTATCTAATCGTATCCGTCAAATGGTTTCGCAGGTTGCCGATTTGATTGTGATTGAAACCGCCGGTGAAACGGAAGCATTTTTGTTGGAAAATGATTTAATTAAGCAATATAAGCCATTTTACAATATTCTTTTGAAGGATGATAAAAGTTATCCGTATATTGTGTTAACGGATGAAACGCCTGCTCGTTTGTTGAAATATCGAGGAGAAAGACGGATAAAGGGAACATATTTTGGTCCGTTTTCATCTGTTTTGGCGGTTAATCAAACCATTAAAGAGCTACAAAAAATATTCGGATTGCGTACCTGTAATAACACCTATTACAAAAATCGTTCTCGACCGTGTCTGCTTTACCAAATTAAACGGTGTTCCGGTCCGTGTTGTCAATGTATATCATCGGCAGATTATGAAAAAAGCGTTCAAAATGCAAAAGCATTTATGAGGGGCGAACATGTCGGTATTCAAAAGGTTCTGCAACAACAGATGGATGAATTGGCGGCTGATTTTCGCTATGAGGAAGCGGCTGTCGTTCGGGATAAGATATTGGCGTTAAATCATATTCAGGATACGGATTCCGCTACGCCTTTAAAACAAACGGATATTGTTGCCGTTTATACCGAAAACGGAAAAGGGTGTATTCAGGTGTTTTTATATCGAACGGGTCGAGCGGAAGGTAATTTAATTCAGTTTTTTCAAGATATAAATAATGACAACTTAAATGAGGTTTTATCCTCATATCTGATGCAAGTGTATGACAAGATTCCGGCTCCCCGACAAATTTATTTATCCATTTTACCCGAAAACGGATTGGCTGAGGCTCTTTCTCAAAAAGCCGGTTATACTGTTCACATCGGAACAGGGCCGTTTAAAGGAACTCGTAAAAAATTAATGGAGCAAGCACTTGAAAACGCAAAACGTTCTTTTAAACAAACACAAAACGAAAAAGAAATTAAAGCACAGGTATGGGAAGAATTAAGGCAGTTGTTAAATGTTCCCATTTTGGAAAAGGTGGAAGTCTATGATAACAGTCATATTCAGGGAACAGCAGCTGTCGGTGCCATGATTGCCGCCAATCAGGACGGTTTTCAAAAAAAATGGTATCGGCGGTATAATATTGACGGCTCACGGGCTAAAACAAATGATGATTTCGGTATGATGAAAGAAGTTATGTATCGGCGATTATCTCGGGGTGTAGTTGAAAAAGATTTACCGACTGCCATGTTGATTGACGGTGGAAAAGGACAACTGTCTGCCGTTCAGGCAATGATGGACGAATTGGGTATTCATTCAATCGCCTTGTTGGCTGTTGCCAAAGGGGAACAACGTAATGCCGGTAAAGAAACGCTTTTTCACGGCAGTAATCCGAATACCCCCATTCATTTAGATTTAAAAAGTGATTTAATTCATTTAATTCAGCGGTTAAGAGATGAAGCCCATCGATTTGCTATTGGAACGCACCGAATGAAACGGGCAAAAAATATGTTTCATGAAACCATATTGGATATTGAAGGAATCGGGGAAAAAAGAAAAAAAGCATTATTGCGACATTTTGGTTCTCCTAAGGCAATTGCGGGGGCTTCTTTGGAACAAATTCAGCGTGTTGAAGGAATAAGTGAAAAAATTGCAAAAAAAGTCTATACATTTTATCATGATTGAGTTATAAAGATAAAAGAGCGTAATTTTATTAGGGTGAGAGGATAAAAAATGGCAGACAAAAAAATAACAAAAGAAGATAAAAAAGTCTTAAAAAACAATACAAAAGAAGTGCAGGAAATATCGGAAGAAATTCAAAGCGAAACCCAAGGTGTTTCCGAATCGTCCACAACGGAAGAAGTCGTTATTTCTGCCCCGAGTGATGTAAAAGAAATGATTCAAGAAAAAGCAACGCAAACAATTGATACCTTAAAAAAGGTACATAAACAGGTTAATATTCCCAACATGTTGACATTGTTTCGCATTTGGGCCATTCCGGCTATTGTCGCAACATTCTTTTTTGATAAACCGACTGCGGCTTGGATAGGCGTTGTTTTGTTTGGTTTAGCCGGTATTAGTGATTATATGGACGGCTATTTGGCAAGACATTTAAATCAGTTGTCCCGTTTTGGTCGGGTGTTAGATCCGATTGCCGATAAATTGCTTGTCGGGGCTATTTTGTTGATGTTGGCATTTACGGCACGTTTAGGCGATTACGGTATTATTCCGGCAGTTATTATTTTGTGCCGTGAAATTTTGGTTTCCGGTCTGCGTGAATTTTTGGCAGAAATTAAAGTCGGTTGTCCGGTCACTCGTTTAGCAAAATGGAAAACAGCCTGTCAAATGTGTGCCTTGCCGATGTTAATGGTTTCCGAACCGGGGGTCAGCGGACAATTTTCTGATGTGTTTTATTATGTTGGACAGTTAGCCTTATGGGGGGCTGCTATTTTAACGGTTATGACCGGTTATGATTACTGGAAATCCGGCCGTAAATATATGGATGATTAAACCTTTTAGGGGGCGACACAGAAACAATGTGTCATTTGTCTTTTTACGTAATAAAAAAACGCTGATTTATATCGGCGTTTTTTTATATTAGGGTCATCTATTTATTAAGAAAAATTTATACAGTCATTAAAAACGGATTCAATTCAATTAATTATCACTCATTAATTAAAATAACATTTTCAGACAAATTTAATAGCAAAGAGCAGTACAGTACTCGCCAGCTCTCCCTGCTGTGCTAACAGTGGCATATTTAAAATGAACACGATAGGCGTGTTGATCCCCTGATGCGATTGAAGTCCAACCAAACCGATCTACGTCTAAAAAAATATTTGGACAACCGTTTATCCAAGAATTATTATTGCATGCTTCATCCAAAGTCACTAAATGACGACCGTTTGCTTTGCACCAAGCAAAAGCACTCCACCAATTCATATATTGATTGCTTTTACAATATACATGACCATTTTTACCGGTAAATTCTTCTCCACCTTCACAGGCTCCCCATGCTATACTTGGCAAGATGATAGAAAGAGTTGCTAATAATAGTATTTTTTTCATATTTCCTCCATGTGTTTGGTTGTACACTAATTGTGTATACAAAAAGGGACCTTTTTTTCCCTATTCGAATCGGGAAAATCAACTTTCGGCAAAAATGAAAGATTATTCTTTTAGTTTAATAAGTTAGTTAAAATCAAAAAAAATGCTAAAAAGTGAAAAAAAGTGTTGCAATTATACGTCCCTTTTTTTACAGAAATACAAAATTTTTGATTGTTGATGATGCTTTTGGTTGGATTGACATTCATAATGTACAGATTATTTATAATATCAGAATGGGGGCGTTGTGATAAAAAATTTAAAAACATTTAAAAATTCAGAACTCAATCGGACTAAAATCAAACAAATAGATGCTCGTCAATTAAAAGAAACTGATTTGATTTTAGATATTCGTTCTCATATCCGTCATTCCAAAATAGCTTTAAAATATCCACACTGGCATGTTGAAGCTGATGATGTTAATCCCAAAGAATTTATAAGACAATATCATTTAGATGGTTCAAAAACATTATATATTTTGTGTACGACAGGTGAAAAATCACGACAAATGGCACAAAAATTTATTGAGGCAGATTATCCAAATGTTGCCATTCTTACCGGTGGTATTATACAAGCAAAAACAAGTGGTTTACGAATGATTGAACATCATTACTGGAATATGCAACAACAAAAAGACCTGATTGTCGGCATTATTATTTTAACAGGTTTTGTATTGTGTTTTTTAATGAGTATGATTTTTTTAATATTGCCCGTAATGATTGGTTTTATTTTAATTATACAGGGTATTTTGGGACAAAATCAAATTGAAAAAATGTTGATGAAATGTCCGTGGAATAAATGAAATTCTACTATGAGAACTCGGTAAAAAAATCAATAATAAGTATCATTAAATGCTAAAATACCATTCTTTGAGATAAGGTATCAGATTTTTATTCTGCTTTTTTTGACGTGTTTGCCTGATAAGACTGATATTGAATATCTTCCAAAATAGGTAATAATTTTTCCACAACCTGATTAGCAATATCATTTTCCATTGTTTTTTGGTTGACATGTTTAAACACACGAATAACGGCATAAATACAGGCAATAACCCAAACAACGGATAAAATACCGTTTGTCAATCCGCTGATTAAATGAATAGCTTGTTCTACTGTTGAGGCTTTGGCAGAAGCAAACGTACTTGCCGATAGTGCCGAGATGTAATCGGCATAGCGTAACGGATTTGTTAAGGATAATGTTGCCTGAACGGCTTCGGTTCGTTCTTGTAAATCAATGGCGTTTTTTTGATATAAAAATAAATCAAAATAAGTTTCCAAATATGTTTGTAAATTTTGTTTAACAAACCACGAACCACCACCAACGGCACTCAACCATGGTAATTGCCAAAAAATACCGCTAATAAAGCGTTTGACTGTATCCCATAAAGTATCGTTTGTTTTAAATGACATTTTTTTTATTCCGGTTGATGTTGACAGGCATATCTGATACGAGCTAATTTAACGGCGCTTGTTAAATTTGGTGTAATTGGAACAAACCGATAATTAGAAAATGTAAATGATGTATCCGGAATAATCGGTTTTTCATCTGTTTTGAACGGGTATAACGGTGCTTTATCCAACGGAATGGCTTTGTGCTTTAACAGTTGGAATTTCATCATGCCGACTGTGCCGACAAAACGGGTATGCTTTGTGCCGTCTGCCATGCGGGTTTTTATAAAAAGCATTCCGCCTAACGGATGCCGTTGAATGTCTTGTATCGGCAATAAATAAGTAATGTGTTTGTTTTGATGGGCATCAATGGATTTTTGAATCAAAAATTTTTCCACGTTGTTGTTTTCGGGATAATCAGGCGTGTCAGCTTGGTGTTGATTTAAGTAATTGAGGACTTGTCCATACGTTGTATATCCGATTTTTTCAATTCGTGTCAATTCATTAGGATGCGAAACTGTTTTTTGTCCTCGAACTAATAAAACAGGCATAACAGGCAGTATTTCTTGTGCAGGCATATTGGCATACACAAAAGAAAGGCGATTGTTGTTAATTTGAAATGATTCAAGAAAAATCGGATTTTGAAGCAACGATTTTGACATACATTGTCCCTTTTGTTATCACATTTAATTGATGTTTATGTGCAAATATGTATCATATATTGCGAAAAATGTCAACAAAAAACACATTGCTACTGATAGATTATTGTAATAACGAATGTCGTTGTCGGGAAATAATTTTATCATTTTCCGTTTCAATAAAAATATCGGCTGAATGTAACAAAGTAATTTTATTGTCTTGTATTTTTTGAATGTAAAACGTACTGTGATGTTTGGTATTAGCGTAAACAACTTTATACTGAATTTGAGATGGTTGCTTAATTGATACCGAATCGTGTGCTTCGGTATTTAAGGGAAAAAGATCCAGTTGAATATAATTTTGAAGACCTTTTTTTATGTTCCAAATAATTGATGCCGCTTCGAGATTAAATTCATTCTGTGGATTGATGTAAAATGCATTTACATCATAATTAATAATTAACATACTGATAATATTTATCAGCTGTTGTTTTTCAAGAATTGATAATTTTTGAAAACCATATTCATAAAAAGAGCATTGTTTATACATTGAACACGAATGGGTTGACGGTTAAACACTAAAAACAACCCACCTGTTAAAAGGTGGGTGGATGTTTGCAACTACGACTTATGTGAGAATAGCCCTGCTTATTTGGGGAGTCCCCCTTATTAGGCAGGCATCCACCCAGAGATAGGTATTTTTTTTACTTCTCGTAAGAGGATGCCAACAGAACTTTAGTTGATAAAACTTATAGAACGTGATAAATTTTCGTTCAAATTCTGTACATAAGTCTCGGATCGCAAAATCCCTGTAAAGATTGGCCATCTTTACGAAAGGTAATGTATCTTAAAATTTTTAATTATGCAAGTACATAAAGCATTTTTTTCAAAAAAAAATAATTTTTTTTCTTTAAATAAAAAATATATTAAATTTTTTTGTATTTTTTTTGTTTCTATTCTAAATCAGATTTATTCTTTATATTTTTTAGCATTACAGTGATTAATTTTTTTGTGTATTTTTACACTTTTGCCCCTTATTCTTGCATTATTTTAGGGTTTTTATGTAAAATAGCATATTATTTGTGCTGATTCTTCCCTCTTTTTAGTTTTTCGTCATTTATTTATCACACTTTTAAGCAACAACCTTGAATTTGTTTCAGCGGTTCATTACGATAATGGTAAAAAAATATCCATTCCAATTCTATCCGCAATGTTGAAACAAGTTCAACAGGACAGACGGCAGGTTCAAAAGAATGCCATAATAAAAAATATATGTCTGTACAAAAAGGTACGTATAAATGCAACAATTTTTTTCACATTTTGACATTTTTTTTGATTTTAACTAACCAATTCAATAAAAACAATAATTTTTCATTTTCTTAAAAATCCGATTCTTTCGATTCGAAGCGGGAAAAAAAGGTACCTTTTTTTATAATATAAAGTAGTAGTTTTTTTGTAGGGAGGAGCCAAATGTTTAAAATCAAACTGAATGAAACCGGACGAAGTATGGTGGAAATGCTAGGGGTATTGGCAATTATCGGTGTATTATCTGTTGCCGGTGTTGCTACTTACCAATATGCGTTAACGGCTTATCAAGCCGGCAAAGTGCAGGATGTTCTCGGAAAAGCCAAAACATTGGCACAAACAGATTCTCGGGCTTCTCATGCATTGGAAGTCAATCGGTTTATTAAATCAGCACTTTCCGAATATGTCCCTGATGACAAAAAGTCCATGGTCAAGTTGGTTAATAGTAATTATCAGGTAACGACATTTAAAGTGGTTTATAAGGTTTGTGAAAAACTCCTTCAAAAGGAAGGTATATTGAATGATATGGGTATTTCAATTTTAACAAGAACGTGCGGAAATCCAAACAGCAAAACAAATATGGTGTTTTCTTTTAATGCAATTCCGGTTGTTAATTCAGACAGTCATTTCGGCGGAACCACTGAAACAGAAACGGATAATCCAAATATTGAACCGCAATCCTGCCCCGATAAAATGGTATGGCGACAAAAAGAAGATGGTACATATGGTTGTGTTTGTCGTCACGAATATGAATTTGGAGATAATTGCGAACGGTGTTATCCGCCCAAAGAATGGTTTGAAGATGAAACAACGTGTCGTTGTCCGGATATGACACCTGTATGGCATAATGAAGAATGTGTTGAATGCATCGATGACAGTACGTGTCAAATTCCGAACCTTGTCTGTGATACATCAAATAATACCTGCAAATCGTGTCCGGATGAACGCCCATTTTATAATGTGAACAGTACAAATCCAGACAAATGTGAAAAATGTCCGGATGCAACACCGGTTTTTGCCGTTAATACAAACGAATGTATTGCCTGTCCAAGTTCTGCGCCGTATTGGAATGGTAAAGAATGTTCGCCGAATGAATGCGAATCGAATGATGATTGTCATAAACTGTACAATAATGATACAAATTATTTCTGTACACGGGGGGATAATATTTGTGAAACGGGAACATTTAGCAATGCTCGTTGTGAAAAATTGGATTTCATCACTTTCAAAATTAACGGTGTCAACTTTTATTTCTCTAAAAAAGATTATGGAGACGGCAATAAAGGTTGGGAATCAGCCATTAACTTCTGTACAGCTTTGGGGAAACAAATGGTATCCGTTCCTGATTTAGGATGTACAAACAATCTAGCAATTGACAATCAGGCCCAAACATGTAGCGGATATGATAGTTCAGTATATAAGATAATTACAACCAATTTAATAAATGCCGGATATTCAAGTGGTCCGTGGATTACCTATAATCCTTGGAGTCAGAGTGGCAATATGACTTGTCAACGAGCCTGTTTCTGGTTATCTCAAAACAAAGTTAATACACATCAAAGCTCTTCTACGGATTATCATGGTGGACCGCACTACGCATTATGTCGGGATTGGGGCCCGATGTGCTTTGCCCCCTATACTCGTGAAGGCGATAAATGTGTCTGTCCGACAGGAACATATGATACAGGGACAACCTGTGCAACGTGTACAGCACCGTATATCATAAATGCCACACAAACAGGATGTACTTGTCCGACCGGTTCACATGATAATGGCAGAACGTGTATTACGTGTCCGGAGGGGGCAACTTGGAATGATGAACATAAAGCGTGTGCCGTAACCGTTTCGATTGAAACAGGCGGATATTATGAAGATATTGCTAATCATGTTGGAACATATTCATTAACCAAAGGAAATTCGTTAATATTTACTTTTCCGACAACAATTACAACCGGTGTATGGCAATTAATCGGAACAAATCAAAAAGCAGATATTTCTACAAGTGTTCAATTAGGAAGCTGTCCAAGATGGAGCGGTCGTTTAACTGTAACAAACAATCAGATAATCTTAACAAATACAACTATTTCAAATTTTGTACCGGTTCATTATGATCAAGATACCGGATGCTATGATAATCATGGGCAACATTTATTAATGGCATTACAAAAACCAAAAGGTAATCAACTTGTTGTATTGGCACAGGTAAATACCAATAAAGATCTAGCACCTGCCAATACGTTTTATGCATCAATAGATGTATTCTCATCAACCGCACAAGCGATTTTGATACAATAGACTGTTTTTTTTTCAATAAAAAAGAGGGGAACAATTAAAGGGCAGATTTTTTTCTGCCCTTTTAGATGTGTTTCATTAATAAAAAATCGTTCTACCCTTATTATTGCTGAAACACATCCCTTTTATCTGCTTTTTCAGCCTACTTTTCCCATTACCAACCAGCACCTTCCCTTTTATCGCAAAATATCTTTTTTCCGGCAAACATCAAATCATTTACGCACAAGTTGTTTCTGCTTTACAAAAAATTTTTTTATTAGCAAAAATATAAGTTTAGTTTTCTGTACTTATTCTTATATTTTTGCCAATAAGTTTAATTTTATCTTGTTTTTTTAACTTAAATTCATTATACTTTGAAATAAATTATAATAATTAACATTAAAAAAAGGAGATAAAAATGCCAATTTCCGGAAGTAAAGTAAATTCTGGCAGAGGATATGACACTTTTCAACCAAATGCATTACAACAAATAGAAAAAGAATTGGATTTGTCAAATCTATATCAAGCAATCTCCAGTGCAACTTGGGCATTAGGACAATTAAATGCATTAAATATTTTATTACCTAATCCGGAACTTTTAATTGAAAAATATGCATTAAAAGAAGCATTATTATCATCACAGATAGAAGGGACACAATCCACCATGGTGGAAATTTTACAAAATGAAAACAATAATAATGATGATATAAAAGTAGATATTATAGAAGTGAAAAACTACTTGCATGCTTTAAATTATGCCACCAATCAAATCAAAAATGGTGGATTACCTTTATCATCAAGGCTATTAAGAGAATGTCACAATATTTTAATGAATAATGTGAGAGGTGGAGAAAACGACAAAACCCCCGGCGAATTCAGAAGAAGTCAAAATTTCATTGGCGGAAATAATCCCTCTACCGCAATTTATGTTCCACCCAAAGAAGATACCGTAATTAATTTAATGAGTGATTTAGAAAAATATATCTATGAAGGAACACTTCCCGATGTTATTAAATTAGCATTAATACACTATCAATTTGAAACCATTCATCCATTTTTAGATGGAAACGGAAGAATTGGACGTTTATTAATCAGTTTATTTTTAATAAGCAAAAACATCTTGGAACAACCGACATTATATTTGAGTTTATACTTAAAAAAACATAAACAAGAATACTATACTCTCTTAACAAAAACAAGAGAAAATAATGATTTTGAGACTTGGATTTTGTTCTTTTTAAAAGGAATAGAAATAGTTTGCAAACAAATTATGCAAACAACTACTCAAATTAATTCGTTAAAAAATGAACTATCCCATACTTTAAAAGGAGAAAATGAGTATAAACTTTTTGACTTTTTATTCGTCAAACCAACATTAGAGATTTCAGCAGTTGAGAAATCATTACAAGTTAGTAAAGCAACCGCAAATAAATTAGTAAATGGATTTGTGGAAAAAGGATTATTAGTCCAAACCAATCAAACAAAAAGATATAAAAAATACATATTCAAAAAGTATATGGATATAATTGAAGCCGGTTTATAAATTTAAGTTTGAACAATTAAACTTATTTTAATATTATGCTATTTAAGTTTAACTTTTACCCAATTTTTAAACTTAAACTATCCATTTTTGTCCCTAAAACCATTTTCGATAACATCAAATAATAACCCGATTAAATGTATAGCCTTATTTTTTATGCGACACCGACTGTATCATCTGCAACCGCACAAGCTATTTTGGTGCAGTAATATCATATGGCTCAAAGTTGGGAAAAGGGCAGATTTTTTTCTGCCCTTTTAGATGTGTTTCATTAATAAAAAATCGTTCTACCCTTATTATTGCTGAAACACATCCCTTTTATCTGCTTTTTCAGCCTACTTTTCCCATTACCAACCAGCACCTTCCCTTTTATCGCAAAACAAGGTTTCAATGCTGATTTTATCCGTATCATTCGTATATAAATTCGGCGTATCTTGTTCAAATATCGGCTCTGCAAACGTTAACGCTAATGCATCTCCCCAATCCGGAGAACGTCCTAACCGGCGTTTTAAACTTTCTTTTTCTTCCAACTGTAATCGTCCCAACCGATCGTATTTTTTATTCACATCACATAAATCATCCGTAATAGCTGTATCATTCGGCAAATAAACAGGACTCGTTCCCGTCAACCATTGACGAATACCGTCCCACATTTCTGCCCGTTTATTCACGTATCTGTCTGATTGAATGGCTTTTTCCCCAAACGATATACCCCGAACAACTTCCCGAAATCCTCTGTCCGTTAAAATATCATACACACCGGCACCCTGTCCGCCAATATCCAAAAAAATGCGATATGGTTGATATTGCTGAATGTAATGCGTGACAATATTTGCCACTTCTACCGTATCTTTTTTCCGATAGGCTTCAAACCGTTCACATATACGCCCCCGCCTGAAACAAAAAACAGTTTCATCATCCCCAAAACGGGCAATGTCCAATCCGATAATCAACGAACCGGATGTTTCAATCAGATGACCCGATTGAGCCTTTTTAACGGACTGCAAATCTATCAGCTTATTATTTCCGTTTAAAATGGGTTCACCTAACCAAATGTGTGCATAATCCGTCGGATTTTTCTCTCGACACTTATCGGCTAAATCTTTCATTTCCTGCGGACAAAAGGGGTTATCTGTATAATTAACCTTTTGAACCAGCGTATTTTCATCCGGTTGTACTGCCACCGCTACCCATAAAGGATCATTTTCCTGTTCTCGATTCATGGATATCCAAATTTCGGAATTCGGCTTACGAATGGTCGGTTCTAATATATCCCATGATTTTTTGGTAATGGTTTGTGCTTCTTCAATCCAAGCAATATCTGCTCCCTCCAATGATTTTATTTTTTGCGGATCCTGATCTCGCAAACCTTTAAATACAAAAACTGTTCCGGTCACTTTATTTTCAATTTTTGTATCAGTCACTTTATAATCACTTAACTGATAATACGAAATACGATCAGATAACAATTTATGAACAGAATCCCGAATGGATCCCTGAATCTCCCTTAAACAGACAATAAATAATTTTTTCATCCGCCCTAAAATCAGTAAACTATCGGCAAAAGCATAAGATTTTCCCCCTGCCCGTCCGCCGTAATAAAATTTAATGCGTTTTTTCTGACTTAACAACGGACGAAAAACCGCCGGTATGCACACCTTGATTTTTGGCATAAAAAAACTCCTTAAACATATTCTACCGTAAATGGCAAACTATTTTCCTCTGTCGAATGATTATTATCTGCTGTTGCATTGCCGAATGATGTTCGATATTCCGTTTTATCAACCTCAATAAATTCAACCAACAACTGCGGTAAATTTTCAAATCCTTTTTCTTTATCCTTTTTATCCGTATATAATCCAAACAGTTTTCCTTTTAATTCCTCCGACTTTAACGCTGCCGTAAAATCGGGTTTGGGTGCCATGGATAAAGCAGTTTCCTGAATATCACATAATTTTGAAAAACTGTCTGCAATCGTATATGAAAAAAGGGTCGGTTCATCCTGTGTGACAGAACAAACATCTGTTTGTTTTTGCTTTGTACACTGAATTTGTTCAGCGGAAAGCATTTCTGCTTTCCGCTGAGATGGCAATACATCCTGTTCGGAAAAAACAGAAACCTTTTTTTCCTGAACTGATTGCAAATTTCGTTCAACGGAAGTTTTTTGAGGCTTTCGCTGAACAGACGAAACAATTTCAGATGAATGATTTTGCTTTTTGAGCTTATTTTCAACTGAATGTATCCGATTATTTAATTGATGACATTCCGGCATATCCGTTGCCGACACATCCTCCGTCGTTATCGGATAAAACGCCGGTTTCGTTTGCTGTACAATCATCATTTTCACTCCTTTTATGGTATCATAACGGACAATAACTCAGTTAACGCCGTTGTATCGGCTACTACACCTAACGCCGCTAAAATACCCGTTACGATAAATGTTATCATTTTCTTTTTGTTTGTTTTTAAAAATAATAATAGTCTGTCTTTCATGTTAATACTCCTTTCCTGTTTTCATAATTAACGATAATACCTCTGCCCGATGCCCCACCTGTGCTGCCCAACGACTGGATAACATTTCTTTCGAAGCGGTCAGATAATCCCCTATCGTTAACGCTTTTATCAATTTGCGGAATCCCAAAAATCCCGCAAATCCTAAATTAAAAACCATTTCCACAATCACGCCTTTTCGAATATTATCCAGTTTTTCATACCAAATAAACGCATCCGAACAATTTTTTTCGGCCGATTGCAAATCGTTTTCCAACAAATACTCAGCTTCCGTTTCTGTTATACCAACATCAGTTAAATTACGCCCAATGCCAATTGTCAGTCGTCCAGCCGGACAATGATACGGTTTAAGACGCATCCCTTCATGTCGTTTAATCCGCTTTTTTAAAGCCGGTGTAATAATGCTCATTTCGTTTAACCTCCTGTATGATAAGTGTTTTTAACTCATCAATTTTTGTTTCTACCCGCACGATATCATCTCGCAGGGCATACTGTGCTGAATCTTTGGCAACCCGCAACTCAAAAATTGATACCTCTTTTTTCACTTCATTGATTTGACCCAACAAATAAAAAACAAGCGGAATTAAAAAACCGGTCACCGTTTTATGCAGAACTTCATAAAATCTATCCATAGATTTTGGCATTTTTCTTCTCCTGTCCATTTTCCGCTCCCTAAACGTTTTCCCCCGAAAAAACATCTTTTCGGGGGAAGTTAACGGTTTTTATTCGGTTAAACAAAGCTGTTCCAAAATGTATCAGACACTGGCACGCCCTGTAAAATACGCGCATTGCGTTGATCAGGGGTTAAAGAAGAATCAGCTCCCAAAGCAGCTTCTTGAAAAGCATACAATTCATCTTGTGTTTTAAACGGCATCATATGCATGCTTTGAGTTTCAACCGATGATGTTTGTCCGCTTGATTTTTGTGTTTCGGAGGAATAATTATTTGTTGTATGCATTCCACCTAAACCGACAGGGGAAGTCGATAGCATATTTTCAACCGTAGGAGCAGATGATGTTCCTGTTGACACAAATGCATTATCAACTGTTCCACTCATCGTTGAGGTATTTATTTCACTACTTACCGGATTGGAAGCATTTAATGTATCACTTACTGTATCCATACTCATCGGCCCCGTTTCAGATGTGGACATAAACGATTGCATAGGTATTGTTTTTTCATTTACGATATCCGATTGCGGAAAAGAAAACGCATTTTGTCGATATGACGTATTCAAATCTGTCGGATTAGCCACATCCGATGTATCAAAATTCATGCCGGAAGGAACTGTCATATCTGTTCCAACAGCCGAAAAATCCACCGGTGTACGTTGAGGAGAAACAAAAACATTTTGACCAACATTCATCAAGTTTGAAGATGAAAAATTATCTTCATTCACTGGATTAGAAATGTCATTTATTTGATTGTTTTTGTTAAAATAATCATATCTATCAAACATTGTTGAAGATTTTTGATTTTCTTGCTGTACAGCATTACTTTGAACACCTTTCGGATATAAGACAGACATAATTTCTTGCGGAGCGAAACCAGCCTCAGTCAATCGATTCCACTCTTTATCTTTTGCACTCATTTGCGTACGGGATGTATTTACCCGACTATTGATTGAAGATCCATTAGACGGCATCATCCGAGAACGATCGGTACCTGATTGAGTTGTGCCGTTAACTGTATATCCATTCATTTGAGAAAGACCAGATGGACGGATGTTAAAATACGGCTCATAAATGGTATTTGCAGCCGGATTTTGCAAATATTGTCGCCGAACATCGTTTTCTGCCTGTTGACGAGATAAACTATCTGCTGTTGACTGCTGTTTCAAAACTGTATTTTTCAACTCCATACCATTTCGTAAACCATTTATCGCCGCATTCGGCAATGAGGCAATCCCCGTTAAATCCAATGCTTTCGGAGCATGACGATTAACGTTTAAAATATCATTAACATAATTAAAATTTGTCATTTTAACCTTCCTTTTTTTAAATTAATGTTAAGCATTAATAATTCTATTTAATTTATTGATTAAAAATAAATAATATCAAATGCAGATACACTTAAATTACAGAAAAAAAACACTCTGATATACTGCATTATTTGAGGTTAACACCGATTAACCGTTTGAAGCAGTTTTACCCATTTGAGAATAACCATAAGCGGTTGTCGCTGCATTTAAAGCCCCACCCAACACGCCAAACATATTGTTTAAGCTTTGCTGTTTTGCCGATGCCTGTTGTTGTGCAACACCCTGTTGAACAGCATAGATATTTGCTTGATTTTGATACCCCGTTGGGCTATTTTGCAAGAGTGCATTCATCTGATTAATTGCCGTTTGATAAGCCGTATTTGTAAAATTACCGGCTGCAATGGCATCATTTAGGGATTGCGTATAAGCATCCTGACCTGCAATAACGCTCTTGTAAGTCGCTTGATTAATGGAATCATTTTGTTCTTGCATTAAATTATTAACGGCTGTTTGATAAGCCTGTGAACCAACCGACAATCCCTGATTAGCCAAACGGGTTTCCAAATCAGCCATTTGTTGTTGATGTTGCGGGATTAAGCGATCCATATATGATTGATATGTTGCATTTTCCATCCGCTGACGGGCTTCATCAGAAGCCGAAACGGCAGAAACCAGCCCTTGATTAGATAAATCAGAAGCCAACTGATACGCTTCCTGAGCCATTAAGTTGTTTGTTTTATCGGCTGTTGACGTATCATAAGACTTTAAATAAGATAAATAATTCTCTCCGGCAGAGGTATCAACTTTAACATTTGTACCTAAGACCGAACCAATTGCTTTACTCATATTTTTTTCTCCTTTTTTAAAAAATTTAAATTTATTTTTGACACACTTGAAATTTGAATAAAAATTGATTGAACAAATCATTCAGATACATTATTCGTATCTGTTTTGACATTTTTTTATTACTTTAAAATACTTTTTACGCCCCCAAAAACGATAAAACAAGTCTCGGACAACGAACAAAAGCAAAACTTATAGTAAAACTATATATCTGAACTTATAGTAAAACTATATTATACAAATTGATTTTCATTTTTGAGCATTGAAAAAACAAGGCAATCCGTTCCGTCATCTTCAATTTGACGAAATCGTCCCTCCTCTACAAAGCCAAGCCGACGAACCAACGACAATGATTTTTTATTGTCTGCCCGAACAATAATTCCTATTCTGCGAAAATGAAAATCTTCAAACGCAACCCGAAAAATTGTCCGTAAAAAACGCCGTTGACACCAATGTTTATCTACTGTATAAATTGTCCACCAAACATCCCGACCGGCATAGCCATCATGAAACAATAACGACCCGACCAAACGCCCCTGCCAAAAGAATGCTAAAGCCGTCAATATCCGAATTTCAGAAGGCTTTATCCCCAATCCGGCACAAGCCCAAGGAACGGTTAATAAATCTTTATCCCATATCACATCACTCATTCCCGATTGACTGGAAGATAATATATCTGTTTTTATTGACATTTTTATTTCCTTTCTTAAAAAAACAACTCAATTTTATACATAACGACGAATTGAAAATCCTCAAACACATAGTAAAACTATATATCATTGTTTGTCATCGCTATCGTCATCCGGAGTCTCGTATAGAACCGGCACAAACACGCTGCCATTTCGTGACGAGATTTCGGACAAAATGATGCCCCCCCTTTACACTCATCGTCATCTGAACTTGTTTCAGATTCTCGGGACGGTGTGGCACGAATGGTGTGCCATTGTTGTGACAAGACTCCGGACCAAGTCCGGAGTGACGAAAAACATTAAAAATGATTGAAATAACAACAAATATTTACACTTACCGTCATTCTGGATTTAGTCCGGAATCTCGGGTAGAATTGGCACAAACATTCTGCCATTATTGTAACCAAATCCTTGAAATAAATTCAGAGCAATGCGGGATATATAATAAGAAAAACAACAATCAAAACAAAAAGCAATAACCAAGCTTCATCTTTAACATTATTGATGTAAAATACATGCCTGCCCATTTTCATCCCAATGAAAATTTTGAGATAGGCACCAATCTTTGCTAACTATTATATCCGAACAATCATTATCGCAATACTTAATTACCAAACCTGATTGACAATATCCAAAATCCAAACATGTGTCTGATGAATTCTCCGGTAACCAATTAAATATCGGCAAAAAGCAAACACTTAAAAATATCAAAATCCATATAAGCCCCATCCCTACCGAAAAGAACAAAGAAATACAAAAAAATAAACGTCTAAAAACACCATTTATAGATGTATAATTTAAAGAATACGAAAACAGTTGTTTAGATAAACAAATCCAAAAAACACTCATTAATTGTACCCAAATCCATACGATAACCGAAATATATTCCCCTAAACCAATTATTAAAAATAATAAATTAACGATAAAAAAACTTATCCATATCGGCTTTAAAAACCATAAACTTCGGTATTTTATCACTTGCCGTGATAATACAATATCCAGTAGGCAAAACATCAAGACATATAAACATAAGCCACCGAAAAAAATTATCCAAATCGGAACAGATAACAACAAACATCCGATACAAAATAAAAATAATACGATTGTAAAAAGTGCAAAGATAACCTTGTAACTAATTAAGCAACACGATTTAGTCATTCTTAAAAAAGAATGATAAACATGATACTGCCATCCTAAAAAAACAAGAAAACAAACAACACAAAATAAAAACATCTTGGCACTCCTAATACACTTATTACACGAGATTCATATAACAAAATGCATCTATAAACAAGAAAATTTTACATCATAAACAAATTATTTACGATACCATTTATAAACATCTATCGGATTATAACTTTCCGGTTTGTAATCTTGGCAAGCCTCTTCGGCTGACTGATGCCAATTAGTCATCCCTTTTAATATTCCAACAGAATTAACAGAAAGATCATTTACAGCATCTTTTAAAGCCGAATAGATATCTCCTTTTTTTGTATTTTTAATTAAATCCATCATCTCACGAGATACACCTAACAGCAATCCAGTTCCCCCCCCTAACGATCCTCGTTTTGCAGCATTATAATTAGCTATACAATGTACATAATTATCCATTGTTTTTCCTGATTCTCTTGTCTCCGGATTACTTCTTAAATTTGCATTTTGCATATTAATGTAACTTTCTCCGAAATCTCTTAATGCTCCAAAAATTTGATTATTTGGATGTGGGGAATCGAACTTTCCTGTTGTATACTTCACATATTCAGTAAGGGGAAAATGAACTAATTTTCTTTTATCAGGACGCATAATTGGATATGCGTTTGAATAATTTTCCTTTGTTTTTAAATTTGTATTAATATCTATTGTATTCTGTGTTTGAGCAGTGGTATCAAGATAAGATTGTTCAGTCGACATATTCGGTGTAAAATAATTATTGATTGTGTTAGAAAATGATGAATTATCCGGCTGAAATGATGATGTGCCAAACGGATTTGCCGAACCACTTGAACTTGTACCTAATATTGATGATATTGTTTGAGGCGTATCAAACAAAGACATTGTGTTATTTGTTGATGAAACAGAATTGAAGCCCCAATTATCCGTTTGCGTGGAATTTGTCCCCAAACCATCCGTTTGAAATGTATCAAATGTTCCCGATAAAACCGAATCGGCAACACTTGTTTGTGTTGCCTCATTACTTCCCGTATTTGTTGTCTTTTGAAACGCACTACTCCATAGCGGATTCGGCTCCTCTGCCGAATTAACATTAATAATATTCTTTTCCGTTATTGGCAGATATGATTTATCTCCGTTAGACTGGATATAATAATATGGGCTTTCCCCCGGTTGCGGATTTTGTCTTTTGACTGGGGTCTTCCCGTTTCTGATATCATTTAAGATATCGTAAGTTGATAAATCTGTCATTTTGATTTCCTTTCTTGTTAAAATTAAACAAATATTGATATTTTTAATGGTCCAAACATATAGCAAAACTATAAAATTCCGGTTCCCTGTTCATAGCGAACACCTGTTTCATACCAATCAATCAGGGTTCCTTTTGTTTTGGTTTTAAATACCAAACTCAATTTAAAACCGGTTGCATTGCAACCAATCCACTGCGACCGAATACGACCTTTCAACGTTGCCCAAAGTGTCCCGCTTTTATCTTTTAATGAGGACCATTTAACCTGATTCCACAAAACCGTTTTCTGATCACCGACCGATAAAGCATTTTTACGTTCAACCGATTGATAATCCGTATTCCAGTAAACCGTTAAAGCATAAGGCAATGATGATTTTGTTCGGGGATTCATCAACTGTGCTTTTTTTAAGTACGGACTACCCAAATCACTGAATGCCTGTTCCACAACTCCGACAATCGGTTGCCCGTCATCACTATACCCCTCATCAAACAGCATAACTCCATTATCTGTTCCAAAATAAAGCCGTGTTTGAAAAACCGTCCAACAATAAGAACGAATACCCGTAAACCGACACCATGCTCCAGTTGTAGTATTCACAACATGTTGTTCAAATTGCTGTGCAACCGGCACATTAAACAAGGCATATCCGCCCCGACTGTATATAATCCCCTGCCAACCGTCCTTTGCCCGATTGGACCGAATACGATCTTGCACCAGCTCCCTGATTTTATCGCTGAATGCAATACGGGTATCGGTAGCGTTTTGCAAGGATAATGCTTTGGATAACGGTAAATATCCGGCTTCGCACAAAACAATCAAATCGCCTTGATATGGCAATAGACAATCATACCCAAGCGGTCGGCTGATTTGATACACACCCCGTAAAATCCAACCATCTGCACTGCTTGGATTTGTTCCACTATAAACAAGAACTTCCCCTTCCGATGTGATAAAAACAGTTAAATCATCCAATCCCTGACCACCGTCCTGTGTCCAACAACCAACGGCAACCAGATGCCCCCCTTTTGTAGCAACGGTACTAAAATCAAACGGAATTAATGTTCCCTGAACTTCGGCAACACCACTTGTGTACCAAACGGTTAAACTACCTTTTTCAACAAACCACAGGCGTTGTTTTGAAACACCAACCTGCACAAGCTTGGTTAAATTTAAATTGTCACCCGAAAAAGACACATCTTCCCAAGACCCGACCGAAACACCCGTTTCATCCGGCACATACGTTTGCGGAACATCAACACCATTGACGGCAAACAACCGATTTTTAAACTGACATGTTTGCCATGTATTACCGGTATATGTTTTTTCCAAATCCCGCACATCCAGAACACTGGTAATATCCCATACCGTACCACCACCAAAAGCAAATAAACGGTCTTTTCCATCCGGTGCATTATATGTCACTAATGTTTTTACTGCACATGACAAGGGTACATATTTACGATATCCTTTTCGCAAAGAAACCTGTGTATTTAACGGCATATAATTATCCATAACAATGGCATCGGTTAACTGCATTTTATCCCGACTATCACGGGCATTTAATCCCCCGCTGGGACACGGCAACACATAGTTGACCGACTTGTTTGTTCGATTAGGCTTTCGTAATAACATGAACACCTCCCAATCCGTTTAAAGACGTATCAAAACAACGGGCTAACGGAATATCTTTTAAACATAACCCATTGCTAAAACGATTTTTCACTTCCTTTGTATATTCGTTAAATTCTTCTTCATATGGCAATCCGTTACGTTTATACCACCGCCAGATAATACCCAACTTAACCAGATATTCATCAAATACAGGAATATCCGTATCTGCCGTTAAGGTTGTTTTTTCAATTTCATCACATGGACAATCCGTTTCGGATGAAACCGCAATAACGCTTGACCGATAATAAAACACAATCCGACAACGTTGTGTGGGCGGTGTTAAAAATCGCAAACAATTATTTTGAATTTTAAACCGCATTTCCGATACACCTACATTAAAAAAACGGTCATTCATCCATTGTTCGGGCGTAATGGACCCGATAATCCGTTCGGACGTATCCCGCACATATACCGTATTGTTCATCAATGAATAAAAATCAGGACAAACATCCCGTAATCGATAGATTGACTTATTAGGCGTAACGGTTAAAGAGCCCTCTTTGGTTAACTCCTGCCAATCACCATAACGCCGTAAACTTTCCAACGTATCTTTGGCAATGCTTAAAAAAATGGCGGATTGTTGATTATCCGTATCAAACAATGTATCCGGTTTTTGTGTTGCAACCAGTGAAGCAACATCCTGACAAATTTCTAAAATCGTACTCATCTTTATTTTCTCCGTAAAAAAAGAGCGTTGTATGCTTTAAACACAATAACGCCCGTTAAAAATTAAAATAAAAAGTGCCGACAAAGAAATTTTGCGACACCTGTTTTTTTCTGTTGCAATTCAGAAAATTACCTGATAGAATTTTGAATAAATCTATCAGGGAGAATGAATGTAATGCCTCGCAAATCATCCAGAAATATTAAACGGGCCTATCAATCGGCTTTTGTCCCATTATCATATCGGTTATTACCGTCAGTGCGTAAACGGTTAAAATCAAAAGATATTGATACAACACCGAATAAACCGTCACATTCTGTTTTAGCTAAGATTTTTCAGATTTTGTTTATCGGCATAACTGTTTTTGATATGTTGTTTTTGGCATTAACATTTTATTTTATTATTGACGTATGGACAAACGGCTTGTCAGCCGGGGTAAAATGGGGTTGTTATACCTGCGGATGGGATTGGCATTGTTTAAAAGAATTTTATTTGTATAATGGTTTGTTTTTAGGGATATGCTTGCCTGCGATTGTCTTGTCAATTTATATTTATCGCAAAAATCCAAACTGGGCTTGGGCATTGATTTTAATTCCCGTTGTTTGGCGAATATGGGAATATGCATACGATCAAAACATTTTGATTCCGCTAATTTCCAACATTGATAAACCATTATTTTACCCGACATTTTTCGGATTATATTAAAGTTTATAAATAACCGGCAAGATCATAGAAACATTTATTCTTGACCATGTGGCTTTTCCTCTATCATTAATGTTTTTCCGGAAAAAGAATCTTCTAATTTATCCTGTCCTGAATATCGCATTTCTACAAGCCTGTATGTTTTACCCTTCCACTCTATTGTTTCATCCAATATCTCAAAACTCAAATAATTTTGAAATGCCTTAATCGGAGCATCACAACTGGGCGTTTTCATACAGTCTTGCCATGTTCGACAATGCAATTTAATGTATCCTATTTCATTTTTTAACAGTTCGCAATTGCCCTTAATAATATTAACATATTCATTCCCATAAGGATTAATCACAGTATCAGGAGTCACCTTTGCATCTCCACTCCTGTATGAATATTCTTTTAACACCTGATTAAACCGTTCATCTACAAAAGTTATCGACTCTTGAGCATATCCTGTAAAACTCACACATAAACAAATTAAAATATGGAAAAATTTATTCTTGAACATCAGTCTTTTCCTCTATCATTAATGTTGTTCCGGAAAAAGAATCTTCTAATTTATCTCGTCCTGAATATCGCATTTCTACAAGCCTGTATGTTTTACCCTTCCACTCTATTGTTTCATCCAATATCTCAAAACTCAAATAATTTTGAAATGCCTTAATCGGAGCATCACAACTGGGTGATTTCATACAGTTCTGCCTTGTACGACAATGCAGTTTAATGTATCCTATTTCATTTTCTAACAATTCACAATTGCCTTTAATAATATTAACGTATTCATAACCATAAGCACTAATCACAGTATCAGGAGTCACTTTTACATCACCACTATTGTATGAATATTCTTTTAACACCTGGTTAAACCGTTCATCTACAAAAGTTATCGGCTCTTGGGCGTATCCTGTAAAACTCATACACAAACAAATTAAAATATGGAAACACTTATTCTTGAACATTAGACTTTTCCTCTATCATTAATGTTGTTCTGGAAAAAAAATCTTCAAAACTACCTCCTCCTGAATATCGCATGTGTATCAGTCGATATGTTTTACCTTCCCTCTCCGTTGTTTCATCCAATATCACAAAAATAAAGTCATCCGAAAAAGGCTCTACCGGAGCATCACAACTGGGTGTTTTCATACACACTTTCCATGTACGACAATGCAGTTTAATGTATCCTATTTCATTTTTTAACAGTTCACAATCGCCTTTAATAATATTAACATATTCATTTCCGTAAGGATTAATCACAGTATCAGGAGTCACCTTTGCATCTCCACTCCTGTATGAATATTCTTTTAACACCTGATTAAACCGTTCATCTACAAAAGTTGTCGGTTCTTGGGCGTATCCTGTAAAACTCATACACAAACAAATTAAAATATGGAAAAATTTATTCTTGAACATGCAACCCTCCTCCCAGACACTATATTGAGCATATAGCTTACTATATGCTCAATATCCGCTCCTTGCAAGCTATTTTTGAATAAAATCATCCTGCAAACATTCATTTAAACCCCAAGCGTTTCTTTCTATCATATCCGGACGATCTTTTGTTGTCCGAGCAATATTATTACACAATTCTTGTTGGTTAAATTCTCGGGCCGCTTGATATAACTTTGGCCATTTTGATTCAATATTAACCGAACCGGTTGAACTTGTGCCTAATATTGACGACATTGTTTGAGGCGTATCAAACAAAGACATTGTGTTATTTGTTGATGAAACAGAATTAAAGCCCAAATTATCCGTTTGTGTGGAATTTATTCCCAAACTATCCGTTGGAGATGTATCGCCTGTTCCCGATAAAACCAAATCGGAAACACTTGTCGGTGTTGATTCACTACTTCCCTTATTTGTTGTCTTTTGAAACGTACTACGCCAAAGCGGATTGGGTTCATCTGCCGAATTTACACCGATAATATTCTTTTCCGTTATTGGCAGATATGATTTATCTCCGTTAGACTGAATATAATAATACGGACTTTCCCTGGTTGCGGATTTTGTCTTTTGACCGGCGTCTTCCCGTTTCTGATATCATTTAAGATATCGTAAGTTGATAAATCTGTCATTTTGATTTCCTTTCTTGTTAAAATTAAACAAATATTGATATTTTTAATGGTCCAAACATATAGTAAAAGTATGTATTTTCATTCTTCCTTACCCTTACCGTCAATCTGAACTTGTTTCAGATTCTTATAAAGAACAGGCACAAAAAATGTACCATTATCGTCACGAGACTCTGAAATAAATTCAGGGAGACGAAAAACTAAGAAAAGTTAGAAGTAGTACAAACGATGTGTCATTATCGTGACAAGATTTCAGATAAAATGCTCTCACATTTTTCCAAAATTGACGATAGATGTTAAATCCAATGTGACAGTGGGGAAAGAAAACAATGACTTAAAACTTAAAATAATAATATCAATTAAAAACATATAGCAAAACTACAAATCCGCTTTACTGTTGTGTTTCATGTTCTTTCATATCCAACTCTCGTTGTTTCAACAGATTTTTTTCCCGTTCAATGGCATTTTTTTCTTTCGTTAATTCATACTCTTGTTGTAATTTGCGAACGGATAATTTTCGCTCAAACAATTGTTGTTCCAATGCCTGATTTTCCATACGCATTTGATGATCTGTTAATTGAGTATGGCGTTGCATTTGTTCCGTACCTTGCATATCCGGTTTTTCCAAATCAGTCTTAATATGAGAAAACGTTTGATCCAACACACTTTCAAAGGATCGAGCTTGTGGCATTTGCCCGATAACCGTCATCATCATTTGCTTATAAATCGGTAACAATAACGGTTGAGCAGATACAAAACTCATTGCATCTTTTAACAAATCTTGTAATATCTGAACGCCCTGTGTCGTACGTAAAATTTCTTCCTGAGTATTAACAATACCCGTTGATTCAACATGAAGCAACATCCCCCTTAATTTATCTTGTTTTAAAAGCGATACGGCTTCTTGAATAACATTTTCGGTATATCCTTCGCTCACGTTTACAAAACCGGCCAATGTATCCGGGGTAAAACAGGTACAAATCATATCGGCTTTAATACGATATAAATCTGCCAAAAAGCGTTGCATATCATTCTGACGGTCTTGATTACGTAATGTACCAAAATTTGTCTTTTTCTCAACAGCGGTTGCGGTTTCCCGTTCATTAGAACTGCCTCGCATAATATCGGATACACCCGTAATTTCAAAAATACGTTTTACAACGTCATCCCGTCGTTTTGCTAATTGTTCCAAAGCTAAAATATATTGTTCAATCGGAATAAAATCTATAACACCCCGAATACCGCCACTAGCTTTTAATCGGTCAAAATCTGATATAGAAACAAGGGTAACGTCTTTTTCAAAAATATCAGATAACCGATGAAATGCCCCATCATAAACACCACTGACTTTAATGGCCTGCATTGTTAAACGCATCCGTTCGGTAATACCGTTTAACTCATCTATCATTCGGCGAATCATCGTATAATCAGGAACGGGAATTAATCCGTCATTCGTCAATGTAGCAAAAATAGGTTTCGGACACGGGAAAAATCCTTCCAATCCATACGGATCCGGTATTTCCTTTAAAAAAGAATCCATACACTGCGGAGAAAACCATAAAACGGTTTTAGATGTTTTATCCCATATTTCATAAACACATACACTTTTTTCTTTTAATCTATCCAAAGTCGGCAAACGCAATTTTTCAAGTGCTTCTGCCCCGAATTGAAGTTCCACTTCATTCGGAGTTAAATACATCCGACGGGCAATCCAGGTTACATCCTCCCAAACACCGACTTTATCCATATCAGCCAAAAAATGACACGGATCCCAATAACGAGTGGTAATCATTTCTTTTTCAATAACTTCACTTGTTTCGCCCTCATTTAACTCAACCGATTGAAAAACAGGCTGATATGTTTCAAACAATAATCCCATACCGGAAATTAAGTAATCATTACGGGCATATTTGGCAACACTGTCAAAATCAAATTGAGCAAGTGACCAATCCAAAGCTCTTTCCAAAATTTTACAGGCAACCTGTTCAGGAATGGTTGCCATTTTATTCACTCTATCAACCCATGGTTTCGGACGTTTAAAATATAAAAACGGCTTTTGCGTTTCAACACTTGACCAAAAAATATTATAAGCCGTTGGCACAACAGACCGAAAATTTGTTTCATTTTGTACTGACTTATATTGTTCTCTTGTATGTTTTACCAATTCAATATAGGGTTCATACACTTGTTTTGCCCGTTCTAATTTTTCAAACCATTGCCGAACACGGACGGATTCCGGCAAAATTTCTGTTTCTGTCTGATGTGACATTCTTTTTTCCTTTCTTAACAAACTGATAACGGTTTTATCTTTAATGAGCCGGAAGTAATTTTCCCAATAAACTCTTTTCCCGAATAACAACGACATTGGGGGCATGGCTCGGCAAATCATCAAACAGATGAAAAACCACTTTATCCCCGATTTCTACCGACTGAACCAACGGTCCGATACTGATAACCGTTCCGACATTTTGACGGGACATTGTATTAGTTAAAATTAAATTTGTTTTTGTTTCTTTTCCATCCAAACGAACAAAAATACGGTCGCTGAATGCTTGCGGATAACAATTCATAAACATTCCTTTCTTAAAAATAAATCTTTAACCTATCGGCAATCAATAAAAACGCCTTTTCTTCCAAAAATAGAACGGACGGAATATTTTATTCCGCCCGTCACTTCATAAAAAGAACGGCCTTACCGCTTATATCGGCGAGCAGCTTCTTCCAATAATTCACGGGTTGTTTTCGGTTCATCGGATTCTTTAATTTCCGCCCCTTTTCCCGATGGTGCAAATGCAACGGCTTTTGCCTGACGGGCTTCGGCAATTTTAGATTTAATTTTATCACAGACCAGTGTTTCAATCATCTTTTCCCGAATGGTTTTATCCATCCAAACGGCCTGTTGATATGCTTCCTGAATATCGGATGCCATACGAGCATTCAACAAACTTAACATGACCGGCATAACCGATTTGCGATGCGGATAAATATCTGTACCGGCTGCATCCGTTTCGGATAAACAACGATTTAACCAATTACAGGCTTCTGTTTGACACCGATTACGGAAATAGGCATCCATCGGAAACGCTTGCCCTGACTGATGTATTCTCGGACTGGTATTCTTGATATACACCTGTTCTAACAATGCCAATGCCCGATGCGGTTCAACTTCCAATAAATGTTCGACATAAGCCATTTTTTCCACCCAATTTTGAACGGATTCCGTTTTATCGGAAAACTCGGAACCACAATGCATTTGATACAACGTATCCATCCATTTTTTGGAATCCAATTCCTGTCGCATTTGTGTTTCGGTTGCGGAAATTTGAGCATCTAAATCACATAAATATTGTTGCCATTCAACCGGTAAATCGTTAAATTTTTGAGCAAACTCACCCGTAAACCGAATAGGAGCAATATATGTGACCGTCTGTGTATGCTGAACGGCACCATCTGGTGTAATTTGAATGGTTTCCAGCACTTCCGGCTGACATTCTGCCTGTGTGATACAGGCATACGCCAATACATCATCAGATGTTAAACTTGATTGTTCATTTTCTGTCGAATGGGAAACCTTTGTCAGTTGCTCATCCGGCAAAATCGATTGATCATTTTCGGAACTGACCGAAGAACCATCATCTGTATCGGAAACAACCATTGACGATGTACTTTTATTTTTATACCGCCTAACAGCTTCTTCCAATAATTCTCTTGTTGTTAATTCTTTATTTTTCATTCCATAATTTCCTTTGATAATTTTGAATAAATAAGTTAAAAAGTTCATCATGCAACGCTTTTTGATGCTTATCCCGAACGGATTTTAAAAAAGCCGGCGAATAATCGCCGGCCAAAGCCAATCCGTTGCGTTTAAGATAAGCCTCTATTTCCCGAACGGAAGTTGCTACCGTTCCGTCCGGCAAAAGACACGCATCCAGTTGTTTTGAAATATAAACCATTTTGACACCTTAAAAAATTTTTGATAAAAAAATTACCTATTATTAAATACGATAATACACATCGTTTTATGATAAGCCTACACATCCTCATCTCACAACTTCACACATGAACTTGTGTAAAAAAACGAATTAAATACAAAGTTTTAGTATAAATTTTAGCAATACAGACATCCTTTATTTTTAAAGGTGTAATCCGCATTAGATAAATGGCAATTCAAAATTCGGTCTGTTTGCTCAAATAAAAGGATAAGTAGACATCAATAAAATAAAAGTCGCCAAACCTTGAAAGATCTAGCGACAGTGTATTTGGAATACATTTAATAAAGATTTTTATATATACAATCACTAACGAACTTTTAATTATTAAATTAATAAGTCTTCTCTGATTGTACTTAAACATATACCATATTTTTTTTAAAGAATGCAAGTGTTTTTTTTAAAAAAATAAATAAAAATAATCAAAAGACGGTAAATTCAGGAAACTAATCCACATTTTTTAATTAAAAATCATACAATTATATAAAATCAAAATTTTGATAAAATTTTACTTTTTTTCCTAATCAAATGTCCCGAGCGCATCAAAAAACAAAAACATTTTAATTTTGGCTCATTTCTTTAAGCATTTTATCGGCTGTTTTTAAAATATCTTTGGGCTTATCTACAAAATAAATATATTTCATTTGCTGTTTTGATAATACACCTTGCCGATTCATTTCCTCTGTAAAATAACGCATATTATCCCAAAAATGATTAATATTAAAGAAAATAATCGGTTTAAAACGATCGTCTTTCACGGATGATTTTGTTCCTGTATTTTGTGTTTGAGTTTCAAACGGCATATAAAGACCTGTTGATTCTGCCGTTTGTTGCATTAAATTTGAAAACACCCCAACTGTTTCCCATCCGGCAGGAAGAATCACGTATAAATCCGTTTTATGTTGAATATATCGCCGTTGTTGTTCGGGTGAAGTTATCGGAATAAAAACGGCCTGCCGACAAACGGACTGCATCGAACAATTTTTCTGATACGTTTTTTCATCCGTTACAATAACAACCTGCCCTTTTGCCTGAATAGCACCTTTTATCATTTCAACGGAACTGCTTGTTGCAAAATTATTGCCAAACAAAATTGTTTTATTTTTTTCGGCCATTCTTTTACCGAATTTATAGGCTTCTTTATCCATTTGAAAATCTTTCGGCACAACCGAATCATTCACAATCGTGATTGTTTGTAACGGATTGTTAAGAGCCTGTTTATTTGCCGTTCCAAAGGGAACAGACTCCATTCCGAAAGTATTACGTTGTTCAACCGAATCGGTTTTCATTGCCGACTGAGCCCAAACAGAGTTCATCACACTGCCAATAAAAAAGCCACAAAAACAACCCAATAAAACCGTCCGAAACATCTTTCTTCCCCCTCTTTTTTATTACAATGTGCCGATTGTTTTATTTCCTCCTAAAAAAACAAATCGGCACACGCCCCCTAACTCGTTTAACGGTTAAAAATAGCGTCTTTTACCCGTTCCAAAACCGGATGAGCCAAAGCACGTGCTTTAACAGCACCAGCTTGCAACATATCTTCTACTTCATCAAAGTGGGACAGATAGTACACATACTTTTCCCGTTTTTCAGCCATTTCATCCATAATTGCCTGTAAAATCATTTTTTTAATGGTACCATATCCCATTCCGCCTTTTTCCAAACCTTCCTTAATTTCGGCAACGACGGTTTCGGATGCAACACCCCGTGCAATTTGATACAATAAAATTTCATCCGGATTTTTCGGGGCATTGATATCCTGACAATCGGTTTTAATCCCCATAACAGCTTTTTTCAACACATTATCTTCGGCAAACAACGGAATAACGTTATTATAACTTTTGCTCATTTTTCGACCATCCGTCCCCGGCAAAACCTGTGCCGATTCCGTTAAGAACGAGGTTGGAATTTTCAACACTTCTTTATCGTATAAGGCATTGATTGAACCGGCAATATCGGCCGCAATTTCAACGTGTTGCACTTGATCTTTTCCAACAGGAACCATATCGGTATCATATGCTAAAATATCAGCAGCCATTAACACCGGATAGGTATATAATCCCATATTGATACCGGCATCCTGCGGTTCACCTTTGGCGATATTTTTATCAACAGCAGCTTTATAAGCATGGGCTTTATTCATAAATCCTTTTGGCGTATAAGCCATTAAAATTGTGGTTAATTCAAACAATTCAGGTACATCGGATTGGCGATAGAACACCGAATGATTGGGATTTAACCCACAAGCCAAATAAGCACAAGCAATTTCTTTTGTTAACTGAGCCAACAACGGAGCATCTTTAATGGCATTGACAGCATGATAATCAGCAACAAACATTACATGACGACCGGATTGATTAACCTGATGTCCCAATTCAATAGCCGGACGAATAGCTCCGACATAATTTCCGATGTGTAACGTACCGGTGGGCTTTACCCCTGTTAAAATAGTTTTATTTTCGTAATTCATATACATCTCCCGTATAACAAATAAAAAATGAGTCTTTAAGATAAAAAAAGCAAGATTATGTGATATTTATAAGCACACATGGGCGAAAAAAATGCCCGAATAAATTAACGGCACCATCGTTCAAAAAAATGAATAGATTGACAATATGTCATATAGATTGACTCCGTTTCAAATTAACTGATAAACGGAGTGTATCTGAAAAAAAAACATTTAGCAAGCAAAAAAAACAAAAATATATTTTTTGAGTGAGATAGAGGTAAAAATGTAAAAATTTTAAAAGTATCAATTTCTTAACCAGATAAGTTTTCTTTTACTCATCTGATTAAGAAAATTTTGCTAATGGCTAATTTGTACAAGTACATCCGCTTTTACATTTTTGTGTACCACTAATCGTAGCAGTATCCTCATTTTTTATTGTTTTACAATAATAAATATTTGTTGCCGTTAGGATTCCTCTCGCGTAATTATAAACACCCAGATATCCACTTGTACCTTGACCTGTTACATCTCCGGTTACCGTCATCGTTCCTTGATTACTGAGACCAGGTCCATTTGTTCCCGTTGCGTTGACTGTTTTACTCGTCACCGTTCCCGTGCTTACATTATAAACACCCCATGAACCGGTTCCCGTTACAGTTGTTGCTTTTATCGTTCCGGCATTGTCAATGCCATACACACTTGGATCGTTCCCCGTCACGGTTGTTGCTTCTATCGTTCCGTAATTGAGAATACCCCATCCACTTGTTCCTCCCGTTCCGGTAACCATTGTTGCCGTTACCTTTCCGTTATTATAAACACCACTTCCACCGGTTCCTGTGATACCAGAAGTTGCTTTCACCGTTCCGGAATTAACATAAAGTCCATAATACTTATAATCGCTTGTTGTACTATTCTTACCGTCAATTGTTTTTGCCGTAATTTGTGCTGATGTTCCATTATTGTATATACCATGAGATTTTGCACTTTCGCCCGTTATTGTACCGTTTGAAACTGTTATCGTTCCGCTGTTATAAATACCATACTGTGATGTTGTGCTTTTTCCGGTTAATGTTGTTGCCGTTATCGTGCCAACATTATTGACACCTTGTGATGAAGATGATGTTGCCGAAACAACTAATGCTTTTAAACTCTTTCCGGAATTAACGGTCAATTTACCTTGTACAGTTAAATCACATTTAGAAATATCCAAAGCCGTACTAATAGTCATATCTGATTTATATGTAATGGTTATACCGGATACTGTAAAGTTACTTGTACTATAACCGACATTTTGCATTTTTTGCGTACACCAAGTTGTCACATTCACACAAACATTATTATTTCCAAGATATGTATTCGCCGGACATGTTGCTACACATTGCGTTCCGTCCCAATAAGGATTGGCTGTCGGACAGGCTTCACAAGCACTTGTTGATGTGTTCCACTTCGGTTCTGCATTGTTAACTTCGTAACACGTTTTACAGGTTTGTGTAGCTGAATCCCAATAAGGTTTTGCCGTTGTACACGCAACACATTGATTGTTCGTACTGTCCCAAGTCGGTTTATCACTTGGACAGGCACAACTTCCCCCACTCCACACTTTCGGAGCATAACACGTATCTTCGGTTGACCCTGTTGTCACACACTTTTTTGATGAAGCACTCCATGAACCACTGGAACAAACACATTTTTTATTCGTACTGTCCCATGAGGCATTCGTTCCCGCACAATAGGTACAATTATCGCCATAATACCCTGTTTTACAAACACAGGCTTTTTTACTGGCATTCCATTCTCTGCTCGTCTGCGTACACGTACACTTATTGTTTGTATCATCCCATTTAGCATGGTCTCCGAAACAATAATCACAGTTTGGTCCATGATAATTCGTATTGCAAACACAGGCACTTCCCGTCCAAGAACTATTCGCTAATGTACAGATGCATTTATTATTTGTATCATCCCATTGAGTATGTTCTCCGAAACAATAATCACAGTTGGGTCCATGGTAATTTGTGTTACAAACACAAGCACTCCCTGTCCAAGAACTATTCGCTAATGTACAGATGCATTTATTATTTGTATCATCCCATTGAGTATGTTCTCCGAAACAATAATCACAGTTGGGTCCACGATAATTTGTGTTGCAAATACAGGCACTCCCCGTCCAAGAACTATTCGCTAATGTACAAATACACCGATTGTTTCCATCATCCCATTTAGTATGCTCTCCCGCACAGTAATCACAGTTTGTGCCGTAATAATCATCTTTACAAACACACGCCCGTTCCGT
>SUUT01000033.1 GCA_015062385.1 Alphaproteobacteria bacterium | reverse complement strand
TGTTCATTCAAAATTACTTGTTTTTGATGTTCTTTTTGTATTCTTTGTTTCATAATACACCCCTTTTATAAAATATTAGTTATAAAATGAGTGTAATAAAAGGGACCTTTTTTTCCCGCTTCGAATCAGAAGAATCAGATTTTTGCAGAAATAAAAGATTATTGTTCTAGTTGAATAACTTATTTAAAATCAAAAAAAATGCTAAAAAGTGAAAAAAAGTGTTGCATTTATACGTCCCTTTTTTTGCAACCCCATCTTTTTGAGAAAATAAAATACACGCTACCCAATATTGATAAATAAATTCAAATCAATATAAAAAGGACCGAAAATCGGTCCCTCTAAATCATTTTATTTAATTAACTTATTTTTGAACTTCCGTAAATTTAAATTCTTTACTTTTTGATTTTAACGTATCAATCAACTTATATAAATCACCATTATGGGTTTGTAAAAATGCGGCATATTCATTCCGATAACTCATTGCCATACTAACCCCTTCTACAATTATATCCACGATTTTGTATGTACCGTCTTTTTCACGAATACGCCATACAACTTCAACCGGCGGATTATTTTGGATAACACTATCTACAAATAATTGACCTTTTTGTGCATTACGAACCCCGTTAAAAACAATCTTTTGTCCTTGATACATATTGAATTTATCTGCCCATGATTTAGTTGTAAATTCCATAAATGCATCTAAAAACTCATCCCGCATATTCTCATCGGATTTTCTCCAATAAACACCCAATACAAATTGACCGATATATCTTAAATCCAATGCATTTTGAAATTTATCTCGAAAAACATTCAATTTTTCAGACATTGGTTTTTTGGCTGCCAAAACATCCGTGATAATTTCATCTGCCAACTTATGAACAAAATCAATTGCCGGATCCGTTGCACTGATAGCCGATTGTGTCAAAAATAAAATGCCACAGATGATTGCTGCTAATTTTTTCATTTTCTACTCCTTTATTCTTCAAAATCTTCATCCATATCAAATTCGTAGTCAGATACTCGACTTTCTGTTTTGCCAAGTGCTTCACGAATAACTTTTTGTCTGTTTTGTTGACTCATCGTTCTGATTGTTGCATAAGCATCTGTTGAAGAACGATGTAAATTATCAATAAATTCAATTGATTTTTCACGCATTTGCACATAATTTCCGGCAGATAACGGATAAGATGTCCATGGGGTCGTTAATGCAATTAACAAACTTGGTGGCGTTGAAATATCTCCGACAGTTCCCAAAATATCTCGCGGATTAGACGGCCCGAAAAAAGGTAAAACAATGTATGTATCACTTGTTTCCCAGCCCCAAACAGCCAGCGTCTGACCAAAGTCATTTTTATACTTTTGTATCTCCATATCCGATGCAACATCATACAATCCAAAAAAACCCCAAAAAGTGTTTGCCAAAAAACGCTTTGTAGCATTGGCTGTTTTTGTTCCGTTTGCTTGTAAAGAACCGTTTAAGATGTTTCGCAGTTCCATTAAATTATCGTAAAAATTAGATACCCCTTCTCGCATGGTAGATGTTGTTATAGCCCGATATCCTTTGGCAACAGGCAACAAAATAGCGGCATCAAATAAATTATTAAACGCAAAAACACCTCGATTAAATGATTCATAAGGGTCATTGTTATCTACAAAAAATTCTGATTGATTCGGTTTTGTACAAGTACATCCGGTTAAGAAAAAAGCAAGTGTTAAAAATCCCAAAAATATTTTTTTTGTTTTGTTCATTTATTGTCCTTTTTTATAATTGTTTCTTTTCTTCCGCCTCTTTAATTAACTGCATTTCTTCTTCAATTGCCGGCAATACTTCATCCACAGATTTTACAAAACGTAATAACTTTAATTGATACGGCTTTGCAAAGCCTTCGCCTATCATTTCAAAAACAAATTGTTCCAATGTATTATAAAATCCGTCAATATTGACAACAATTATCGGAGCTTTCATTAAGTTAAGTTGCCGAAGTGTCAATACTTCAAATAGTTCGTCCATTGTCCCAAAACCACCCGGCAAGATACAAATTGCATCAGATTGGCTTACCATAGAAACTTTTCGGTCGGCCATCAAGTCCCACACTTCAAACTTTGTAGCCTTTTCTGCAATGGCTTCCGGCTTTTCAATATCATATAGTTCACGAATCGTCGCCCCGATAACATATCCGTTTTCAGAAAAAGCCCCATCAGCAACCGCTCCCATTAAGCCGGTTGTTCCTGCCCCATAAATCAATTTAATTTCGTTTTGTGCCAAAATTTCGCCTAAACGATGGGCTTCTTGCATATAAATTGCCTTTCTTCCGGGACTTCCCCCACAAAAAACAGCAACAGAATTCGGTGTATTCATTATTTTTTCCTTGATTTTACAATTTATTTATTCAATACTGTTATAAAATATATGATATATAATATCGTATAATCAAAAAAGGTCAAGATAAAAATGTAAGGAAAAAGTATGAAAAAATTTGTGTTTATCCTCAACTTGTTGCTTTTATCATCCACAGTATCCGCTCAGGAAATGATTCCGTTATTTGATGAAACACCAACATCGGTAAAAAAAACAAATACCGTTCAATCTGAATCCAAAGAAGAAAAAAAGACAAGCGATAATATTTCCCGCCCACGTTTGGGACGTGATGCACAACCCTTAACAACCCTTACAATCGAACCGCTTCCAAACACTTCTTTTAATATTGACATTTCGGCGGATAAGAAAAAGACCGAAAAAACAAAAAAGGAAGACACACAACAAGTTGTTGAAAACAGCATTGCCGAAAGCGAACTAATCAAGCGAAATAATCCACTCAACATGACTGAATCGGCAAACACAAAGAAATTATCCATACAAAATCAGGTACAATCCGGCTTAAACAGACACGATGTTTCAAAATTTAAAATTGTCGGTATCGGATTCGGTGATGATACAGAAACGGTATATGATGAATTAACGGAATTAGGATATACGCTTTCCCGAGTGGAAAAATCCATTCCGCTTTATCGAACAACGTATTACAACGATGTTTGTCGCAATAAAAAGCAATTAAAAATTGCTTCCGATATTAAAAAATGTATCTATTCATACGCAGAACAGGATGAGATGCATTATGTATTTAGAGAAACATATACACGTCCGGAATCCAGAGAAACCGTTCAGGTTTCATATTCATCTCCCGATACAAACAACGTTGTTTTCAAAGTTGTGTATGCAAATAAAGGAGATAATTCTTTAAATTCAAGTCGCATTAATTTGGCCAAAAAATTCAAAAGACGGGATGATTTTTGGAATCTTGTTTTTGATGCTTACGGTTTGCCTGATGAAAATGACAAACTATTGTGGGGGGATGAAAACACCTATTATATGCGAGCATTTATGCATGGTTCTGCTTATGATGCTTATGTTATGATGGAAGACATGATTATTCAGGATAAAGACTATGAAAATGCTCAAAATGATTTCAAAACCCTTCGAAAAGATACAGCATTTACATTAACCGGTAATGAACCGGATACAGAAGATAATGCAGATTCTGTTGCGGCAACGGATTAAATAATGAGGTAAAAAATGTTAGAAGATATTAACGTTGGCAGATATTTAATTAATTATACATTAGCAGCGAAAGACGGTCATTTGGTTAATATGGTCGGTCGTCAAGAAGAATTGGAACGGCTTATCCATATATTAATGCGTAGTACCAAAAGCAATCCGATTATTGTCGGTATGAACGGAATCGGAAAAACTGCACTCATTGAAGGATTGATTAAATTTATGGGCAGTAGTGGGGCTCCGGCTTATTTGCAAGAAAAAGAAGTTATCGGTATTGATATTCCCCGTGTTATGTTGGATACCAAAACGGAAAGTGAATACAGTGAATTACTGAAAAGACTTATTCAAGTTATCGTAGATAGTCAAAAACAAAAAATTTTATACATTAAGGATATCAGTTTACTTGTTAATACAGATACGAATCCGGAAAACAAAGAAGCTGCAAAATTTTTAAAATTATGTCTTTCATCTGATCGAATCAGTTGTATTATTGAAGCAAATACAATTTCTTATGTTTCTTATGTAGAAAAAGACAATGCTGTAATGTCCCACATTCAACCGTTATTATTAGAAGAACCGACATTAGATGAAAGCATTGCCATTACACGTACGCAAAAACGATCTTTTGAACGGCATTATGATGTGACAATTCCTGAAGAAACCGTTCGAGCTGCTTGTCAATTAACGCACCGATACGTTAAACAACGAGCATTTCCGTCAAAAGCCTTGGATTTATTAGATGATGCAACCAGTCAATTAGTTATGGATAAAGAAAAAGGACTACCACAAGCTCAAAGTTTAATTGTTACGCCGGATTACTGCTTTAAAACCATTGCCGATTGGACAGGTATTCCCGTTGAAAAAGTTGATGCTGAAGATAAAAATCGGTTAGCAAATGCCGAAGTACATTTGAAAAAAAGGGTTATAGGACAAGACAATGCTGTTGGTGTTGTAGCAAATGCCTTACGACGGGCACGTTCCGGTTTACAAGATCCAAATCGTCCGATTGGTTCATTCTTATTTATAGGTACAACCGGTGTTGGTAAAACAGAATTAGCTAAATCTTTGGCAGAATTTATGTTTAATGACGAAACAGCTTTATTGCGTTTAGATATGTCTGAATATATGGAGCGGACATCTGTTGCCCGTATGATTGGGCCTGCCCCCGGTATGCCGGGGTATGAAGCCGGCGGATTATTAACCGAATCCGTTCGTTTAAAGCCGTTTCAGGTGGTGTTGTTTGACGAAATTGAAA
The DNA here is from genome assembly GCA_015062385.1 of Alphaproteobacteria bacterium. Taxonomy (GTDB): domain Bacteria; phylum Pseudomonadota; class Alphaproteobacteria; order CAAHEQ01; family UBA3637; genus RGIG4140. Next base: position 11,456 of record SUUT01000033.1, on the reverse strand, counting down.
AAGCACATTTGGATATTTTAAACCTGATGTTGCAATTATTAGATGAAGGACGTTTAACCGACAGTAAAGGTGTGACGGTTGATTTCAGAAATACAATCATTATTTTAACATCTAACGTTGGAGCCAATTTACCCAGTTATCAACGTGTGGAAAAATTAGGAGAATATTTCCGACCGGAATTTTTAAACCGTTTGGATGATATTGTGTCCTTCCATCAATTAAACGAAGAAGATTTACGTAAAATTGTGGATATCCACTTAAACAAACTGTTAAAACGAGCTCAAATTGCCGGCTATCACATTATTGTTGCCGATACGGCAAAAGATTGGTTTGTTGATGAAGTCTTTACCTCAAAATTCGGTGTTCGTGCTTTAAAACGCCTTATTCAAAATCAGGTAGAAAATCCGTTATCATTTCTGATTATGCAAAATAAGATTCGACAAGGACAGGAGGTCTTTTTAAATGTTGATAAATCCGGACGAAAATTGCAAATTTTTACAAAAAGTGCCATTCCGTCCGCTGATGAGAAAAAACAGGAAGAAACGACCAAAACCGAATCGGAACAATCCCAACCGGATGTAAATACAAAATCAAAATCAACATCCAAACGGGAAAAAAGCCGTTCTACGGATAAACCGGAAAAATAAAAGAGGTTTCGTTGATACAAAAAAGTTCCGATACACAAATGCTTCCGGAAAATCCAACTATTTTAGCGGAACAATTATTAAATTGGTTTTATCAAAACGGACGGGATATGCCATGGCGAGTTAAAGGCAAAGCACATCCTAATCCTTATGCTGTATGGATATCCGAAATTATGTTACAGCAAACAACCGTTAAAACCGTTGTAGATTATTTTCAGCGATGGATGCACCGTTTTCCGACAATTGAAAGTCTTGCTCAAGCGGATTTACAAGAAGTTTTATTGTATTGGCAAGGATTGGGGTATTATACCCGTGCAAAAAAAATCCATGAATGTGCTAAACTTCTTATAAATGAATACAATGGAAAAATTCCCAACAAACGTGAATTATTGCTTAAACTTCCGGGGATTGGGCCTTACAGTGCATCCAGTATCTGTGCTTTTGCATTCAATCAACCTGAAACCGTTGTTGATGGCAATGTAATAAGAGTTATTGCCCGTTTGTGCGGATTGACACATGCCGTCACAAAAGAAGAAATTTATCATTTAGCCATACAAATTACACCTGACAACAATGGAGCGGATTATGCTTCGGCCATTATGGATTTAGGGGCTACCGTTTGTATGCCTAATAATCCACAATGCAAAATTTGCCCTTGGAAAGAAAAATGTATTGCCTATAAAAAACATTTAACAGAAAGTATTCCGTTAATTGAGAAGCCGACTAAAAAAATTAAAAAAGGATTCGTTTATCTCATCCAAAATGAAAATGGTGATTTCTATATAGAAAAAAGACAAGGAAAAGGATTATTATCCGGATTATATGAATTTCCGTGGCAAGAAAACGAACAACACTTCCCTTTATTTACCCATCCGGATTGGAAAACAGACTCAACGACTGTTTCACACACTTTTACACACTTTCAATTAACGCTTAAATTGGTTCGAATAACCGTTAAAACACCGGATTGTCCATTAAAAAACGGGCTATTTGTAGCAGAAAAAGCATTCAAAAACTACCCTTTTTCCACATTAATGAAAAAAGTGATGAAACACCTAAATACTATCTAAATCCTATTATGATTTAACCATTAATATGGGGAGTTGACAAACACGCCACAAAGGGGATTGTTTTATGTGATACTTGTTGTGGCAAGAATTGAGCTATTTCTCTTAATTTTTCCGGTGTCAAAATAAAGCCGGTTGCTCCCCAACTTTGTGCAAAAGCCATGTCTTTTTGCGGGTTATCTCCGATATAACAAACGCTTGATTTATCCGAAATATGGTAATTGGCTACTGCTCTGTCAAATGCTTTGGGAGAGGGTTTATTGGCATCTGCGTGAACTGTGTTTCCGATAATACGATTAAAATATTGTATCAATCCGGCCTCAAACACTTCTTTTCTTAATAATTCTTCATTTTTAGCCCCTAACAAAACAATCGGGCGGTTTGGTTTTTGAATTTTCAAATAATGCAAAAATTCTTTTGCCCCTTCATATACCATTAACGGTTGTAATTGTTTTCCGGTTACATCCTGATACAGTTGAAACAAGACCGAATCATTTTGTTGCAACCGAGGATACACCTGATAAAAAATTTCTTCTGCCTCTTTGGTATTTGTTCCCCAAATTGTGGTGTCACTAAAAATTGTTTGACGGGATTTACCGTTTTGAGCATGGGTATCTGCTTCGGACCAAGTGAATGCTTTATCATTACCCATTTTTAAAAACGTTAAAACATAACTGGCATGAACCAATTGTTCACAAGAAACAAGGGTTCCGTCCCAATCAAAAATGATACATTTTGAATCCTTTGTTATTTTCTGCATAAATCACTCCTTAAACAATAAAATTATATATAAGGAAAATACAATAATCTTAGATAGAAATCAAGATAAAATTGCTTTTTTATAAAAAATTTTACAAAAAATTTAAAGTTAAAGTTTCATCCTCTGCCATTATCAGATTTTGTTGGAAAATTTTGAGGACTTACTATTTCAAAATTATTCCCCTGACATACAAATTCACATTTCTTACGTATATCAAAAAATCGTGCCGATACATATTGCAAAGGATTGTACGAACAATCAATTATCTCTATATTTTCCGAAAGTTCTTTCTCATTAATAAATACTAATTTATTATAAGAACAATCAAAACATCCATCCACTTTTAATGGTGCCCCTTTTAATGTAGTCAACATATTATGAGAACAATTAAAATTAAAATAATTCATAAATATGTTACCACACTCTAATGTTTTTAATTTATTATATGAACAATTATAATTGGTAACACCATATTTAGGACCATTCCGAAGAGTATTAATCATATTATGAGAACAATTAAAATCACCTAAAATTCTTTGAGGAGAACCTTCAAGAGAAGACAACCGATTACCGGAACAATTAAACGAACCACAAATCATAACATTGGATAAATCAGGTAATTTTGTTAGATTAGAATTAGATAAATCTAAATCCCCCACAAAAATAAATTCTTCATTTTTGGGTAAACAAAACATATTATGCAAAACACCCTCTTGCGTAGTAATAAAAAATGTATTTTGAATATCTTCAACTATTTTCCATTCTTGTTGTTGTATGACTTTTTGAACTGCCGGAATATATTTAAATTTTGGCATTTTGTTTTGCTTGCCTTTGCATTGATGCATTTTACCGTTTCTAACTTCAAACGTCACATGCGGATTGCCGTTTTTATCTCGTATGGAATAAATTTCAATCATTCCGTTTTGAACATATATATCATAAGAACCTTTACCGATACAATGTCCCATCTGCTCCGATTCAAAATCCAATGCTTCCGGTGTTTTTAAGCGATACAATGTTAAATTGTCATCAATTTCAAAAACAACTTCAACGCCTTTTAAAGATTCATTTAAAATTTCAATCGGTCTCTTTTTCGAGGTTTGAGCCAATTCTTTGTGCCATTTTTCCGTTGCATTTAAGACTTGTTCAAATGTAGCATAATTATTGTTCGTTTTTAAATAATTTGCCTGAATTCTAAATGCCGAACGCCGATGATTATCCGCCTGCTGTGCAATTTGCAGTTTTGCTTCAACATACTTCTGTGCCGTTGCATATAAAAAATCACGTATACTTGTTAATTGTTCTGTCAAATATGCCGGTATTTTTTCTGCATCAAATTGGTAAACGCTACCCTTTTGTTCTCGTACACCATTGACCCATGCCGGCAAATTCGGTTGATTTAAATCAACGGGTGTTAAAAAATCCGTTTGTTCCGATTGTGTTAAATAGGAACGAATCCGGTGTTTTATATATTGAGCGATGATTAATCGAATAACATCATCTTTATGTTCTGAAACGAATGCTACATCGTTTAAAGCCGTTGTCGGAAATGACGGAACATTTTCACCATGCCATACCAAGTTTGTTAAGTAGGCATTTAACTCTTTTTCATTGATTAAATTGACAGGCATTTAATATTCCTTTAATAAAAAACAACTATTCCCGAGCACCTCTATTATTATATGGTACATCCAATTGATGTTTGGAAAGCGATTTATGATTTCCACCATTAATCACACGGTCAAAATCTGTCGGACAACAATATACATATATCGTTTTATCTTCTCCATTAATAACCGAGCATTTTTTCATAATCGGTTTTCCCACTAAAAAATTCTCAAAGTCTTCTCGCATATATGCATCCATTTCCTTGATTTTTCCATAAGCAAAAAAACCTTCTTCATTACAATACCAATTTTGCGGATACTCCCAAGGACGTCTTGTTGGAATATTGCTTCCCAACACTACATTTAATTGTTCCGGACGACTTAATACAACACCCGATACAATAGAACCGGAATTATCCACCCATTCAGCATCACGATAAACAATTTCATGCTTATTTAAAAATGCCCGCAACTCCGGAGATTTTGTTTGGGGATTTATCGCATATCGCACATAACCATTATCTGTTTGCCAATTAGAAGCATTTTTCCATCTACGTCCGGCATTGATTTTCTGTGCATATAATTTATCATAATCTTCTGCTTCACAAGTAAGATGATAATACTTCATCCCTTTATAGTTCCGAACAACCATATTTAAAAACGGATTATTCTCTATAAATGAAAGTAATTTTTTCTCTGTTTCTGTGTTTTCGGGTATCAAGTGTGTGTACTTGAAGCAAGAACCTAACTTTACCCAATTTTTGGGCATCTCCCACAATTCTTTTGAACGAGCAATATCCGAACCAAGCAATCTTTGCAATTTTGCGACACTGACTTGTCGACAAACAACCCCCTCAGTTGTTCGTCCGTTTTCATATTGCCAACAAACCGCATCATAACAAATATTGTTATCATCTAAAAATTTTTGAAATTGTTTAACAACCTGTCCATTTCTAACACCACCGACATATAAAATATCTTGACCTTGTTGTTCCCAGTTTAATTGATTTTCCCAAGGATAAGACTCCGTTAAAACCAATTCAGCTTCTTTTTTCATCATACATCTAACTCCTTAACACAACAGGTAATCAGTATAACATACATTTATACATTTAACAATACCTTTTTCTGTTTATTCAAAAAACTGGACACGAAACAAAAAAAACAATCTCATTTATATATATGATAACGGAGAATCTTTTTAGATTCTCCGTGCAGAAAAATATTCATAAATTTATCAAATTACCACTGATTAAAATGAACTAATGCAGAATTATATCGTTCTTCCGGCTGTTTTGCTTCTTTTACCGGTTTTCCCAATGCAATCAAACCAATCGGTTGAATATGCTCGGGTAATTTTAATAAATCATTAAATTCTTCACATTTATCGGGATAGATACCACAATAACATGTTCCATAACCCAAATCATGTGCTTGCAACATAATGTTTTGCGAAGCCATTGAAACATCCGTAATGCCCATGCCATTATATTCTTTTGATAAATCAACGCAAATAAAAATACCTATGCCGGCATCGGTTAAAAATGCCGCATGCGGATGATTATCACGAATCATTGTCAATAAAACAGAATCCGTCACAACCAAAAACTCCCATGGTTGTTTATTCATTGCACTCGGAGCATACATACCGGCTCGCAAAATTGTTGTTAAATCAGATTCCGGCATTTTAAATCCCGCTTCATAATGCCGAACGGATCGTCTGGTTAAAATTGCTTCTGTTGTATTCATCTGTTTCTCCTTTTTTTATGAATCTTTTTTACCTTTAGCAGATTTCAACTGCCCGCAAGCAGCCATAATATCTTCGCCTCGAGACCGCCGAACAGGGGCTGCAAAATAATTACTTTCCAAGATTTTTGCAAAACGATGCATTGTATTATTGCTTGACGGTTCAAATGGTGCACCATCCCATGAATGGAAAGGAATCAAATTAAATTTAACTTCCAAACCGTCAACCAATTTCATTAATTCTTCTGCATGTTTCGGTTGATCGTTTATATCTTTTAGCAATACATATTCCATCGTAATAAATTGACGCCGTTCACACCGTTTTTGATATTCCTTACAGGCAGCAATCAGCACATCCAACGGATATTTTCGGTTCACAGGCATAATTTGATTTCTGATTTCATCGTTCGGTGCATGCAAACTAACGGCCAATTTAACTCCTAAATCTGCCAATTCCGGAATATATTTTGCGACACCGGAGGTCGAAACCGTAATCCGCCGTTTTGAAATTGCCAATCCATCTCCGTCCATTGCAATTTTTAAAGCACTTTTTAAATTTTCAAAATTACAAAGCGGTTCACCCATTCCCATAACAACGATATTGGATAAATACCGAGTTTCATCTGTTGGGGTCGGCCATTCACCATAACTATCTCGTGCAGCCATAAATTGTCCAACAATTTCACCTGCCGTTAAATTTCGCATCATCCTCTGTGTACCGGTATGGCAAAATTTACATCCCTGAGCACAACCTACCTGAGTAGAAATACAAACAGCTCCCCGATCTGATTCTGGAATATAAACACATTCCACCTGCTTGCCATCTTGAAATTCCATCAACCACTTACGAGTACCATCAACAGAATTTTGTTCCGTCACAATTTTAGGGTGTGTGACAGTATATAACTCATTCAATCTTGCTTGAAAGGTTTTAGCAAGTGTTGTCATTTTAAAAAAATCAGTTTCACCTTTATTATAAAGCCAATGCCACAACTGTTTTGCCCGAAACGGTTTTTCACCTAACGAAACCAATTCCGCTTTTAATTCATCCGGCAATAATCCGATTAATTCTTTTTTCATATTCATTCCATTCATTTACGGACATTCTTTTGTAATTGCTTCCAATGCACGGGTAAATCCTTTTAAAGAAAATGTATCCTTTAAATTGGTACCACGTTGTGAACGCCCTTGTGTTCGCACAACATTCCCTTCAATCATCTGATTGATTATTTGTTTCTCAATTGTTGCTTTTTCTATGTATGCTTTATCATCATTTGTGAACATGGCAACAACTTTATTTTTATCTACCCCGATTGTCGGTGTCGTCCCTTTACGATAAGGAGCACCTAACATCATGGTAATAACATTGTATTGTTTGTCATCCGGATGACGAGAAACCGTCAAATAGACATCATCCCTTTTTTTAGAGGTATGCAACGGTGTTGCTGCCATAAAACACGTTTTTTTGCCGTCTTGTACACCTTTAAAAGCACGCCAAGCCGAATAATGTCCAATCGGATCAATTTCTTCGGCAGAAAATACCGGATGTGAAATAGTGATAATACTTCCGACACAAACACTTATAAAAATCCTTAAATATTGATACATATTTTACTCCTTTGAGAGCAGTTTATACAATTCTTTTTCAAATGGCAAGAATAAAAAGGAATGTTCGCAAAAATTCATAACATAGCAGAAAAAAACGCTTGCGTTTTGACAAGATATTTTTTATAATTCTTTATCATGACTGAAAATGTAACTGAAAATATCAGAGAAACAAAATTGGCGGATGCTTTATCCGAACGATATTTGGCTTATGCTATGTCAACCATTGTTTCTCGTTCTTTACCGGATGTACGGGACGGTTTGAAACCGGTACATCGCCGGTTATTGTTTGCTATGCGTCAACTGAAATTAGATCCAGCTTCCGGATTTAAAAAATGTGCCCGTGTTGTCGGAGATGTTATTGGTAAATATCATCCGCACGGTGATTCATCTGTTTATGAAGCTATGGTACGATTAGCACAGGACTTTGCTGTTCGTTATCCGTTAGTTGACGGACAAGGGAACTTCGGAAACATTGACGGAGACAAAGCCGCCGCCATGCGTTATACGGAAGCCCGTTTAACAGATGTTGCCATTGCTTTAATGGATGGTTTGGATGATGATGCCGTTGATTTTGATAAAACTTATGACGGGGAAGAGGATGAACCGGTTGTTATGCCGGCGGCTTTCCCAAATTTATTGGCAAACGGTTCTTCCGGCATTGCCGTCGGTATGGCAACAAACATCCCGCCCCATAATGTCGGTGAAGTGTGTGATGCATTACTGCTCTTACTTAAAAAACCGGATACAACCATTCCTGAATTAATGAACTTTATCCAAGGACCGGATTTTCCGACCGGAGGTGTTTTATCCGAAAGCAGAGAAAGCATTATCAAAACATACACGACCGGACGGGGAGCAATGAAAGTCCGCGCCAAATGGGAAAAAGAAGATTTAACCCATGGACAATATCAAATTATTGTTACCGAAATTCCATACGGTGTTCAAAAATCCGATTTGGTTATGAAAATTGCCAAACTATTGGCTGAAAAAAAATTACCGCTATTAGCTGATATTCGAGATGAATCATCAGATGTTGTTCGATTGGTATTAGAACCTAAATCCCGTACCGTTTCTGCCGAACAATTAATGGAACACTTGTTTAAAAATACAGATTTACAAATCAATTTTAATTTAAACATGAATGTTTTGGATGCAGATCACACCCCTCGGGTGATGAGCATTAAAGAGGTATTATCTGCCTTTTTAAAACATCGTGATATCGTTTTGGTCCGGCGTTCACAATACCGATTAAATAAAATTGCACATCGGATGGAATTATTACAAGGCTTTTTAATTGCTTACTTAAATTTAGATCGAGTCATTGAAATCATTCGGAATGAAGATGAACCCAAAGCAGTTTTAATGGCTGAATTTTCTTTAACAGATGTTCAAGCCGAAGCTATTTTAAATATGCGTTTACGATCATTACGAAAATTGGAAGAAGCACAAATTCAAAAGGAATATGAAGCACTTGCTATTGAAAAAGCAGAATTAGAATTATTGCTCAATGATATAGATTTACGCAAAAAGAAATTGGCGGAAGAAATTAAATCCATTCAAAAATCTTTCGGACAAAAAACAGAACTCGGCAAACGCAGGACAATTATTGCCGATGCACCGCAAGAAGTTGAAATTGCCATTGAAGCCATGATTGAAAAAGAACCGATTACGGTTGTTTTATCCAAAAAAGGATGGATTCGTTCCATTAAAGGGCATTTGGATTCTTTGGATGACTTAAAGTTCAAAGAAGGAGATTCTTTAAAAGTTGCACTCAAAACATATACAACGGATTATATTTTGTTATTTACAACCAATGGACGGTTTTACACCATTTTAGGAAATAACATTGCCGGTGGACGTGGTTTTGGGGAACCGTTAAGATTATCCGTAGATGTTTCGGAAGATGCCGATATTGTTACAATGCTAACATATCAACCGGACATTCAACTTTTAGTGGCCTCGCAAAACGGTAAAGGTTTTCTTGTAAAAAGTAACGATGTTATTGCACAAACTCGTGCCGGAAAAATCATTTTAAATCTGGCAGACGGGGATAAAGCTGTTTTGTGTAAAGTTGCCAATGCAACACATGTTGCCGTTATCGGAACAAACCGAAAAATGATTGTGTTTAAAACAGAAGAAATTCCGACAATGACACGTGGAAGCGGTGTTATCTTACAACGGTATCAAGAAGCTAAATTATCCGACGTTAAATTCTTTAACATTGAAGATGGATTGTCATTCCCTTCCGGAAACGGTATGCGTGTAGAACGCAACATTTCGCTTTGGTTGGCTCGTCGGGCAACGGTTGGTAAAATTCCACCGGTCGGGTTCCCTCGCAGTAATAAATTTGGCAATAAATAAGCACTTTTTAACCCACCTTTTCGGCGGGCTTTGCTGATTTAAGTAAAAAATACCTGCTGTCAAAGCAGGTATTTTAATTTGCAAAACACAATCATTCCGCTTCTTGTTCACAATAGAATTTAAATCCTTCTTGATAAACAGTTCGTCCGGACTTACGACATAAGGATTGCGATTCTTCATCAGATCCGATTTCATTTGTTTGCGTATCAATTTCTTTAATGTGACAACTACCATCAACATCTTGCCATTCATCACTATCACATTCAGCAACACAATACGCATTTACTTCCGTTGAATTAGCATTAACTGTCATAATGCGGCGTGAACAGCTTTCACACATCATTTTTGCCTCATTATTATTTGGCACTTGTACTTTCAGTTCTGATGTATCACACGCCATACATCCCGTTAAAGTTAAAAAAGTAATATTTTCGGTACAACCGTCATGAACACATTGTCCGTCTGATGTTAAACGGCGTAATCCATTACAAGAAGCACATTCTTCTGCCGTTGCTTTATATGCCGTTGTTTGACTATCACAACGCCGACATATGCCGGTATTATCCCGATAATAGACACCTACGGGGCTATAATCCGGAAACTCTCCAACGCCATCATTATTACAGACCCCTGACGTCCCCGGTTTATAATAAACACAATATCCATCTAGATATATGTGATTACCACATGCTTCGCATTCTGTTTGACTGATTGCTGATTTAGATGTACCACTTGTTGGACAAGCAGTACATGTACCTCCGCTATGAATTTTACCACTTCCACAATCTATTGGTCGGCAACAATAGTAATCTGTATTAGAACATTTGCTATATTCGTACATTTTTATTCCACAACCTGTTGTACATACATTTAGAATCACATCACTCTTGTTGGCGTGATATCCCATATTATAACCATTTCCAATATCAGAGCAAGCAACACAAGCCCCCGAAAAATCTTGAATATATCCGGTACCGCAAGTTGGATAACAATACTTATTGTTTTTATCGTATGCTCGATTACAATTTTGAGTACAACCGGATGCCTCATCTGATTCAACCAAAACTCTTGTTTCATAATCACACGCATAACATTTTCCATCAGTACCTTTAAATTGTGTTTCTTCATCACATGTTTCATTTAATATTTTGACACATTTATTATCTTGTACCTCTCGGTTTGTACACGCAGTTGTACAGAGATTTTTTAAATAACCGGAAATTCTTTCATTCAATCGCATGCTAGGAGAAGTTTCTTCGGAACAATCATAACATGTTCCATACATAGATTGAAATTGTCCGCTCGCACATTTATGTGGACAATAAGTACTACTTCCATATACTATTATATGTCGATTATCTCTTAATGTGTCATCAGCGACAGTTGTGCATTTATTACATCCTTCACTCCAAAGACTTGTCAAATTTCCATCTGAAGTTTTAAAACTGGATATCCAAATACGAGCAGAATAATAATCATAATAAATCCACCAACCTAATCCACTAGGTAATTTGCATGGATAACAAAAACCATCATATTTAACATACCCATCAGGGCAATCTTTTAAAACACAATAATAATCTCCCCATCCACGATAAAACCATACCCGATTAGAACAAGCGGCACATTGTCTACGAGCTTGTTCATCATTCGGCAATGCCGG
>SUUT01000032.1 GCA_015062385.1 Alphaproteobacteria bacterium | reverse complement strand
CGAGTTGTAGCAGTGGAAAACGGGATGGCACGACTTGTGTCACAAGTTGTCCGACAGATAAACCATATTTAGATAGTGGAGTCTGTGTGGCAGCATGTGGAACAACGAACAAATATTTGAATGGTACGACGTGTTCATCATCTTGTCCAAAATATTACAACGGCACGACATGTGTGACGAGTTGTAGTAGTGGTAAACGGGATGGAAATAATTGTGTCAGTAGTTGTCCGACAGCACGACCGTATTTAAATGCCGGTGTCTGTGTCGCCTCATGTAGTGGTACGAATAAGTATCTGAATGGAACGAATTGTGTAGCGAGTTGTACGGGAACGAACAAATACTATAACGGTACGACATGTGTTTCCAGTTGTTCAGGGACGAACAAGTATTTGAATGGCACAACGTGTTCGTCATCTTGTCCAAAATATTACAATGGCACAACATGTGTAACGAGTTGCCCAACAGATAAACCATATTTGAACGGCACACAATGTGTAGCTTCTTGTAGCAGTGGAAAACGGGATGGCACGACATGTGTAACCAGTTGTCCGACAGCACGCCCATATTTAAATGCTGGTGTCTGTGTGGCATCGTGTAGTGGGACAAATAAATATCTGAATGGCACAACGTGTGTAGCAAGTTGTACGGGAACAAATAAATACTATAACGGTACGACATGTGTTTCCAGCTGTTCAGGGACGAACAAATATCTGAATGGCACGACGTGTTCATCATCTTGTCCAAAATATTACAATGGTACAACATGTGTAACGAGTTGCCCAACAGATAAACCATATTTAAATGGCACACAATGTGTAGCTTCTTGCAGCAGTGGAAAACGAGATGGTACGACTTGCGTAACAAGTTGTCCAACAGCACGCCCATATTTAGACAGTGGTGTCTGTGTGGCAAGTTGTCCAACAGCTCGTCCGGAATCAGATTCAAGTAAAAATTGTATTACAACAGCTCAATGGTGTACCAATCAAATGAAAACCGGCGGGTTTACGAGTGGTTATACCGTTTCGGGTGCAACAATAACTTATAGTGGCAATATGACAGTTGCAAAAACATTAAATATTTCTAAATGTAATTTAACGGTTAATGGCACTTTAACAGTTAATGAGGGGATTACGTTAACAACAAAGACGGTAAGTGTTTCTACTTCTAATACATATGGTCTTAACCTATTAGGTTCAATGACTGTAAATGGCAATTTAACATGTAAAGGAGCCCAATATGGATGTTATGCAGCAGGAACGGATGCAACATCTGGAACATTAAAAGTGACAGGTAATGTAACAGGCACAACAACCACGACCGGTAATGTGACGACATATGGTTTTTATGCTCGGAGCACTATGACGGTTAATATTGGTGGAACATTAACCGGTACGAGTAGTGCTGCAACCGGAACAACAAATGGCATATTTATTAATTCTAAAAATGCCGTTATTACCGGAGCAATTAATGGTACATCAAACGGAACCAAAAAGGCTTATGGTGTTTATATTAGCGGTAATGCTGTTGTGACTGCAAAAAGCACTGTTACCGGAACTTCTAAGGTGTTGGCACAAACGACATATCAGGACGAGGAAAATTCTCTGGGTATTTATGTTAAAAGTGGAGGGAAATTGACGGTAACAGGTAATATTGTTGCAAATCATAAAATGGTTGTGAGAGGAACATGTGTTGTTAATACGGGGAACGTAACAGTTAAAGATACAACGTTTGTTTTTCCGGCATTAGTAGTATCCGGAACACTTCAAACAAATGCAGGATCTGTCACATCAACAGGAGGATATAATGCGATTACTGTTGCTTCGGGTGGAGTATTAAAATCCGCCAAAACAATTACGGCAACAACAACAGAGTATCAAGGGATATACACATTGGGTACAATATCCGCTACTGATATTACCGCAACGGCAACAAATGGATTTGCAGGTATCTCGCAATCAAATGTAGGTTCTATTACCGCAACGGGAACAATATCTGGTACGGGAAACTCTTATGGAATTAGCAGTGCTTCATCAATTACAGCAAAAATTGTACGCGGAAAGGGTAATTCTGCCGGTATTGATTGTTTCTCTGGTACATCTTATAGTTGTGTTATTAAGGCAACTTCTGCTGTTCAATATTGTTCTGTACTTAATAATGAGGGAACAATATCACCGACACCGGTTAAAAATTGTAATTGGTAATTTGTCCATGAGCTCACGTAAGGTGTATTACATCATTCCGCAGTCCAAAAGCTTTGTAAGCCGTGTGTTTGGTATGATAACAGCATAGTGATATGTTCAATACCATTAAAGCGTTCTGTAAAAAACAGAACGCTTTGGAAGGATGAATATAATTGACGAAGTTTACTGTTTTTGTTTTAAAAAGGTATATAACTGTTCCAGAGCTTTTCCCCGATGAGAAATCTTATTTTTTTCATCAGCGGAAATATGCCCCAATGTCGTATCGTATCCTTCCGGAATAAAAATAGGATCATATCCGAAACCACCTGTTCCGGAAGCTGTTTTTGCGATTTTTCCGTGTAAATAACCAGTAAAAGTATAAACTTCTGTTTCACTATACGCAATAGCCATTACACAGGTATAATGAGCTGAACGATTGGGATTATCGCCGATTTCACTGTTAATGACGTCAAATACAGCAGGATATCCACCATGTTTTGTTGCATAACGAGCCGAATAAAGTCCGGGCATATCATTCATTGCCGAAATACATAAACCGGAATCATCCGCAATAACGGGTTTTCCGGTAGCTTTAAATCCGGCAATGGCTTTTAATTTTGCATTTTCTTCAAATGTTGTTCCAGTTTCTTCTATATCCGGTAAATGACAATCATCTGCCCCTAAAACCTTTATATTTAAAGAGGATAAAATTTGTCGGACTTCTCGAAGTTTATTTTGATTATGCGTTGCCAAAATAATTGTTTGTGACATGGCACTACTCTCCATTATTGAATGTTTAAGATGTTTTTTTGTTTTTCAATTAATTCTGAAATTCCTTTTTGTGCTAATTCCATCAATTTTTGAAATTCTGTAGAGGTAAATTCTCCATGTTCGGCGGTCCCTTGAATTTCAATCAGTGTTCCTTTATCTGTCATCACAAAGTTAGAGTCTGTTCCGGCATTTGAATCTTCTATATAATCCAAATCTAAAACAGGAATACCTTGTACAACACCGCAGGAGATAGCTGCAATCATTCGGGTAATTGGCATTGTTTTGATTTTTCCTTGTGCTAATAATTTTTGACAGGCTAAATATAATGCAACAAAACCACCTGTAATAGATGCTGTACGGGTACCACCATCTGCTTGGATAACATCGCAATCAATTTTAATGTTAAAACCATCAATGGCACGTAAATTAATGCCAGCTCTTAATGCTCGTCCAATTAGGCGCTGAATTTCTTGTGTACGACCTGATTGGCCTTTTTTAGCTTCCCGATCTGTTCTGATTCCGGTTGCACGTGGTAACATTCCGTATTCGGCAGTTACCCAACCTTGTCCGCTGTTTCTGAGCCACATTGGGACCTTTTCTTCAATAGTTGCCGTACACATAACATGTGTATCTCCACATTTTATTAAGCAAGAACCTTCTGCATGTTTATTTACATGAATGGTTAATTCTACATTTCTGAGTTCATCTGCTTGTCTGCCGGATGGTCTAGTCATTTTTATACTCCTTTATATTTAACAATCGGCAATACTTTATTCTTTTTTTTTGTGTTTCGCAAGTTTTTTATGGATTTTTTTGACCAAAAAACAAATACTTTTTTAAAAAGTGACAGATACCTCTTGATTTTTATTTAAAATACTTCTACATATTAACATATTCTCAAATTAATTTTTATAAAAAGGGCTAAACATGAATTCAAAACGTAATAAAAAAGAGGCAGAACATCAATCAGCCGAGTTAAAAGATAAATTACAACAAGCAACGGAAGCAGAAGAAATTACAAAAGTTGATTCTTCCGTAACAGAAGAGACTATTTTGGAAGAAACAAATTCAGAACTTATTCAAGAAGCAGAAAAATGGAAAGATATTGCTTTGCGTTCTCAGGCAGAAATGGAAAATTTGCGGAAACGGACACAAATTGATATTGAAAAAGCCAATCGTTATGCAAATATTGCATTTGCTAAGGATTTGTTGCCCGTTGCCGATTATTTGGCCGGTGCAATTGATTGTGCACAAAAAGAAATTGAAAAATCAAAAGAAGCAGGCACAGAATGTGATGTGTTTTTAATTAATCTATTAAAAGGGGTTGAGATGACACAAAAACAATTACATACCGTTTTTGCCAAACATCAAATTCAAAAAATGGAAACAATTGGTTTGGTTTTTGATCCTAATTTGCACAAAGTAATTCAAGAAATAGAGGATGATACCAAAGAAGCAGGTACAATTGTTCAAGAATTGCAAAGTGGGTATACGATTTCCGGTGATCGTGTGTTACGGGAAGCAATGGTTATTGTCAGTAAATAATTAGTTTTAGTTGATAGAAACCTTCAATATTTGAAACTAACATCCTATTATCTAAATAAAACACCTGCCGGATATCCAACAGGTGTTTTATAATATAACTTGAGTGTGTATGTAAGTGTTATAGATAACTCTATCAAACGACACGATTTTTCAAATCTTTTAAGCTGACAAACAATGTTTGAAATAACAATACTATTTGCGTTTACTCATGAAGGTTTCTGCTGTTTACAATGTATCTTTTTCCCGAATGGGTAAATCTTTTAAGATGTAGCCTCGTCCCCACACGGTTTGAATATATTCTTCGTTTGGTGTTAATTTTTCCAATTTTCGGCGAATTTTACAGAGGAAAACATCAATAATCTTCATTTCCGGTTCATCTAATCCGCCATATAAATGATTTAAAAATTGTTCTTTATTAATTGTTGTACCTTTTCTCAATGCTAATAATTCAAACAAAGAATATTCTTTGCTGGTTAAATTTAATACTTTTCCATCAACCGTGACAATTTTGGAATTCAAATTAATTTCCATTCCGCCTGTCCGAATAATGGAATCAGCATGTCCTTTGGTGCGACGGACAATTGCATTAACACGGGCAATTAATTCTGTTCTGTCAAAAGGTTTTGTTAAATAATCATCAGCACCATAACCAAATCCTTTAACTTTTTTATCAGGAGTGTTTAAGCCGGAAAGAATTAAAACAGGTGTGTTAATATGAGCGGCACGTAATCTTTTTAATACATCATAACCTTCCATATCTGGTAATAGTATATCTAAAATAATAATATCGTATTCGTATAATTTGGCAACTTCAATTCCATCTTCTCCTAAATAAGAGGTATCAACAACCATATTTTCTTTCTTTAAAATTAACGCAATGTTTTGACTAACGGTTTTGTCATCTTCAATTAATAAAACACGCATAATAAACCCTCATTTATTAAAAAAATTGTTTTCTTATTAACCTTATGTTAATTTTTTATTTTTTGCAAGTATAACTTTCAGTTATTTAAAAAAAAATAATAAAACTCTTTAAAACTAAACGAAAGTAGTATTGTTCATATATCAAAATATATCCCATTTTTATTTATAAAGGATAATATCATGAATACAAAACAATCATTATTTCAAAATAGAGAACATTTTTTTAAACATTGGCATAAACTCCCGTGTTGTCGAGCATTTAATCAATTAAACATTGGCGTTGTTTTTACAATAAACGGCATTATTCAGTTTGCCAATCAGCAAATGGGGACATATCTCAAACAACAGGTTTCTGTATTATACGGAAAAAATTGGCAAGATGTTTTTTCAAATAATACGTTGTTAATAACAGAATTAATAGAAATGGAAAAAAATTTATATCAACAGGATTGTTGTTGTTTTACAATGAAAAAATCTATTTTTCCGTTAACACGTAATCACCATGTTTTTCGTATTATGTGTTCTTGGGTGGATCCGCAAAATAAACCGGCAGGCATCTGCTGGTTTTTTCAGGATATTACCTCATTAATCAGTCGTTTGGAATTAGCTCAATATGAGCGAACTTCCATGCGTGTTTTTGAATTGTTAAGGGATTTAGATGAAAATCAAGAAAAACATCAAATATTTTATGGTTTAATACAAGAAATTTTACAGCAATATCGTTTAAAAACAGCCTTGTTTTTTGAACATAAAAAGAAAACATTGATTTGTTCTTATGCTGTTGGAAATAATGATCAGTTTCCTTACATGTTTCAATCCGAATTAACTTTGGATATGCAGGCAAAAGAATCAACAGCCTACAAGGCTTTGACAACTCAAAAAGTTGCTTGCTGTTCTGATATTTCACAAAATGATTTCTATCGGGCGTATTTAAAATATCCGGATGAGTTAAGCATTCCTGTGTCAACTTGTGCTTTTCCGGTTATTATTAACCGCAAAGTAGAAGGTGTTATCAGTTTATATAGTTATGATGTACACTTTTTCTCTCACACGGTTATTGTTCAATTACGACAATTAATTCGGGAAATTTGTTTGTATATTGAAGAATTACGCATTAAGCAAAAACATCAACAATCACTTAAATTGCTTCAACATAAATTGGAAAATCAAATTCGTGTTTTGGAAAAAAATAAAAGTATTATGCAAAAGCAAATGGCGGAAACAAATAAATTGGTTGCCGATTTAATTTTGGCACGTAATCAGGCGGAGGTTGCAAATAAATCAAAAATGAATTTTTTAGCGAATATTAGTCATGAATTACGAACCCCGTTAAATGCAATTTTGGGTTTCGCTCAGGTAATGACAACAGAGACTTTCGGACCGATTAATCAACCGCAATATAAGGAATATATTTCCTTTATTCAAAAAAGTGCTTACCATTTATTGGGCTTAATTAATGATATTTTGGATTTGTCTCGTGTGGATTCGGGCAAAATGACGTTAAATGAAGAACCTGTTCATTTAAAAAACGTTCTTCAAGATGTTTTGGATTTAATTGCACAATATCCTAATGCCTCACAAAGACATATTGCTTTACATTTTGACGGAGATGTTGTGTTACTTTCTGATGAGCGTGTATTACGACAGATTTTTTTGAATGTTTTATCTAATGCGATTAAATTTACCGAAACCGATGGACATATTGATATTTTTATTGAAAATAATGAAACCGGTATGACTCTTATTTTTCAGGATGATGGTATTGGAATTCCTCCGGATAAGTTAGCAACATTGTTTCAACCGTTTACACAAATTGAAAATGTTTTGACCCGTTCTCATCAAGGATCAGGATTAGGACTTGTATTAGTCAAAAAAATGGTTATACTACATCAAGGAACGGTTCGTTTGGAAAGTGAAGAAAAAAAAGGGACAAAGTTGATTATTCATTTTCCAAAAGAAAGAATTATTCAACAGGAGTGATATATGCGTAAATTTCTTTTTTATTTCTTTTGTCTTTTTACAATTTGTAATTTATTTATATTGGATATACAAGCAGCTGAAAAAAAACAATCATCAATATCTAAAAATCAACAACAAATTCTAGAAGAAGAAAATAGAGGGAATAAAAAGAACAAAAAGATTCAGACAAACATTATCTGTGGTTATATTAATCCTTTGCGGGTTGCAAGTTTTATTACAAATGCACCGTTTGGATGGGTAAATGTAACGCCACCTAAACCGGGGAAAAAACTTTTTCAGTATCAAAGTGCCGGTTTTGCGTATGATTTATTTGAAGATTTAGCGAAACAATTAAATTTTAAAGTTGAGAATGCTGCATATACATCTTATCGAGATGCGATTCGGGATTTACGTTTAGGAAAAATTGATGTTGTTGCCGGTTCTTATTTTGATAAACGTTCTTTGGGGGCTGGTGTTAATGTTCTATTTCCGGGATATATTTCCAATCCTATCCGTGTCTTGTTTTTAAAAGGAAAAGAACGGCCTGTTGATTCTTGGGATGACTTATCCGGATTAAAAGGGGTTGTGCGTCAGGAAGAAAACATCTATTCCGTTATTTTCAATCAGTTGCCTAAGGATACGCAAGTAGAACAAATCAGCGGATCTAAAAATGCATTTAAAAAATTATTAACAGGAGAAGCTGATTACTTAATAACAAGTACCTATGCGGCAGAAGCAGAAATATTACGATTTAAAATTTCCGATCAAATTTCTTTTGCTCCAAAGGTTTTAGCTTCTCCTGAATTATTTTTTATTTTTTCCTCACATTCCGATTGTTATCGATTAAAAAATTTATTTGCAACTGTTCTAAAAAAAATGAAACAAGATAAAACAAACTATATGAGCCGTTTTCGATCTTATATTGACGGGTGGGGAAAAAGATTTCAGGAAGTGCCCGGTTTAATTGATGAAATGAATCAAGCAGAATTAAATGCCGTTAAAGTAAATGTTGGATTATCGGTAGAGGTTGGTTCCGATATTGCAGATATTCAAACGCCAAGTGTTCAGGTATCCGTTCAAAGAGAAACAGAGGCTCAAATAACAGATAAAAAACAGAAAAAATCAGTAGAAAAAGAAATCAAAAAGGTTGAAGTTACGCCCCCAAAAACAGAAAATGGAGCAAATCGACCATTGACACCTGCGGAACGTATCCGTCAGTTTCAATAGTTAATTTAATGCCTGTAAAATAATTTTTTGTGTTTCGGGGGAGATATTTAATGTGCTAAATATAGGATTGTCAATTTTGTATG
The DNA here is from genome assembly GCA_015062385.1 of Alphaproteobacteria bacterium. Classification (GTDB taxonomy): domain Bacteria; phylum Pseudomonadota; class Alphaproteobacteria; order CAAHEQ01; family UBA3637; genus RGIG4140. The sequence goes on along the minus strand of SUUT01000032.1, from coordinate 7,918 downwards.
TATAAAAAGCACAATGTTCCGCTGATAATTGGATCGGTGTATTATTTGTAAGTACTTTAAAATTAATTTGGCGTGTTTTTTTTCCGGATTGAGAAACATAATCAAATGTTCCTAAGATTTTTTCAACAGATAGAATTTGTAAACCCGTTTCTTCTTTAATTTCACGATATAAGGCATTTAATATTGTTTCATTCTTTTCAACTGTTCCACTTGGCAATTCAACAAGTCCACCCATAAAATCATTTGTTGTTCTTTTTAATAAGAGCGGGGCATTGTTTATTAAAACAACTGCTGCAACAACAATTTTTTGAATATTATCCCTATGTATATTCATTATAATCTGTTGTAATTCTGTTTGAACCATTTTATTTTTTCTTTTTAGCGGTATTTTTTTGTGGTTTAATGACCGGAATTGGTGGATATTTTCCAAATAAATGTTTTTGAAATTCCGGGTTAATGCTTTCGGCATATGATTGGAATTGAGCTAATTCAAAACCGGTCAATTGTTTTCCGGAAATAACATTTTTATTAAACGGATTAACCGTTTTGCCGTTTTTCCACACTTCATAATGTAAATGAGGCCCTGTTGCCCGACCGGTTGCACCAACATAACCGATAATATCGCCCTGTTTTACACGGGATCCGACTTTTAGACCGGATTTATAACCATTCATGTGTCCATAAGCTGTTGCCCAACCGCCGGCATGTTGAATTTTAATATATTTGCCGTAAGCTCCTTTTCGTCCCAAATGAACAATTTTCCCGTCTGCTCCGGCCATAATCGGTGTTCCACGTGGTGAAGCCAAATCAACACCGCTGTGAAAAACCCGATACATTAAAACAGGGTGAATCCGCCAACCATAAGGAGAAGATAATCTGGGGACGGCTTTTAACGGGCGTTTGATAATTGTTCTTTGGTCTCGTTGCCCCATGGGATTGTAAAAGGCGGGTGTTCCGGATTTATCTGTATATAAATATCGATATACCTCATCTTTTCCCATTTTTAACCCAACAAATAGACATTGTTTGTCTATATCTAATTCAAGTCCGCCGGATGTAACTTTTTGTGAATAAATAACTTCAAATTCATCATCCTTTTTAAAACCGTTTCTTAAATCAATTTCATCACCTAATGCATTCAAAATTTGATTTACAATTAATTGCGGAACACCGACCTTTTGAGCTGAGCCGCTGAACGTACGAATAATTTTTCCTTTGACATGAACTTGTTTTGTTTCAACGGAACCTTCTTGGGAAATTGGAATGAATTCTGTATCCGATGTCTTTAAAACACCGACAAATTCATTTTCTTTTAATGGAATGGACAACCCTAAGAAAGAGTTATCTTGTACTGTTAAAAATATGATAACAGGAGTGCCGGATTTTATGGTTTTTAAATTAACAATTGTATCCAATGCTTTTAATGTGCCTGATTGGTTTTGTTTATCTAAATTGATTCGGGCAAGTAATTTTGCCAAAGATTCACCGCTTTTTAAAGTATGTGTTTTAATTTGTGCAATATTTTGAGCGACTAAATTTTCTAAATCTGCCAGAGAGGGTTCTGTGCTTTCTTCTTCAATAACGGGGGCATCTCCCAAATCGGAATGAACAATTTCTTGTGCTGCCGGATTTTCAATCGGTTCAATCGGACAATTAGGGGCACAATTTAAAGGATCAAATGGTTCAATACTTTCGGAATCCGGTTTAATAATGAAAAAAGCCCCAATTACTAACAGTCCAACCATACTTCCCATAAATATACGGTCTATGCTTTTTCGATGTCCAACACCTCCGATTTTTTTGTACGTTTTGTACCGAAAAATTTTAGATTGTTGTGATGCTTTATGTAATGTACTCAATAATTTCATAAAAACAACTTTGTAATATTTTTATAAATAAGTCAAGAATAAAATATATGCTACATACTAATATATTGATTTTTATGAAAAACAAAAAAGCATATCTTTGTAATATTTTGAAATAAGTTTTGATTTGCCAAAAATAAATATGTAGTTTATGCTGATGAAAAACAAGCGAAGGAGTTTGATGATGATAGCTGAAATTACAACACTGACAAAATATAAAAATTGTGAAAAAACATTGCAAAATGCAATTCCTTGTGTTGGTGTCGGATTACATAGCGGTCGGCGTGTTCATATGACTTTACGCCCAGCCCCGGTCGGATATGGTATTGTATTTAAAAGAACAGATATTTCTGATAAAGATAATATAATTCCTGTTTCACAAGAAACAGTCGTGGACACACGGATGTGTTCTTGTGTTGGAAATAAAGATGGGGTTTCTGTTGGTACAATTGAGCATTTAATGGCTGCGTTGTCCGGTTTTGGCATTACAAATATTTTAATTGAAGTTGATAGTGCGGAAGTTCCTGTGATGGATGGTTCGGCAATAGATTATGTTACATTGATTGAATGTGCAGGTATTGTTAAACAAGATGCGCCATTGAAAGCTGTAAAAATTTTAAAAGAAGTCAGTTTTGATGATGGTAAAGGTTCAAATGTATGCTTGTATCCGGCAGAAAAAGGATTATCAATTGATTTTATGATCGATTTTGCAAAATCTAAAATTATCGGTCGACAAGAATACTCTATTTCTTTAACGGAAAGAAACTTTAAAGATGCTATTGCTTATGCACGTACTTTTGGTTTTGCACAAGAAGTTGAAATGCTTCGAGCAATGGGTTTAGGTAAAGGCGGTTCATTGGAGAATGCTGTTGTAGTCGATGGTGATTCTGTTTTGAACAAGGAAGGTCTACGCAGTGAAAATGAATTTGTTGTTCATAAAACACTGGATGCTGTCGGTGATTTGTATCAATTGGGAATGCCTATTATCGGTCATTTCTCGGGTGTAAAATCAGGACATATGCACACAAACCAATTGTTGCGGCAATTAATGGCAGATAAAACGGCTTATGTAATTGTTAATTTGGATGATTATGAAGAATCTCTTTGTCAAGCATTAAAGCGTTCTGCGTAATAAAGTTATAAAAAGATATTAACTCCTTGCAAATATGTGAGGAGTTTTTTTGTGTGATGCTTGATGACTGGAAGATTACTTCTCTGTGTTTTGGTCTTTAAAATCTATACTAAAGAATAAGCTAAAAATATCATAAATTGTATTATATATAAAAAAGCTTGTTTTTTTATGAATCATCGTTTATAACAAAGTTATTATGGAAGAAAGGAGTTTTTATGAATATTAATACACATCATTCGCTGGCAGTTGAACGTACATCTGACGGATTGAGAGCTTTTTTTGGTAAAATTTACAATTATATGACCGGTAGTTTGGTTTTGTCTGCGGCATCGGCGTATATATCAACAAAAGAACCATTGGTTGATTTACTTTATAAAGTTTCTGATGGCAAATTAACGTTTAGTGTTTGGGGATGGTTGGTTGTTGTGGCTCCATTTCTTTTGATTTTTATGATTCAAAATGCAGCCAATCAATTAAATCCGGCAAAAACCGCTATGCTGTTTTGGATTTTTTCGATTTTGATGGGTCTTTCTATGGGAAGTATCTTTTTGGCCTATACGACAGCTTCTGTTTTTCAAACGTTTCTAATTACGGCAGCTTCTTTTATGGGATTAAGTATTTGGGGAAGTGTTACAAAAAGAGATTTATCCGGTTTGGGAGCATTTTTATTTATGGGATTAATCGGTATTATTTTGGCAAGTATTGTTAATATTTTTATTACATCTTCCATGATATCTTTTGTCGTTTCTGTTTTGGGTGTTTTTATTTTTGCTGGGCTAATCATATATGACACAAATCGTTTAAAACAAATGTATGTATCTGTTCCTGTCGAACAAAGAGATGTCTTGGCTGTTACAGGGGCTTTGTCATTATATTTGAATTTTATTAATTTATTTCAGTTTTTACTCAGTTTTTTAGGCGATAGAAGATAATATGATATCAAAATATTTACTTGTCGGTTTTATTGTGGCACTTGTTTTTGCTAATGACGTAAGTGCCACAGAGATGCAGTTGGAACAAGAGAATAATACGATTGATGTTTCTTTAAAATCGGATTTAAAACCTTCCGAATTGAGGATTTATGGAAATCAGAATAATTTGACCTCAATATATGTTTTTTCATCTTTAAGTTGTCCGCATTGTTCTGTTTTTCATAAAGAATTAATGCCTGATATTATAAAACAATTTATTCAGACAGACAAAGCGAAATTGGTTTATGTGGAAATGCCGTATGATGCGAAAGCAATGACAGGAACAATGTATGCCCGTTGTGTTCAGCCACACAATTATAATGCATATATGGCTAAGATGTTTCATAATCAAGAAGTTTGGATGAATGCTGAAAAGCCTCGCCGAATGATGTTGGATTATGCACTTTCTTTGGGGGAAGATGTGGAGAGTTTAGAACAATGTGTTTCCAATTGGTCTTTGAAAAAACAGGTAACGGAACAGAGAAATAATTTATCTGAGTTATATTTGGTCAGAAGTTTACCAACGGTTGTTGTTGTTAAAAATCACACTCCTAAAAAATTTTTAGGAACAGACAAACAGATTATTTTACAAGAAATTAATCGGATATTAGAAAGCAGATGACAAAAGAAACAGACGAACTGGCCCGAAAAATTGCACTTGAACAAGAAAAACGACAACAAAAACAGTTGTGTCATTCCACGAATGGATATCAAATTGCATTTGAGTTGTTGACAAATCTGTTTGGATGTGTTTTAATAGGACTCTCTTTGGGACTATTGTTTCAAAATATATTTCATACATCGGTATTGTTGACGGCAGGATTGACTGTTTTTGGTGGTATCGCTGGATTGTGGTCCGTTGTAAGGTATGCATTAGATAAAGAACGTAAGGGTAAATAAAATGAGCAGTCCGTTGCATCAATTTGAAGTTAAAAAAATTGTTCCGATTGAGTGGAACGGAATGGATTTGAGTTTTACGAATGCTTCGCTATTTATGGTGTTGTCTGTTTTATGCGGATTGGGCGTTATGTGGTGGTTAATGCATAAGCAATTACTTGTTCCTAACACAAGACAATCTGTAGGGGAAGCCATTTTTGGGTTTATTCGCAATACAGCAAAAGATTGTATTGGTGAGGGATATGAGAAATATTTACCATTTATATTGAGTGTGTTTTTAATAATATTTTTTGGTAATTTTTTGGGATTGTTTCCCTATTCTTTTACATTTACCAGCCAATTGGCTCCGGTAGGTGTTTTTGCAATTTTAGGCTTGTTTGTATCAATGGGAATAGGATTATCTAATCATGGAATAAAATGGTTTCGGACTTTTTTGCCGGCTGGTATTCCGGTTGTTATGGCTCCGATTATTGTTCCGATTGAGCTTTTTTCATTTTTGGCAAAGCCGTTTAGTTTAACTGTTCGATTAGTTATGAATATGGTTGTTGGTCATATTTTGCTTAAAATTGTCGCAGGATTTATTTATTCGCTGGGACTGGCCGGCGTATTGCCCCTTGTTGTTGTGGGCATTTTAATTATGTTTGAGATGTTTATTGCTTTCCTTCAAGCGTATATTTATACGATTTTGACCAGTATATATATTGGGGAAGCTGTACATTCTCATTAATCTGTTAAAGGAGAAAAACAATGGAAACAGAAACAATGAACTATATTGCAGAAGCTGCGAAATATTTGTCATTAGGCTTGATTAGCTTGGTTATGTTGGCTGTTGCAAAAGGCGTATCGACAGTGTTCACAACAATTATTACATGTATCAGTCGTAATCCGAATGTGAAACAAGATGTCAGTGTTTTTGCTTGGGGTGGTGCCGCCATGACAGAAGCTATTGCTTTATATGCTTTGGGTTTGGCAATTATGGTGTTGTTCCAATAATTTTTAAAGGTATAAAAAATGCCGCAGTTTGATGTAACTTGGTTTTTGAGCGAAGCATTTTGGATGCTTGTTTGTTTTGGCTTATTTTACGGAATCATGGCTTATTTTATTTTTCCGATTATACAAGATATTTTTACAGAACGGGAACATAAAATTAAAAATGATTTATCTGTTGCAGAAGTTATTAATAAGCAAGCAGCTCATTTGATACAAGAGTATAAAAGCAAAATTTATTCTGCTGAACAGACAAAAGCGGCAATTATTAATGAAACTTATCGGGATATACAAAAATACGCTGCACATGTTGATGCTGAAAATGAACAAAAATTTCGGCAGCAAATTGAAGAAACTGAAAAGAAAGTGCGGCGTTTAAAAGACATGGTTATGCAGCAATCAGATGTGGTTGCTGCACAAATCGCTCAGGAATTAGCGAATAAATTAGCCGTTAAACCAACGAAAACACGAATCAAGTAAAAAGAAAGGATGGCGGATAAATGATTAAAGAATTTCAAAATCCTGAATTTTGGGTTGGATTTTCGTTTTGTTTGGTTATTATTTTGATGATTTTTCCTGTATCAAAAAAACTATCAGTTTGGGGTAAAAATCAGGCAAAAATTATTAAAGATGAATTAGACAGTGCCTCTCAATTAAAGGAGCAAGCCGAAAAGTTATATGCAGAATATACGGAACATACAAAAAATTTAGAAAAAGAACAAGCTGCGATTTTGCGTTCTGCTGAGGAAGAAGTAATGAACATTCAACAAGATGCTGATGAAAAAATCAGTACTCGTTTGGCACTACGTAAAAGGGATGTAGAAGTAAAAATTCATTCTATGGAAGAAAATGCTGCACAAGATGTGACGCAAGTTCTGTTAAATCAGGTAATGACAAAAACAAAAAATTTATTATCGGAAAACCCAATTCGTCAAACAGAAAAAGATATGGATGTTGCTATTGATAAAATTTTTCAATTCTTGGAAGCACAAATACCTCAATCTAAATAAAAATTGAAAATTTTTAAAATCTCTCGGTTAGAGAGATTTTTTTTGTATTTTTATATATACTTCAAATAATATAATCATTGTTTATTTTTTGAGTTCTATATAACGAACCCCCTTGCTACAAAAAAAGGTACGTATAAATGCAACAATTTTTTACACATTTTTGCATTTTTTTTGATTTTGGATAAAACATTCAATTAAAAGAAGAAACTACCACTTTATCAAAAATTTGATTTTGCCGATTCGAATAGGGAAAAAAAGGTACCTTTTTTTATAATATATATAGGTATATGTGAACAAGGAGCGAGCCTATGTATAAAAAAAGCGTATCAGAGATTGGCCGAAGTATGGTAGAAATGCTGGGTGTATTAGCGATTATTGGGGTATTATCCGTTGCAGGGATAGCGGGATACCGATATGCGATGGACCGATATATAGCAAACGACGTCTTACACGAATCAAACATACGGGGCTTTGACGTAACGGCAAACTTTAAAGGAAGACGTCTGCCGGATATAGCAGAAATCGGCGGATACGCAAAATACACGGGGACGGGTAAGCCGATAGCAGTCTATCCGAATCCGGAAGATTTTAGTTGGTCTGAATATGCGGACAAGTGTCCGAGTGAAGACTTGTGTCAAGCATTTGACGTAGAAGTCAAGGGGTTAAATAAACGGCAATGTCAGATGATTATGCAGAGCAGTTGGGAATTGCCGGATGCGTACTTGGTATCAACAGGAATAGCGGGGGATACAAGCGGAGACGGAACGGCCCCGATAGCGAGTGTATCATCAAGCAGACCGATAATGCGAACAGCAAGCAATGCAGATAGCGGATTGTGTGATGAATTTGGAGAGGATGAGCAGAATATAGCGATACGGTTCCGGTTTGTCTCAACATTTACGGATTTTACGGATGGAGATTACGAGACTGGTTGGGAGGAAGAGCCGACATCGGATGATACGGACGGTACCGGCGGGGGAAGCAGTTCCGGCGGAGGAACCGGTACTGGTGGTTCCGGTAGCAGTGGAAGTGGAGAGGAAGAAGGTAGCGGTTCAG